>CAWIWT010000046.1:0-522626 GCA_963839725.1 uncultured Alphaproteobacteria bacterium | reverse complement strand
CTATTTTGGTTACGGAGGACCACGCCTGTGCCGGCACATCGGGTGCCACAAGGGCCATCCCCGAGACCAGGACAGTCCCAATCGTCCGCGCATCCGCGTGCGGTGTCGTTATTTCGGCGAATTCGGCGTCCCGACAAGCTTTGCTGGTCCGCCAGATGCGAGCGCAGCGCCTGCCACCTCCGCGAGTTCAGAGGCCGTAGTGCCTTCAAGGATCGACAGCAGGCATTTTTCCATGACTTCCCCGGAGGGGCCGGTAGGGAGGGCTTGAAACGCGTCCCGTAGCAGGAGCCCATCGCCTCGAAACGTCCAAAGTCGGAACGACGGGGGTCAGATTATGCGTGCAATTATTGCGGCGATTTGCGTTTCGCTGGCCGGGCCCCGGCCCGTCAATTCTCCCTAAACTTGGCGCCCTTCAACACGACTTCGCCCGTTGCCTTGACGGTGATCTTCCCGGACCCTTCGAGCGTGATGTCCTTGCCCTTAATGGCCACCGCCCCATCCTTCCTAGCGCTCGCCTCCACCGAGCCGACCTTTGCGTTCAGACTGTCTGCTGCCGACAGCCGCAAATCGTCCCCGCGCGACGATCGCGATGTCCTTCTTGGCGATGATATCGGCGTCGACTCCCGACGTCAGCACGACCTTGCGGTACGCCGACACCGCGAAGTCGGTACCCGGCGTGATCGCGACCGCGCCTCCCGAAGCAACGCGCACTGCCTGTCCGGCCGTAACGCTGTACTCGGATTGCACCACGAATGCCGCGTTCGACGTGGTGACTTGGGGGCCCCTGCGTACTCACCGACGTGGCGCCGCCGACGTCGATGGCGAAGCCCGCGCCGACGGAGAGGGAAGCGCGGGCAGCCTGCGGTGAAGTCGAGGTTCGCCCCCGTGGTCAGGGACGTGTTGTGAGCCCGCCGTCAGGCCGAGGGTCGTGGTCGCCGTCACCTGTATGCGCCCGCCGGCGACGATCGCGAGGTTGCCGTGGCTCTGAATACTGATCCCTGTCGGAGTGACCTGCACGAGCGCTTCGAGCGCGGCCAATCGGCTTTGTGAGACTTTGAACTTGCCGGTTGAGCGCCAAAACGGCCGCATCATCTTCCGCCATGGTCAATATCCTTGCCTCGAGGGTGCGGGAGAGTTTCCTCCATTGCCGCTCGGCTGTCGAGTGGCGCGCTGGGCAGACGGCGGAGCCACGACCAGCGCTCTTGCAGGTGCCGGCGCAGCGGCAGAGCACGCGGCGCCGCTTCGGCGGCGAGCGGCCACCTGACTGGTGCGCGGGCATGCAGTGCCGGCGAGAGGACTGATCGAGGATGAGAAGGAGCACATTTCGCGGCCGAAAGCAGAGAAAAATATTATGGAAGGGCCGAACCGCGTTTCTTGAGGCGCAGCATAAGAGCGGATTGGCAGAAGGCGACGGTCGAGTATCAGACCGAGGCGAAGGTAAGGGCCCTAAAGACGGGTTCCAGAGTTGCGAGGCAGAACGCGCCGCCGAGGCATGGAAGCCTGTGGATAAGCGGGTGTGCCAAGTTGGAGGCTCTCTGCACCGGCCGCCAAGAAATCCTACGTAAATGATCCGGTCCGTCCGAAGTGGATGTAGGCCTGGGTCGCGTCAAACGAGGGTTAGCCTAGACGTTCGTCGCGCTCAGGCTCCGCCTTCATTCTCCCAAATGCTGATGTCAACGGCATCGCGATTTTCGCGGTAGGGAAGGGCTGCGTCGCTGCGCCAGCGCATTGATCTGCTCTTTCCAGGATATGCAAATGAGCACCCGCACAAAGCACACGACCGTGAAATTCACGGCACCAGTCTCGTTGAGAGGCGTGGATGGAATACAGCCGCCGGGCGATTATGCAATCGACGAGGACGACGAGCTGATCGACGGGCTTTCCTGGCTCACCTACCGGCGGGTCGCGACATTCATTCACCTGCCTGCCATTTCCTCGACTGACTGTCTCAAAAGCCAGCTTGTGGCTATCGACCACTCCGAACTCGAGGCCGCTCTGCGACAGGATGAGGACCAGGCGCACCCAACAGGAGATCCAGTAATGAACGTTCATCGCTTCGCCATCGGACAGTCCGTTAAATTGAAAAGCACAATCGGCATGTCGGTCCAGACCGGGCACATGTTTCGGGTCACCGGGAGAATGCCGCCACGGGATAATTCGCCTCAATACCGGATTCGTAATGAAGCGGAGTGGCACGAGCGCGTGGCCGGTTCGAGTCCGACGGCCCCGACCAATCGGAGCTTCGTCCAAGGGTTAGGACGCCACACTTGATAAACGCCGCTCCGTTCCGGTTCGAGCGGCGTTCCCGTATCAGGCAGCGTCCTTTGCCAATGGGCGCTTCTCGCGAACTTGATGGGGATCGCCTCGGCGCGCTACGGCAATGTCGATCTCACCTTGAGCAGCGTCGCAACCGGACGCTCGCGGCGTAACAAGCGATTTCGTGGAATGTTCCTCGCGCAAACCCATTGCTTCTTTTGGGGTCGCTGATGGTTAATGCCCGGTCGGGATCGCGCGCCTAGGCAGCGATCCTCGTAAAAGCCACCTTGCAACATTCGGATTACAGATGGACTGAGCCGTCGCTAGCTTCCCGGCTTTTTTGTGGTCGGCCCCGCCGCGCGAAATTTCGGGCAGCGGGCAACCACCACTCGAGCCCGCATTTCATCCTACCAGCTGGTACCGCCAGATCGCATGATCAACGTCCACTCCAGCGAACACCATCGTCAACATCTCGTTCGCCAAGCCCGGTTGCTTCCTTCACTGAACAGCTTTGCGGATGCGGTGGGTCAGAGTTTGTTCAACGTCAAAGTAGCCCACCCACGCTTCGGGGCCTTGAGCCCGTGTGGCGGTGGCGAAGACATCAAAAACGGCGGCGTTTTCGAATGTCGGCAACTCGTCCCAAGTGACTGGAACGGCGCAGGAAGCTCCGGCGCGAGCTCGAGTCGACCAAGGGCAGATTGCTGTCGAGCCCTGCCCGTTGCGGAGGTAGTCGATGAACATCCGGCCCTTGCGCTTCAACTTGCTCATATTGGCGACGAAGCGCGACGGATCCGTGCGCGCAAGCAGCTCAGCGAAGTCTTGGCAGAAGCTCTTGGCTTCTTCCCAGTTTGCCTTCGGGACAAGAGGTACGACCACATGAACTCCCTTACCACCGGAAAGCAGCGGCCACGAGTTTAGACCAAGGGCTTGCAGAACACCGCGGATGTCGAGGGCAGCCTGCTTCACGTCACTGAATGCCAGTCCCTCGTCCGGATCGATGTCGAAGATCAAACGGTGCGGTGAATTCGGCTGTTGGCGAAGGCTGCCCCATATATGGAACTCGAGAACGTTCATTTGGACCCCGGCGATTAGTCCCGCCAAATCATCGACCCAAAGGATGCGGCTTTCTTTGCCGCTCACTTTCTCCAGCTGACCATCATGGATTGCCTTCGGCATGCCTGGCAGCTTGTGCTTTTGAAAAAACGTCTGCTGCAGATCGCCATCTGTGTCACGAACCAGCGAAAGTGGTCGATCCCGAATGTGGGGCAGCATCTTCTCTGCGACCGCAGCGTAGTAGCCCACTAGCGTGCTCTTGGTCACCTGGGTGCCAGGGTATAATAACTTGTCCGGATGCGTGAGGCGCACGCCGACCGCAGCCGCGATCTCCCTGCCAATTGCAGGATCGAGGGTGGCGGTCGCAGGCACGGCGGCCGCCCTCGGTTTTTCCATCACGACGTCGTTAGCTCGCTTGTCTTCGCGCATGCCCTGAAAGCTTGGATGCCGCAGGCTGCCGTCCGATGTCACCTCAGTAAAAGCGACCTCGGCAACGAGTTCAGGTTTCACCCACCGGGCGCGCCGCGCGATATCTCGGGGAACAGATGCGAAGGCCGGCTTTCCCAGGCGGCGCTTCTCAAGCTGTGTGAGAATGTTGTCGCGCATAGCCTGGGTGAACCCAGTGCCGACGCGGCCGCGATACACGAGCTTGCCGTCTTCGTACGTGCCAAGGATCAATGAGGCCATACCTCGGCCGCTGTCACTTGGCCGGTAGCCCCCAACTACAAATTCCTGTCTTTTGATGCATTTTATCTTGAGCCAGCTCGCAGTCCGGTCGCCAGCGTATCGACTGTCCGCGCGCTTGGCGATGACGCCCTCGTGCCCGCCGGTACACATGGTGTCGAAGACCTTTTGGCCGTGGTCGACGATATGGGAAGAGAACTGCAAGCTGTCGTCTGCGTCGCGCTCGCCAAGAAGGTCTTCAAGGTGCTTCTTGCGCTCCCGCAGCGGCAGGTCGGTCAAGTCCTGGCCATCCAATTCGAGCAGATCGAACGCGTAGAACTTCAGCGGCATGCCTGCCGCGATGCCGGTTTTGAGCATGGAGAAGTTGCTGCGGCCATGGCTGTCGATGGCGACAATCTCGCCGTCGATAAGCGCAGAGCCATTCGTCAAAGCCCGAAGCGGCGGAAGGATGACCTTGAATTGGCGGGTCCAGTCATGGCCGTTGCGGGTGTAAATCACGACATCGGAGCCAGAGATGGCGGCCTGGGCGCGATAGCCGTCGAACTTCATTTCGAAGAGCCAATCGCTCCCCACGGGTACGCTCTCTGTCAGCGTGCAAAGCTGGAAGGGGCGAAACTTTGGCAGCGGATATTTAGGGGTAGATTCTGAGTCCCTGCGCGCTTTGCGCCTTTTGGCGAGTGCGGCCTCTATCGCCGACATGCGGAACTCGAGAACATGCGCGGATCAATACTCCAACTCGCATTCGGTTCCAAATCCTCGCGGTCACACCAACACAACTCGCGGGCGCAGCCAGGACCGCGCGAAGGTCGCCGGCGGGCAGGATCACGAAGTGAAGTACGAAGCGGCAAGACAAGGGCGAGCAAGCAAGACGTCAAGTCGGCCGATCGGCGAGCTCGAATGCGCGTCAGCGAACCCGCTGTGGCGGTATCGGGGGAGAGCCGGGACCCCCGGGGGGGGAGGGTCGAAGATCCAGGCGATTAGGCGGGCAACGGCCCCCAACTCTGCGCTAAAATCCGCGAAAAATAGCTTCGGGGGTCAGCGCGGAAACTGCCCCATTTGGGGTGGTTTGACCCAGTCCTGTCCGCCGTGACCGCCGCTAACCGCGTCTAGTTGGCCGCCCACTGGCTGGCTGGGTCTTCGTCGCCGTAGCCACCGAGCAGCAGCGCCATTGGATCGTCGTCAAAGTTCGGCACGGGGATCAGCCGGGCTCGCGCGGCCGGCGTCAAGCCCAGCTCGGCGGCGACAGAGCGCAATTTCCTTTTGCGCGCGAAACAGGATCGACAGGTGCGGATTATGGACGGCGGCGCCGTTCGGGCCTCGCACCAATTTGTCGCTCTTCTGGATCGCAATGGCGGAGTCCTCGATCAACTGCCAGCTGATGCAGAAGCTTTCCAGGATTGCGCTATCGGCCCGGGTGACGACGCCATCCGGCAGCGCGGCGATCGCCAGCGCCCATTTCTTCCTGTGCTCGGCCGTCAGGTAGAGCGGGCATTCCGGCAAGCCCTTGCCTTTGACATCGTCCCGGATGCGGGCCTTGCCGACCTTTCTCCGATTGCCTTCGATTTTCTTGATCAGGCTCGGCTTGTGCCGGCGGCCCGAGTGTCCCGGTGTCCCTGACATGATGGCGGCTCCGTGGCTGGTCGCACCAATCATTAACCATATCCGCGCACCATAAAACTCTTCGGACGATCTTCGACTATCTCGGCCTCGACGCTGACATCTTCCTGCGGCGCCGTGCACGACGACCTGACGCCGAAGTTCACCTGCCAGCGCTGCGCCGATCGCGGAGAGCGCCGGCGTGATATCTTCATGACGGTGGTGCCGGACTATGGCCGGATCGCCGGCCGGCTGAACAACTGGAGCGAGCCGCCTCAAGTTGAAAAAGTCGTGCTTAGTGCCGCAGCTTCTCCTCGCCGCGCAGATGCGCTTCATACATCCGACCGTGGCGCACAGTTCTGCGCTCTGCCGGTTCCAAAGCGCTCTTTCGGCTCTTCAACCCCAGCTCATCCTCGAGTTGAGCGAGTCGCTTCGCAAATTTATCGACCTCGGCCATAAGCGCTTCGATATCTATCGACATGTCTTGAGACTTTGGCATGTCCCAAGGATGTATCGGCGACGAACCCGAAGCAAGCGAAAACCCCAAAGCGCGGCAATCGGTGGAGTCGACTAGATTATCAACGTCTCTAAAATGTTCCGTCCCGCTGCGCTTCGTTCAACCTTAGTGAGGGATTGGACGTGGGTTAGCGCAGCGGGGTGTGCGGGTAATCGAGGACGCCACACGCACGTCTAACAACGATCCTGATAAAATGTTCCCGCCGCGCCGTGGGCATGCATGAGGGGCTGGGGTCAGCGCGGCGGGTTTAGTGCGGGAATGGGAAAGCCGCACCGTGCATCAAACTACCGATTTCGTGAAATGTTCCCTCGGACTGAGCCCCGTCGCGCTGTGGCCGTTGGGGTGGGCTTGGGTTCAGCGCGACGGCAGCTGTGCGGACAACCAGGTGAAGAATCCGCACGAACAATATTATTCTACCTCAGCGCGCAATTCCGCGCATTTAATTAGTTAAATGATGAGCGTTCCATTGTTTCCCGTCGCGCCGATGAGCTTGGGGCTTGGCTTCAGCGCGACGGGGTGCGCCTCCCTAGTCACCGCACACGCTACCTGTATGACGGTGAAATGTGTCACGCATTTAAATTTGCTAAAACGGCAAGCGATGCCTGCCACGCACCAAGAACCGCCTGAGTGACCTTATGCGGGTTCGCGCCGCTCTATTTTAGGGCCGCGATGTAGAGCTGTTCACGGTCCGCAACGCCGCTCTTGAAGAGGTACAGAAGTTTCTCGGCCAGTTTGGCATTGTCTGAGGCGTGATGATCACCTGATGCCAATATATCGTCATAAACGCTTTTCAGGAACTTAAGGTCTTCGGGCCGGTAAATACCGTGCTTGTTCGCGAGACTGAAAATTGGCATTGGACGCTCCTATCCCTTCGGGCAGAGCGTTCTTCTCTCTCAGTCGCCGTTTCCCACGGATTATGACGATGAGGAACCATATCACGGGACGCCGATAGACTGCATCACGTATGCGGCATGACGCCATTCGGCCACATAATGATCGGAAGCAGATCTCCGCTACAGTTCTGGGCGTACCGGCGTTGCACGAAACGATTGAGGGAGGTTGCCATGAAATACGTTATCGGATGGATCAAGATGCGGCCGGGGAAATGCGACGAGTTCCTGGCTCTGTTGGGGCCCTTCACGGAAAAGACCCGACAGGAGGAAGGTAACGACTTCTTTGAGTACCATCCCAGTTCGACCGAACCCGACACCGTGATCATCGTTGAGCGGTTCCGCTCGGCCGAGGATCACGACCTCCACCATCAAACTCCGCATCAAATCGATATCTGGGGTCACCTCCAGCGGCTCGGCTCTGAAGCACGCTTCGAGAACATCTTCGCCGACCGCGTCGACATCGATGAGCTGAAATTCACCCAATAGGATGTTTCAGAGGGCGATATGCCAGTCGGTGGCTGCACCGCCACCGGATCAGATCCCGCTCATACGCCCTCCACGATGACCGAATTGTAATCAGGGGCAGAAGCGCCGCGCGTATCACGCAAGGCTAAATAACCCGCTGCTGCCTCGCGTGCCGCTTCGATGCTCTCAAACTCAATGACCACGATGCGGTTGTGGAATGTGCCTTCGATGGCTTCGATCTGGCTGCCACCCACCAACACCGTGCCACCAGTCTCATTCGTGACTTTTATTGCCGCGTTCTTGTATCTCTCATAACCATCCGGATCGGTGACGTTGATACTCGCCACTATGTATACCTTGGGCATGGGTAAATTCCTCGCTTCCAGTCACCCGCATTTGCCGAGCGCCACCACCACCGCGTAAACCTCATTGCGTTGGGGCTTAGCCTCCACTCTCGAGGCAAAGCGGTTGTACAATTCGTCAGCCAGTTCTGCTCGACGCGGATTGGCATCAAGAGCGGCCAATATCATGGGAGACGTGTAGGCCCGGGTCGTGCCAGACCAATCCATCCCCAGCTTCTTGGCGTCGCGGCTCTTCTGATAATCTTGCCAATGCGGATCAGGAACCTCAAAAATCTCCAGATGCTCTATCTCCAGCCCCGCGAATGTTCCGCTGACGAATGGAGCTCTGATGTCAGCTTCGGAGCGCTGCACGTAGGGACGAGTTATTCGAAGTTGCTCTTCATCGGACAATAAACCCTCGCGGCCCATTTCCAGCACTGCCGACCACAGCACTCCATCGAGCCATTCCCAGCCCAATCGCTCCTCTGTTCTACCGGCCGAGACGCTCAGTAGCTTTCCACCGACCCTCAATTCGCTAGATCGCGCTTCGAGGAAGCGCCGCCAATCATCTGCCTGTTGGCGTGCAGTCGCAGCGTGGATATCGGGAGCGAGCTTAGGTCTGGCGCTATATGATCAGGTACATTTACGCAGTTGCTCAACCAATGCAGCGAAAAGGAGTTCCAACCAAGATGAACGCGGCCCGGCGAAACGACCGGCTGGAAATAGGAACGACCGACCGCAGAAGGAAAGATATCACTAGCGTGCATGTAACTGTCGGGATCGTCTTCAAGCCCGAGAAAGAGTGATGCAAAGTCGTTAGACGGCAAGTCAGTGTGAATAACCTCAACATGCCTATCCCGACTAGTTCGGGAACGAAGCGTATCGATGGCGATGCGCATTGGGAGCATGGAATTGCGACCCTGCGACGAGGCGTAGTCAACAATTGTCAGGGGCTCATCACCGATCCGAACGGTTCCTGCCAACTTCTGCCAGAGAGGTATCACCTCGCTGATGCCTGCAGCCTGTACGGCAGAATTCTGATTGTAAAACCCGTCGCCTTCCATATGCGCAACAGTAGTACTGCCAGAACTCGTTTCCATAAGTTCAGCCCCCTCAAAGGAAACCTAAATACGCTTCTTTTGGCGAACCTGCTACGGCGGCAGCAACAAACTCACGGTGATCATCACTCGGCTATAATGCCTTCCGGCAGCCGCTTCGAACCACGGACGCCGACAACGCAGAAGCGGTTGTGATGCCGGTTGCCGCAGCCAAGGCAGCGCAGGCGGTCGTGGACGTTGCCCAGCCACATGTTCGCGCCCCACAGCGCGTCTCTATCGCAAAGCGGCTTACAGAGCCTCTGTGGCCGCAGCAGAAGCACGCCCCGCCGAGGATGTATTGCGGCGGGATGTCATCGGAGCAGGAGCGAAGTACGCCTTGCCGGGCGCAACGACCTCGGGCCGAACACCTGAACCTGATTGCCAAGCGCGGCAAACGCTAGGTGCTGCGCACGAGGCTTGCCGCCTGCCTAAAGACGTGTGCATGCTCCGTCGATCAAGTGAAGAAGGCCAAGGGCAATGATCGGGCGAGAGTACATGAGGAAGTCACTGTCTGGGGTAGGGAGGTCGAGGTCGACATCTCCCACAGGTCCATGTCCGTCTGGATAGCGAGCGGCACCGTTCACGACCAGCACATTGAGGTGAAGGCAGCGAGCCTAGGTGCCGCAGTCATCCGCTGGAAGGACGCAGCAGACATACAAGACCGGCTGAGCGTGGCGAGCACCCTACGTTAGCCAACCGTTAGCCGGAAGGCTCTGTCCCGAACTCGGCTCGCGCGTCGGAAGCGCGACGAACCGGTTGACGCAAGGTCAACAACTCACGCATAGTCCTAACTGCTCTCTGTAGATCTTATCTCCCATTGGCTGGCCTCGCGTGAGCGAGGCCTTTTCTTTGCTGGATGATCGCTGGTCGAAGGCTGCCTTAGAGGACTGGTCTGCTTTTCCTTTTCATTACTGAATAGTTAGTTAACTCACGCATATTCGATCCGTTGGCTCCCTCCCTCGACTGGCCTCGCATCGTGCGGGCCTTTTCTTTGCCGTCGCTTGCACGAAACATAACGCGGCGTTACAATGCGTGAGTGCGGATTTACCTTGGTTGCCGGCACTCTTCCCGTCGCGCTGATCCACGCCCCCACCCTACCCCAGCGCGACGGGGGCGGCGGAACATTTCATCAAGATCGTTGTTAGACGTGCGTGCGGCGTCCTCGACTACCCGCACACCCCGCTGCGCCAACCACGTCCAATCACTCACTAAGGTTGACGAAGCGCAGCGGGACGGAACATTTAGTTCATTGTGCAGTAAATCCGAACAATGTCGTCCTCCATCGAATGCCGCGCCTTTCACGAGGTTCGCCTCAGCGGCGGCCCGGCACTTGGTGGGCTATGCGTGCATATTCGGCTCAGAAGCGCGGATCGGCACCGGCGTCTAACTGCCCGGATCGTCAATTCGCTGTAACCGTCGAAATCGCGCCGGAACGTCTTGTGGACACGCCAATCGACGCCGAAGTAGCGGAAGTTTGTTTCGGCCTCTGGGTTCTCTTTGATGTACTTGGCCGCACGCTCGCGCATCACGACCAAGCCGGCGTCCTTGTCCTCGTTCATGAAGCACGTGTCTTCGGGTTCCAGCCCTCGATTTGGCCGCACTTCATCGGCGTCGAGTACGCCGGTGTCGATTGGAGGCAAGTACTTGAAATCCTTTAGGCGTTCGAACATGCGTTCGATGGCATCGGCGGTCGGGCTGGGCGTTTCGTCCGCTCTCATCAATACGCGCTGGTACAGCCACATAGGCTCGGTCAAGCAGGTGGTCGGCGCTCGTGAAGTCATTGCCACCTACAAGGTCGGTCGAATGAGGGTGTCAGGCCCTGTCCGTCATGCATTCGATCCAGGCACGAAGTCTTATGGCTCGCGGAACGCAACGAGGCGGAAATGGAGGATGCGTTCTTCGACGCTCTTGCGGAACGCATCTTCGTCCTCAACGCGCCTGGATACTGCGCTCCTGCTCTAGACCGTGCTCTTCGGACCAAGATCCGGCAAGCAGAGCGGCTGCCGGAGCCCAGAAACGCAACACAGGACGAAGAAGATCTAGACAACGAGGACGGCGAGGTTGGCGAGGCTCCTCTGGCACACCACGATTGGAAGCCCGATCCGTCCAAGAATATCCCGAAGCCCAATGCGATTCGCGGGAACCCCGGGAACAGACAAGCACGGAAGGGCTCCCACTCGGCTAAAGCGAGGCAGCGCATTCCGGTGCCCAACGAGGCGGAGCAGATCCGCGAGCTGAAGGAAAATCACTACGCGTGGCACTGCCAGATCGCGCTCGCGGCTGACGAACCGAAATTGCTGGCGCCTGACGGCAGCTATGTGGAGCATCAAGAGAACCGCAAGCGCATGATGGACGCTCATCACCCCGACCTCGTCGAGGCAGGAGGAGCCAGGCACGCCGGAAACATCGTTATCCTGTCGCATCTGGCGCACCACCAGTATGGACGTCACCTCAGCCGCGAGAAGATAACCAACGCCTTGAAGGCAGGAGGGAAACCTAAGCAGATCAAATTCGGATCAGACGAAAACGCGGCTACCGTGGAGGGCGTGATCATCGATGTGGACCTTCCAGCAACGCAGTCGTCAGTCTCGCTCCTCTTCACAGCTTGGCATCGGCGGTATTGGATCGAGAATGCCTGAGGGCGTGTCCCAGGCTATGCTGCCACTTCCCAAGAGCGCCTCCACCTTCGCCCGATCATAAACCAGCACGCCCTTCACCTCATGATTGTGCGGCAGCTGACACACCGCTGCCAGCCCTCCACCAGCGGCAGCTTTGCGCCGCATATCGGCCATAGAGACCACGTCGGCCTTGACCTAAAAGCGGACGCTGGGTGGCTCAAGCCGTTTCTGTGCCAAGTTGGTAGCCGACGACGCAGCGCCATCCTTGCGTGGCGGTCAACTGGGGTGGGTACACAAAACGCATGAAAGACGGCGCCGACAGCAAGCGAAATCAATAACTTAGAGAAGATCGCAGCGAGTTCAATCAACCTCGTCGAAACGAATGCTTCTCATTGGATGAGCGTGGACCCAGCCTATCGACACTGGCTGATCCTCCGACGACTCGCGCTATTAGCAGAACTCAGCGGAACCGTTTGATTGTGGTACTCTTACGAGACCCAATGCCTAAGAGCGGTCGGTCCGCTTTCGGCCCAACATAAGACAGTCGATGTGTCCTCGCCAAGTGCCTGCGATCGCCGCAGGGCGACTAGCCCGCATTCGCCGGATGACACCGTAATTCGCTGCGATTCTGTCGCGATTCAGATATAATAATCAATAGTTTAATGTAGATCGCACGAGGCCATTTTGGATAACCCAACGGGTGAATCGGCCGATGGTCCTCTCCGGCTCGATTTCGACCGCCGCGTGAAGCTCGAGTTCCATGGCTCCCGGATCACCTCCGATGCCGGATTGCTCGCCTGTCGCGAACTCGATGACGCCCTCGGTCTCAGCACGAATGGCCGGCGATGTGCTTGCCGATGCGCGCACCGGCAGGAACGGGCGTCATGCGCTGGTCGGGTTACTGCGGCAATCCGTGTTTGGGCGTCTCGCCGGATATGATGACGTGAACGACGCCGAACGCTTGCGCCATGATGCGGCGATGCGCTGGATCGTCGGGGCAAAGCGGCTCAGGGTTCTGCGGCCTCGCCGAGCCAGGTGGGCCGCTTCGAGACGAAGTGGCTCGCGGCGCCTGACAATCTCTCGGCACTCGCCGACCTCTCCGGCCAATGGATCGACGGCGTTCATGGCCGCCGTCCGCCGCGAGGTATCGTGCTCGACATGGATTCGAGCGTCAGTCCGACCCATGGCGATCAGGAGATGAGCGTTTGGAACGGCCACTTCGAGTGCACCTGCTACCACCCGCTGTTCCTGTTCAACCAGTTCGGTGATCTGGAACGATGCGCGCTTCGTCCCGGCAACGTGCACAGCGCCGACGGCTGGCACGACGTGCTTGCCCCGGTCGTGGCACGCTATCGGGGCAAGGTCTTGTGCCTCTATTCCGACGCGGCCTTTGCCATGCCAGGGGTCTACGAGTTCCTGGAAGCCGAGCGGATCAAATATGCGATCCGCATTCCCACCAACCAGGTTCTCCAGGGGAGGATCGGCTATCTGCTGACGCGCCCAGTCGGGCGTCCCCCGAACCATGTGCCACGCCAGCTTCACCTATAAAGCCGGAAGCTGGACCAAGCCGCGCCGGGTTATCGCCAAGGTCGAGTGGCATCCGGGCGAGCTTGTTCCGCGCGTCGGCTTCATCGTCACCAACCTGTCGCGCCCGGCTGAGCGGGTTGTCGCCTTCTACAATCAGCGCGGCACAAGTGAGCAGTGGATCAAAGAGAGGGCAAGGGCGCGATCAAGTGGACGCGGTTGTCATGCCGGACGTTCGCGGCCAACGCCGTGCGGCTTCAGCTTCATGCGCTCGCCTACAATCTCGGCAACTTCCTGCGCACGCTGGCGACACCGGAGCCGATCAAGGAGTGGTCGCTAACGAGCCTGAGGGAGAAACAGATCAAGATCGGCGCCAAGCTCGTCAGCCACGGCCGCTAGGTCGTCTTCCAAATGGCCGAGGTCGCCGTGACGAGACCGAGATCCTGCGACTGATCGCGGAACTGCGGCCGCCACCTGATCCTGCGCCAGCGTAAATCGGGCCGGCGGCATGAGTTCGAGCGGAAACCAAGGGAGAGGTGCGCCTTGGCGAGGACCAAATTGGAGTTTCCGGCACGCAACGTGCCGATGCTACCGGCCTCCGGGACATTTGGGCGCTCGCGGCGAGGTTCGGGCTTGCCAAACTCCCGTCCCTGGCGTCAATCTTGCCCCAAAGAGCCCGCTCATCCGGCAGATGTCGGTTCAAATCTTCCATGTATAGGTGATCGACATCGCTATGCCACAGGCGACCCGCCTTCCCTTTGATTACATCCGCAACACGCTCGCGATTCACGGGACCGTCTTAGCGATCTCGACTCGCTCACGCTTGCAGGATTTCAACTCCATGCGAAGCAAACGCCGTGTTCCACTTTTCAGCGCCAAGCCGCTCGATTGAGCTGGATTCGTTGAAAGCACCAATTGAGACTGAGCTCTCTCGCCCTCTGCAAATTCCAATTCAACTGTAAATGGGGTATGCAATACTACTTTTGGCCCAAACTCGACTTGGGAGGCAAGGATGTCCTTAAATACGTCTCAACTTCGCCAAAAATGGAAACGTTTCGAGTGCACAGAGACCACAATGGTCGTTATTCCATTTGGTCCGGATCGAATACGAATAGCGCCGCCTGGTACAGAAGCGTTTGAAGCTCTGAGCGCCGTTATTGGCTATCACGGTTATGTTGTTAGGTCCCTAGACACGGACAGTTACAACTGTAGGACTATAACAGGTGGGACCGGTAAGAGCCTACATTCTTATGGCATTGCGCTAGATGTGAACTGGACCACCAATCCCTACATCAATCATGACGGTGAACGAAACGTACGTTTTTCCGACAAGCCGACGCAAGACGAACGGGCCCGAGACGTGCGTGTAGGCAAAGCTGATACGGATATGACGCCTGCTATGATTGCCGATGTCCGTGCCATTAAGACGAAGTCGGGTAAACGCGTTTTTGAGTGGGGAGGTGACTGGAAGGACCGTAAGGATTGTATGCACTTTGAGTTGGACTTAGCGCCCGAAGATCTTGAGGAAGGAATTGATCCCTCTACCGTGGTGGGCACTGCTGGCCCGCCAGATGATAGTCGACTCACAAGGCCGGAAGTAAGTGGCCTGGATGTGGGAGTGGCGCCAATTCCAGTCGATGCACACGTAGTAATCGCTCGCGACGGACTCCGCCTACGATCGGGGCCATCAGACACCGCGGGTATCGTCCGTGTGGTTCCTTTCGGCGTGCCCGTTAACGTCCTTGGGCGAGATGGTGCCTGGGCAATGGTTGATCTGCAAAGTGATGGCCGCGCTGACGGTTTTATGTTCGCCAGCTTCCTTCGGCGAAGTGAAACGAGCTCTGCCTTCGTAATTCCGGCAGTCTTGCCGCCGAATGCATTAGGGCGATTTAGTTCCGAACTTGTGGCGAAGATGTTCCCCGCTACGCCGAGAGCCAACATCGTTGCCAACTTGCCGTTCGTGCTGGACGGTCTCCGGCAGAAGGCCTTGATTGATCTGGAAATGGGCCTCATGGCGCTCGCGACCATTCGAGCGGAGACTGAAGGGTTCGTCCCTATCAGCGAGGGTCGCAGCCGGTTCAACACGCGCAACACGCCATTCGATCTCTACGAAGGCCGAGGCGACCTTGGTAATACGGAACCTGGAGATGGCCCGCGGTACAAGGGGCGGGGCTACATCCAGCTTACGGGGCGTAGCAACTATACAACGATTGGAGGCATGATCGGGCAAGATCTCGTCGCAGACCCAGAGCGTGCGAACGAACCGGCTATTGCTGGGATTGTTCTTGCGCAATTCATCAAGAACCATGAGCAGAGGATTCGAAGGGCTCTATCCAACCACAATCTGCGGGATGCGCGGAAAGCTGTGAACGGCGGCTCCCATGGATTGGACCGCTTTACCGATGCATTCCAGCGCGGCAAACGGGCGTTGCTGCAATGAATGAGCACTATCGCGCGTTTCTGGATTAAGGGTTTTCGCTAGGGGTCCTAGGTGTTTGATCCCGAACTTTGATGGTGCATCATTATCGCACGAATCAAGGGAAGCGCAATGAGACAGGTTCTACACGGGAGCGCCACGACGACAGAGGCGATCCGTCGAGGGATACAACACTAGGAGGCGCTCGGCGGCGAAAAAAATGCCCGCCATCTCTGTTAGGGCCAGAGATAGCGGGCATCGCCGCCATGTTTAGTGGCGGCTGAAGAGACGTGAGATATTCGGCGACTCACATCCCTTCAAAAATAACGGCTTGCCCTGTGCTGAGCCGATCAAAGGCTATAGGCTTGGGCTCGCTGAGGCTGCTCGGCACCCCTCACCTACAAGTACGCAGTTGGAGAGGCAGGATCGTCTATTATCCCTTCCCAGCGCGGATGTGCTCTCCATAGCCAGCCTTCCCCTCCATCTCTGCCCGGAAATGGCTTCACCCCGAACAAAGAACCATAGTAGCGAGCCATGGCTCGCTGCCTTCTTTTGAAAGCAATAGCGTTTGTTACGTCAGCCTTGCCCTCATACTCGAGAGGGAAGGCTTTCATCACCATCACTGCATGCTTGGGGAATTCGGCGTCTATCATCGTTCTCGCGGCCTCCGCCCATAAGCCGGTACGAGCGTGTGCTGGGTCCATCCAGACGCGTTTGAAATCAGGATGGTTCCGAAGCTCGTTATTGCTGGGAGATATTTCCATCCACGGCGTATCACTCGCGCAAGCTCGTAGGCATATTGGCTAACGGAATCCATGGCCCCAACGAGGTCCTTAGGTTCCGCGTCTGAAGCATCGATCTCAATCATCTCGAAAGCTCCCACAATACTATTGTTGAGGTAGATCCAGCAGAAAAGCTCACGTTGCCTTACCCTCCTGTAGCCGCCGTCAAGACGGTACGGCCGGCTTTTGTCGTACTTCAGTGTGATGTCCTGCCCCCGATGGGTCGCATTGAGGATATTTGTGCAGCGCCAGATTTGAAGCTCGTGCTCGACGAATTTATTCCACATGGAGCATCGTTGGATGCGGATGCGCTTGGCCCTTTCATCGGGACCAACCTCTGGAAGTCTAGGTGACATTTTAACTCCTTGATCTGATTTGGCTTAGTGATGGTTTGGTGAACCTGCGCGGCCCCGACGGGTGCACCCACCGGGCATCGTTCGAGCCCAACCGAAAAAAGCGCTCACCTTTTTCCTGGAAGCCATAAACTCAGATAATCCGCACGCCTACGAGCATATCACCTACGTCGGTTTGGATGTTCACACGGAGACGATTTCGGTCGCTCTGGCAGTTGGAGGCAGGCGCGGAGAGGTTCGCGAACACGGGCAGATATCGAATACGCCTGCGGCATTGACGCGCCTTTTGAGCAAGCTCTCCCAGCCGGGAGCGGTGCTGCGGTTCTGCTACGAGGCCGGACCGTGCGGCTACGGCATTCAGCGGCAACTGACCGCGGCGGGGCACGACTGTGTGGTGGTCGCGCCGTCGCTGATCCCTCGCAAGCCGGGAGATCGGATCAAGACGGACCGTCGGGACGCCATCAATCTGGCGAAGCTGCATCGGGCCGGCGAACTGACGCCCGTTTGGATTCCCGACCTTGCCCATGAGGCAATGCGCGATCTGGTTCGCGCACGCCTGGCCGCGGTTCGTAGCTTGCGGCAGGCCCGCCAGCAGCTCTCCGGATTTCTGTTGCGTCACGGATTCCACTACAATCGTCCCGCCTGGACGCAGATGCATCGCCGCTGGCTGGCTGGGCTACGATTCGAGCAGCCCGCCCATCACATCGTCCTGGAAGACTGTATGTCAACGATCGAAGCCGCAACGGCCCGTCGTGATCGGCTGACGGCACAGATCGAGACCATGCTCGTGGACTGGGTGTTGGCGCCGGTGGTCCACGCCCTGCAAGCGCTTCGCGGAATGGCCCTTGTGACGGCCGCGACCGTGATCGCGGAACTCGGCGACATCACGCGCTTTGAGAACCCCCGGCAGCTCATGGCCTATCTCGGTCTGGTCCCCTCGGAACATTCCAGCGGCGGAACCAGGCGTCAGGGCGGCGTAACGAAAGCAGGCAACGGAACCGCCCGGCGAATGCTGGTCGAGGCTGCCTGGAGCTATCGGTTCCCTGCAAGGATCAGCCGTGAACAATTGCTCCGACAGGAGGGGCTGCCCAAGCCGATCCGCGATACGGCATGGAAGGCTCAGATGCGACTGTGCGGCCGTTACCGCAAGCTCACCAGAGCCGGCAAGCCGGCCACCACCGTGACTACGGCGATCGCTCGCGAACTGGCCGGCTTCGTCTGGGCCATCGCGGCTCAAGTGCCGCGGCCGACGAACTGATCGCCGGGCAATGAACCAAAGGCATCGACGGAGGAGCGAACAGTTTTGAGCCTTCTGCGCCTGGGTAAGGCTGGAGGCACGGTCACGGCAGGAGAACCCTCGTCACCACTATCAGCCGGATCATCCGACGCTGGATCCTAGACCGAGGCAGCTCCGCGACGCATCAGGTCCTGCGGTAACCAACCCGCGTATCAGAGCATGATCAACCGTCGTCTCATGACCGTGCCTCCTGCTTTGCCCAGGGCAGCCATTTCGCCACAACGCTTGCCAAGCAAGCGAACGATTTTTCACACCTGCGGCTTGAAACGGCGAACATGAGAGTGGTGAAAACCTAACGCTTGGTACCGACGATATACGAACCTTTCCGGAAGTTCGCTTGCCCTCGGGCGAACTCACGCCCATGACCCCTTGACGACCTTCATGACGATCCCGCCGAAGGTCCGGAATTACCTGGCATAGGCGACACTGATGCCGCCGCTCGCGCGCGTGCTATCCACGGCCACGGTTGCAGAAGCGACCAACCTACAGGACTGGACATCCCAGTGCGAGATCAAAGGTGGCGGTTTTCTGCCAGAACGCTGTGTGGTCAGGTGTTCCTGATCTGGTCGACGGCAGTCGCCAGCAGTTCGTCCATGATGACGCGAATCTGTTGGCCGGACTGAGCGACGCCCGCCGCGTCGCAATCGGCGCGCACCTTGGGGAACACAAATAGGCAGCTATTCCAGTACCTCCGCCTTACACAAACTATCATGGAGGTGGTGCTGTTCACTGGTCAGTTGATTTACCCGCGCGAGCGAAGCATACTTCGAGCATGGCATATGTCTGCTGCCCTGGTAGATCGCTGAACTCAGAGCGGCGATTGGGAGTGTCGGGTCTCTCTCGAAAGGCTTTGTGTCGCCTTATTCTGGCGCTGTTTGTTGGCCTGCTCGCTGTGCCCGGTCTGGCTCGCGCGAAGGATTTGATCAATCAGTCCTCAGACGGGATTGCGATCCGGGGCTATGATACGGTCGCCTATTTCACCGATGCCAAGGCGGTCAAAGGATCGGATGAATTCAGCTACACATGGCTCGGCGCCACTTGGCACTTTGCCAGCGCCAAGCACCGCGATCTGTTCGCGTCCGATCCGGTCAAATATGCTCCTCAATATGGCGGGTATTGTTCAGGCGCCATGGTCGATGGGTTCACGGCCAACGCCAACCCCGAGGCCTGGCGGATCGTCGAGGGCAAGCTCTACCTTAATGCCTCGCAAGAGGGGCTGCTGGAGTGGGAAAGCAATGCTGCCGAGGAAATCGAAAGGGCGGACTCCCAGTGGGGGGTCATCAAGGCCCACCTGACCGACTAGCCGACCACTATCGCTTGCGTTGGATTTGAAAGCTACTTCATTACTGAAAATCTATAGATACCGCGGGGACTCGCGTACACGTACTCGTCTTTCGTCTCGGGCGTTCCATCGGGATTTCGGTATACACTGCCACAATGCTTGCGGTCCATGAGCACGGCCTCACTTCGCTGGCAAAGCCCGTCCCCTTCTACCGAAGCGCTACCTGTTACCAGACTGCCTAGATCACGGTATGCAAGCGTCCCGTTCTGGCTGACCTCCTGCACGAACGGACCAACGTGAAGGCGCTCGCCTTTCCACCTCCGGCCGAAGGTCAAGGCCGTGACCTCGCTGGCGTCGAGACGGAGTTCCGGGCGTCCGCGGTAGCCGTACGGCCACTCCGACACTCCGGCCTCCTGCAGGGCGTCGATCAACTGATCCAGGTCCTCCTTGCGCCTGAAGTGGGAATACTGCACCCGAAGGAGTTCAAGGTTTACCGAATTGTCGACCGTGAGCATTTCTCGCACGGTGGCGCGCGCGTCGGCAGGCCGGCCGAGCTTGACGTAGACCGCGGCTATCGTCTCGAGATAGCGCACGCCGCCCTCGCGAGCCTTCTCCAGCTCTTGTAGCGCTCTCTCATAGTCGTGATTGTAGAAGAGAACCCAGCCGAAATCGGCGCGGAATTGGGGCGGGGGTTTCGGATCCGTCCGGAGCGCAGCTTCCATCGCTGCCAGCGCTTCGGAATGTCGCCCTGCGAAGGTCAGGGCGCCGGCGAGATAAGCATAACCCTCGGCGTTGTTAGGCTGGAGCGAAATGCCTTGGCGTGCGGAGTCTGATGGCTTGATCATGTCGGCCGTCCGCCGATTGCAGGGTGCTCAAGATGAAATAGGGCCTCGGGTTCTCGGCATCCAGCGCCAGTGCCCGGCTAGCAAACTCGTAGGCCTCCTTGCGAGCGACCGGGATCGGCCTGACAGTTTCGAGTTGATAGAGCCAGGCATCGGCAACGATCCGGGCATAGCCGGCATAGGCGTCGGCGAATTTCGGATCGAGCGCGATCGCCTTCTGGTAGAGTGCGAGAGCCTCCTCCGCGGTCGTACCCCAACCGCGGCCCAGTGTTTCGGCTTGCAGATAGTAGTCGTAAGCCTCGAGGTTGTCGGTTGGCGGCTTGCGCTGGAGCTTGTTTCTTTTCTCTTCGGGCAGGTCCCGTTCGTAGCCGAGAAGCCTTGCGGCGATGCTCGCGGTCAGTTCGTCCTGGACGCGGAGGACATCATCTGGGCTTCGGTCGAAAGTCTCCGACCAGACAAGGCGCTTGTTGGTGGCCTCGACCAGCTGTGGCTTGACGAGAATCCTGGCCCCAGAGTCTTGAAGGCTGCCCTGGAGGACGTAAGTGACGCCGAGGTCACAACCGACCTCCGCGACGTCGATACCACCACCCTTGTAAATCCGGGTGGAGTTTCCTGCGATGACAAAGAGGTCACCTAAACGCGACAGATTCCCAATGACATCCTCGCTGAGCCCATCGGCGATGCGCGACCGCTTTGGATCCTCGCCGACATAGTCGAAAGGAAGCACCGCGATCGATGGCTTCTCCGATGCTAAAGCGCATGCCGGTTCGCGCCAATAGCCGTTCCAAGCGACTGCGCCGGCAATGATCGCCAATACGAATGCGGTCGCCGCAGCGAAGGACCATCGCCCAAACCGGGGTATCGGCCACCTGAGCGGCCGCGGTCGTGCCGCCTTTCCGTCGAGCACCACCCGATACATCGACACGGGCTCGGCAATGTTCTTGACGCGATGCTCGCCAAGCGACTCAAACTGCAACGAGAGCTTGTGTTTCACGGTTTCGGCGACGGTCCGAGACACGCAGATGCCGCCCGCCTCGGCTACCTGCTGCAGCCGTGTAGCGACGTTGACCCCGTCGCCATGGCGATCCTCACCTTCAACGATCACGTCGCCTAGGTTCACGCCGATGCGCTCGAGAATGCGCTGATGCGCTGGGACGTCAGCGTTACGCTCCGCCATGCCTTTTTGGAGGACGACAGCACACTCAACCGCATCGACGACGCTGCCGAACTCGGCCAAAAGGCCGTCGCCCATCAGCTTGAAGATGCGGCCATTGTGCTTTTCGATCTCAGGCTCGAACAGTTCCTTGCGGTGCGCGCGCAAGCGCGTGAAGGTGCCTGCCTCATCTTGCTCCATAAGGCGGCTGTACCCGACCACGTCCGCGGCGAGGATTGCGGCGAGCCGGCGTTCCATTGCAGGTTGCCCCCGGCGATTACGACGCTCCGATCGCCGAATCCTAGGGCCAAAACGATTCGATAGCGAGTCTGCTTCGGGCCAACTCGCCATTTGAGTTCCTCGAAGGAAAGTTGCTGATAGGCCGGATCGTGACACTCGCGAGATTGCCTATGTCGGGAAGTGGCGCGATCGCGTCGTAGCGCAACGCGAAGATGTGACCCAACGGCGACATTCGTCTGGACTGTCAGTAGGTCTCGTCAGGGTGGCAACCGGAAGTTCGACGCGAACCGAATGGAGAACTCGCCGGCTGTATACGACTGCGCTACGCGCTCAGTCCCCCGACAAGCCGGCCAGAGAACTATCCTTCCAGAAGCGACGCGGATCAAGGGACGTCGCTTGACCGGACGTGACGCGCAGGAAAGGGCATCTTTGCAAACCCGACTATCACTCCGGCACGCCGGCGACGCCCAGCGCCTCGACGTAACGCTCGGCGAACACCTTGTCCCGCCACGGGTTGATCTGCCTTTGCAGGGTGAGCGTGAAGGTCGGGAACGCCTCCATTAGCCGCCGCGCCGCCGACTGCGCTTCGTCCAGCCGATTGAGCCCGACCAGCGCCCCGATCACCACCCGGTGCGAGGAGCCGTAATTCGGCATCTCGCGCAGCGCGCGTTCTCCCCATGCCAGCGCTTCCTCGTAGCGCTCGAGCATCAGGTAGCTCATCCCGATGCCGGAGAGCGCGATGCCCTTCTCGGGGTCGACCGGGCTCAGCCGCATTGCCCTGTGAAAGTGCTCGATCGCCACGAGGGGGCGGCCGGAATGTGCGTTCACCCAGCCGCTGCCCGTATAGCCCTGCGCCGAATTGGGGTTGAGGAGCAGGGATTGTTCGATCGTGCCTAGCGCCGTCTCGTAATCCTTGGCGCTGTAAGCGATCACCTGCGCGGCGAAGCGCAGGCTCGTCGGGTCGTCGCGCGCTTCCGCCAGCACCTCGCGCGCCATGCGCACGGCGACGCGGATATCGTCTGGCTCGTGCCAGCACTGGCTCACGGACAGACTGCGGATATAGGCGCCGAGTGCCTTCGCCAGGATGAAGCCAGGGTCGATGCTAAGCGCCTCGTTGGTGAGCCGGCGCACGTCGGCAAAGCCTTCGCGCGTCATGCTGTAGAAGCGCGGCAGCGCGCGAAGGTAGAGGTCGTAGGCGCCGATGTAGTCGGTCGGCTTCATCCGCGCCTGCTTGATCTCCTCCAGTCGGATGCTCGGCTCGACCGCACCGACGACGCTCTCGGTCACCTTGTCCTGCAGGTCGAAGATGTCGCTCACGTCGCCCTCGAAGCGGTCGGCCCAGACATGGTGCCCACTGATCGCGTCCACCAGCTGCCCGACGATGCGCACCCGCGATCCTGCTTTCCGGATGCTGCCTTCGAGCACATAGCGAACGCCAAGCTCGCGCGCGACCTGGCGCACGTCCACCGCCCGGCCCTTGTAGGTGAAGGACGAGTTGCGGGCGATCACGAAGAACGATTTCACCCGGCTCAATCCCGTGATGATGTCCTCGGCGATACCGTCGCCAAAATATTCCTGTTCCGGGTCGCCGCTCATGTTCTGGAACGCCAACACGGCAATCGAAGGCTTGTCGGGCAGCGCTAGTTTTCCACCTGACAGCGCGGGAAAAATCGGCTCTCTCGCCGTGTACCGGCTCAAGGCCACTCGATAGGCTCGCACTGGCCGTGCAATGTTTTTGAGCTCTTTATCACCGAGATCCTCGAATTCTTCCTTCAGCTTGTCGCGCACCTGTTCATAGGCCGCACCGGACAGGTAAATCCCATTTGGTTCGGCAATCCCTTCCAGGCGGGCAGCAATGTTGACACCGTCGCCCATCAAGTCGCCATCGCTCTCCTCGACTATGTCGCCGACATGGATACCGACGCGGAACTCGATACGTCGATCGGGCGGCACGCCGGCATTGCGTTCGAACATGGCGTTCTGCACCTCGATGGCGCACCGCACAGCGTCGACCACGCTGCGGAACTCGACGAGGGTTCCGTCTCCAGTGCGTTTCACCACACGTCCGGTGTGCACAGCGATGGTAGGATCAATGAGGTCGCTGCGGAGCGCCCGGAGGCGCGCGAGCGTCCGATCTTCGTCGGACCCAGCCAGCCGGCTGTATCCGACGACATCGGCGGCCAGGATCGCCGCAAGCTTGCGGGTCTCACTCACCTTGCCCCTCCTTCGCTATCCGACATAGCACAGACTAAGGGGCAGAGCCGCTTCATTTGAACGGCAAAATTTCGCGGCGACGTAGCGCACTCCGGGTCTCCCATTGGCGACCAAGTGGTAGGTCGCCCTCTGAGTTCGATTGATGATCTTCGCGAAGTTTTCGATTCCCCAGATCGGGGCATCGAGTTCCGCGCTGTCCGTATTCCACGACATTTCAGGCTCCAAAAAAAAATTTGTATATTACGGTGATTTAAATTACCGTGATTTAGTTGCGTGTCAAGTGGAAATAAATTACGGTGATATCACATACGGTGATGGATGGTCACACATGGCTAAAGCGGGTCGAGGATCTGATCAGTTTCCACTCCGGTTGCCGGATGGCATGCGCGATCGAATCAAGGAGAGTGCAGAAGCCGCCGGCCGATCTATGAACGCTGAGATCGTTCTTAGGCTTGAAAGATCGTTGTTCCTGGATAGCGCGGACGCAGTCCGGCAGGGGGTACGCATGCATCAAAACGAAATGAGCGCCGAAGCACTCGAACATCTCAAGCGAGCTCTCGAACTCCTCACTCCGCGGGAGGTCTGAGATGTCTGTGCGCAAGCGAACGTGGATCACCGGCAAAGGCGAGCAGAAGACCGCCTGGGTGGTGGACTACCCAGACGCCAAGGGAGTTCGCCGACAGAAGACCTTCAAGCTGAAGAAGCAGGCCGACGCGTTCGCCGCTACGGCCTCTGTCGAGGTCAGGGATGGGGTCCACGTCGCGGACAGCGACAGCGCGACCGTGAAGCAGGCCGTCACGTTTTGGTTGGCCAGCGGCGAAGCGTCCGGATTAGAGCGAACCACAATCGACAGCTATCGATCGCATGTCGACCTCCACATTGTGCCGTTTATCGGCGACTTAAAACTCACAGCACTCAACATCCCTGTGTTGCGTTCATTCGAGGATGATTTACGCCGCAATGGGCGCTCTCCAGCGATGATTCGGAAGGTGATGGTCAGCCTTGGTTCTATGCTCGCAGATGCTCAGGAGAGGGGACTAACGGCCCGTAACGCTGTGCGCGATATACGCGGACGTCGCAAGGGCGGCGAGAGGCGGCAAGAGAGGCGGCACAAGGGTCGTCTGAAGGTGGGGGTCGATATTCCAACCAGAGACGAAGTGAAGGCAATTATTGGAGCCCTGCAAGGACGCTGGCGACCGTTGCTCCTCGCCGCCATCTTTACTGGCTTGCGAGCTTCTGAGTTGCGAGGACTTCGCTGGATCGACGTAGATCTCGATCAGCGAGAAATCCGCGTGCATCAGCGGGCCGATAGGTTCAATACAATAGGCAAGCCCAAGTCTATTTCAGGTGAGCGCACAGTTCCTGCTCCGCCGATGGTCATAAATGCCCTGCGAGAATGGAAACTTCTATGCCCCAAGCGGGATACCGGGAAAGTGGATGTTGACGGCAAACCGCTGATGGTGCTCGACCTCGTATTTCCGAATGGGCTTGGACGGGTTGAGCAGCTGAACAATATCGTCCGTCGCGGCCTACAGCCTGCCCAGGTGAAGGCTGGCGTGACGGTTGAGACCGAAGAGGTCGATGAAAACGGCAAAGCTATCGTTGCTGCCAAATATAAAGGTATTCACGCGCTTCGGCATTTTTACGCAAGCTGGCTGATCAACCGCAAAGAGGACGGCGGGCTTGGCTTGCCGGCGAAGGTGGTTCAAGAGCGCATGGGTCACTCGACAATCGCCGTAACGATGGACGTTTACGCGCACTTGTTCGCGAGGGGCGATGACGCGGCAGAACTGGCGGCAGCTGAAGCGGCTCTTCTAGCTTGATGCGACATGACTGCGACATAGTGTAAGAAAGCGTAATTAAATCAAAGGCCGACGCCGGATTGTGGATCCGGAGGTCGCTGGTTCGATCCCAGCCAACTGTACCATTTCATTTCCGGACAATTTCGCGGCAACCGCTCAATCTTCGTCTGAAAAGCCTATACCTTGCCCGCGGTGGAATACGCGAGTGACGATCACGGTGTTTTCCGTAACTCGAAATGCAATGCTGGCCTTGCGTCGGTAGCCGACCACGCGCAAGCCCGGCAGCAGGTCGTCTCGAGAAGAGCGGTCAAATGCCTGGCTCGAAGGTGGCGCGGCAAGGAAAACTTCCGACGCCTGTGCACACTGCCTTGGGAGCGAGCAGCCGGAGATCGCAGCAGCAATGTTGCCCTGCGCGTATCGTTAGAACAACGATCCCTGCCCGCCGGGCGAAGGTTTCTTCTCCTGCGCCCTTAGGCGTGGCCTGGGTCGTGTCGCCTCGCCCGAAGTGGCCAGGGCCTGAACATCACCGTCGGCGAAGCGCAGTGAAAGCGGCGCGCCCGGCGAGACTTCCGACGCCCGCCTGAGCACGCCGCCCTGGGCGTCGAGCACCAGCGCGTAGCCGCGGTCGAGGATCGCTTGGTCGGAGAGTTTCAGCGTCGCCAGCAGCCGGTCGGCCTGGGTGAGGCGCGCCCGCGCTCGCTCCAGCCGCGCCGTCATCGCTGTCTCGCTCCGCCGCAATATGGCGACGAGTCGGTCCGCCGCGAGCTTGTTGCGGCGCTCGATCGGCGTGGTCGTCAGCCTTGACGAACCGCGCAGCAGCAACTCGCGCCGCCGCCGCAGTGCGCTGCGGATCGCTCCGGTCGCGCGGGTGAAGTCGCGCTCGGTCTGCTTGCGCGCTTCAGCCATGCGCCGCGAAAGCGTTGCCGGAGTAAGGCGGATGGCTACGAGTCTCGCCCGCTTGCGGTCGACGCCGACATCCAAGGCGCGGCCGAGCCGGTTGGTCGCCTCGTCGAAACGCCGCCGCGGCAGCGCCAGCAATTGATCGGGCGAGGGGAGGGCACGCGCCGCCGCGCGTAGCGATGTGCGCTTGCGTTCCGCCACCCGCGAAACGCAGCCGCGCAGTCGCGCCGCCAGATTGGCAAGCCGCGCCGCGATTTCATCTCGCACCGGCACGGCGATTTCGGCCGCACCCGTCGGCGTTGGCGCACGCACGTCGGCGGCGAGATCGATCAGCGTCCAGTCGGTCTCGTGGCCGACCGCCGAGATCACCGGCAGGTGTGAAGCCGCGACGGCGCGCGCCAGCGCCTCGTCGTTGAAGCCCCAAAGATCCTCGAGACTGCCTCCGCCGCGCGCAACGATAATCAGATCCGGGCGCGGGATCGCGCCACCCTCCGGCAGGGCGTTGAAGCCTTGCACGGCGGCGGCGACCTCCGCCGCGCAAGTGTCGCCCTGGACGCGCACCGGCCAGACGACGACATGCAGCGGAAAGCGGTCCTTGATGCGGTGAACGATGTCGCGGATGACCGCGCCGGTGGGCGAGGTTACGACGCCGATGACGCGCGGCATGTAGGGTAGAAGCTGCTTGCGCGAGGGCTCGAACAGGCCCTCGGCCGAAAGGCGGCGCTTGCGCTCCTCGAGCAGCGCCATCAACGCGCCGGCGCCGGCAGGTTCAAGATTGTCGATGACGATCTGATAGTTAGACTTGCCGGGGAAGGTTGTGAGCTTGCCAGTGGCGATCACCTCCATCCCTTCCTCCGGACGGAATTTCAGGCGGCTCATCGTGCCCTTCCAGATCACCGCGTCCAACCGGGCGCGGTCGTCCTTCAGGCTGAAATAGGCATGGCCGGACGAATGCGGCCCGCGATATCCGGAAATCTCGCCACGCACCCGTACATAGCCGAACGCATCCTCGACGGTACGCCGCAGGGCATTCGAGATTTCGCTCACCGTGAACTCGGCGGCGTTGCTTTTCGATTCGGTCAAAAGGTCTTCCATCAGATGATTGATCCGCCTTTGCCGCGCGCGGTCAAGTGTCGACGCAACTCATCGGTCAACTATAGGAAAATAATCCTTGACATTGCGATGATGGCTCCCTACATGCCGTCATGGTAGAAAACGTGGGAACGATGGCGACACTGGATTCACTGAAGCACGAGCAAGCCGCGGGCCAAGGCGCCGCAGCGCGGTTGCGCGATCTGTTGTTGCGATTCGTCAGGATCAGCACGGCCGGCGCAAGCAGCAGGCAGAAACGCGGCCACGAGATCGTCAACTTCGTCAGCCTCGCGACGGTGGTGTCGAACACCGGCTTCGCGCTGCTGTTTTCCATCATCGATTTCCGCAACTTCTGGCCGTTTGTCGCCGCACTGCTGTTTTTCTCGCTGGTGTGGTTGGCTACGCCGCTGATGCATCGCTTCGGTCACCTCGCCGCAGGCACTTACCTGTGGGGGACGGCGATGGCGGGCGACGCGGTCTATGCCTGGATCGCCGGCACGGATGCCGGTTTCCAGTATTTCCTACTTGCCGGTCCCGCGACGCTGGTCATGGTGCTCGGTTCGCGGCGGCTGAAACTCGTCGCCTTTTACTTTGCGGCGTTGCTCATCGTCTTCGCGATCATCGAACTGACATTTCCGGCGAAGTCCAACCTGGTGAGCCTGTCGCCGGAAATGACGACGGCAGCGTTCCTGCTGTCGGTCTGCATGTCGGCGATGTTCAACCTGATTTCGGCGCTCTACACCTTCCGCCGGGCGGAGGAATATGAGGATGCCTTCGAGGCCGAGCACGAGCGCTCCGAACGGCTGCTGCTCAATCTGATGCCGGCATCGGTTGCGCAGCGCCTCAAGCACGAACCGGGCGAGGTGATCGCCGACGACCTGCCCGCCGTCACCATCCTTTTCGCAGACATTGTCGGCTTCACCGCCCGCGCCGCGAACTTGCCGGCGCAGCGCCTGGTTGGCTTCCTCAATCGCGTCTTTCTCGAGTTCGACCGACTTGCCGACGCGCATGGGCTGGAGAAGATCAAGACGATCGGCGACGCCTATATGGTGGCCGGCGGCATGCCGGAGCCGAGGCCGGACCACGCCGGTGCGGTGGCCGAGATGGCGCTGGATATGCTGGATGTCATGCACAAACTCTCGGACGAATTCGGCGAAGACGTCTCCGTACGAATCGGCATCCACACCGGTCCGGCGGTGGCGGGCGTCATCGGCGAACGCAAGCAGTTCTACGACGTCTGGGGCGATACGGTGAACGTCGCCGCCCGCATGGAATCGCATGGTGAGCCGGGCAGAATCCAGGTCTCGGCCGAGGCGCGGCATGCCATCGGCCCAGCCTTCGACTTCGCCGAACGCGGCGTCATCGACATCAAGGGCAAGGGCCCGATGGAGATATTCCTGCTTATGGGCAAGTCGGCTGCGCGCTCGCGGGGTGATCCCGTTGGCCGCGCCGCTTTAACTGCTTGAACTGCGTCGGGATTTTTTCCCGAACCGCTTCTAGCTCCGAGAACCCCCACCCCTAACCCCTCCCCACAAGGAGGGGAATAAGGTTGCCGCCTGTGCCAACGTTTGTGAAATTTACCGCAGCTTACTATCGAGCTTGAAGCGTCTCGCAAGAATTCCCCTCCCCCTTGTGGGGAGGAGTTAGGGGTGGGGGTCTGAGCGGAGGGAAGACTGACTACCTGAACTCACCACCCCGGCATCTGGTTTGGCTTGCCGCGCTTCATCCGCGCAAATGCCATTGCCGCGAAGTCGAACGAGCCGGCCTCCTCGACCGCCGGCACGGTGATGTTGTCGAGGCTTTCGGAAATGTGACGTGCCAACGCGTCTACCAGGTCGGGACGCGTGGTGTGGCCGCGCATGATGCCGATCTTGCAGTCGGGCAGGGCGCCGAAGCCGTCGGCCTCGCCGAGGACCCGCATTCCGGGCCGCAGCGCACATTCGGGCAGCACCGAGATCGCAAGGCCGGACAGCACCGCCGCAGCGATCACGGTCGCCGAAAAGCTGGTAAATAGCACGCGGTACTCGCGATTCATGTCGTCGAGCACGTCGCAGGCCGCGCGCCTCCAGATGCAGGTCGGCCGCCCGAAGGCCATCGGCAACACTTCCTGTTCATGCGTAGCGTGGTTCGCGGAACTGACCCAAAGCAAGGGCTCGCGCCGAACGATTTCGGACGGCCCGTGCGCATCGTTGTGGGTCACCAGCGCGAGATCGAGGTTGCCGCGCTTCAGGTGCTCCGCCAGTCCCGGCGTAGGCTCGCAGATGACCGTCAGTTCGACCTTGGGGTTCGAGCGCGTGAACCGCGCCATGATTTCCGGAAGGAAGCGATCAGCGTAGTCGTCAGGCGTACCGATGCGCAGCGTGCCTTCAAGCCGCGCATCATCAAATGCCGCGAGTGTCTCGCGGTTGAGATGGAGTATACGCCGCGCATAGCCGAGTAGCCGCTCGCCTTCCTCCGAGAGCCTGTTGAGGCGGCCTTCCTTCTCGAAAAGCGGCTTACCGATTCGTTCTTCCAGCCGCCGCATCTGCATGGACACCGCAGATTGGGTTCGATGCACCTCTTCGGCGGCCTTGGTGAAGCTGCCCGTGTCGGCGATCATGATGAAGGTTTGAAGCTGGTCGAGATCAAGCGGCGCGTTCATCGGCTTATCCATCATCAAAGTTGATGCATATTATTAGAAACATTCGTTGGATAAATCAATTCTCTTTTGAGATTGTGAGGTGTCCAGAAAAGCGGTCAAAAACAGAAGCGGCGGGAATGAATTCTGCCCAATTGATCGCGCTGCCTGAGATCGCCGAAAGGAGAACTGCCATGACCGCCCTCGATTTCACCACCGGCTCCACGCGCATCACGCATCGTCCGGCTCTTCTGGTGCAAGGGCTGAACGCGGCAACGAAATTCTATCGCGCCTGGCGAAACCGCCGCGAGTTCTACCGGCTTGGCGAACTGACCGACGCGGAACTCAAGGACATTGGCCTGACACGCGCCGACCTTTACATCGCCCGCACCGAACCGCTCGGCGTCGATCCGACCGCGCAGCTTCGGTCTGTCGTTGCGTCGCGCCTCAGCAGCATCTAGCTGCCGCCAACGCATTTACGCAGGCAATCCCCCACCCGGTTGCCTCTGCCGGCCGCCTGCTGATTGCCCGGTCCATGGACCGGGCATTTTTGTTTGCGCCGAAAGGAACTTATCGATTCCGGTCCATGCCCCTGGTGAACTGATCGAAGATCAACTCGACGCCCTTCTGGTAGTCGTCGCGGGACTTGCTGCCGCTCTCGAACATCTTGCCGAAAATATCGTCATAAGGATTTTTGGGGCTGTCGCTCGGGTTCGCGCGCCGGCGCGGTGCGGGCTCGGCCTCCCCTTCCGGCTCGGACTGTGGCTGAGCCTGGCCGCCGCGCATCATCTCCTCGAGGATCTTTCCCCACGGGTTGTCGCCCATCGGCCCCGGAGATTGTTGCGGCCGCGCTTGCGGCTGCTGCTGGTTGCCGCCGCCAAGCATATCTTCCAGCATCTTGCCGAACGGATTGTCCATCGGGTTGGATGGAGCCTGCTGCGGAGTGCGTTGCGGCTGCCCCGCCGCGCCGCCGCCGAACATGTCCTGCAGGATCTTGCCGAATGGGTTGTCCATCGGGTTTGAGGGAGCCTGCTGCTGTTGCGGCTGGCCGCCAAGCATGCCGCCACCGCCTTGCTTCATCATCTCCTCGATGATCTGGCCGAGCGGATTGTTGGCGGCGCCGAAGCCGCCAGCCTGTGCGCCCTGCATCTGGTTTGTCGACTGTTTGAACAGTCCGCCCATGACCATGGAGGCAAGGACCGGCAACATCTGGTTGAGAATGCTCTGGCCGATGCCGGTCGCCTGCGCGGCTTGCGCCGTGATCGCGCGCGAGAGCTCCTTGGAGCCGAACAGATGGCCGAGGATGCCGTTGCCTTCCGCCACGCCCTGCGGCGCGAAGGCTTTCTGCATATCCTCGAAATATTTGGCGTGCTGCCCGCTGGCCATGGCGCTCATGAAGGCGCCGAGACCGTACGGATCGGAAACGTTGCGTTTCAGCCCCTGGCTGAAGGCCGGGAGCAGAGCCTCCACGGCAGCCTCCGTCTGCTGCTGCGACAGGTTGAACTGCTTCGCCAGCATGTCCATCGCATTGCCGTTCTGGGCGTTCGCCAGCATGTCGAACAAGGGAAGCATGTTTTCCTCCTCGGGAGTTCCTCGCGGGGAGGGAGCGTAGTGCGTTTCACAAACGGTTAGAAGGGTCGATGCAGGGGACAGTTTACTTTCTTGCTCCTGAAGGACGAGGCGATTTGCCCGGCGCGAGGAGCAAAAAGTAAACCGTCCCCGGCGCTGCACAGGGTCAAACCCAATCATTTTTTGCCGCTCTAACGACTCAGTTTGACCCCTTCTTGAACCTTCTTTTGAGGTAGTGCTATGGGAACCCCTGACCCGAAGCAGCCGCTTGCGGGGTGCGTCATGACGGCTCAATTGAGCGCCTCCACGACATTGCTCGAAAGCGTCCCGCAGTGCACCAAAGCCGGCAGTTCCGCGGCGTGCACATCTCCTAGCGGGCAACTGCTTTTGCAGTGGTCGTCGCGCCAAATCGCAGTCCGTCGATCAGCAGATCGACCATGCTTCCGGCGTGCGCGGCCCCGTCCTCGCCCGAGACCAGCGACAAGTTGCCGATCGCGCGTAGCAGGTCATAGGGCGCTACATCGCCGCGGACCTGTCCGGCAGCCACAGCCGCATCGAGAAGCGATCTAAGGGCGGGTTCGAAACTGGCGCGGAAATAGGCGGGCAGCGCGTCGAAGGCGGGATCGCCGGAATGCAGCGCCGCGGCGAGTCCCCGCTTCGTCGTGATGAACTCGGTGTAGCGTTTCAGCCAGCGTGCGAGAGCCTCGCCGGGCGGATTCTCGGCCGCCAATGACTTGGCCTTGGCGGCACAGGCATCGACTTCGCGGCGAAAGACAGCCGCCACGAGGTCGGATCGCTTCGGGAAGCGGCGATAGAGCGTCCCAACGCCAACGCCTGCCCTGGCCGCGATCTTTCTGACCGGAGCGTCGACGCCCGAGGTTGTGAAGACCTCCTTTGCGGCTTCGAGCACTGCATCCTCGTTGCGCAGAGCATCCGCTCGCACACGCCGTTTGGGCTGCATGTCCTCATCCTGCGTCGTTTTCTGTCCTTCTAACAAACGCGCCTCCTTCGCCGGCCGGACTCGAACGCCTCGACCATCCCCCCTTGATAAACGGAGTATGGTTCCGTATATGAGTCAAATAATCGGAACAAGGTTCCGTTTATTATGGATCAACGTTCCGTTTTTCCACTATTTAGGCACGCCCTTCCGGTTTCGCCATCCGAAAGAAAGGAATCAATCCATGAACAGCCTGATCAATGAAGCCCGCCACATTCCAGTGAATGAAGCGATCCCCACCGCCTCCGTCAGCCCGGTGATCCTGTCCGCTTCGGACCGAGGGTTGCCTCTCGAATTGCGCATCACGGCTCCTGTAGCCGGTGGCGACCTGCCCACCATCCTCCTTTCGCATGGACACGGCCCTTCCCTCTATCTTCCTTCCAAGGACGGCTATGGTCCGATCGCGAATTTCTACGCGGAGCACGGTTTCGTCGTGATTCAGCCCACGCACGCGAATTCAAAGGTGGCCGGGCTCGATCCCGATGCTCCGGGTGGCCCACTGTTCTGGCGATCGCGTGTCGAGGACATGAAGCTCATCCTGGACCAGCTTGACGAGATCGAAGCATCGATTTCGGCAATAGCAGGCCGCCTCGACCGGAATAGGATTGCCGCGGTCGGGCATTCGTTGGGTGGACAGACCGTGGGCATGCTGCTTGGCGCGCGGCTGACCGATCCGAAGGACGAGAACGCGACGGAGGTGAATATGATGGAGCCGCGCATAAAGGCGGGCGTGCTGTTGGCCGCCCCTGGCAATGGCGGCGACGATCTCAGCGAATTTGCCGCGGAGCACTATTCGGCACTGAACCCCGATTACTCTCACATGACAACTCAGGCGCTTGTGGTTGCTGGCGACAACGATGTGTCCCCGCACCTGACCGTTCGCGGTGCTGATTGGCACGCGGATGCCTATCACCACAGCCCGGGCAGCAAATGCCTGCTGACACTCTTCGGTGCAAAGCACGGACTTGGCGGGGTCGCCGGCTACGACGCGAAAGAGACGGATGACGAAGGCCCGGATCGCCTGGCCGTCGTACAGCGCCTGTCCTGGGCCTACCTGCGTTCCGCGCTCTACGCCGACGACCCGGCCTGGTCGGAAGCGTGCAAGGCGCTGGAAGACCACGCCGGTTCGCACGGCCGCCTCGAATGCAAGTAAGCTCGGACCTGCCCTAAATCCGGCTGCACTTCTCAATTGAAAGGAGTGCAGCCAACTGTGAGCGCGATGGTGATTGGAGTTCAAGGGTGCAAGAGGTGGTTAGAGAACGCACTCCGCCCTAGACATCGTACAAGATAGCCGAACGTCTGCTCCGTCCGCGAGTCCGTCACCCATGGTTTGCCAGGCAGAGGTCGGATCTCGGCGCCAATGATCCTGTCGGTAGTAAGGATTGAACGGCGGTTTCACCCTTGGTCCTTGGCCCAGCGAAGGTGATAGAGCTTTGACACTAATACGCATACTCCAAAAAGACCGGCTCGATAGAGCCGCCCCAGCGTGTCTGGTAGGCGTTGAGCATTTCTTCGGCGCTGGTCGTGCCGCGCGCCACCACCTCGTCCAGCGTCGACAGGAAAGAGGTTTCGTCAAACCCATCGCGGTTCTTGCGCGCGCGGTTCTTGAGGCCGGTGCGGGAGACCTCCAGCACCTCGCGCCCGATATCGCGCAAGCTCCTGCCGCGGAACTCGGCGGCGATGCCCTGCGCGGGCACGGCGGAGCGCATTTCGCTCACTTCCTCGAAGGTCCAGTCAGCGGTCAGTGTCTCGGCGGCGTCGAGCGCCGCATCATCATAAAGCAGTCCGACCCAGAAGGCCGGCAGGGCGCAGATGCGGCGCCACGGACCGCCATCAGCGCCGCGCATTTCCAGAAAGCGCTTCAGCCGAACATCCGGGAACAGCGTCGACAAATGGTTCGCCCAGTCGCCGATGGTCGGCACGCCGTCTGGAATCTCGTTATGCGCCCCGCCCGCCATGAACTGGCGGAAGGTGATGTGCGTCATGTCATGATAGCGCCCGTCGCGGATGGCGAAATACATCGGGACTTCGAGCGCCCATTCGACATAATCAGCAAATCCGAACTCGGGTGAGAAGCAGAACGGCTGCAAGCCGGAGCGCTGGTTGTCGGTGTCGGTCCAGATCTCGCCGCGCCAGGACTTCAGCCCGTTCGGCCGGCTGTCGGTGAAGGGCGAGTTCGCAAATAGCGCCGTCGAAAGCGGCTGCAACTTGAGCGACACCTGCATCTTGCGGCGCATGTCCGTCTCGCTCTCGAAGTCGAGATTCACCTGGATAGTGCAGGTGCGGTACATCATGTCGAGGCCCTTGGTGCCGACCTTGGGCATGTAGCGCGTCATGATCTCGTAGCGCGACTTCGGCATTTTCGGCGTTTCGATAAGGCGCCATTTCGGGCTGCCGCCGACGCCGAGAAAACGGATGCCCAGCGGTTCGGCGATCTCGCGCAGCTGCGCCAGATGCGCGTTGCCCTCGCGGCAGGTCTGGTGGAGGGTCTCCAGCGGCGCGCCCGAAAGCTCGAACTGCCCGCCGGGCTCCAGCGAGATCGCGCCCTGGCCGGTTGGCTCGACCAGACCGATCACCCGCCCATCGTCGAGGATCGGATCCCAGCCGAGCGTGCGCTGCATGCCTTCCAGCAGCGCACGGATGCCGCGTTCGCCGCCATAGGGCACGGGTGCGTTGCCATCGACATAGAACGGGAACTTTTCGTGTTCGGTGCCGATGCGCCACTTGTCGCGCGGCTTATTGCCCTCGGCGAGATAGGCGACGAGTTCGTCCTTGCTCTCGATCGGCCGGAAATCCGTTGTGTCGCGCGCCATGCTAACCCTGCTCCCTCGGCCAAATGGCCGTGGCGGCTTGATGGCCGAAATGCCCGCCACCGATCAAGCGAAATTTGCTGACGATCCCGTGAGCGGGCCTGATCGACGAGCTTATTCCCAGTCTCCCACCGTCGCTTGGACCACCGCCAGCGCGGCGACCGCAGCCGTATCGGCGCGCAGGATGCGTGGGCCGAGCGGGATCGCGGTCACGAACGGCAGCGACCGCAACTGCCGCCGCTCGACATCGGAGAAGCCACCCTCGGGGCCGATCAGCAATCCAAGTTTCGTCTCGGAGATCGCTTGCAGCGCGGGGAGGGGATTGTTGGTCGAAGCATCCTCGTCGCAGAAGATCAGCCGCCGGTCCTTCTCCCAGCCGGCGAGCAGCAGGTCGAGTTTGATGGGTTCCGCTACTTCTGGCACCGCCAATATGCCGCACTGCTCGGCGGCCTCGATCGCGTTGGCTCGCAGCCGGTCGGTTCCGGCTTTGCTCACCTGCGTGTGCTGCGTGATCACCGGCTGCAAAATGCCGGCGCCCATTTCCACCGCCTTCTGCACAAGGTAGTCGAGACGCCCCTGCTTCAGCGGCGCGAAACAATAGGCGAGGTCCGGGGTAGGCGGCTGCGGCCGGGTTTGCTCGATGAGCTTCAGTCGTGCCGCCTTCTTCGATTTGGCCTCCACCGCCGCTCGCCACTCGCCATCGCGGCCGTTGAACACCAGCACTTCGCCGCCATCGGTCATACGAAGCACGTTGAGCAGGTAGTGGCTGTGTTCCGGACCGGCATCGATCGCCGCGCCGTTTGTGAGGTCGGCGGTGATGAACAGCCTCTGCATTTTGTAATTCGCACGCATAGCAATGGAATGCTGGAGTGATTGACGAACGTCAAGGACACGGCGGTCGCACGAATCCCGGATCATCGGCTACAGATGCCGGTCGGCGTCCATTCTCTGGTGCAGGATGCGAATGACATCGATGCCATCGTCCGATTTGCGGTAGAAAACAAAGTGCGACCCTACCGAGCATTTGAAATAGCCATCGCGAACCTCGGTAGTCCGTCCTGATTTTCTTTGCGTGGCCAAAGCTTCAAACGCGGAAACAATATCCGCATGATAGTGGTCCGCCTGCTCGGCGGACCAAGTGTTGAAGGTATATAGCCAAATTTCTTCAAGGTCGATTTCGGCAAGCGGAGAAAGCCGATACCGGTGACTGCTAACGGACATGCTTGTCCCGCATGCGCTGAAGGAAAAACTCGCTGTCAAACGGCATAGGCTCGCCTGATTCTTCTCCGGCGATCAGCGCGTTCCGCAGCGCCGTAACCTTTGCTTCGTGTTCCTCAAGCAGACGCAAACCGGCGCGAACCACATCGCTGGCCGATCCGTAACGGCCTTCGCGCACCTGCGTATCGATGAACCCTGTAAAATGATCGCCGAGTGAAACAGACGTGTTCCGAGCCATAAGAGAAATCTCGTTGAGCTCCTAGAATATACCAATCCTTGGTACATTCGCAAGAAGTTTGCGAATCAAACATACAGCTTGTGAGCGCTTGGATGCCACACCGGCTGATAGCCCGCCTTCAGCGCCGCGATTGTTGCCGGCGGTGTGACGCGCCAGACGTCGTAAGTGGCTAGGTCATAGTAGTCCCAGTCATCGCCGTAGCCCCAGAACGACCAGCCGCGCAGTTTCGAACTCTGCTTGGCAAAACATCGCTCGCCTTGGAAAACCATCGCGCCATCGGGCAGCTGGTCGAAATCCGCCGCTGAAACGGCAACCAACTGCCCACCGCCCGCCAACCTTTCCGCATGCAGCCGCTCATCGATGTCGGCAACCTTAACTCTGGCGATGCCGAAGGCCTTGCCGAAGCACTCGGCGAACTCCTTCGCCTTCTCTCGTCGGCAAAAGAAGCAGGGTCGGTGCCCGGCTGCCAGGGCGGTTACCTCGTCGAGAAAGAATAGCTCTGTCCAGCCTGCATTGCCCGATGGCGTGTTGCGGCCCATCACCGTGCGTTTGTGGCCTTTGAAAGCGCATTCGCAGATGATCCATGCTTTGGTCGTCCAGCGGCGTTTCAGCAGCGTCCTGGTGTCTGGATTGTGGATGACGCCGCGATTGCCACTGAACATCCCGCGCGCGTCAACCGCGTGGATCTCGCCAAAAGGATCGACTCTATTTTGTAAAGGCACGGGCAAGCCCACCTATTCATTCTATTCGGTCCGCATGATAAGCGCGGCTTCAGACAAGTGCATTGCGAAACAGGAACGACCGATGCGCGTTCTCGTGGTCCAGAATTTTGATGGAACCGGGCTTGGTCAGGTTGGCGCGGCGCTTGACGAGATCGGCGCTGAAATCGATCTCCGAAAGGTCCATCTAGGTGACGGACTGCCGCCGAACGCTAGCGGTCACGATGCGGCGGTGATCCTGGGCGGAGGCCAAAACGCGCTTTCCGATGAGGCGTTTCCTTACATACCCGTCTTGCTCGAACTTGCCCGCGACTTCGAAGGGAAGGACAAGGCGGTCCTCGGCATCTGCCTCGGCGGCCAGTTACTTGCCCGCGCCTTTGGCGGGGTCAATCAGATCGGTGGCGCGACGGAATTCGGCTGGTGCCCGGTAAGCCTGACGGACGAGGGCGCCACCGATCCGGTGCTGAAAGGTTTGCCGCGCAGCTTCCAGATTTTTCAGTGGCACGACGACACCTTCTCGTTGCCGCCGAGTGCCGCCCACCTTGCATCGAGCGGCGTGGCGGCAAATCAGGCGTTTCGCATTGGCCGAGCGACTTACGGCATCCAGTTCCACTTCGAGGCGGACCAGCGGCTTGTCCAGGAATGGAATCGCGAATTTGCCGACCACATTGCCCAGAATCAGCCGGAATGGCCGGCTCGCTTCGAAGCGGAAGCCGCCGATCATGGGCCTGGCGCCGATGCCGCGGGACTTTCCATCGCCCGCGCCTGGGCCAAACTCATCTCGTTGTAATGCCCAACCCGGGCGTTGCAGAAAAGCCACTCTCACGAAACTTGTCGGAATCATCGGTCGCCGCAGTGGTGATTCCGTCGCGCGCGGCATAGAAGGCGCCGCCGGACGGGATGGAACTAAACACACCGGTAACCGTCTTACCGTAAGAACTTAGGCAATCGAAAACGAGAGAGTATCTGCCTTGCGCGCCGCACTTCTTTCTTTTGCAATGCTCGTTGCCATCGTCGTGTGCGGCCTGGGTGTCTACTCGGTGGATGCAAGCGATCAGGTCGTCATCGACGGTTACGGCGTCGTAGCCAACACCCGCTAAGCCTCATCCTGCCGATCTGGCCGGCATTCCTATTCCCCGACCGCGATCAGACGCTTTTCCGCGCCGTCGACGGCCAATGCGGTGAGCACGCCGGACCGAAATGCGCCGGTGTCCAGGTTGACGCGGTTGGCCAGCATTTCCGCTTCGCGCGTGATCGTGTGGCCGTGCACAATGACTTTCGGATGAAGACCCGGGAATCGCAGGAATTCGTTACGGATCCAGATCAGGTCGTCTGGAACCTGGCGGTCGAGCGCGACACCGGGACGTATGCCCGCGTGGCAGAAGTAGAAGTCGCCGAAGGCGACGCTGAACTTGCATGACAGGATGAAACGGATGTGCTCGGCTGGCACAGCCGCCAGGAGGTCTGCATGGAAGCGCCTGAGGGTCTGGTGGAACAATCCGAAGGCGACGCCATATGAGGCGGCGGTTTCGATCCCTCCATTCTGCATGAACAGGCCGTCCATGGACGGTTCGGCGAGGAATTCGACGAGGCCGTGGTCGTGATTGCCGGCGAGCGCGATGAATCGGCTGTCGCGGGCGCATACGGCCATTAGCAACTCGATCACCTGACGCGATTGCGGCCCACGATCCACATAGTCTCCGAGATGGATGACGCGCCAGTCGGCCGGCTTGTCTCGCTCGATTTCCTCGCGAATCCGCGCGTGCATCTTTTCCAGCAGGTCGAGCCGTCCATGCACATCGCCGATCGCGTAGAGCCGCATGCCTTCAGGTCCGCGCGCGTCGGTGAAGTCGACGCCGTCTGCTTGTTTCTCGTTCATCCGCATTCCTTGCTTGATTTGCGGCGATACCGCCATACTGGTAGACGAATTTCGCCAACAGCTTGCGAAGGCCGCGATGTCCGCGCTCACCATGCCGATGCCCGATGCCGGGACGCTCAGCCGCCGCGCCGAGATCGTTGCCGATCTGCGGACGATCGTGCCGGGCGAGGGTGTCGCCGATGCGGTCAACGAGATGCGGGCCTTTGAGAGCGACGGGCTGACCGCCTATCGGCAGCTGCCATTGGTGGTCGTGCTACCCGAAACCACGGAGCAGGTCTCAAGAATACTCAAATATTGCGACGATCGCGGCATCCGCGTTGTGCCTCGCGGCTCCGGCACGTCGCTCTCCGGCGGTGCGCTGCCGCTGGAGGATGCGGTGTTGCTGGTCATGAGCCGCTTCAATGCCATCCTTGAGATCGACCTGATGAACCGCGCTGTCGTGGCGCAACCCGGCGTCACCAATCTCGGCATCACCGGCGCCGTCGAGGACGACGGCTTCTACTATGCACCCGATCCGTCTTCGCAGATCGCCTGCTCGATCGGCGGCAATGTCGCGGAAAATTCCGGCGGTGTGCACTGCCTGAAATATGGGCTAACCGCCAACAATGTGCTCGGCATCGAAATGGTGCTGATGAATGGCGAGGTGATCCGCCTCGGGGGAAAGCATCTGGATGCGGAAAGCTACGACATGCTCGGCATCCTGACCGGCTCCGAGGGATTGCTCGGCGTCGTCACCGAGGTAACGGTGCGCATCCTGCGCAAGCCGGAGACCGCGCGCGCCTTGCTGATCGGTTTCCCGACCAGCGAGCAGGGCGGCCAATGCGTCGCCGACATCATCGGCGCCGGCATCATTCCGGGCGGCATGGAAATGATGGACAGGCCGGCGATCCGGGCGGCAGAGGATTTCGTCCACGCCGGCTACCCGCTCGAATGCGAGGCGCTGCTGATCGTCGAGCTGGATGGACCCGGCGTCGAGGTCGATCATCTGATCGAGCGGGTCGAGGCGATCGCCAACCGCAATGGTGCGACCACCTGCCGGATTTCCACCTCCGATCAGGAGCGGCTGTCGTTCTGGGCGGGCCGCAAGGCGGCGTTTCCGGCTGTCGGCCGCATCTCCCCGGACTACTACTGTATGGACGGCACGATCCCGCGCAAGGAGCTGCCAAAAGTGCTGGCCGGCATGCGCGACCTGTCGGAGCACTATGGACTGCGCGTCGCCAATGTCTTCCATGCCGGCGACGGCAATCTGCACCCGCTCATTCTCTATGATGCCAACAAGCCCGGCGAACTGGAGCGAGCCGAAGCCTTCGGCTCCGACATTCTTCGCCTCTGTGTGAAGGTCGGCGGGGTGCTCACCGGCGAGCATGGCGTCGGCGTCGAAAAGCGTGACCTGATGCCGGAAATGTTCAACGAGACCGACCTCGATCATCAGATGCGGGTCAAGTGCGCCTTCGATCCCAACCATCTGCTCAACCCCGGAAAGGTGTTTCCGCAACTGCGCCGCTGCGCCGAACTCGGCCGCATGCATGTCTCCGGCGGCAAGCTGCCGTTCCCGGATATTCCGAGGTTTTAGGGCTGGTTTCCTCTCCCCGTTGGGGAGAGGTGCCGACCGAAGGGAGGCGGTGAGGGGTGACGGAGTTCCAAACGCGAAGGCGGAAGCCGAATGTCAATGAACGAGCACGCTTGCTGCGGCAGGGCGACAATGTTGCAGAGGCAGTCCTCTGGAATGAATTGAAGGATAGGAATCTGGGTGGGCATAAATTCGTTCGGCAGTTTCCGGTTGACCTTACTTCGCGGATTTCCTGTGTCGCAGGTACCGTCTGGTTGTCGAAGTCGATGGAAGTCAACACGTCCCTAATGAATACGATGAACGGCGAAATGCGTACATGATTGCGCAGGGCTATTCGGTTTTGCGGTTCTGGAACACGGACGTTCTGAAGCAACTCGATAGCGTTTGCCAAACGATATTGGCGGCGTTGGAAGGCGCTGTTCCGCTGGAGGTTACGGCACCGGATTTGAGATACCTTGCGAGACGTCGATGATTGAAATTTCCCCTCACCGGCTCGCTGCGCTCGCCACCTCTCCCCAGCGGGGAGAGGAAAGAGCGCCCTCCCATGACCACCTTCACCCCGACCACAGCCACTGAAGTTCTGTCCACCGTCCAATGGGCCACCGGCGAACGGGCGCCGTTGGAAATCATTGGCCATGGCTCGAAGCGCGGCATCGGCCAGCCATTGCAGACCGAACACACGCTCGACTTGTCGAAGCTCTCCGGCGTCACGCTGTATGAACCGGAGGAGCTGGTGCTTTCGGCCCGCGCCGGCACACCGCTCGCCGAGATCGAAAAGCTGCTGGCGGATAGTGGGCAGGAACTGGCCTTCGAGCCAATGGACTACGGGCCGCTGCACGCCGGCGCGCCGAACAGCGGCACGATCGGCGGCGCGCTTGCCGCGAACATTTCCGGGCCAAGGCGCATCAAGGCCGGGGCGGCGCGCGACCACGTCCTTGGCATAAATGCCGTGTCGGGCCGGGGCGAGGCATTCAAATCCGGCGGGCGGGTGGTCAAGAACGTCACCGGCTATGACATGTCGAAGCTCATAGCCGGGTCGTGGGGAACGCTTGCCGCGCTCACCGACGTGACCTTCAAGGTTCTGCCGGCTGCCGAGGCCGAGACCACGCTGGTCTTGCGCGGCCTCTTCGATGACGCCGCAGTTGCTGCGATGGCGGTCGCGATGGGTTCGTCGGCGGAGGTTTCCAGCGCGGCGCATCTGCCGGAAAGCCTATCGTCGCGGATCGGCGAAGCGCTTGCGGGCACTCCGGCGACCTTATTGCGCGTCGAAGGATTTGGCCCATCGGTGGCGTACCGTGTTGATCATCTTAAGGCATTGTTCGGTGCGGCGGAAAGCATCGACACGATCGCCGGCGATCCGTCGAAAGCGATCTGGCGCGCTGTTCGCGACTGCATGCCGTTCGCCGATGGCACCGAAAAACCGGTGTGGCGCGTGTCGATGGCGCCGAGTGAGACGCACAAGGTGGTGATGGCGCTGCACATGCAAATAGCCGTCGATGCCTACTATGACTGGGCCGGCGGGCTTGCATGGCTGCGGATCGACGACGATCCGCAAGCGGATTTGTTGCGCGGGCTGATCCGCAAGTTCGGCGGTGGACATGCCACGCTGGTGCGCGCCAGTCCCGCCTATCGCACGGCAATCCCGGTGTTCGAGCCACAGGCTCCAGCGCTCGCCGGTCTGTCGGCGCGTCTGAAGGATCAGTTCGATCCTAACGGTATCTTCAATCCCGGCCGTATGGCGGGCGCGCAGGTGTCTGCTAAGGTCGTCGCGTGACAGAAGCGGGAGAGATTCGATGAGCAACATCCCATCCGCGCCGCGCCAGACCGACCGCTGGCTGCAGCCAGGCGCCACCAATGTCCAAGTGATCTACGTCCTGTATCTCGTCAGCCTGGCCATCGGGTTCACAATCATCATTGGCATCATCATCGCCTACATCAATCGCGGCAAATCGCAACCTTGGCTCGAGACGCATTACACTTTTGCCATACGCACCTTCTGGATGGGATTGCTGTTCGGCGTGATTTCGGCAGCGTTGATGCTGCTGATCGTCGGCTTCGTCACCGGTCTGGCGACCGCCATCTGGTTCATTGCCCGCTGCATCATCGGCCTGCAGGCACTCGGCCGCAACGAGCCGATCAAGAACCCGCAGAGCTGGTTGCTCGGGACCTGACGGCGGTAGGCGAGGTCGATGCAAACCACCTTCACGCCCGCGCAGCTCGCTGATCCCCATGTCGCGGAATCGGAAAAGATCCTGCGCAAATGCGTGCATTGCGGATTCTGCACCGCGACCTGCCCGACCTATGTGACGCTCGGCAATGAGCTGGATTCGCCGCGTGGACGGATCTACCTGATCAAGGACATGCTGGAGAACGGCCGTCCGGCGGACAGAGAGATCGTCACCCATATCGACCGCTGCCTGTCCTGCCTGTCCTGCATGACGACCTGCCCGTCCGGCGTGAACTACATGCACTTGGTCGATCATGCACGTGCTCATATCGAGAAGACGTACCGTCGTCCTGTGGCCGACCGCGTCATCCGCGCGCTGCTTGCGATCACGCTTCCCTATCCGAAGCGCTTTCGCGTCGCCCTACGGCTGGCCGGACTTTTCGGGCGCTTTGCGGTTCCGGTTCTGGAGCGCATCCCTTCGCTGAAGCCGATGGCGGCGATGCTGAAGCTGGCGCCGGTCTCCGTCCCGTCGCCGTCGCCGGTTTCACTGCCGGGACGACATGCGCCGCACGGCCAGAAGCGCGGCAGGGTGGCGTTGCTCACCGGCTGCGCGCAGCAGGTGCTTGAGCCCGGCATCAACGAAGCGACGGTTCGCCTGCTGACGCGTTTCGGCATCGAGGTGGTGGTGCCGGAGGGCGAGGGCTGCTGCGGGGCGCTGGTCCATCATATGGGCAAGGAAGGAGCCGCACTCGCCGCCGCCCGCAGGAACATCGATGCGTGGACACGCGAAATCGAGCGAGGGGCTCTCGATGCGATCGTCATTACCGCTTCCGGCTGCGGCACAACGATCAAGGATTATGGCTTCATGCTGCGGCTCGACCCGGCCTACGCTGAAAAGGCTGCGCGCGTGTCGGAACTGGCCAAAGACGTCACCGAATACCTGGCGACCCTTGATTTGCCGGAGCCGAGCGTCAACACCGGCCTCACGGTTGCATACCATTCCGCGTGCTCGATGCAGCACGGCCAGAAAATAACGCGTCAGCCGAAGGACCTGCTGGTGCACGCCGGTTTCGTGGTGAAGGAGCCGCGCGAAGGACATCTGTGCTGCGGCTCTGCCGGCACCTACAACATCATGCAGCCGGAGATTTCCGCGAAACTACGCGACCGTAAGGTTAAAAACATCGAGGCAACCGGCGCGTCGGTCGTCGCCACCGGCAATATCGGCTGCATCACCCAGATTGCCGGCGCGGCCAAGATGCCGGTGGTGCACACGGTCGCCCTGCTGGACTGGGCGCATGGCGGCGAGAAGCCGGGACAACTCCAGGCGATTGCTTGAAAGGCTGATACCGCCGCTCAACTGTCCTAAAAAGCAAAGGGCGGCGCACCCCCTCGCGCCGCCCTCCGAGCGGACCGCTGCTTTGGCGGCCCGTCCCCCTGTAAAGGATTGGATTACATCACAACGACCCTGGTCCCGACGTCGATGCGCTCGTAGAGGTCGGTCACGTCCTCGTTGCGCAAGCGTATGCAGCCCGACGAGACATTGGTGCCGATCGTCCATGGCGCATTGGTGCCGTGGATGCGGTAAAGCGTCGAGCCGAGATACATGGCGCGCGCGCCCAGCGGGTTTTCGAGGCCGCCTTCCATGAAGGTCGGCAGGATGCGGCCATTCTCATGCTCGCGCGCGATCATTTGCGCGGTCGGGCGCCAACTCGGCCATTCCGCCTTGCGGGTGATGGTCTGCGTACCGGTCCACATCATGCCTTCCTTGCCGACACCGACGCCGTAGCGGCGCGCTTGCCCGCCGGACTGGACGAGGTAGAGGAACTTCGAGGCGGTATCGACGACGACGGTACCGGGCTTCTGCGGCCCGTGATAGTCGACCTGCTGCGGCAGATAGATGGGGTCCATCTGCGGCTGGATCTGCTTCTTGCGCGGCGCGGGCACGGCTGCGACTTGCACGTTATCCCGCCCGAAAATGCTCCAGCGCTGCCGCGCGACGCGTCGTGGCTGTGCTTCCCCGCGCATCATCCGCGGCTGATCGCCCGGCTGGACGCGCACGCCGTAGTTCGGCTGGGCGACCACTTTGCCGGGCTGGCGGCCCAGCTGCATGACCCATGGCGCGGACAGATCCGGGCTGACGACAACGGGCGGGCGCTCGCGATAGCGGTCGCTGGCAACCGACGGCGCGACGGCCAGCGCCATAGCCGCGGCGGTACTCAGGAGAACGATCTTACTTTTCATCATACGCTCACTCGACAGGGTGTAACGCGAGGTGCTCCACACCCCGTTATGTCAGGAGCTTGGCGGCAAACGAGGAACCGAAAAGTGAATCGGGTTGCATAAATTGCCCGAAATTCCATAAACCTTTTGGTGTGGTTACCGCGCGGTTGCGCGACTTGGTAAAGGCGCGGTCAAGACCGCGAAAACCTTGTTAATAAATGACTTTTGACTGGAGAGACTACCATGTCTGGTTTAGCCACGGGTTCCGACGGCATCATTCGCTGCTCCTGGGCAGGCGACCTGGAGGACTACCAGCGCTACCACGACAATGAATGGGGTCGCCCGGTTACCGACGACCGCCGCCTGTTCGAAAAGATCTGTCTCGAGGGGTTCCAGTCAGGCCTCTCCTGGCTGACCATCCTGCGCAAGCGCGAGAATTTCCGCGCTGCATTTGCCGGCTTCGACATCGACAAGGTGGCGAAGTTCGGTGAGGCTGATGTCGAGCGGCTGCTGCAGGACGCCGGCATCGTGCGCCATCGCGGCAAGATCGAATCGACCATCAACAATGCTCGCCGCGCACAGGACCTGGTGAAGGAAGCCGGTTCGCTCGCGGCGTGGTTCTGGAAGTTCGAGCCCGGCTCCGACAAGCGCCCCAAGAACTCTCGACCATGCAGCCTTGGCCGCCATGCCGAAGACGGAGACCTCCGTCTTGATCTCAAAGGAACTGAAAAAGCGCGGCTGGAGCTTTGTCGGGCCGACCACGGTCTATGCGTTCATGCAGGCGATGGGGCTGGTCAACGATCACATTGAAGGCTGCCACTGCCGCGCCGAGATCGAAACCCAGCGCAAGACGTTCAAGCGGCCCGGTTAGGCGCTGGAGGACAGTTTACTTTGTTGCCGCTAACGCTGTAGCTTTTAAGGCGCAGCCTTTCAGCGGCAAAAGGCAATAAGGCGGTCACCGGCAACTGCCCCTCACCCGGCCTCCGCTTCGCTCGGCCACCCTCTCCCCAGCAGCGGGGAGAGGAGATCGTCCACGTCTCCGCATCATTGGCGCAAGGCGCGGCACTGGCGAACCTCCTTTCCCCGGCGGGGAGAGGGTGGCCGAGCGAAGCGGAGGCCTAGTGAAGGGGCTAAAACGCTTCGGTATATTGAAATCGGCGCAATTTTTGTCGCTCCAGACGACAAATGACTCAAACCGTGCCGCCGGTGCCCGACAGCATGAAGGCGGCGACCACCACGGCGACGGACGCAGCGGCCGGATAGAGCACGAGCAGCATGGTCAGCATGGCCCGGCCGAACTGGTCGCGCGAGGTCTCGTCGGCATCCTTTGCAAAGCCGAACCCGCCGATTGTGCGATTCTCGGGCAGCGGACGCCCGAGCGGCGTGACGCTGCTCCGCGGTGCTTCCGATCTGATTCTGGCTGCGTCGTGCATGATTTTGCCCACGGTTTCCCCGATTGCGCCGGCTTTTCGCAGACATTGGTATCGGCTAAGTGTCGCGCGATCTGCGGCTGTGTAACGTCATAGCTTCGCGTCCGGCGCGAAATCACGGCTGGTTTGTGGCGGTGGCGCGAATTCATCACGGCAATCCCGCCTTTATGGTTAACGCGCGTTAACGATTGGCATTTCCGTTCGGGCAAGGTCCAAGCCTTGCCGCGCCGGACTGCATCCGCTAGGACACGCCCGCCCCGAACGACCCAGCAAACAACGAAGCGAAGCACCATGGCCGACAAGGAAAAGACAAAGGCGCGCCTGCCGCGCGGGTTTGCCGACCGCTCCGCCGATGACATCCGTGCCGTCGAGCAGATGATGGCCAAGATCCGCGCGGTCTATGAGCTGTATGGTTTCGAGCCCGCCGACCAGCCGCTGATCGAATACACCGACGCGCTGGGAAAATTCCTGCCGGACCAGGACCGGCCGAACGAGGGCGTGTTCTCGTTCCAGGACGATGACGAGCAATGGCTGTCGCTGCGCTACGACCTGACCGCGCCGACCGCGCGATTTGTCGCCGAGAATTTCGAGCGCCTGCCAAAGCCGTATCGCAGCTACCGCTCCGGCTGGGTGTTCCGCAATGAGAAACCGGGTCCGGGCCGCTTCCGCCAGTTCATGCAGTTCGACGCCGACACCATCGGCACGCCGGGCGTCGCCGCCGACGCAGAAATGGCGATGATGATGGCCGACGTGATGGAAGCGCTGGGCCTCAAGGGGCAATACGTTATCCGGGTCAATAATCGGAAGGTGCTGGATGGTGTGCTTGGAAGCCATCGGCCTCGGGGGCGATGAGAATGCCGGACGGCGGCTGACCGTGCTGCGAGCGATCGATAAGCTGGATAAGGTTCGCCTCGATGGGGTGCAAAAACTCCTGGGCGAAGGCCGGTTGGATGAAAGCGGCGATTTCACCAAAGGCGCAGGGCTGAATGACGAGCAGATCAACAAGGTCACCAGGTATTTGCAAATTGCGTTTCAGCCAGAATCGAACTGATCTCGATGCAGTAGGTGCAAGTTCGCCGCTTTGGAATCCTCCTGGTGAGCAGACCTACCGCTCCAATGAAATGTCTTTTGGCTTTTGGAGAGATGCCGTTGCTGGCTCCGCTCGCGGCGAGGAGGGAGTCGCCGAATTAGAGCAGATTGCTGCGCTGTGTGCCGCAAGTGGTTATGATGTTGATCGAGTAATGGTCGACGCTTCCGTCGTCCGTGGCCTCGAATACTACACCGGCCCGGTCTACGAAGCCGAACTGCTCGCCGAGATCCCCAATGAGGAAGGCCAGATCGTGCGTTTCGGCTCGGTCGGCGGTGGAGGGCGCTATGACGGCCTCATCTCGCGCTTCCGTGGCGAGCCGGTGCCGGCGACGGGCTTTTCCATCGGCGTCTCGCGCCTGATGACGGCGCTGAAAAACCTCGGCAAGCTCGATACGTCCAATGTCATCGGTCCGGTCGTCGTGATGGTCATGGACCGCGATACCGAAAGCCTCGGCCGCTATCAGAAGATGGTTGCGCAGTTGCGGCAGGCGGGCATCCGCGCCGAAATGTATCTCGGCGGCTCCGGCATGAAGCCGCAGATGAAATATGCCGACCGTCGCGGCTCGCCCTGCGTCGTCATCCAGGGCGGCGACGAGCGCGCCAAAGGCGAGGTGCAGATCAAGGACATGGCGCTGGGCGAGCAACTGGCCAAGGACATCACCGACAACGCCGCTTGGCGCGAAGGCCGTCCGGCGCAGTTTTCCGTGCCGGAGAGCGAACTTGTCGAGGCGGTTCGCAAGGTGCTGGACGCGCAGGCGGCGGAGCGGAAGGGCGCATGATCACCCCCCTCTGGCCTGCCGGCCATCTCCCCCTCAAGGGGGGAGATCAGCTGTCATTTCGCCCGTGGCAAGTCGCGTGCGTTGCAGTAGGTGCGGCGCGGCCGCAACTGCTGATCTCCCACCTTGAGGGGGAGATGGCCGGCAGGCCAGAGGGGGGTGGTTCCCAAAGCCTTCTCCCATGACCCGCTACCCCGCCACAACCACAAACATCGAATCCCTCTTCGCCGCGCGCGGAGCGGATTTGGTCGAAATCGCGGTGCTGCAGCCGGCCGATCCGTTTCTCGACATGGCGGGCGAGGATTTGCGCCGTCGCATATTCCTCACTGAAAGCGAGAACGGCGAGCAGCTCTGTCTGCGTCCGGAATTCACCATTCCAGTCTGTCTCAGCCACATCCGCACCCAATCGGGAACGCCGCGCCGCTACGCCTATCTAGGCGAGGTTTTCCGCCAGCGCCGCGAGGGACAGGCCGAGTTCTTTCAGGCCGGTATCGAAGATCTGGGCGACACCAACATAGCCGCCGCCGATGCGCGCATGATTGCGGACGCGCATGCGCTGCTCAGTCTAGCGCTGCCGGGCACCGAACTTGCGGTAACACTTGGTGACCAGACGGTGTTCGAGGCGGTGCTGGCCGCACTCGGCCTGCCGCGCGGCTGGCAAAAGCGCCTCGTCCGGGCGTTTGGCGCGCCGGACCTGCTGGACGCTGCCCTTGCCGACCTGTCGCGCATTCCGGCAAACGAGAATGTCGACCAGTCGCTGCCCTCGGTCGCTGCGGGCGATCTTGGCGCGCTGACCGCTTATGTCGCCGGCGAGATGGAGAAGGCCGGCATTTCGCCGTCCGCGGGTCGCACACCTGAAGAGATTGCCCGCCGGCTGATCGAGAAAACCGAGTTGCAAAGCATCCGCCTGCCGGAGCATGCGCTGGGCGCGCTGAAGGCGTTTCTCGACATTCATGCGCCGCTGGAGGACGCCGCCGAAACGCTGCAGGCGTTTGCCGAGGATGTCGGGCTGGTGCTGGGTGCGGCACTCGATGATTTCGCGGCGCGAGCCGGTGCGATCGAGGCCGAGGGCTTGCAGCCTGGGGTGATCCGCTATGACGCCGCCTTTGGGCGTCCGCTCGACTACTACACCGGCCTCGTTTTCGAAATCACCGGAGGTGGCGCGGTGCGGCCGCTGGCCGGCGGCGGTCGCTACGATCGTCTGCTGACCTTGCTCGGCGCGTCGAAGCCTATTCCCGGCGTCGGTTTCTCGGTCTGGCTCGACCGCATAGAGGCGTTGCGCACCCCATGATTCGAGGCTCTCTGACCCCCACCCCTAACCCCTCCCCTCACGGGGGAGGGGGAATCTGTCTTCGCCGTGAGATGCAAATCACAAGGGTTGGTAAGTTTGGCCGGGCGTTTGTTCAGAAATCCCCCTCCCCCTTGAGGGGAGGGGTTAGGGGTGGGAGTACGCAAGCGGAGCAACGGGGCGAGGAGTGCTGATGACCCTGACGCTTGCCATGCCATCAAAAGGCCGCCTGCGCGAGCAGGCGCTGGAAGTGCTTGCCGCTGCCGGTCTCGCGGTCAGCCTGCCCGGCGACGACCGCAAATATCGTGCCCGAGTCGCGGGCCGAGACGATATCGAAATCGCCTTCCTGTCGGCCTCCGAGATTGCCGGTGAGCTTGGTCTCGGCAATGTCGATCTGGGCATCACCGGCGAGGATCTGCTGCGCGAGAGCCGTGCAGACTGGGATGTGCGCACCGAGATCGCCGCGCGCCTCGGCTTCGGCCATGCGGAAGTCGTGGTCGCGGTGCCGGAAGTCTGGCTGGACGTCGATACGATGGCCGATCTTGATGATGTCGCCGCCGATTTCCGCCAGCGCCATGGCCGCCGGCTGCGCATTGCCACCAAATACTGGAGGCTGACGCAACAGTTCTTCTCGCAGATGCACGGCATCCAGGTTTACCGCATCGTCGAAAGCCTTGGCGCGACGGAAGGCGCACCCGCCGCCGGTTCCGCCGACGTCATCGTCGACATCACCACGACCGGTTCGACGCTGCGCGCTAATCATCTGAAGGTGCTGGCCGACGGCGTCATTCTGCGGTCACAGGCCTGCCTCGTCCGGTCGAGGAAGTCCCGGCCGGACGAGGATGAGGCGACGCTTGCCGGCATAGTTTCGGCGCTCGCGGCGCTTCGGCCATAAGCGTTTGCCGCCGCCGGCAGGCAAACGGCGTCGTGGCGAAAAGGCTCAGTCCTTTTCGAGGACGCCCGCCTTGGCGAGGATGCCCGCCAGCGCGCCGCCGATCAACGGCGCCACGATGTAGAGCCAGAGCTGGCCGATCGCCACGCTGCCTGAAAACAGCGCCGGGCCGATCGAGCGGGCCGGATTCAGCGAATTCCCCGACACCGGGATGAAGCAGAAATGCAGCGCCGCGAGCGTAAGGCCGATGCCGAGGCCGGCGAGCATCGTCGTGTGCTTGGGGTTGGTGACGCCGAGGATCACTGTGACGAAGATGAAGGTCGCGACGATCTCGGTGATCAGCGCGGCAAAGGTCGAATAGCCGTTTACCGGGTCCCAGCCATTGGCGGCGAGGTTGGCCGGAGCGCCTACAACGGCGCCGCTGGCGACGATGTAGAGCACGAGCGCGCCGAGTACACCGCCTGCGACCTGCGCGATCATGTAGGGGATGACGTCCGAGGCCGGCATGCGTCCAGCCAGCCAGGCTCCAAGCGTGACCGCCGGGTTGAGATGCGCCCCCGAAACCGGGCCGATGGCATAGGCCATGGCGACCACCGCAATGCCGAAACTCAAGCCGATACCCACGGCTCCTCCCGGCAGGAGGCCGCCGAAACCACCCGTGACAACCGACGAGCAGCCGATGAAGACAAGGCAAAACGTGCCGAACAATTCCGCAATGTAGGATTTCACGGGGGGTCCCTCCTGATTCTCGACGCGTGGAAGAATCTACGACGTTTCCGGCAAAATCAACGAAGGTCTTGTTTGACGCTTCGATGGCCGGTAGTCAGGCGGCATACGGGCAAACCGAAGCGGGAAACCACTTATGCGACTGGGCGGGCGGCTGGCGGCAGCCATCGAGGTGCTGGACGATATCGAGCGGCGGCATCGGCCGACTGCGGATGCGCTCAAGGATTGGGGTCTTTCGCACCGCTTCGCGGGGGCGGGCGACCGCGCCGCGATCGGCAATATTGTCTACGATGCGCTTCGGCGCAAGCGTTCCGCCGCCTGGTTGTTTGACGCGGATACATCCCGAGCCCTGGCGTTCGGCGCGCTGTTTCTTGAGTGGAACCAGACGCCGGAATCCATCAACCACGCACTCGACGGCGATCGCTTCGCGCCTCCGCCGCTCGACAACGCCGAACTCGAAACACTTGCATCGAGGAAGCTGGAGGCCGCACCTTCCATCGTGCGCGCCGATGCCCCGGATTGGTGTAAGCCTTTTCTGGAGCGGATGTTTGGCGATGCCTGGACCGAGGAAGGGCGTGCGCTTGCCGGCCGTCCGCCGCTGGATCTTCGCGTCAACTCGCTGATGTCGCGCCGAGACAAGGTGCTTTCCGAGCTGGATTCGACCGGCGCAGCCGCGACGGAACTGGCGCCTTGCGGCCTGCGTATTCCCCCCATCGAGACGGATGGACGCCACCCCAATGTGCAAGCCGAGCCGGCTTTTCAGAAGGGCTGGTTCGAGGTTCAGGACGAGGGTTCGCAGATCGCCGCTGAACTTGCCGGCGCAAAGCCCGGCATGCAGGTTTTGGATTTTTGCGCAGGTGCGGGCGGCAAGACCTTGGCGCTTGGCGCAGCGATGGAGAACAAGGGCCAGATCTACGCCTTTGACGCCGAGAAGGTGCGGCTGGCGCCGATCTTCGATCGCATCCGCCGCGCCGAGGCCCGCAACATCCAGGTTCTCTCGAAGCTCTCTGAGGTAGCCAAGCTGGAAGGGCATATGGATCTGGTGCTGATCGACGCGCCCTGCACCGGCAGCGGCACATGGCGCAGACGCCCCGATGCCAAATGGCGCCTGACCGCGCGGCAGCTCGATGTGCGCAGGGCCGAACAGGCGCAAATTCTTGACGATGCCAAGGTTTTTGTGAAGCCAGGCGGGCAACTTGTCTATATTACCTGCTCGGTCTTCCGAGAGGAGAACCACGATCAGATCGACCGTTTCCTCACCGCGAACCCCGCCTTTGCACCCGTCGATCATGATGCATTGTTCGAGCAGCATTTTCCGGGAAAATCAGCGGCAGCGCAAATCGACAAGCATCGCGGCATCATTCTTTCGCCGCTGCGAAGCGGCACGGACGGTTTCTTTTTCGCTGGGCTGACGAGGTCCACGACCTGAAAACAGGCACGCCCTGACGCGGGGCGGGACCGCGGCACTTTCCCAAGGTCGTGCGTTGTCCAAGCGCAGCAGGAAAGTCAGGTCATGTTCAATGCAGCGCTATTCGCCCTGAACTGACTCGTCCATGCTGCATTGCAGCAAATTTCATTGCCTGCCGGCCAGTGCTCTGCGATAAGCAGAAATTGGAGGTCGCAAAGCGATGTCGGCAAAGATTATTCCAAGTGCGGATTTCGAGGAGCGCGTACGCACCTCATTCGCGCGCCAGCAGGTCATGGCGACGCTGAAGGCGGAGCTAACCAGCGTGACGCCCGGCATTGTCGAGATCGAGATGCCGTATTCGGCGGCGCTCACCCAACAACATGGTTTCCTGCATGCCGGTATCATTTCGGCGGCGCTGGACTCCGCCTGCGGCTATGCAGCGTTTTCGCTGATGCCCGAGAACGCCACGGCGCTCACGATAGAATTCAAGGTCAACCTGCTGGCTCCAGGCAAGGGCGAGCGGTTCCTGTTTCGCGGCTCAGTGACCAAGCCAGGCCGGACCATTATTGTCGCGGACGGTCAGGCCTACGCCTTCGCTGCCGATGGCGAAGCCAAGCTGATCGCCACCATGACCGGCACGATGATGACGGTGACCGGACGAGAGGGCATAGAGGGCTAGGGTCAGGACCTAGGCTGGCTGACTGCATAGCCGCCGTGCCTGGTGGTGCGCCCGTCGATCGCAGAGCTGCGGCCGCTGGTGTTCTGCGCGACATGCGGCGTCACCTTCATCGAGCGCAGTTCGTTGACGAAGTCCTCCGCGTCATAAGCCTTGTCGGCACCGAGCGTGATCGCGGCCGGCCGCTCGGCGCGGGGTTCGATCATGTGCAGCGCGGCCACCCGTTCGGCGTGCCCGTCGGCCAGTGTCAGGCAGGCGTCGACCAGCAGGCCGTGGCGGTTCTCCATCAAGCCATGTCCCATGAAGCAGAGTTTGGTCTCTTTGCCCTTCCCCTTGCGGTAGAGCCTGGCCTCGGGATCGGTGGTCGAGGCATGCGTCTCGTTCGATCGTTTCTGGCCATGGAAGTCCGTTTCTGCGTTGCGCCCGCCGCCACCAGCCGGTGGCTCATCCAAGCCGTCCTTCGGCTTGACGCTCTTCATCGACGCCCAGGCCTCGATCAGCGTGCCGTCAACCGAGAAGTGATCTAGGCCACATCGCTTGATCCTTCGCTGTAGACCAGCGGTTATTCCCGTTGCTTTTTGCCGCCTGACCTTCGACAAAGGCGGCGGCCAATCCGCGCTGGGGGTGCAATGCTTAGAGAAGTCAGCGGCAAAAAGCTCCTATTCGTGATGGCCGCGGATGCAGAATACGGACCGCATCTCCAACGCCTGTTTACGCCGCTGATGACTGGTGTGGGGCCGGTCGAGAGCGGCGTCGCCATGGGCTCGGCGCTGGCGCGGCTGGAGGTGGCGGGGGAGCGTCCCGACCTTGTGGTCTCGCTCGGCTCCGCCGGCAGCCGCTCCCTCGAACAAACGGAAGTCTATCAGGCTGTGTCCGTCTGCTACCGAGACATGGACTGTTCGCCGCTCGGCTTCCCGAAGGGCATCACGCCGTTCCTTGATATGCCGGCCACTCTTCCGCTGCCATTGCGCATCCCGGGTATCAGGAAGGCAACGCTGTCCACAGGCGCGCGGATAATCTCGGGAAATGTCTATGACGAGATTCCGGAAGACATGGTGGACATGGAGACCTTCGCGGTGCTGCGCGCCTGTCAGATGTTCTCGGTACCGCTGGTCGCATTGCGCGGCATCTCCGACGGCAAGGCCGACCTACGCCATGTCGGCGACTGGACGGAGTATTTGCACATTATCGACGAGAAGCTGGCGGATGCAATTGGTCTGATGGAGGATTCGATCGCAGACGGTAGGCTCGGCATTTGAGCACTGCGGCTTAAGCGTCACGCGAGCATGTTGAATCGATGTCATAACCCGTTGACTCGAATGGTTCACGGATGCCGGCAACCCATTGCACAGACTCATTTCTTTCATTAAACGCCCGCCATGAAGCACGCCTCTACAGATACCGTTCTCATCATCGACTTCGGCAGCCAGGTGACCCAGCTCATTGCGAGACGGGTGCGCGAGGCTGGCGTCCATTCCGAGATCGTACCGTTTCAATCCGCTGAAGCGGCATTCAGGAGACTGAACCCGAAGGGAGTCATTCTCTCGGGCGGACCAGCTTCGACGCATGAAGCCGGCAGTCCGCGCGCGCCACAGGTCGTTTTCGAGGCCGGCATTCCGGTACTTGGCATCTGCTACGGCCAGATGGCGATGTGCGTGCAGATGGGCGGTGTTGCCGAAGGTTCGGATCACCGCGAGTTCGGCCGTGCCTTTGTCCAGATTGAAAAGGATTGTCCACTTTTCGAGGGCCTGTGGACGACCGGCCAGCGGCATCAGGTCTGGATGAGTCACGGCGACCGCGTAATCTCACTGCCAACGGGGTTCGAGGTTTTCGGTCGATCCGAGGGCGCGCCATTTGCCATATTCGGAAACGTTGAGCGAAAAATGTACGGCATCATGTTCCATCCGGAAGTGGTGCACACGCCGGACGGCGCAAAACTTCTCGCCAATTTCGTGCACAAGATTGTCGGCATTCCCAGCACTTGGACAATGTCGGCCTATCGCGAGCGGGCAGTCGAAGCTATCCGCGAGCAGGTCGGCAAGGGCAAGGTGATCTGTGCGCTGTCGGGCGGCGTCGATTCCTCGGTGGCCGCGTTGCTCATCCACGAAGCCGTCGGCGATCAGCTGACGTGTATTCTTGTGGACCATGGCCTGATGCGCAAGGACGAGGCTAAGGGCGTCGTTGCCATGTTCCGCGAGCATTACAATCTGCCTCTGATCCTGGTCGATGCCGCCGACCGTTTCATCGCGGCGCTGGAAGGTGAGGCCGACCCGGAGAAGAAGCGCAAGACGATCGGCCGGCTGTTCATCGAGGTCTTCGAGGAAGAGGCAAAGAAGCTCGGCGGTGCCGATTTCCTGGCGCAAGGCACGCTCTATCCGGACGTGATCGAAAGCGTGTCGTTTACCGGCGGACCGTCTGTGACGATCAAGTCGCATCACAATGTCGGCGGTCTGCCGGACCGCATGAATATGAAGCTGGTGGAGCCGCTGCGCGAATTGTTCAAGGACGAGGTGAGGGCGCTCGGCAAGGAGTTGGGCCTGCCGGAGCATTTCATCGGCCGCCACCCGTTCCCCGGTCCGGGTCTGGCCATCCGCTGCCCCGGCGGAGTGACGCGCGAAAAGCTCGATATACTTCGCGAAGCCGATGCGATCTATCTCGATGAAATCCGCAAGGCGGGCCTCTACGACGCAATCTGGCAGGCCTTCGCAGTGCTTCTGCCGGTGCAGACGGTCGGCGTCATGGGCGACGGCCGCACGTATGAGTTCGTTTGCGCCTTGCGCGCGGTAACGTCTGTCGATGGCATGACCGCCGACTTTTACCACTACGACATGGGCTTCCTCGGCGCTACGGCAACGCGCATCATCAACGAGGTGAGGGGCATCAACCGGGTCGTCTACGACGTTACGTCAAAGCCACCCGGCACAATCGAGTGGGAGTGATTTGGAGTCCTTCGCTGCCTATCGCGAACTATCGGAAATCCACTCTAAGCAGCTGATTTCAAAAGCAGAAATCTTCATCATCTATCGCGAACTATCGCGTGCAAAAGGACCGCTCTGACGGTCTTTTTGACGGTATCCGTTTTCTTGCCCGCGCGCCAAAATCGCAATACCGTCAGCCCAATTCGACTGATGACGGTCTTTTTTCGGAAGCTAACGCGCTGAATTGGTTAGAGAAAACAGCCTTCTAGCAGGCCGAATTTTGCCTGACGGTCTTTTAGGCCACAAATCGGTCGATTTCCGCCAGAAATGGAGGTCGCCTTGCTGACGGACACAGCGCTTAAGCATCTGAAATCTAAGGAAAAAGACTACAAGGTCGCGGACCGTGACGGTATGTACGTTCTGATAAAAAGCTCAGGCGCGTTGACCTTCCGGTACGACTACGATCAACGGCCGTCGCGAGACCGTGACGCTCGGACAATATGGGCCCGACGGCGTAACACTCGCCCGCGCGAGAGAATTGTGTCTCGATGCGCGCCGTATGGTGGGGGAGGGAATCTCGCCGGCTCAGGAGAAGCAGCGACAGAAACGCCGCCTGAAGGAAGCGAAGAGCTTCGGCGAGGTCGGGGAGCGCTGGTTCAAGGAAGCGCGAATGGCAGATAGCACACGCGCCATGCGCCGGTCGATTTTCGACCGCGACATTGTACCGACTTGGAGAAGCCGGCTGCTCAAAGAGATCACCCCGGGGGACCTTCGGGCGCTCTGCGCGAAAGTGAAGGACCGAGGAGCACCCGCGACCGCGATCCACGTCCGCGACATCGTCAAGCAGATCTACGCATTCGCGATCCTGCATGGCGAGAAGGTGCCGAACCCGGCCGAAGACGTTGGTCCGGCCTCGATCGCGACCTTTGTGCCGAAAGACCGTGCCCTGTCGCCGACCGAGATCCGGGTCATGCTAAAGCAGCTCGAGCACGTGCCGACGCTTCCGACGATCCGCCTTGGCCTGCGGCTAATCCTGCTAACGATGGTTCGAAAAAGTGAACTGCAGGACGCGGTCTGGGACGAAGTCGATTTCGAGAACGCGGTGTGGAGCATTCCCAAGGAGCGCATGAAGCGTTCCAAGCCTCACAACGTCTATCTGTCCCGACAAGCCATCGACATCGTGATCGCGCTCAAGACCTGCGCCGGGAACTCACGCTATCTCCTGCCTTCGCGCTACGATGCCGACGCGCCGATGTCTCGCGCCACTTTCAACCGCATCACCACCGCTGTGGTCGTGCGAGCCAAGGAGCAAGGTCTGCCGCTAGGCTGAATTGACATTCATCGCATCCATAGGATGGTGCAGGCGAGTTGGATGAAGCTGAGGAAATGGATGGCGCGTCGGTCGTAGCGTGTGGCTATGCGTCTGAAGTGCTTGAGTTTGTTGAAGCATCGTTCGATGCGGTTGCGCGCTTTGTATGCTTCGAAGTCGTAGGGGATCAGCTTCCTGCGGGTCGGATTGCAAGGGATGACAGCTTCCGCTCCCATTTCGGCGACGATCGAGCGCAGAGCGTTGCTGTCATAGGCCTTGTCGGCGAGAACACGTTTGGCCCCGAGCCCTTCGAGCAAGGCGGGCGCCTGGGTAACATCGCCGCGCTGGCCGGGCGTCAAGATCAGCCGCAGCGGGCGCCCCTGGCCGTCCACCGCCATATGGATTTTGGTAGTCAATCCGCCTCGGGAGCGCCCCAAAGCCTGGTTTTGGTCCCCCCTTTTCCGGTCGCCGCCTGCTGGTGGGCGCGAACCAATGTGCTGTCGAGCATCACGTAGTCGTTGTCAGGATCATCGATCAGGTCGGCGAATATGCGTTCCCATACCCCGGCCTTGGTCTTGGAGGCTGACCACTTTGGCCGGAGAGTGGAAGAGGCATTGTCTGTGCAGTGAGGAACGAACGGCTGCGGCCTGCAAAATCGGATAACTGGCAATCTCGCGAGCGCGTCACCGGACCCTTGTCGGGGTTCGAGTTGCTGAGCGTTACAAGGTTCCCCACACTGAACAAAACCCGCACAACTGTGTGGGGATCGATGGTAGCGGGAGACCGCTACAAGCGTTCCCCACATTCGGAGCCGGTGCCGTTCACCTATCGCGCCGCGTCATCGAGATTGCTAAGAGCGGACAACTGACGCCAAGCACTGGCCCCAACGATCGCCACGCGAAGCCGGGTGAAAATCGCCGGCGCACTATGCCGGCGAAACCGTTTCCTGAGCCTGCGGGTGGCCTCGAGGTCGGCACCGGCGATTATTAGCAGAATTCGGCTAGCGGCAGGAGGCTATCCATACCTTCCCTATGCGCTCTATGACGGCGTCTCGACCGGCAGCGAGGTGGGCAAGCCCGTGGCTCAGCTCTCATTGCTTTGAGATTCGCTTGATCGCTTAGGCCTGTCACTTTTCCAAGGGCGTCCAGCCCAATGTGGCTTCGATCCGGCGACGGTATGCAGTATCGATCTGGCGTGGAGCAAGCCGAATGTAGCGTTCGGCATTATCGCGTTTGGTGCCATCCAGTTGTCGGAGATGATCCAGCACTTCATCGGCTGCCGGTGTTCTTTTGTCCTCGCCCTTAAATCTGGAGGGTAGGGCTGTCCAAATCACGCTAGCTACACCATGTGCTTTGGCCCATTCTGGCAAATGGGGGATAGCTTCGGGCGATGCTTCTCCGGTGTTCCAGTGTCCGATGAACTCTCGAGATGGCTTGCCTTCTCGTTGCCGGAGGGCCTCTTTCGCAACGTCCAATTCCATCGCGTCCATGACGGCCCAAAGCGTTCGGACAGGAGCAGCAGTCTCTTCAATGACCAGGGTAATTCGGTCATCGTTCGACTGACGCGTAAATTCGATTTTGATGAAAGGACCATCGTCAAACCAGCGTCTTTGAATAGGCAGCTCGCGCGGGTCCCAAATTAGCGATCCCCAACCAAGGCAAGCAATGGTCACTGCGTTTCCTCCTCGTGCGGTTTAGCCCCTCGACAGGAGCCGCGCCAATGCCGCATATGCTTGGCCAAAACAATTGAAGGTGACGACAGCTTCAATGTCGTGGGGAAAATCGGCATGCACAAGCATAGGATGCTCTTTGGCGATCCGCATGTCATGCATGGCTTACGGGGGCTGTAGGGTTGATTAGATCCGTAGCGCGATATTTGCCGAATGAACGGCCCGACGCACTTGCCAAAGTCCCGCCCCGGCTAATTGAGCTTGCAGTTGTTAGAGCGCCCTCTTCGCTTGCGGAGCGAGGCCGGAGCGCCTTGTTGGCAATCCCGTAGACCCTGCATGCAGATCCAAGTCGCCGCGGAGTCAGCATCCACGTTCATCGAACGCGCCTGGAAAGCCATGGGCGATGCTGGCACGCACGTCTATTTTGATACCTCATTTCTCATGTGGCTAACCACGATTGGCCCGAAATCAAGGCAAGAATTCACCGAATGGGCGGCAACACTAGACGGCCGGATACATGTGCCTGTCTGGGCGATCCATGAATACTACAAACACCATACCCGAGGCACGCTGCGTGATGGTCTCGACAAGTGCATCTTCAATGCAAGTAACGCGGCCACCGAATTTGTGTCACACATTTGGCCTTTTACCGACCAACCCCTCCAACCAAGTCGAACGGAGGCAGAGTATCGCGCGGCTCTCCGGCAAGCCGTCGCGCGCCTTGGGATTCTAGTCAACGCAGCCAAGACTTGGAACTATGGCGAAAATGCAAAAGAGGTGATCAGTTGGATGAACGCAAAAGCGTGCCCATCCGAAGGCGCCTTCGACGAGTTTTCTGTTCTGCACACCGTTGGCGCAACCCGCTATATCCAAAACGTGCCACCGGGATTTGAAGATCGGCACAAGAAGTCGACGGAAGATGCCGGCGGCAACTTGTATGGTGATCTTTTGTTCTGGGACGAGATCGTCCGTCATACGCGAACATGTGGAGCCACGACGGCGATCATCGTCAGCAACGACCGAAAGAGGGATTGGTACTTTCGGGTAGCTGATGCCGAGGTTGAAACAGACCTAAAGCGACTGCGACCTCGCTGGGATCCGGTTCCCGCGCCACATCCAACCTTGGCATTTGAGATACGCGACAAGGCAAAGGTTCAAAACCTTATCCTGCTCGACGGACTCTACCTTGGAGCGGTTCTTTGGAAAAAGGACCGTGCGCTGTTTGGGCGCTTCGCCGACGCCGCCATTGGAGGAACACCTTCAATCGGCCGGGGAGACGAAAGGCCTGCGGCGCCAGTGGTGAAGCGTTCAATGAAGCGTTCCGGTCAGGCTTCTATCGGCGCGTTGGCCGCCAAGGAACTTATTAACAAAGCGATCGCCGAACCTGATGCAGCGGTTCAACAACTTCTGGCTCAGCTCGTTGCCGATCCACCAGATCGAGACGCGTTTCTGGACAGCTTCGTAAGTGAGGCTCTTCCAAAGCTTGATAAGCCCCAGATCGCCACCTTCGCGCGTGTGTTGCATGATCGAGCCCTCGACAACGTGATTGCTGCTGAAAGCCTTGCGACGGCGCTGATCGACCGGCTGGATCAATTGTCTCCGGACGAAGCCGCCTGTTTGTATCTGGGTTTTGCGCTGTCGGCTTACATGGAAGGCCGATCGCCGCGGCCCAGGCCGCGCAGCCCATTTTTAGAGCAGCTGTTTTACTGGCAAGACGATCCGGCGCTTTCCAAAGTGCTGAGAGCGTTGGATATGCACCTCGACACCATAAAATCTCCGGCGTTGTACCGGCCCAACGCGGCCAACACGCGTGTCCCGATGATCATCGAGCATGACGCGACGACAAGGCAAATCCCTGCCGAGCTGGTTCAGGTAGCGTTGGCAGGCAAGAATTTGTTGGTAGACGGCGAACTAAGGTTAGAACTCAGCCTGCGTCAGGGTTTGAACGGCCAAGCAGAGGCAACCTTACACGATATAGCGCGCGCGGTTTGCGTCTACTATGGCGCACCTTTGGATCTCGTCGACATAGAGGGCGGCGAACTTGACGAGGCTCGCTCGATCCCAGAACTCCTTGGGTTTCGGGAATTTGACCGATTTGAAGAGGCTTCCGCCGAGACTCCAGACGACCAAACGCCACTGCCGTCACCCGATGACATTGATGATATCGACGACTTGGAACTCGACAAGCAGGACGATCAAACTGCCGGCGACGCCGATGAGGATGAAGGCACATGAGTAACTATCCGGTCCCCTTCAAACCTCATTTCGGTGCGTTCATCTTGGAGACACTCACGATTGGGATGTATGGCGAAGCCCGCAACGCGATCCGTGAGTATATTCAAAACAGCTTCGACTCTTTGCGGCAGGCCGTGGACGATGGATTGGTTGCCGAATTGGACGCACGCATCGACCTTAATCTCAGTGCCGACAGAAACGCCCTTACCATTCGGGACAATGGTGTGGGCTTACGTGTTGAAAATGCTGTCGCCGTCCTCGCGTCGGTTGGCGCATCCAACAAGGACTTTCGACGCAACGCCGGCTTTCGCGGCATCGGTCGATTAGCTGGTATCGTGTTCACGGATCATCTGATCTTCGAGACCAAGGCCAGGGGGCAACTCCAGAAAACTACGGTGACATTCGACGCCAAGGAGTTGCGTAAGCTGATGTCTCCAGAAGCCGAGACGTCTGGTGATGCGGCATCGGTCTTAGAAACCTGTGTCTCTGCAGCCATTTCCGACGTTGCTGAGGCCGATGATCACTACTTCGAGGTGCGGTTGTCAGGCTTCACAAATCCACCTGCTGAATGCAGTGATATCGCCACTCTTAAGAGTTTTGTTCGTCAAGTTTCGCCGCTTCCTTACGACAAGGCGTTTTCGTTCGCCGACGAGGTCCATGCGAAAGCTAAGGGCTGCTGGCTTCCCTATCGACCAAGTTCGCATTTTCTGCAGAGACGGTGACCAGACCGATGCGGAAGAACTGTTCAAACCCTATGCCGCGGACTTCTCTGTCAAGCGTCAGCGCATCAAACTTGCTGCGATCGATGAAGTCGCCAAGAAGATTTGCTCCGGCGTTGGTTGATCACCGTACATCTCGAGGAACTTACGAATTCTAGGGTTGGACCTGTCGAGCTCGATCTCGTCGACAGCAATCAGTGAATGGGTTCCTGAACTAACCACGATAGCCCCCCTGCAAATCGGCCTACCCATTTCACTATTAGCTGCGAGCGGGCGAACCGGAAAAACCATCATCAAGGGTTCTAGGGCAAATGGCGAGTTTACTATTTCAAGGCACCTGCCAGCGAGCATCGTGTCGTCGCAACGCAAGTTATCCGCCTTTAGGGCCTAGCGGATGTGGCAGCAGAATTTCGGGAAGTCCGGACCGTGGTATCACGCCATCGCTCGTGGTGAGGACGACAGGCCCGTTGTACCCGACCGCCCACGCAAGTCGTCGGGATCGGAAACGACGTTCGCAAATGACCTAATCGATCCGGCCGACATCGAGACCGGGGTCCTGTCGATGGCCGATGAGGTTTGGGCTTGTTGCGAGAAGGCAAGCGCCTTCGGCCGCACCGTGACGGTGAAGATCAAATACGCCGATTTCCAGCAGGCGACCCGCAGCCGCACGCTGCCTGCTCCCGTCGCGGATCAACCGAACCCGCCGCGATCATTCTTGACACCGCGCCGTCCGCGCGCGCACGAATTGACGAAGGAGGAGATGGACTTGATCACGTGTGCTAGCGCATGAATGCGGTCCGCTGTCTCGGAGCGCGGCTGGTTTCATGAAAACCCGGTCGAGACGCGGCGGCGGCCGGCCGACAATCGCGGATGTTGCGCAGCGCGCTGGCGTCGGCGCGATTACTGTTTCCCGCGCGCTGCGTGAGCCCGACCGCGTTTCGGAGGAGCTGCGCGTCCAGATCACAAGGGCGATCGACGAGCTTGGTTATGTGCCGGACCGCAATGCCCGCGCGCTTGCGTCAGCGCGCGGCGACATCGTCGCGGTGCTGGTCCCGTCGCTGACCAACAACGTCTTCGCCGACGTTGTGCGCGGGCTTTACGACGGCCTTGGCGACAGCCATCTGCAGCTTCATCTCGGCAACACGCACTATTCGGGCATGGAGGAGGAGCGCTTGCTCCAGGTCTTCCTCAGTCAGCGACCGTCCGCCGTCATCGTTTCCGGCATCGACCAGACACCAGCAGCGCGCGCGCTGCTGGAAGCGGCGGACTGCCCGGTCGTTCAGATCATGGAGATCGGCCCCGATCCGATCGACATGATGATTGGCTTCTCGCATTTCGAGGGCGGCCGCACTGTCGCGCGCCACCTGATCGCGTCCGGCTACCGGCGTATCGGCTTCGTCGGGGCGCGGATGGATCCGCGTTCGCAGCGCCGGCTGGCGGGATACCGCGCCGGGCTGGAGGAGGCCGGACTCTTCGACCTCAGGCTGGTCACCACGACGCCGACGCCGTCCAGCGTCTCGCTCGGGCGTGAGTTGCTGCGCGATGCGCTAGCCAAGGTTGCCGACCTCGATGCGGTATTCTGCAACAATGACGACCTTGCGCTCGGCGTTCTGTTCGAATGCAACCGCTCGGCGATCGCCGTGCCGCAGCGGATCGGCATTGCCGGCTTCAACGACCTCGACATGATGGATGTGGCGTACCCGTCGCTGACCAGCGTCCGCACGCACCGCTACGACATTGGCCGCCAGGCGATCGCCATGGTGCGCGCGGCAATCGCCGGTGATCGCCCGGAAACGCGGGTGATCGACGTCGGATTCGAATTGCAGGTGCGTGAAAGCACGGCGCGCCGGGGCTAGGTACGGGGGACAGTTCCCTTTTTGCCGCCAGCGCGTGCCTTCCAATGGCATCGCCCCGGTTTGGCAAGACAGGAACTGCCCCCGGCAGGTTGTCCCAGACGGCAAGCGCTTCGCCGCCGCCTTGAACACACTTCCTTGTTGCCACGCTGCCTTTCGGCCCTGGCCTTTGTCAAAGAACTTCCCTTGCCGTCCTTCGACAAGCTCAGGATGGGAGACGGGGCGCGAGGCCGAGCCTTCCTAAGTAGTAAAGTGTGGCGCAGTCTCCCGCGCCCCGCCATGACGTTCTTCCCCTCACCAAACCCGGCCGAGTGAACGGCTCGCGAGCTTGATCAGGGGCCGGGTCTAGATTGCGGGGGATCACCCCAAGCCGCGCTACCGTTGCGCGACCGACCCGGCGCCGCCTTGCCTGGATGCTCGGTTGTGCACATCCGTTCCCGGGCAAGCTGCTATGGCGGAGAATACGCGAAGGAATGAAAGTGGCTGTCGGGACGACGGAAAATCGACAAAATGAAAGGCTAAGCAACTGGAAAGATTGGATAATAATTTTCGGGTGGAGATTTTCTATTGCCCTCTTTTTTGGCGATTTTGCCTGGTGAAGGCACCCCTCTCCATCTCGCCCTTCGGCTCGCCCCGCTCTGAGAGGTGCCGAGCGCAGCGAGGCGAATAGGGGTATTGCGGCTCTAAAAAGCTCCTCCAGACACGCGAACCCTTGGGGAGAACAAGAATGGTACGCCAACTGCTGAAAAACCCTCTCCACAGCCGCCTTTACAATCGCCGATGGTAGCGCTACCGTCACGATAGCGATCTCCTCGGGAGGAGAACTGAGCGGATCGTGTTCGGAAAAACGGAATGCAACCTGCATTGGCAGCGCAACCGCGTGGGATGACAGTCTCTGCGTTGGGACGTTCGCGCCGGACAAGTCCATTTGTTCTTAACTGGGAGGAATGGCATGAAAAAATCGATCGCGGGTGGCTTGATCGCGGCCAGCGCGTTTTTGCTTTTGGGTTCGGCAGCGATCGCCGAGCCGGAGGTCGTATCCGGGCCATCGTCTGACGAAAAGTGCTTCGTGCCATGGACGCCGGAAACCAAATTCTTCAAATTTCCGAAAAAGGACGGCCCATATCGCATCGCTCTCGCCAATGGCTACATTGCCAACACCTGGCGCATCCAGATGATCCAGACGGCGAAGGCCTACGCAGCGCAGCCGGACGTGGCGGCGAAGCTGAAGGAGTTCAAGGTCGTTTCCACCGGCGAGGATGTGCCGGCGCAGATTTCGGCCATCAACAACTTCATCGATAGCGGCTATGACGCCATCGTCGTCAACGCCCAGAACCCCACCGCCTTTGCTCCGGTCATCAAGCGCGCCAAGGAAGCCGGTGTGGTCCTCGTCGCCTTCGACAACATTCTGGACACCGAAGACGCCATCAACGTCAATGTCGACCAGAAGGGCCTCGGCGTTCTCTGGGCCAACTGGCTGGCCGGACACCTGCCGGAAGGCGGCAAGGTGCTGGAAGTTCGCGGCGTCGCGGGCACGTCGGTCGACACCGACCGTCACAACGGCATCCATGAAACCTTCGCCGCCACCGGCAAGAAGTGGGATGTCGTCGAAGTGCTCGGCAAGTGGGACGATCCGACCGCGCAGAAGGCGACCGCCGATGCGATCGCCGTGCACAAGAAGTTCGACGGCATCACCGCGCAAGGCGGCGACACCGGCGTTGTGCAGGCGATGATCGATGCAAAGCATCCCTTCGTGCCGTTTGGAGGCGAGACCGAGAACGGCTTCCGCAAATTCTGCGCGAAGTTCGCCGGCGAGGGGCTGAAGTGCTCGTCGGCAGGTACCGGCCCGGCTCAGGTCGCGGTCGCCATCAAGACCGCGATCACCGCACTTGAGGGCGAGGTTGTTCCACAGTCGGTCAAACTGCCGCTGGCAATCGTCGAGGATCCGAATTTCAAGGAAGGCGAGGACTTCTTCCCGGATCAATCCGACAACTTCTTCGTCGGCAATGCCTTCCCGACTTGCGGCATTAACTTCACTGCGCAGGAAATCATGGGGCAGACGAAGGAAAACCAATAGTCCTTCGCCTTTTCGGCGCTGTGTTGACGGCGCATCGCGGACTTCGGTCCGCGGTGCGCCGATAATCTCTCTCACTCTATTGGGACAGCCATGGACGCTGCGGAAGGAAACGCTTCACTCTTCCGGATGGAGGGCGTGTCGAAACGCTATGGCGGGGTCCGCGCGCTTGAGAAAGCGCAGCTCATAGTCGAGGCGGGCCGCATCCACGCCATTCTTGGCGAAAACGGCGCCGGCAAATCGACGCTGATCAAGATCATGGCCGGTGTCGTCGCGCCCGACGAGGGCCGCATGATCATGGACGGCAAGGACATCAGCTTCAGCTCGCCGGCGGAAGCCGCCGCGGCTGGCGTGTCATCGGTCTTCCAGGAATTGTCGCTGATCCCCGATCTCAGTGTCGCCGACAACATCGCAATCGCGCGCCCGCCGCGGCGCTTCGGTCTGATCGATCGGCGCGCCCAGCGCCTTATCGCCGACGAGGCGCTTGCGCGCGCCGGGGCGGAGGATATTCATCCTCGCGCGTTGGTGAAGGACCTTCCGTTGTCGCGCCGCCAGATGGTCGAGATCGCCAAGGCGCTGGCCTGGAAGCCGCGCATCCTCATCCTTGACGAAGCGACGTCGGCCTTGACCGCCGCCGATGTGGCAAAGGTCTTCGCGGTACTAAAGCGGCTGCGCTCGGAGGGGCTGGCGCTACTCTATATTTCGCATCGCATGCACGAGATCGCGCAACTGGCCGACGAATGCACGGTGTTCCGCAACGGCCGCAATGTCGCGAGCTACCTGGCAGGCACGCGCTCCGACAGTGAAGTCGTCGAGATGATGATCGGCCGCGAGTACAGCCATGTCTTTCCGCCGAAACCGGTGCGCGACGCCGCTGCATCGCCGCCCTTGCTCGAATGTCGCCAACTCGGCTGGACGGACCGCCTGCGCGACATAAGCCTGTCGGTCGGCGCCGGCGAGGTCGTCGGGCTTGGCGGCCTGGATGGGCAGGGACAGCGCCATCTTCTGCTGGCGCTGTTCGGCGTCCTGCGCAGCACCACCGGCTCGGTACTGGTCGACGGCAAGGCGACCGCAATCGCCAGTCCGGCTGCAGCGCGCGAAGCAGGCATTGGCATGGCGCTGATCCCCGAGGACCGCAAGACCGAAGGCCTCATGCTGCCGATGACGGTGCGCGAGAATTTGTCTTTCGCCGCGCTCGACCAGGTTTCGAAGGGCGGCATTATCGATCGCGACAAGGAAGAAGAGCTGATCGACGAGATGGTGCGCCTGCTCGCCATCAAGACAGCGGGCCTCGACATCCAGGTGGGTGCGCTTTCGGGCGGCAACCAGCAGAAAGTGGTGATCGCCAAATGGCTGATGCGCAAGCCGCGCATCATCCTGCTCAACGATCCGACACGCGGCATCGATGTTGGCACCAAGCAGGAGCTCTATCAGCTGCTGCGCCGGCTGGCGGATGCGGGCGCGGCTATCCTGTTTTATTCAACCGAATATGATGAGCTGGTCGGCTGCTGCGACCGCGTTCTGGTCCTCTATGACGGTCGCATTATTCGCGAACTCAAGGGCAGCGAAATCACCGAGCACGCCCTCATTGCGAGTGCGCTTAATGTGGAGGAACCGCGCAGGGAAGGAGCCGCGGCATGATCCACGTATCGCACCGCTTCGCTGGGCCTCTGGGGGATCTGCCTGCTCTAGCACCCCCACCCCTAACCCCTCCCCACAAGGGGGAGGGGGACACCGCCACCGTCGTGGCCAACTTCGCCAACGTTTGGTTAAAAGCGAGGCCGCAGCAAGATTCCCCTCCCCCTTGTGGGGAGGGGCTAGGGGTGGGGGTAGTTCCTCATGTAATTATCCGGCCGTCGACACAAAGAGCCAGGCCGGAGTGGGGGTCGACATGAAATCCGCAAACTCGATTTCGGAGCTCCGCGCATGAAGGAATGGCGCTACTGGGTGGCCGAACAGCGCGGTACGCTGATGGCGGTCGGAATCTTTGCCCTGATGTTCCTGATCTATGTCTCGAACCATCCGGCCGGCCTGACCGCCAACGTAGTGCAGACGGCGGCGAACAAGGGTGTGCTGCTCGCCTTCGTGGCCATGGCGCAGACGCTGGTGGTGATCACCGCCGGCATAGATCTGTCCATCGGCATGATCTTCATCCTGACCAATTGCCTTGCCTCTTGGCTGGTCGTCGGCACGGCGCTGGAAACGGCATTCGGCCTGATAACGGTGCTCGGCACGGGCCTTGCCTGTGGGGCGCTGAACGGCCTGATCGTCATCGTCGGGCGCCTGCAGCCGATCGTCGCGACCATCGCGACCGGCGCCATGTTCTTCGGGCTTGCATTGCTGCTGCGGCCATTTCCGGGCGGTTCGGTGAACGAAGACCTCGCCGACGCACTGACCGGCCGATTGTTCGGTGTGGTTCCCGCAAGCCTTGTCGTTCTTCTCGCGGTTGTTCTTTTCGTTTGGGTGCCGTTCAGCCGCTCGGTGACAGGCCGCGCCGCTTATGCGTCGGGCTCATCAGAGATTGCCGCCTATATGTCCGGCGTTCCGATCCGCTGGGCGAAATTCATCGCCTATGCGCTGTCGGGGCTGCTTGCGGCCATCGGCGGCCTGTTCCTCACCTTCTTCACCTATACGGGCGAAGCGGCCTTCGCCAGCGGCAACTCCTATACGCTGTTCTCAATCGCGGCGGTGGTTCTAGGCGGTGTGTCGCTGTTCGGCGGCAAGGGCAGCGCCATCGGCGCCATCTTCGGCGCGTTTGCCTTCCGCACCATCGGCGATCTACTCTTTGTCTTCGACTTCGATCCGTTGTGGCAGCCGCTGTTCCAAGGCGTGGTTCTGCTGGTCGCGGTCAGCCTTGGAGCGTTCGGACTGTTCCGCGTGCGCAACCGGCTGGAGTGGTTCGGATGAGCGACACCACCGGAGCCCGGCCCATGCGTTTTCCGAAAAAGTTCCTCGGCAAGGTCGACCCGGCGGTGGCGACGTCGTTTGCCTGCATCATCCTGCTGCTTGCCTTCGGCAGCTTCTATTCGACCAGCTTCCTGTCGCCGGAATATCTCCTGCAACAGCTCAAGGTCGCGTCGTTCCTCGGCGTCATCGCCACCGGCATGATGATCGTCATCCTGCTTGGCCAGATCGACCTGTCGGTTCCCTGGGCGGTCGCGGTGGGCGGCATGATGGCGTCGGCTGCTGCTGCTTTTGGTCCGTCCGGTGAAATCATCGCCATCCCGTTCGGCATTTTGTGCGGCATGGCGATCGGGCTGGTGAACGGCGTTGGCGTCGCCTATCTGCGCATCCCGTCGATGATCATCACGCTGGCCACCAACGCGGTCGCGCAGGGCCTCATGGTCGTCTATACGGGCGGCTTCTCGCCACAGGATTCCGCTACTTCCGCCATGCGCTATATTGCCACCGGCTTTCTCGTACCCGGCGTGCCAAACGCCGTGATCATCTGGGCGGTCATCGGCGCAGCGGCGGTGTTCCTGCTCAACCGCACCACCTTCGGCCGCTCGGTGTATGGTATCGGCAATCGCGAGCGCGCCGCTTACCTCTCAGGCGTCAACACGCGCCGCGTCGTCATGATCGCCTTCGTCATCTCCGGCGCGCTCAGCGCCTTTGGTGGGGTCCTGCTGGCGGGCTACGCGTCGAAGGCCGCGCAATCCATGGGCGACGCCTATCTCCTGCCGGCGATTGCGGCGGTTGTGCTGGGGGGCACGTCGATCCTTGGCGGCAAGGGCTCCTATCTGGGCACCGTGGCCGGTGTGATCCTGATCACGCTTCTCCAGTCGATCCTTTCGGTCATGCAAATGCCCGAGGCCGGACGGCAGATCATCTATGGCGTTGTGATCGTAGCGATGCTGCTGCTTTATGGCCGCTCTCCGGCAGTCAGGTAGTCTGCGATGGACGTACCTGTAGCCGAGCAGGCGGATCTTCCTGCGATCGTTGTCATGGGCGTCACCGGCTGCGGCAAGTCCGTGGTAGGCAGCGCGATTGCCGGTCGTCTTCATGCCAATTTCATTGAGGGCGACCGCTTCCATCCGCCGGAAAACATCGGGCTGATGTCCAGGGGCACGCCGCTGACCGATGAAAACCGTGCCGGATGGCTGGATCTGATCGGCGCGGAACTGGCGAAGACGGTCAACAGCGGGCACAGGGTGGTTGCCGGCTGCTCGGCTCTCAAGCGCGCTTATCGCGACAGGCTGCGCGCCCGGAATCCGGGGCTCATCTTCGTTTTCCTCGAAATCGATCCCGAAACTGCGCTCATTCGTGTTGCGTCCCGCAAGGGTCACTTCATGCCGGCCAGCCTGGTTGGCAGCCAGTTCGCCGATCTCGAGCCGCCCGGCAGCGACGAGAACGCCATTACGCTGGACGCCCGCAAGTCGGTGGCCGAACTCGTTGCCGCCGCGACAGGGTTTATCGAGCGGCAAAGGGTGCGGTAGAACGGCGAACCGTTCATCCGATGCGCGCTACTTTGCATTTCCGTTCGCTGGCGCCAGAACGTATCCGCCAACTGCTCCAAATGATCGCGCATGGCGGCTTCGGCGCGGTCGACGTCGCGAGCGACGGTGCCGTCATAGATCGCCTTGTGCGCGGCATGGGCTGTCTTCTCCTGGCCAGTTGCGTTCAACGTCACCACGCGCTGCTCGGTGAGCCATAGCGCCAAGAGCCTGATGGCGGCGGTCCGGAGGGGAGCTTTTCCTATAAGATGCACATCAGCGGCGAGGCTTCCGGCCGCCTGGTGATGGCGGCGGAGGGCGTTGCGGTGACGGATTTTGCGACCAACCGCACCGGTTTTGTCGTATTATCATCCCGCCGAAGCCGCAGGCGGCGACCTGACGATCCGCCTCACAGACGGCAGCGTCGAAAAGTGCAATTTCCCAAAAGCCATCAGCCCCGATCAGCCGGCCTTCGACATTGCGGCGATAACTCGCCAGCGCAGGGGATTACCTGCACCGTCGAGATGGAAGGCGATGCCTTCGAGACCGAGGACCAGCGCAACTGGTCGGACGCTTCATACAAGACCTATGTGCGGCCGCTGTCCAAGCCGCGACCCTACATGATGGCAAAAGGCACGACGGACAGTCAGCGGATCACCATCACCTTGTTGCGCAGCAGCGCGAAATCGTCTTCATCGGACGCTGCCGGTGCGAGGCTGACAATCGGTGAGGCTATCGGCAAGATGCCGAAGATCGGCCTCTTCCTGGACGAAGGCTTCGAGCCGAAGGCAGAAGTTGCCGAGGCCGCCTCGGCGCAGAGCCTCGCCGCCCCCTCACCCGGCCTCCGCTCCGCTCGGCCACCCTGCTGGGGAGAGGAGATCGGCGGTATCTCCGCCTCGCCTGTCAACCTTGCAAGACCGGACGCCACGGTCGGCGAACTCCTCTCCCCAGCAGGGAGAGGGTGGCCGAGCGAAGCGGAGGCCGGGTGAGGGGGGCGTTATGGAGCCGTTCGCTTGCGGAACGCTCCGAGTATGAGCCAAAGCATCCGCACCCAAAGCTCAAATCGGCGCCCGATGAGCGCCCGGTTTGAGCGATCAGTCCGTGTCGCCGGCGATCTGTTCCAACACCTTGCTGCCGCGCCAGCGCAGATACATAGGCACCAGCAATGCCGCGACTGCCGCGATCCAGAGTATGCCCGCGATCCACGAATCCCAAAGGACGAACCAGTCACCCTGGCTAGTCTGCAGCGCGCGCCGGAGATGGGCTTCTGCCATCGGCCCGAGGATCAAACCGACGACGACAGGTGCGATCGGATAATGAAAGCGGCGCAACAGATAGCCGAGCAGGCCGAAAATCATCAGCAATGCCAGCTGAACGGAAAGCGGGTGGCCAATTACCCGATACGTAGCGGCGTTGGCACCGATCGTGCCCAAGGTAGCAAAGACCAGAATCCCGCCATACAGCCACGGCTTCGGAATACTCAGCAGCCGCACCCAAAGGCCGATCAAAGGCAAATTCAACACTAGAAGCATCAAATTGGCCACGAGAAGGCTGGAGATCAGACCCCAGACGAGCGTGGGATTGTTGGTGAACAGCTGAGGGCCCGGTTGCAGTCCGAATTGCTGGAATGCAGCCAGCATGATTGCCGCCGTCGCCGTGGTCGGAAGCCCGAGCGTCAAAAGCGGCACCAGCGTGCCCGCCGCGGAGGCGTTGTTCGCCGCCTCCGGGCCGGCGACGCCTTCGATCGCACCCTTGCCGAACTCCTCCGGATGCTTGGCAAACTGGCGTTCGGCCGAGTAGGACAGGAAGCTCGAAATATCGGCACCGCCCGCGGGCATTGCCCCGATCGGGAATCCGATGGCAGTTCCTCTGAGCCAGGGCTTCCACGAGCGCTTCCAGTCCTCGCGGGTCATCATCACTGAGCCCTTGATCAACTCTACTCTCTCTTCGAGTGCTCCTACCGCGCCGGCATTGGTGAGCGTCTCGCCAATCGCGAAAAGGGCCACCGCCAAGGTCGTCACCTCGATGCCCTGTGCAAGCTGGATGATCCCGAAGGTCAGCCGCGGCGCGCCACCCATCAGGCTTGTCCCGATCGCCGACAATGCCAGCCCGATAAACAGCGACGTCAAACCTCGCAAGGTAGAGTCGCCAAAAGCCGCGGAAACCGTAATGAAGGCCAGTACCATGAGCGCAAAATATTCACGCGACTGGAAAGACAGCGCGAAACTGACGACCGCCGGCGCAATCAGTGCCAACCCCATGGTCGCGATGAAACCGGCGACGAAGGAGCCTATGGCGGACGTGGCCAGCGCTGGCCCGCCTCTGCCCCGACGCGCCATCTTGTTGCCCTCAAGCGCGGTGACGATCGAGGCGCTTTCGCCCGGCGTATTGAGCAGGATCGACGTCGTCGATCCGCCATACATGCCGCCGTAGTAGATACCGGCGAACATGATCAGGGCGCCCGCCGGGTCGCCCAGTTTGTAGGTCACAGGCAGGAGCAGCGCCACGGTAAGCGCCGGTCCAATGCCGGGCAGAACGCCGACCGCCGTGCCCAGCGTCACGCCGATAATGGCGTAGAGCAGGTTGGTCGGCTGCATGGCAACCTGCAAGCCTGTCATCAGAAGGGAGAATGTGTCCATTTGCGCAGCAACCTAGGCCGTGAACTCATAAATCTGGTCGAAATGGTGTGAGGCCATCTGTTCGGATACGCGGAGCGAAGGCGCAGGAAGCCTTTCGGCTTTCAAGTCCTTCGCGACATCGGAGCGCCGCGCGTTCGCCGAACGCGCAAAGGACGCTCCGGCATTTCGGGTGGCGCATGTTCCTTTCGCGCTGACATGCGTCAGCGCGGGACATGCGCGGTAGCCGGGCAGATGGACCACATCCGAAGGACGCCGAAACGGCCGCGACCTGCTGCGTCGAACCGCTCGGACGGGGAGTAGACCCCGACCTTCGCGCTTCTCCTTGCATCTCTTTGCCGTTTCAGGCGCCATTTCGATCAATTTATCAGTCCACGGCCTAAAAGAACAGGCGTTCGAGCGGCCCGGCCGGCAAGCCCAGCCCAAGACCCTGCGCAAATACCACCCAGACGATGAAGGCGAAGACGATCCCGATGGGGATCGTCATGTAAAGCCGACGCTGGCCGAAAGCGCGAGCAGTTGCCGCAAACAGGAGGCTGGTGGCAATCGAAAAGCCAACAGCATGAAGCAGTAGCAGTTGCGCCGCCAGGCCGCCGATAATCCAGAAGATTGGCGGCAGGTTCTGCGGCTCGCGCTGGGGGAAGTCGCCGCGCCAAGCCTCGATCATAGTCCAGATTGCGAGGCCAATCAGCGCCGCGCCGATCATGTAGGGATAGCCTTTCGGCCCGATCGGGTCCTGGCTGATCGTCTCCACCGCCCGATAGGTGTTCGTGATCATTGCAATGCCGACAACGGCAAGCACGATCCCGATAATGAACGCCGCCCGATCCGGGCGGCGCTCGTTCTGCTCGCCACTGCTTTCGGTCATTTAACCAGACCGATATCCTTGAGGATCGCCGCGGTGCTGGCGACGTCGGCGTCAAGCTGCGTCTTGAACGCGTCACCAGCCAGGAAGGTGTTGGCCCAGCCCTTGTCGGCGAGGGTTTTCTGCCAGGTTGGCGAGGCGTTCATCTTCTCGATATCGGCGAGAATGGCGGCCTTCTGCTCCGCGCTGATGTCCGGAGCCGCAGCAACCATGCGCCAGTTCTGGATCGAAACGTCCACGCCGCCTTCCTTGAAGGTCGGGGCATCGATGCCTTCCACCTTGGCATCCGACGAGATGCCGATGATGCGCAGGGCGCCGGCCTTTATCTGCTCGGCGAACTCGCCATAGCCGGAAATGCCAACCGTAACCTGGCCGCTGAGCAAAGCCGCCAAAGCCTCGCCGCCGCCGGAATAAGGCACATAGTTCACCTTGGTCGGATCCGCACCGACGGCCTTGGTGATCAGGCCGGCGGTGATGTGATCCGTGCCGCCGGCAGAACCGCCTGCCCAGGAAACGGAAGCCGGATCGGCCTTCAGCTTGGCGACGAGGTCGGCCATGGTCTTGATGTCCGACGCAGCCGGAACGACCAGCGCTTCATATTCACCGGTGAGGCGCGCGATCGGCGTCACCTGGTCGAGCGTAACAGGCGATGCATTGGTGATGATTGCGCCGACCATGACGTAGCCGCCGACGATCAACTGGGTCGGATCGCCGCTGGCTTCGCTGACGAACTGGGCGAGGCCGATGGTGCCCCCCGCGCCTGGAACGTTCGTCACCTGGACGTTGCCCGAAATCTTGTCTTCCTGCAGCGCACTTTGCATTGAGCGCGCGGTCTGGTCCCAACCGCCGCCTGGCGCTGCTGGCGCCATGATCTCGTAATCGGCGGCCAAGGCGGGCGCGGCTATCGCACCGGCTAGTATGGTTGCCAAGATAAACTGCTTCACTGAACTTCCTCCCTGGAACAACTATTCGACTGGCAGTCGAACCGCACATTGCAGCCGAACCGCGTTGCGGTCCAGTGGGCGGGACGGAATTTCAGACGCAATCAAATGCCCGATACGCCGGGTCTAGAAACCCGAAGGGCCGGGCCGGCCTTCACGCGCTGGGTTGCAGTCCCGCCACGCATGACAGAATTTTCGGCATTCAGCGCTTTACGCCTCCACCGGGCAACCGAACGCCGTGGCGGCAGCTTTTCGGCGATGGGCCCGGCGTTGAAGATGGTACTTCGGTAAACCCGCCTTCCTGTCGCGCCATGCGGCCTGTTATCTGCAGGGCTCCCGCGAGTCGGGCGGCAGTTCGGGGAAACAAGCAATGACCATCACCATCTATGGCATCAAAACCTGCGACACGATGAAGAAGGCCTGGACCTGGCTGGACAGCAACGGCCACGCTTACCGCTTTCACGATTATCGGTCGGACGGTATCGATGCCAAGGCGCTGCGCCGCTGGGTCAAGGTTGTCGGCTGGGAAAAGCTGCTCAACAAGGCGAGCACGACGTTCCGTGAGCTGGCCGACACCGATAAAGCCGGTCTGGACGAGGAGAAGGCGATAACCTTGATGCTCGCTCACCCGACCATGATCAAGCGGCCGGTTCTCGATGTCGACGGGAAGCTGACGGTTGGCTTCAAGCCGGAGATCTACGCCCATACGCTGCCGCGGTGACCTACAGCGCCGCGCGTCCTTTCGGACGCGCAACGGACGCTGTATCTCTTTGAAACTGCGCAAGGCTGCGGCGTGTGAACGCCCTACGCCCATTCGCCCTTGCGCATCACCGGCACCCTCGACCCGTCATCCCTGACGCCATCAATGTCGATCAAGCCCGAGCCGATCATCCAGTCGATGTGGATGAGGCTCTTGTTGCCGCCCTGTGCTGCGATCTTCTCGGGTGAGAGCTGGTCGCCGTTGAGGAAGCACTTCGAATAGCACTGGCCAAGCGCGATGTGGCAAGCGGCGTTCTCATCGAACAGCGTATTGTAGAACAACAGCCCGCTGGCCGAGATCGGCGACGAATGCGGCACCAGCGCAACTTCGCCCAGCCGGCGCGCGCCGTCATCGGTGTCCAGCACCTTCTTCAGCACTTCCTCGCCGCGTGTGGCTTTCGCCTCGACGATGCGGCCTTCCTGGAACCGCACCTGAATGTTCTCGATCAGCGTGCCCTGATGCGACAGCGGCTTGGTGCTGGTGACGAAACCGTCGACGCGGCGGGCATGCGGCGTCGTGAAGACTTCCTCGGTTGGGATGTTCGGATTGCAGGTGATGCCGTTCTTGGCAGTCGACGCGCCGCCATGCCATTCGTGGCCGTCGGCGAGTCCAACGGTGAGATCGGTGCCCGGTCCGGAAAAATGCAGTGCATGAAAGCGCTCGCCATTGAGCCACTTAGTCCGCTGGTTCAGCGCAGCGTTATGGTCACGCCAGGCCGAGACCGGATCGTCGAGATCGACCCGCGACGCCGCGAAGATGGCATTCGCCAGCTTGGCGACGGCGATATCGTCGCTGTCTGCCGGAAACACCAGCTTGGCCCACGACAAGCTTGGATAGGCGATGATGTTCCAGTTGATGGCGAAGCCGGCGATCTTCTCCAGCGCCGGCTTGTAGGCCATCGAATTGGCCTTATTGGCGCGCGCCACCTTTGCCGGATCCTCGCCGGAAAGCAGCATCGGGTTTTCGCCAACGATGGCGAGACGGGCGGCGTTGCCGTCATATGCCTTGGCCATGCCGTCATAGAGCCATCCGGCTGCGCGGTCGAAGCCCGCGTCATGGCCGTAGCGGTAGCGGGCGAGCGTTATCTCCTCATCGACAAAGAACGGTGTCACCAGCCCCGCACCTGCCTTGTACGCATGTTCCGCGATCCGCCGCACAAGCGGCAATGCAGCGACCGGCGCGGTCATCACCAGATCCTGGCCCTCCTGCAATTGCAGGCCGACCTTGACCGCGACTTCGGCCAGGCGGTCGAGATAGATGGGATCAATCGAAGCGGAGAATATGCCGGGATGGGGCGTCATGATTTCGGGCCTTCAAGATGGGGAAGAACGATCAGCATAGAGCGGGGCCGCTTCTGCTTCCACATCAAAACTGCGTCAAGCGCGCACATCGATCCGTTCTGACACGGTGCTCTACTTTACCGCACAAACGAGATGCCCGAGCTGTCGCACAGTCGCGTCGATCTCTTCGCGGATCCAGGTCTTGAACTGCGTGACCTTGCGCGGTTCTCGCCGCGATTCCGAGGTTACCAGCCAGTAGCCGATGCCGCTGGTGGCCCGCACCCCGAACGGCGCAACGAGCCTGCCGTCGGCGAGCGCATCGGCGGCGAGCAACTGCCACGCGAGCATGACGCCATGCCCGGCGATCGCCGAATCCAGGGAGAGCATAGGGTCATTGAAACGCGCCCCGGGGAGCATTTTGACGGGCTCGACACCCGCCGCCTTGAACCAATGCTCCCAGCGGAACATCGCGCTCTCATCGGTAATCGCCCAAGTTTCGGCAAGGTCGGCCGGCGTCTTGAGTTTTTCGGCGATCGCCGGCGCGCAGACCGGGAAAATCTCCTGGGCAATCAGCAATTCGGCATGCACATTTGGCCACTGACCATCGCCCAGTCGCACCGCGACATCAATGTCCGAGTGATCGAGATCGACGAGTTCCTTCGAGGCGTCGATGCGCAAGATCACCTCCGGATACCGGACAAAGTGTCGGGACAGCCTTGGCAGCAGCCATTTTGACGCAAAGGCCGGAGCGATAGAAACCGCGAGCACGCAGGCATTCGCCCTTTCCGCCAGCGCCACCGCGCTTTCCAATTCGCGAAAACCTGCGGAAAGGCGCGCTGTGAATTCGCTGCCGAAAATCGTCATCTTGAGGCCGGAGGATGTCCGCTCGAACACCGCCTGACCGATCTGTGCCTCGGTGCGGCCGATCTGCTGGCTGACGGCGCTTGCCGACACGCCAAGTTCGTCCGCAGCCTTCTGCAACGAACCGGCACGGGCGGCCGCTTCGACTGCCCTGAGGCCGTTCAGGTGCACCGCATTGAGCTTCATGAGCTTAAGTTTATCTAAACCGCGCTTCTCTGTTTCTGGATTGATGAGAGTTCATTTTGAGCCAGAATGCTTCGTATGGAAAGCCGGAAAGGAGCACTGAGATGAAGATTTTCTCAATGATCAGCGAACTGGGAAAGGCTCTCTTGGAGCCGGTAGACGCCCCATCGGAAATCGAAAGCTGGCAACGTGATCCGCTCAGCCACCCGGCTGTCGCGGCAATGTCGCTGCGCGAACTTGCCGACCTGCCGTTCAGCCGCAACGCTCACGCCGTGGATGCCAGCTCGCGCCGCCGCTAAATTCGGATCGACACCGCCGGAGTGACGCTAAGCTGGCTTGCCTCAAGCGTGCTGCTCGCCGACATCATGGTTTCACGGACAGCTTCGCGCATCACTTGAAGACGATACCCCCCCTAACCCCTCCCCCTCGAGGGGGAGGGGGACTTTGCCGACCGGGGTGCCGAGCAAAAACCGTCGGCGTTGACGCCAGGCTCGATGCAGCAAGTCCCCTCCCCCTTGTGGGGAGGGGCCAGAGGTGGGGGTACTTCAGCAAATACCTTTTCAAGCGATCGCCCTGGTTCGCCGAGTGGACGGGCGACTTTGTCCTTGCTTCAATTGCCGCAGCCATCGTGCTGGCAATCGGTGGCGCTATCGGCCTGGCCTCGAGTCCGGCGCGATAGCCCGTTCGCCAAACTCACGGCAATCCCACATTTGCATTCAACGGGAATTGTGACTTCATGCCAGTTGATTCTTGAAAGCGCCACGAGGAGCTTGCCCCGTGTTTTTATCGTTCTTTCCGAAGCCCAGGATGTTTTTTCTCAGCGCCGCGGCGTGGAGCTTGTTTGGAATACTGCTCTGGTTTTTCGGCGGCCAGCAGCTGGGCGCATCCTTCGGCATGCCGCCTGCGCCCGCCGATGCGCCGCCGATCCTCGGCGTTCCCATTTTCTGGTCGGCGCCTTTCATCTGGTTCTACATCTATTTCGCCGTAATGTTGGCCGCCTTCTACCTGTTCTGGCGCACCTATGCCCCGCATCCATGGCAGGATTGGTCGATCCTGGGTTCGGCTCTGATCCTGTTTTCGACCTATATGTCGGTTGAGCTCTACGTCGCGCTGAACAATTGGCGCCGGCCATTTTTTGATCTGTTCCAGAAGGCGCTGACGCCGCCGGCATCGGTCTCGCAAGGCGATCTTTATAGCTTGTTCTGGGTGTATGCCTGGATAGGTATGACGTACGTAGCCTTGTTTGTTGTAACGCGGTTCTTCGTCAGTCACTACATCTTCCGCTGGCGCACCGCGATGAATGACTACTACATGGCAAACTGGTCGCGGCTTCGTCACATCGAGGGCGCTTCGCAGCGTGTTCAGGAGGACACGATGCGGTTTTCGACGACGATGGAAGGGCTCGGAGTGGCCTTCGCCGATTCAATCCTCACACTGATCGCTTTCCTGCCACTGCTTGCGCAACTCTCCGAAAACATCACGGAGTTGCCGTTCGTCGGGCAGATACCGTATTCGCTGGTTGTCGCCGCGGTCTTTTGGTCGCTGTTCGGAACGGCCTTGCTCGCAATTGTCGGCATCAAGCTGCCAGGCCTGGAATTCAGGAACCAGCGCGTCGAGGCGGCCTACAGAAAGGAATTGGTCTATGGGGAAGACCACGAGGATCGGGCCCGGCCGCAGACGGTCAAGGAGTTGTTCGCCAACGTTCGGAAGAACTATTTCCGCCTGTATTTCCACTATGCCTATTTCAACATGTTCCGATCCGGTTTCGCGCAGGCGGACTCGATCTTTGCGAGCTTGATCCTGATTCCAACGATCGCGGCAGGCAAAATCACGCTCGGTATCTGGCAACAAATCGCCACCGCGTTCGGGCAGGTCAGTTCATCGTTTCAGTACCTCGTGACGTCATGGCCAACGATCGTCGAGCTTATTTCCATTTACAAGCGGCTTCGCGCGTTCGAGGCGACACTTGAGGGCGAACCGCTGCCGGAAATCGACCAGCGCTATCTTGAAGGTCGACAGGTCGCCTCCGACGGCGCCTGACCGGAATGGCGTCCGATCACCCGCCCACGCTGCTTGCCGCCACGCCATGGATCGCTTCGCGGCGCGCGACGAAATCGGCGTAGCTGATGCAATCGACATCCGGCTTGGTGCAGACGTCATGGGCGAAGCGCTCGAGCGCGCGCCAATAAGCGCCGTCATTCATTAGCGTGAAGTGAAAGCCATACTGCAGCGGCGTGCGGCTGCCAGCATATTCTCTGTCGAAGGCCGAGTGGAATGCCGCCAGTGCGTGCTCTTCGAACTTGCCGTCATTATCGCTGCGCTCGAAGCCGCCGGAGTGCCGCACGAACAGATTATAGTCCATGGCGATGACCTTTCGCCCGGACGCGCCTTCAGGAATCAGCGGCAGCGCGAAATCCAGTACGCCGCTCTTCCTTGAGGGCTCGGCAACGTCTCGCGAAACACCGCTTGCGTTGTAGGCGTAGCCGGTCGCCGAAAGCGCCTCGTCGAGATGCCTGCCTGTCGACAGATAGGGCGCGCGAAAGCCCTTGATCTCGGTTTGGGCGAAATGCTGCCAGCCGGACGGTTCTCCGGGGATGCCGTTGATGCGCCAGGCATCGCGCAGAATGGTGGCGAAGGACGAAAACTCGCGCCGCCAATCCGTTGCGCTCCAGTTGCCGCCGTCGAAATGACCGCAACCGTGGCTGGCGATGTCGTGACCCTCGGAACGCGCCAGCCAGATTTGATCGAGCCGCGCCGCCACGTCCTGCTTCGAGCGCGCGAATCCGACATTGGATCGTCCAGCCTTTTGATACGGCCCTTGATAGATTTTCCGTGCTTCCGGGGAGAGCAGAAAGACGCAGGAGAGGAAATAGGTGAAGTTCGCGCCGGTGCTCGCCGCCAGCGTCCGGCTCCGCTGCCACTGGGAAATATCGTTTGCGCCGTCGAATGAGATGATGACCACCTGATGCGGCCGCTCAGGCGGCGGCCCGGCATTGGCTATCGAAGATGACAGGCAGGCAAGCGCAACCGAGCAACGCAGCAATACGGACATCAGCAACTCTTTGATGGGTCGAAAGGGCGAGCGCTATGCCATGATTGTGGCCGACTTGGGAACAGGGTGTTGCCTTTACCCTCTCCCCAAGGGGCAGGGCAATCGCCTATGGGACGCGCTAGCGATTAGCGACAAACGCCCCTCGCTGTCGTCATTCCCGACGCTCTCCGCTCGCTGGCGCTCGCTCACGAGGCCAGGAATGACGACAAGGATGGGCGCTCGGCGCTAATCTCGACCATCAGAGTTAGCCATATGCGATTGCCCTCCCACAAGGGGGGGTAAGGACCGGCGTCCAAAAACCCCTTCCATGGCGGCAAAATTGCGCTACAAGGCGGGCGCACAAGGGCGTGCCGCACGAAAATATGGTTTGGAACGATGTCGGACGACAGCTTTATCCGCGAAGTCAATCAGGAACTCCGCCAGGACCAGGCGAAGGCCCTGTGGGATCGCTTTGGCCCGATCGCGATCGTCGCTGCCGTCTTGGTCGTTCTCGCAACCGCGGCTTTCGTTACTTACGAATGGTGGGTGGACAGTAAGGCTGACGCCTCCGGTGACGCATTTGCCCAAGCGCTTACCCTTGCCAGGGACGGCAAGCAGGATGACGCGCTGAAGGCGCTGCAGGATCTCGAAACGGGCGGCTACGGCGCCTATCCGCTGCTCGCCCGCATGCGCACCGCCACCGTGCTTGCCGACAAGGGCGACTTTGCCGGCGCTGTAACCCAGTTCGACGAAGTCGCCGCCGACGGCTCCACACCGCAGGCGATCCGCGACGTGGCGAGGCTTCGCGCCGGCTATATCCTTGTCGACAACGGCTCTTACGAGGACGTTTCGAAGCGCGTCGAGGTGCTCACCGATGATGCCAATGCGCTGCGCCATTCTGCCCGCGAGGCGCTCGGTCTTGCCGCCTGGAAGGCAGGTAAGGCCAAGGATGCGCTGGTGTTCTTCGACCAGATCGCTGCGGACCAGGCAGCGCCCACCAACATCCGTGAGCGCGCCGGTATGATGTCGGAGCTGATCACTGGCTCCGGCGGCGCGTCCTGATGACATTCAAGGTTGCCATCATCGGCCGGCCGAATGTCGGCAAGTCGACGCTGTTCAACCGCCTCGCCGGCAAGAAGCTCGCGCTCGTTGACGATACGCCGGGGGTCACCCGCGACCGGCGCGTCCATCCGGCAAAACTCTACGATCTGAATTTCGACGTCATCGATACGGCTGGCTTTGAGACATCTGCGCCGGAGACGCTGCAGGGCCGCATGCGCCAGCAGACCGAGATTGCCATCCGCGAGGCCGACCTGGTGGTCTTCCTGGTCGATGCCCGCGCCGGGCTGCTGCCGGACGACAGGGCCTTCGCCGATATCGTGCGCAAGGCCGGCAAGCCTGTAGTGCTCGCCGCCAACAAGTCCGAATCGCGCGCCTCGGAAGCCGGCTTGCTGGAGGCGTGGGAGGCTGGCCTCGGTGAGCCGATAGCGATTTCGGCCGAGCACGGCCAGGGCATGCCGGACCTGCGCGACGCGATGGTCGAAGCGCTTGGCGAGGAGCGCTGCTTCCCCGAGGAGGAAGAAGATGCCGACGATATTGCGGCCGAGAGCGACGTGCTGATCGGCGAGGATATCGCCGAATCGGAAGCCGACAGCGAACCTGCCTATGACGAAACCAAGCCAATGCGGATTGCCGTTGTCGGTCGCCCGAATTCCGGAAAATCGACACTGATCAACGCCCTGATCGGCGAGGAGCGGCTGCTGACCGGCCCGGAAGCTGGCATCACCCGCGATTCGATATCTGTCGACTGGGATTGGGGCGGTCGGCGCATCAAGCTCTTCGACACCGCCGGTTTGCGGCGAAAGGCAAGGGTTCAGGAAAAACTTGAGAAGCTGTCGGTTGCCGATGGCTTGCGCGCCATAAAGTTCGCCGAGGTGGTGGTTATCGTCTTTGACGCCACCATCCCATTCGAGAAGCAGGATTTGCAGATCGCCGACCTGATCATCCGTGAGGGGAGGGCGCCGGTCATCGCCTTCAACAAATGGGATCTGATCGACACGCCGCAGCAAACACTTGCCGAATTACGGGAGAAGACCGAGCGGCTGTTGCCACAGGCGCGCGGCCTGCGTGCCGTGCCGATCTCCGCCGAAACCGGCCGTGGTCTCGACAAGCTGATGGCCGCGGTGATCGAGACTCATCGCATCTGGAACAGCCGCGTCTCCACCGGCAGGCTCAATCGCTGGTTGGAAGGAATTTTGGCGCACCACCCGCCGCCCGCCGTCGCCGGGCGCCGTCTGAAGGTCAAGTACATCACGCAGGTCAAAGCGCGCCCGCCGGGCTTTGTCGTCTCCTGCTCGCGCCCCGATGCCATGCCGCAGTCCTATGTGCGCTATCTGTCCAACAGCCTGCGTGAATCCTTCGGCCTGGACGGCGTTCCGATCCGGATCGCGATGCGCGCGTCGGACAATCCCTACGCAAACAAGGCGAAGAAGAAGCGCTGAGCCTTGTCCCGCGAGGGCAGGCTCAGCAACTGGCGGTCACGCCGCCACGTGTATTTCAACATCGATTGTGCGGTTGAGCGCTGCAAATGCAGCCTCAAGCTGTTCCAGCCGCGACTTGTGATCCAAGAGGAACAGTCTGTCCACTGAATTGCGATTCCATCCAAGGCGACGTGAAAGTTCCGCTCGAGTAATGTCGGATGCTCGAAGAGCCCAATAAAGATTGACTTTCAAAGCCGTCAGCGTCGGCAGATAGACGATTTCGCCTTCCAGGTCGTCCGGAACCGGAATGTCTTCGCCATCGCCAATCATGCTGCCGAGGGCGGTTTCTATCGCATCGACTGCATGATGGCGCGCATCCTCCCTGGTCTCGCCGAACGAGGCGACTATCGGGAGTTGCGGGCACGTAACGAGAAAGGTTTCGTTGTCGTCGGGAGTGAGTTCGATTCTGTATCCGAGCATCACTTCAGTCCTAGTTGCTTGATAGCATTCACCAATCCGCTGCCAAGTTCTTTACCTGCCCCGTGCATCGGGAGTTCCGATTTCCGGTCGCCTCACCGCACAATCAGGTGACCCGAGCCACCCCTTTTGGTTTCGAACGTGCAGCCCTGAGCCGCGAGCCATTTCTTGAGTTCCTTGCCATTCATTTGTCTAGCATGCTCCACATAAATGTGGAAGTCAACACAAGTGTGGATTCATTTGGGTTTGGGCCTGCCCTGTGTCGGTCCTGTACGCCGCTGCCCTCAGCACCATGAGATGCCGCTAGCTCCAACCGAGTAAACCTCGCAAAAATTAACCCTCCATCAAGGTTAATACACGATTGTTCTCTCCGTTGGGTTCCTGTCGCGTCCTGGAGAGTCATTCGTGTTCCGACGTCTTGCGTCGCGACGGCTAGCCGTTGCTTTTCCATCGAAATCTTCCTTCCTTCCGCCTTTGGTGATTGGGCTTGGCATCTGGCTTGGGTTTCCGACGGTCGCCGCCTATCAGGACATGGCGAGCATGGTTTCCGGCATCGAGGCGCCGTCGTCTCGCTGGAACGGCTATGTAGAAAAATCCGTTGCGGGTTCCGTTCACGCCGCCGAGATGCCATTTATCGATGCCGACATAACGACCGGTTCGATTTCCGGCTCGGGCATCACGACAACCGGCATTGGCGCCGTCGCATTTCGCGGCAAGGCCAATCCGAAGCCGAAACGCCTGACGAAGCGCGCATCAACCGCGCCGAAAAGAAGGGCCGCATCGTCAACGTCGTGCCGGTCGCACCACCGAAATTCTTCAATGCCGGCTCCATCCTTGACCGCACCTCCTTCATCCTCCGGTCGACGGTCGGTCCCGAACTGAAGATGGCGTTCGTCAAGCCGGACATCAAAGGTAAGGAAATCGAGATCGCCCAAGCCTTCTATCTCAAGCAGGACAAGAAGACGGATCCGGAAGTGCCAGCCTATCTCGCCGCTCTCGTGACCAACGAAAAGGCCGACGCTCTGGCCACCGCCTATGCGCCGCCGAAGCCCGATTATGCCTCATCCTCGCCGTTCGAAGCGCTTCTGAACGGCGAGCCTGAGGAAGGCCGGTTCATTCCGCCGATGGGCAAGGGCGATCACGCGTGGCTGAGCAACCCGCTTCCGGCGTCGGTATTCTCGACAGACGAGCAACAGTGCCTCGCCAACGCCATTTATTTCGAGGCGCGTGGCGAATCGGCACGCGGCCAGGCCGCTGTCGCCCAGGTGGTGCTCAATCGCGTCCGCAACCCCGCCTATCCCAAAACGATTTGTGGCGTCGTCTACCAGAACGGCGATTGGAAAAACCGCTGCCAGTTCTCCTTCGCCTGCGACGGCGTCAAGGATCGCATTCTCAGCCCCTGGCACTACAAGCGGGCGGTGGAGATCGCGATGGCGGTCACCGCCGGAAAGATATTCATTCCGGAAGTCGGTTCCTCGACGCACTACTACGCGCAATATGTCAGCCCGGGCTGGGCGCGGAGCATGAAGAAGATGACCAAGATCGGTCTGCATATCTTCTATCGCACCTATGGCGGCGGCTGGAGCTGAGCCTCAGTTAAGGCAGTATCCGCCGCGCTTCCGGCGCCAATCCGCACTGTTGCCCGCCACGAATCGCGGGTCAGTATGTCGCACTTCTCTAACTAATTGATATAGATAGGAAAAATACATATGCCGCCAAACCTCTCCGTGGCTTGACGGGGGCAGGCGTGCTAACTATGTTGCCCGCGACTTTAAAGCGGATGGAAAGACGTTCCTATCCGGGCGAGGGGGTTGCGGTGGCTGGCGGCGAAAAGCCGGACGAAACCGGAAAAACCGGACCAGGGAATAGAGGCCATGCCGGCGATTCCGAGCGCGAGCTGGAGCAGCGCAGGCAAAGTCTTGAAGCATCGCTCGCGTCTAGAAAGCGCGACGAAGGCGATGGGAGGAACGGAGCCAGATCGTCGGGCGTTGCCGGTTACGGCCAGGCACTCAGGCTGTCGAGCGAATTCATCGCCGGAGTGGTGGTTGGTGCCGGCATTGGCTGGATCATCGACAAACTGGCGGGAACATCGCCCTGGGGGTTGATCGTCTTCCTGCTGCTGGGATTTGGCGCCGGTGTGTTGAACGTCATGCGTTCGGCGGGCATGGTCGCCGAGGCTGGAATACGGGCGCAGAAGCGCCCGGAAGACAGCGGTAACGACTGAACTTGACCGGCGCGCCGCGCCGAAAGCCGAGGGGGGCCGAATGGCCAACGATCCGATCCACCAGTTCCAGATCGCGAAGATCATTCCGATCGAAATCGGCGGGATGGATTTTTCTTTCACCAACTCCTCGCTGTTCATGGTGGCGACCGCTGTTGGCGCCGGCGCTTTCCTGTACCTGACGACGTCGAGCCGCAGCCTGGTGCCGGCACGCCTGCAGTCGATCTCGGAAATGTCCTACGAATTCATTGCCAACATGCTGCGCGATGCCGCCGGCACGCATGGCATGAAATTCTTCCCGATGGTGTTCTCGCTGTTCATGTTCGTGCTGGTTGCGAACCTGCTCGGCATGTTCCCCTACTTCTTCACCGTCACCAGCCACATCATCGTCACCTTCACGCTGGCGCTGCTGGTGATCGGCACCGTCATCATCTACGGTTTCATGAAGCACGGCTTCGGCTTCCTCAAACTGTTCGTGCCGCATGGCATTCCCGGTTTGCTGGTGCCGCTGGTCGTCTTGATCGAGGTGATCTCGTTCCTGTCGCGGCCGATCAGCCTTTCCGTTCGTCTTTTCGCCAACATGCTGGCCGGCCACATCACGCTCAAAGTGTTCGCGGGTTTCGTCACCTCGCTGAGCGCAATGGGTATTGTCGGCGTAGCCGGCTCGGTGCTGCCGCTGGCGATGACCGTTGCGCTGACCGCTCTCGAATTCCTGGTAGCGTTCCTGCAGGCCTACGTCTTCGCGGTGTTGACCTGCATGTATCTCAACGACGCCCTGCACCCGGGACACTAGGACACTTTCATCGGCGGTGATCCGCCAGCCAATCGAAGACTTTCCAGATTCACGAAGGAGTTGAAGAAATGGAAGCTGAAGCAGCAAAGTACATCGGCGCCGGCATCGCGTGCCTCGGAATGGGTGGCGCGGGCATTGGCCTCGGCACCATTTTCGGAAACTACCTCGCCGGCGCGCTGCGCAATCCGTCGGCGGCTGACGGCCAGTTCGGCCGCCTGATCTTCGGCTTCGCCGTGACGGAAGCTCTGGGCATCTTCTCGCTGCTCATCGCCCTTCTGGCACTGTTCGGCTGATACGTCGCGAAGAGCTTGGCTGGAGCCGGCAACCGGCTCTTGCCGTCTTTGCGGCTGGTTCCGCACAGGGGACGATCATGTTTGTGACATCTGCCTACGCTCAGGAAGCCGCGCCGGCGGAAGGCGAAGCGCATACGGAAGGCCAAGGCCAAACCGATGCGGCTACTGGCGCGCATGACGCGGCGGCGGGCGGCGACGCCCATACCGAAGTGCCGGCCGAAGGCCATGGCTCGGGCGGCTTTCCGCCGTTCAATCCGGAATATTTCCCGTCACAGATCCTGTGGCTGGCGATCACCTTCGGGCTTTTCTACCTGTTCTTGAAGAGGGTCGTGCTTCCGCGCATCGGCGGCATTCTCGAGGTTCGCCGCGACCGCATCGCGCAGGACCTCGACCAGGCTGCCCGCATGAAGGAAGAGGCTGACGCCGCCGTTGCCGCCTACGAGCAGGAACTGGCCGAAGCCAAGGCCAACGCCAACACGATCGGCCAGAAAGCGCGCGACAAGGCTCGCGCCGACGCTGAAGCCGAGCGCAAGCGCGTCGAGGCCGAGCTCGAAGCTAAGCTGCAAAAGGCCGAAGCCAACATCGCTTCGATCAAGGCCAAAGCCATGAACGAGGTCGGCACAATTGCCGAAGATACCGCGGCGGCGATCGTCCGAGAACTGATTGGCGGCAGCGTCGACAAAGCTTCGGTTGCGGCCGCGGTCAAGTCGGTAAAGGGATAGGGGGCGATCATGGATGCCACATTCTGGGCACTAGTTGGCCTGATCATCTTTCTCGCCATCGCCGTCTATCTGAAGGTTCCGGGCATTATCGGCAAATCGCTCGACGATCGCGCCGACAAGATCCGCGCCGAGCTCGAGGCGGCTCGCCGCCTCCGCGAGGAAGCCCAGCAGCTGCTTGCCGAATATCAGCGCAAACGCAAGGATGCCGAGAAGGAAGCCGCCGAGATCGTCGAGCATGCCAAGCGCGAAGCTGGCTTGCTGGTGACGGAGGCCAAGCAGAAGACCGAGGAATATGTGACGCGCCGTAACGCGCTGGCCGAGCAGAAGATTGGCCTGGCCGAGCGCGACGCCGTCAACGAGGTCCGCGCCAAGGCAGTCGATGTTGCCATCGAGGCAGCCCGTGCGGTTCTTGGCGACAAGGTCGATACCAAGGTTGGCGACGACTTGTTCAAGTCTTCGCTGGCGGACCTGAAGGCGCGCATGAACTAGGGTCAGGACCTATTAATCTGGTCGAAATGGTGTGAGGCCATCTGTTCGGATACGCGAAGCGAAGGCGCAGGAAGCCTTTCGGCTTTCAAGCCCTTCGCGACACCGGAGCGCCGCGCGTTCGTCGAACGCGCAAAGGACGCTCCGGCATTCTGAGTGGCGCATGTTCCTTTTGCGCTGACAAACGTCAGCGCGGGACATGCGTTGGAGCCGGGCAGACAGACCACATCCGACGGACGCCGAAACGGCCGCGACCTGCCGCGTCGAACCGCTCGGCCCGGGGATAAACCCCGCCCCTCGCGCTTCTCCTGGCATCTCTTTGCCGTTTCAGGCGCCATTTCGATCATATTAATAGGTCCTGACCCTAGTGCGGCGTTTAGCCTTTCAAGTTCAAAAGCCGCTGGCTATCGCCGGCGGCTTTTTCGTTTGTGAAGCTCTGGATGCTTGCGGGTGGACGAGCTGAGATTGCACGGACCTGCTCAAATCTCTCGTTTCATGCATTTTGGTAGTGTGCTGAGAGTTCTGCAAATTCGCTGAGCGAGGGCGGTCATGGCAGGCTGGTGATGTTCAACGTCACCGATTCCCGCGAAGGAACGCCACCATGACCAAGATTGAAGGTAAATCCGCCAGCGCTGCCGTCAAAGACATTCTGCTGTCGAACCCGGACGGGCTACACGAAGTGATCCGTGCGGTGATGCAGGAAGTTCTCGAGGCCGAGATGGACGAGGCGCTTGGTGCTTCGAAGGGCGAACGCACGCCGGAGCGCCTGGGCTATCGCTCGGGTTATTACGGCCGCACCCTTGTCACCCGGGTTGGCAAGCTTGAGCTGCGGGTTCCGCAGGACCGGGCCGGCCGCTTCTCCACTGAACTGTTCGAGCGTTACCAGCGTTCCGAGCGGGCCTTGGTGGCGACGCTTGCGGAGATGTATGTGCAGGGCGTGTCGACCCGGAAGGTCAAGGCGATCACGGAAGAGCTGTGCGGTCATGCCTTCTCGGCCTCGTCGATCTCGGCCATCAACAAGCGTTTGGACGAGAGCCTGAAAGCCTTTGCCGAACGCCGGCTTCAAGAGCCCTTTGCCTACCTCATCCTCGACGCCCGCTACGAGAAGGTGCGCGAAGCCGGCATCGTCATGAGCCAGGCAGTGCTGATCGCGGTCGGCATCGACTGGGACGGCCGGCGCCAGATCCTGGCGGTGGAAATGGCCAATCGCGAGAGCCGCTCGGCCTGGAAGGACTTCCTGGTCTCACTGAAGGGGCGTGGCCTCAAGGGCGTCGAGCTGGTCGTGTCCGACGACCATGCCGGTCTGGTCGCCGCGATCGGCGAGGTGGTCCCCGAAGCGGCATGGCAGCGCTGCTATGTGCACTTCCTCAGGAACGCGCTCGATCACCTGCCGCGCAAGCACGGCGACGATTGCTTGCAGGAGTTGCGCTGGCTCTACGATCGGCGCGATCTCACCGAGGCCAAGGCCGATCTCGCCGCATGGCTTTCCAAATGGTCGGCCCGCTATCCGCGGCTGACGACGTGGGTGGAGGAAACCATCGAGTACACGCTGACCTTCTTCCGCCTGCCGCGCCAGCACCATAAACACCTGAAGTCCACCAATATGCTCGAGCGGCTCAACGAGGAAATCCGCCGGCGCACCTATGTCGTGCGCATCTTTCCCAACGCCGAGAGCTGCCTGCGCCTGGTCAGGGCACTGGCCGTAGAAACCAACGAAAACTGGATGGAGGCCAACCGCTACATCAACATGGACGACCTGCGTGAGCACAAGAAACTCGCTCTGCGCCAAGCCGCATGACCAGATTCATGGCCGCCCAAATTGCAGAACTTGACGCACACAACCTGCATTTTGCTGTGCCAAATCCGCCTCACGCTTCGGGTGACGTGCATCATTCCCCCCTCACCCGGCCTCCGCTTCGCTCGGCCACCCTCTCCCCGCTGGGGAGATCTCCAAGCAGAGCGAGGCGGCTGGCAAACCTCCTCTCCCCAGCGGGGCAGGGCAATCGCGTTTAGACATACCCCCACCCCTAACCCCTCCCCTCAAGGGGGAGGGGGACTTGCTGCATCGCCGCTTGGCGTCAAACGTCGATGATTTTGTACGCGCGTGACAGAGTCAGAAGTCCCCTCCCCCTTGAGGGGAGGGGTTAGGGGCAGGGGTATCGAGCACGCAAACGGCCCTGGGATTTCTACATGCGATAACCTTGCCCTTGTGGGGGTCGCAGAGCGAAGCGCAAGCCAGGCGCGGGGCAAGTTGCTGGCTGCGATGCAACCGCTCGCAGAGCAGAAGATTGCATTAAGCCTCGATCAGCAACTGGGTTGCGGCTTCAGTCTCTATCCGGAATGGCGCGAAGCTGACGCGGTGGATGCGAAAAATCGCGCCATGTTCACCGATTGCATCGCGGTGGCGCACGGTGGCGTAGCCCATGTGCCGCTCGAAGCCGTAGTGCCTGTGGACCCGGCCACAATTCTCCATCATCCGGTCGCGCATGACCTTTGCGACGATCGACGCGGCCGCGATGGATTGCGAACGCTGGTCGCCCTTGATCAGCGCCTCGGCGCCGCAGGCCAAACGAGGAGGAATATCGCGCCCGTCGATCAGTGCATGCAGCGGCTTCACCGACAGTCCGCACAACGCTCGGCGCATCGCCTCCAGGCTGGCGCGCAGGATATTGATGCGGTCGATACCGGTTGCGCTGACAGATGCCACCGAGACGCCAATTGCCGAACCAAGGATCTCACCGAACAACTCTTCGCGCACTTCCGCGCTGAGACGCTTTGAATCGTCCAACCCATCCGGGATGCGTTTCGGGTCAAGCACAACCGCGGCTGCGACCACGGGGCCGGCCAACGGCCCGCGTCCAGCCTCGTCAAGCCCCGCCAGCGGCCAAAGTCCACGCTTCATTGCCCTCTTCTCGAACGAGAAGTCAGGCTTGATGGTGAGATCGAATAGGGGCGGAGAATCGGAAGACGGTCGAGCCATAGTTTGGCGAGACTCGCATCCGTTCCGATTCTCCGCAAGGCCTTCCCGGCCAGTTTGGGGCGGGGCGGGGAAGGCGCCGTCAGGCGGGGAGACCTGACGGAGGGGGATAGGGCAACGGTGAATGGTGAATGGTGAGAAAGAACCCTCAATGCGCCTTCGTGAATTTAGTTTGACGGCGCAGCATGTCGGTTCGCCTACCATTCACCATTCACCATTCACTACAACAGCATCAATTGCTCCGTTTTTCTCTCCGTTCCCTTGAACAGATCAGTCCTGAGCCGCGTGCGCTCCTGGTTGAGGCCGTGCTTCTTGGCGGCGATTTCGAAGCGCCGGCCGATCTGCCAGGCGTATGGGCCTGACCCCTTCATCCGCTTGCCCCATTCGGCATCGTAGTCCTTGCCGTCGCGCATCGAGCGGATCAGCGACATGACGTGCCGGTAGCGGTCCGGGTAGTGCCGCAGCAGCCAATCCTTGAAGATCGGGCTGACTTCGAGCGGCAGGCGCAGGATCACGTATCCCGCCTCGCGCACGCCGGCATTGGCCGCAGAATCGATGATGCGCTCGATCTCGTGGTCGTTGAGGCCGGGTATGATCGGCGCCACCATAACGGAAGCTGGAATACCCGCCTCGCTGAGGGCACGGATTGCCTCCAGCCGCTTGGACGGCGTCGAGGCGCGGGGCTCCATGGTGCGCGCCAGCATTCGGTCCAGCGACGTCACCGACAGCGCCACCTTTGCGAGCCCGCGTTCGGCCATGCGCGACAGGATGTCGATGTCGCGCGTCACCAATGCGGACTTGGTGACGATCCCGACCGGATGCCCGCGCGCTTCCAGCACTTCGAGAACTTCGCGCATGATGCGGTACTTCTTCTCGATCGGCTGATACGGATCGGTGTTGGTGCCGATGGCGATGGTGCGCGGCTGATAGCCTTCCTTCGACAGTTCCTTGTCGAGCAGCCGCGCCGCATCAGGCTTGGCGAACAGTTTCGACTCAAAGTCGAGGCCGGGCGACATGCCCATATAGCTGTGGGTCGGCCGGGCAAAGCAATAGACGCAGCCATGCTCGCAGCCGCGATACGGGTTGATCGAGCGGTCGAACGAAATATCCGGCGACTCGTTGCGGGTGATGATTGTGCGTGGCTTCTCAATCTGCACTTCCGTCTTGAAGGGCGGCAGTTCCTCGAGCGAGTTCCAGCCATCATCGAAGACATGCCGGCTCACCGGTTCGAAACGGCCTGACGGATTGAGCCCCGCCGCTCGGCCGCGCCGCCGGTCCTCGCCGATACGCACGCCGCTTTCCTCGATCACCGCGTTCGCCATCTCGGCCCTGCCTGGGCCAAAGGCGGCTCTGTCGGCGCTGAGGATATGCTCCATCTTGGCGCGTTCCCAAGGCTTGCCGTGGTCAATTCGAATTGTCGTGCTCATGAAACTATTCCTATTTTCAAAAATAGAACAAATCAAGAACAATTTTCGCGAAAGTGCGCAACTGGCTCTTCCCGGGCAATTCCGCTATTCGGCTAACCATGTTGACCGTGCTGATTGAAACGAAGAATGACGAGGAGGCGCTGGCCCGCACGCTGGCCACGCTGATCGGCGCGGCGGTGGAGGGTATAGTGCGAGACGTCATCGTCTGCGACCGAGGCTCGACCGATCAGACGCATCGCGTCGCCGAGCACGCCGGTTGCCACTATGTCGACAAGGGCGGCATTGCCGCTGCCGTGCGCCAGGCCAAGGGCGAGTGGCTGCTGATGCTGGAGCCAGGTGCGCGGCTAGTTGAGGGCTGGATCGAGGAGGTCGCCCACCACATTGCAAAGAACACTGTTCCGGCGCGGTTCACACGCTATCGCGGCGACCGCAAGCCACTGTTTTCGCGTGTGTTTGCGCCGCCGAGTGCACTTGCCGAAGGGTTGATCATTCGCAAAGGGCAGGCGGTAGCGCTGGCGAAATCGGCTGCGCATGCCGAGGCGCTGGCCCGGGGTCTGGCGTCAAAACGGCTGGAGGCGGAGATACGACCTGCTGAGCAGCGGTCGCGATAGCCGGCCTAAGCGCGTCGCCAAAGCGCTTCAGGCCGGCTTGCTAACCTCGCCGCAAATGCTCGTCCAGCCGGGGCATGATTTCCACGAAGTTGCAGGGCTTGTGGCGATAGTCGAGTTGCGGCTTCAGGATCACGTCCCAGGCATCGCGGCAGGCACCCGGGGAGCCCGGCAGCACAAACACAAACGTGGCGTTGACCACGCCGCCGGTTGCACGGCTCTGGATGGTCGAGGTGCCGATCTTGTCGTAGCTGATGCGGTGGAAAACCTCGGAAAATCCGTCCATCCGCTTCTCGAAAATCGGCTCCAGCGCTTCCGGCGTCACGTCGCGGCCGGTGAAGCCGGTGCCACCGGTGGTGATCACCACGTCGACGTTTTCATCGCGCGACCAACCGAGAACGACCTCGCGAATGCGGTCGGCGTCATCAGTAACGATCGCCCGGTTGGCAAGTATATGTCCAGCCTCGGCGATGCGCTCAGTGAGCGTCTGGCCGGATTTGTCGTCGGCCAGCGTCCTGGTGTCGGACACCGTCAGCACTGCGATGCGAATCGGGATGAATTGTCGCTCATCGCTTGCCATTGGCTATGCCTTCACCGTTTCCGTCGCGACAACAAACCAGTCGGGCCGAGCCCGCAGAATACCGCGGGCGGCGCGGTGCGCGGTATCCATGTCGCGAAACAGGCCAAAGCACGTTGCCCCGGAGCCGGACATGCGGACGAATGGTGCACCTTGCGCGGTAAGTGCTTCGAGCGCTTCGCCGATCGCAGGCTCAAGTAATAGTGCCGGTGCCATCAGGTCGTTGCGCGCCTGGCTAAGCCACTCGATCAGCGCGGCAAAATCAAGGGCTGGGGGCAGGGGCGGCAGAGGAGGGTTTTCGCGGCTTTTTAGTGCCGCGAAGATACGAGGCGTGGAAATGCCGACGCCGGGATTGACCAGCACGACCGACAGGGCAGGGAAGTCCGGCACCGGAGCGATTGCCTCGCCGATCCCGCGCGCGATCAGCGGACGGCTCATGAGGCACATCGGTACATCGGCGCCTAGCGGCAGGCCGATGGCGGCGAGTTGTGGGTCGGAGAGCCCGCCGTTCCAGTAGCGGTTCAGTGCCGTCAGTGTCGCAGCGGCGTCGCTCGACCCGCCACCTATGCCGGAGGCGATGGGGAGGTTTTTCTCGAGGTGGATGGAGATGGTGGACGAACGGTGCTTCGTCGCGTCCCCCTCTGTCCTGCCGGACAATTCCCCCACAAGGGGGGAGATTACGCCCGCCGCTTTCGCATCGCCAAGCTCAGGCAGCGCAGGACGAGCGGCAACGTTGGAGCTGCCGATCTCCCCCCTTGTGGGGGAGATGTCCGGCAGAACAGAGGGGGGCAACGTAGAGCGCGAGGCTCGTGGCTTTACATCTTCAAGAAGCAGCCGCACCGCCTCCCGCGCCCGCACCACGAGATTGCTGTCATCAATCGGAAGGCCGGCTCCAAACCGGCCGGTGACGCGCACGACGTCTTGGTTGGCTGACGCGACTGTCACCCGATCTCCGAACGCGGTGAAGACCGCCAAGCTCTCGATCAGGTGATACCCATCGCTACGACGACCGGTGACATGCAGCGCGAGATTGATCTTCGCAGGCGCTGTTTCAGCAACCGCGCCCGCGGCATCTGGCATGAGTAGGATCAATCCTTGACGAGGCGGTATTCGCCCGTCTTGGGATCGAGCACCAGAGTCCCGTTGGCGTGATTTTTCGCCTGCTGCTCGTGCCGCCTGATCTTGGCGGTCACGCGTTCCGCCTCGCGCACGAAATGCCGATAGCCGAGATAGGCGATAAGGCCTATGACCGCGAAGAAGATGAGCTGTGGCATGTGTTTCCCTCCTTCATCGGCGATGTCGCTGAGGTTACAAAACCATCATAGCGCCAAATCGCCCGTTCATCAAAGTCCGAAGCGACTCCACAGTGAGCGATCTTGCGCCGCCTCCAGAACGCCGCCGGCGACAGCGCCTGCAATGTCGGTGGCCTCCATCCGCGAGCCGAACAGCCCAAGCCGTCGGCCGAACAGGCCGCGCGGCGCGGTGATCAGCTTGAGTTGCGTCTTCGACCCATAGCGGCCCTTCAGAAAACCGCGCATGTCGCCAAGCGCATCGACCAGTCCGAGCGAAAGTCCGCGCTTGCCGGTCCAGAACTGGCCGGTGAAAAGTTCGGGATCTTGCGAAAGCCGGTCGCCGCGGCGGTCCTTGACCAGGTCGATGAATGTCTCGTGTACTTCGAGCTGAAGCTCCTTGAGCTTTTCGACATCCTCCTCGCGTTCAGGGCGGAAGGGGTCGAGCACCGCCTTGTTCTTGCCGGCGGTGTGAACGCGGCGCTCCACCCCGATCTTTTTCAGCAGTTCCGGAAAGCCGAACGAGGCCGACACGACGCCGATCGATCCAACGATGGAGGACGGGTCGGCGATGATCTCGTCGCCTGCGACAGCAATCATGTAGCCGCCGGAAGCCGCGACATCCTCGACAAACACCAGCACTTTCTTGTTTTTTTCCACCGCAAGGTCGCGGATGCGCTGGAAAATCAGCCGCGACTGCACGGGTGAGCCACCGGGCGAATTGATCGATATGGCGACCGCAGGCGCTTCCTTCTCGGCAAAAGCCTTCTCCAGTGCGCTGGCGACCGACGCCAGCGAAAGGTTCTGCCGGAACTGTCCGCCACCGGCAATGATGGTTCCGTGGAGGCGGACGACAGGAATGGTGACGCCGTTCCGCCGCATTGATTTCGGCAGCAGGCGGCGAAGAAGGGATCTCACTTTGAGAATGCTCCTTGGTGTTTAGAAACGCATGTAGGAATTGCCGCGCCGGACGCAAGCCGCTCGACGCTAATCGTCAGGCAATCGGGTGAAAGCTTACCCCACCCTAGCCCTCCCCCTTGAGGGCAGGGCAATCGCATATAGGACGTTGGCGATTAGCGACGAGCGCCCCTCGCTGTCGTCATCCTCGACCTCGTGAGTGAGCGGAGCGAACGGAGAGTGTCGGGGATCCATTCCCCTCCCTATCCGAGCCACTTCGGCGAAGAATTGAGTAACCGATTGAATTTTCATATCGATCTCTTCTGCATCGACATTGTAGCGGAGAGTCCGAGACATGGTCCCCGACCCTCTCCGTTCGCTTCGCTCACTCACGAGGTCGAGGATGGCGACAGGGACGAGTGCCTCTTGCTAATCTCCACCGTTAGGAAGTTGCCATATGCGATTGCCCTCCCTTGAGGGGAGGGGTTGGGGGTGGGGGTAAGCCTATATGTGACTGCCCTGCACTAATCCCTGAACAGCGACGCTTGCCCGTTGATGACGGCGTCGGCACGTGCCGTTGGCCGATTGCCTGGCCCCTCATGCAGGATGAGAGGCGGTAGGATCGACAGTCCGGCGCGCGAGCCGCGCACGCCGCGCACGACGATGCGGATCGCCGCACGATCGATGGCCGGATAGACAGGCACCACCTCCAGGCCGCCGAAACGGCCCTCGGCTGCGCCGAGGATTTCGGCGATCGAGGCAGGGCGTGCAATCAGCGCCATTGCGCCACGCGGCTTCAGCACCGCGGCGGCGCTGCGGAGCCAGTTCATGAACAGCGCGCCATCCGCGACATGTGCCTGCCGCCTGAGATCGTTCGGCGTTGCGCGGTCTTGGCTGTCGTTGAATGGCGGGTTCATCACGACGAAATCCACCGACCGGTCCATCAGCCCTGCGGCTTCGCGCTGTTTGCCGGAAAGCGTAAGGTCGGCGGAAATCAGCGTGGCGCGATCCGCGAGATGACGGTTCTCGACCAAAGCCAGCGTTTGAGCCGCAAAGCTAGCCATCTCCGGCGATTTTTCCACCAGAACCGCCCTTGCCGCAGAGCACCGCGACAGCACCGCGAGGCCGGCGGCACCCGCGCCGGCGCCAAAATCCATCGCCACGCCGCTGAAATCCGCGGGAACCGCCGCCGCCAGCACGAGACTATCCATGCCGGCGCGATGCGCGCCTTTGGCCGGCTGCGCCAGATAGAAGCGCCCGCGATGGAAAGCGTCGATCGTATGTTCGGCTGAATTCTGCACTGGCCGAGGATCAGTGGTCGCGCATTTCGTTGCCGATACCGGCATCGGAGAAGATGCGCCGAGCTGCTTGCTCATCTTCATTCGCAACGAGAATCCGCCTCGGCAGAATGCCGATCGAGCCATCTAGAACGCTCATGTTCTGGTCGGCGACAAGGCATTCGATGCCGGCGTCGCGCAGCAGCGATTGCGCAAAGGAAAGGATCACGGCGTCGTTGGTGCGGATGATTTCAATCATGGTTCCAAAATTCGCAGGTTGCGGCGCGGAAGTAAATGTTGGCTGTTGGTCGATGATCCCCGCGCCAATTCGCCACTTGAGTTCACCATGCGGTAGGCCGTAAATCATCCATGGGACATGTCTGAAGTGTCGGTTCCAAAAGAGCTGCGGAAGCAACCGTTGTGTTCTTGGGACAGACGCGCGTGACGGGAGTGAATTGTTGTGGGTGTCGTACTCAACATCGAAGACGGCAAGCGCGAAGCGTCGATCAAGGATCTGATCGATCTGACCGCCGCCGATATGGGCGAAGTCAACAAGCTCATCCTTTCCAAAGCCGGCTCCGATGTGGAGATGATCCCGGAAATCGCCAATCACCTGATCTCGTCGGGCGGCAAGCGCCTTCGGCCGATGCTGACGCTCGCCGCTGCCCAGATGTTCGGCTATGTCGGCGTCGCGCATGTGAAGCTCGCGACCAGCGTCGAGTTCATGCACACGGCAACCCTGCTCCACGACGATGTGGTTGACGAGAGCGACTTGCGGCGAGGCAAGAAGACTGCGCGCATGATCTGGGGTAATCAGGCAAGCGTTCTGGTCGGCGATTTCCTGCTCGGCCAGGCATTCCGAATGATGGTCGATGTCGGATCACTGGACGCGCTCGATATTTTGTCCACGGCTGCCTCCATCATCGCGGAAGGCGAAGTGATGCAGCTCGCGGCCGCGAAAAACCTCGAGACCACCGAGGACGAATATTTCTCGGTGATCAAGGCAAAGACCGCCGCGTTGTTCTCCGCTGCCGCCGAGGTTGGACCGGTGGTGGCCGGCGCCAGCCGCACGGACCGCGCCGCGCTGCGCTCCTACGGCATGAATCTCGGCCTGGCCTTCCAGCTGATCGACGATGCGCTGGATTACAGCGGCGACTCCAAGAAGCTCGGAAAGAATGTCGGCGACGATTTCCGCGAAGGAAAGGTTACGCTTCCGGTCATCCTTTGCTACCGGCGCGGCACTGCGGCTGAACGTGCATTCTGGAAGCAGGCGATCGAGGAGAATGCCGCTGATGATGCGGCCCTTCAGAAGGCCATGTCGCTGATGACGCGCCATGGAGCCATTGCCGACACGATTGGCCGCGCGCGCCATTTCGGCGAGATCGCGCGCGACGCTCTGGCGCCGCTGGAATCGACACCGCACAAGGCCGCTTTGCTCGACGTTATCGACTTCTGCATCAGCCGCGTTGTGTGATCGCCGCTGCGGCCGATCATCAAGCTTTCGGGATTTGCCGTAGTTCTAATTGAACCGGGACCCTAAAAAGGCCATGCTTCTGCGGTTCAGGAACTGCTGATTCATCCTGGGCGCTTGAAAGGACAGTGATGCGGAATCGTCTTCTTTGGTTGGCCAGTGTCTCGGCGCTCGCCGCAACGTTCCTGATCGGCCCGCCGGCTCTCGCCAACCGCGCCGCTGATCCCGCACCCCAGATCGGGTCTTTCACCGGCGCCTATCTGGCGGCGCGGATTGCGGAAGACGACAACGATATGAATAGCGCGATCGCGTATTATCGCCGCGCGCTCGATTTCGATCCCGACAATCAGGAGCTTCAGCAGAGCCTGATGACGTCGTTGATATCGACCGGCCGCCTGGATGAGGCGCTGCCGCTCGCTGAAAAGCTGAAATCGGTCGCCGAGGTCGAGCGGTTCTCGCGCGTCACCCTCGCGGTCGATGCGATCCGCAAGAGGGACTATCGCGATGCCAGCGACTGGCTGAAGCTGGCGCTGGAATCAGACCTTGACCGGCTGATTACCGGGTTGATGGGTGCTTGGACACAGGTGGGCCAGAATCAGGGCGCCGAGGCGATTAACGATCTCAACGTGCTGCAAGGACCTGAATGGTTCGAACTCTTCACCAACTATCACCGTGGGTTGATTGCCGAAGCGGCCGGGATGCCGGACGAAGCCGCAGCCGCCTATCAGGCGACGCTGGACAACGCTGCCTCAGGCAGCGCCGCACCGGAAACCTGGCTGCGCTCGGCGGAGGCCTTTGCCGGCTTCCTTGCGCGCAAGGGCGACAAGACCGAAGCGCTGGTGGTGATCGACAAGGCCGATGAAATCGCGGCGGGCCGCCTGCCGCTGATGTCGCTGCGCCAGAAGATCGAGAAGGGCGAAAAGATCCCGCCGCTTGTTGTCACGCCGGCCGATGGAGCGAGCGAAGTTCTGCTGGATCTTGGCGGCGCGCTGAACCGCGGCGGCGGCGAGCCCTATGTGAAGCTTTATCTTCAGCTGGCGCTTGCCTTGAAGCCGGACAGCGATGCCGTGCTCCTGCAATTGGCCTCCGTTGCCGAGCAGCAGGAAGATTCCGATGGGGCCATAGAGCTCTACAAGAAGATCCCTGAGGCTTCGCCTCTGAAACGGGCTGCAGAGATGCAGCTTGGCCTGAACCTTGCCGATCTGAAGCGCTACGACGAAGCGATCCCGCACCTGAAGAAGCTGGTTGCAGCGGATCCGAGCGACATGCGCGCTTACCTGTCGCTCGGCGGTGTGTATGCCTCGAAAGAGGACTTCAAGTCAGCTGCGGAGACTTATGACCAGGCGGCCGCGCATCTCAAGGACCCGACCAGCGCCAACTGGAGCATTTTTTACCAGCGGGGCATCGCCTATGAACGCCTGAAGCAATGGCCGAAGGCTGAGCCGAATTTCCGCAAAGCGCTCGAGCTGTTTCCCGATCAGCCGCAAGTGATGAACTATCTCGGCTACTCTTGGGTCGACATGAACCTGAACCTCGATGAGGCTCTGGACATGATCCGCAAGGCGGTCGACCTGCGCCCGAGCGACGGCTACATCGTCGATTCTCTCGGCTGGGCCTATTTCCGCCTTAACCGCTTCGATGAAGCCGTCGTCGAGCTGGAGCGCGCGGTATCGCTGAAGCCGGACGATCCGGTTCTCAACGACCACCTCGGCGACGCCTATTGGCGCGCAGGGCGCAAACTTGAGGCGACGTTCCAGTGGGCCCACGCGCGCGACCTGAAACCCGACCCGGATGTGCTGCTGTCAGTGCAGAAGAAGCTGAAGGAAGGCCTGCCGCCGCTCGAAGGCAAGACCGCGCTGGAAGCACCTGCCGCGCCTGAACCAAAACAGGACCCCGACAAGAGGGGGTGAGTCCAGCTCGCTTTTCCTCGCCCCGCGAGAATCGGTTCTGTGGGCGTTGGCAGCGCAATCGCGAATGGCAAGCTCCCAACTGTGGCAACTAGCGATGAACGCCCTCCCTGTCGTCATTCCCGGCCTCGTGAGTGAGCGAAGCGAGCGGAGAGTGTCGGGAATCCAGGCCTCTGGCTCTCCGCCACAATGCCGATGTAGAACAGGTGGAAAAGCAGATTCAATCGGCTGCTCTATTCTTCACCGAAGTTGCTCGGAAAGGGAGAGGCATGGATCCCCGACGCTCTCCGTTCGCTTCGCTCACTCACGAGGTCGAGGATGACGACAGTGAAGGGCCGTCGTGGCCAATCGCGAGCGTCATATGCGATTGCTTGCCGTAAACGGGAGAGGATGCCGGCAGGCAGGTGAGGGGCAGCGCGGGCGTTTCGTGCAAAATGCCGTGAGGCACTGCCATATGCGATCGCCCGCTATCGCTCCACAAACTTGACGCCCCAAACAACGGCCCCTAGGACGGGCCGACCCTAGATCCCCGCCGACGAGAGCCTCATCCCGTGTCCGCCAGCCTGCCCGCCCACATGCACCCCAGCCGCTCGTTCCAGGGGCTGATCCTCACGCTGCACAATTACTGGGCGGCCTATGGCTGCGTCGTCCTGCAACCCTACGACATGGAGGTTGGCGCCGGCACCTTCCATCCGGCGACCACCCTTCGCGCACTAGGACCCAAGCGTTGGAACGCGGCTTACGTGCAGCCGTCGCGCCGCCCCAAGGACGGCCGCTATGGCGAGAACCCGAACCGCCTGCAGCATTATTACCAGTACCAGGTGATCCTGAAGCCGAATCCGCCGAATTTGCAGGAGCTTTACCTCGGTTCGCTGGAGGCGATCGGTGTCGACCCGCTGCTTCACGACATCCGTTTTGTCGAGGACGATTGGGAAAGCCCGACGCTCGGCGCGTGGGGCCTTGGCTGGGAATGCTGGTGCGACGGCATGGAAGTGTCGCAGTTCACTTATTTCCAGCAGGTCTGCGGCATCGAATGCGCCCCAGTCTCCGGAGAGCTGACTTACGGCCTGGAGCGGCTGGCCATGTATGTTCAGGGCGTCGACAACGTCTACGACCTGAACTTCAACGGCCGCGAGGGCGACGAAAAGGTAACCTATGGCGACGTCTTCCTGCAGGCCGAGCAGGAATATTCGCGCCACAATTTCGAATACGCCAACACGGCCATGCTGCTCCGCCACTTCGATGATGCGGAAGCTGAGTGCCAGGCGCTGCTTGCGGCTGGCGCGCCGCGCTCCAGCAACAATCAGGCAGTGCACAAGATGGTGTTCCCGGCCTACGACCAGGCGATCAAGGCCAGCCACGTCTTCAACCTGCTCGACGCGCGCGGCGTGATTTCGGTCACCGAGCGCCAGAGCTACATCCTGCGCGTCCGCAATCTCGCAAAGGCCTGCGGCGAGGCGTTTTTGCAGACGGAAGCCGGCGGAGCGCCTTACCTCCCCCTCGATGGGGGAGGTCGCCGCGAAGCGGCGGGTGGGGGTGTCGAGGCCTGATTCCCATGCCGAAACTCGACCGGTTCCGCATCGCAACAGCGCGGCGTCTGCGATCCACAATGACCGACGAAGAGCGGATTCTGTGGAGCCAGATCTGGCGTATTCCGGTGGAGGGAACGCATTTCCGTAAGCAGGCAAGTTTTGGCGTCTACTATCCGGATTTCATATCTCACAGGCTGAAGCTGATCATTGAAATCGACGGTGCGCAGCATGGCTTCAACTATCAGAAGCTTCATGACGAAAAGCGGACCTTATGGCTGCAAAGCCAAGGTTATCGTGTATTGCGATTTTGGAACCATGAAGTCCGGCAGGAACTGGATTCCGTGCTTGATACGATCTATGCGGCCGTGGCGGAACAGAGTGCGTTGGTTGCTCTAGATGGCAAAGCAGTCACTGACAGATCCGTCCGGTATCACCCCACCCCGGCGCTGACGCGCCGACCCTCCCCATCGAGGGGAGGGTAAGGAGCTCTCAATGCCCGATCTTCTCCTCGAACTCCGCTCCGAAGAAATCCCGGCACGCATGCAGCGCAAGGCGGCGGGGGATCTGAAAAAGATGGTCACCGACGGTCTGGTCGAAGCCGGCCTGACTTATGAGGCGGCGCGCGAATATTGGACACCGCGGCGGCTGACGCTGGACATTCGCGGCCTCACCGCCCGCTCCAAGGACGTGCGCGACGAGCGCAAGGGTCCGAGCACCAAGGCGCCGGAACAGGCGATCCAGGGATTTTTGCGCGCGGCGGGTTTGAGCGACATCAGCCAGGCACATGTCCATCCCGACCCCAAGAAGGGCGATTTCTACGTTGCGCACACCGTGAAACCGGGCAGGGCGGCGGAGGAGATCATCGCCGCGCTGATGCCCGGGATCATTCGCACCTTCCCATGGCCGAAATCAATGCGCTGGGGGCCGGCGTCGGGGCCGAAGGGCCAGCGCTATGGCGGCATCGAAGGGCGCGGCAGCGACATGCTACGCTGGGTGCGGCCGCTGCAATCGATCGTCTGCACCTTTGGCCCCGAGACCGAGGAGCCGGTCGTGGTCGATTTCGAGGTCGGCGGCATCCGCTCCGGCAACATCACCCATGGCCACCGCTTTCATGCGCCGGAGGCGATCACCGTGCGCCGCTTCGACGACTACGCGGCCAAGTTGGAGGCGGCGAAAGTCATCATCGATGCCGACCGGCGCAAGGAGATTATTCTCTCCGACGCCCGCAATCTGGCTTTCGCCAACGGGCTCGATCTGGTCGAGGACGAAGGCTTGCTGGAGGAAGTATCGGGGCTGGTCGAATGGCCGGTGGTACTGATGGGCGAGTTCGAGGAAGCGTTTCTCGAAATCCCGGCGGAGGTGATCCGCCTTACCATCCGCGCCAACCAGAAGTGTTTTGTCTGCGCCCCCACCTCCCGCTTGAGGGGAGGTCGCGCGGAAGGCGCGGGTGGGGGTGATGACGGTGCCGAGGCCTCTGTCCTGCCGGGCATCTCCCCCACAAGCGTGGACATCAGCCCGCTCTCCAACCGCTTCATCCTCACTTCCAACATCGAGGCGAAGGACGGCGGACGCGAGATCGCGCATGGCAACGGCAAGGTCGTGCGCGCCCGGCTTTCCGATGCGCTTTATTTCTGGAATACCGATCAGGCTGATCTACCCGACCTCGACCGGCTGAAAGCTTCGGCGGAGAAGTTCGGCCTCAATCTCGGCAAGCCGCTCGATCAGCGCATGGCCCGCCTCGATCATCTTGGCGTGACTTTCCACGCCAAGCTCGGCACGCAGGGCGAGCGCGTCAAGCGCATCGCGCGTCTGGCGGAGGAGCTTGCGCCTATCGTTGGTGCTGATCCTGCGCTTGCCCGGCGTGCCGCCGTGATCGCCAAGGCCGATCTGCAGACCGAAGTGGTCGGCGAGTTTCCTGAACTGCAAGGAGCGATGGGCCGTAAATATGCGCTGCTGCAAGGCGAGCATCCGTCTGTCGCTACTGCCATCGAGGAGCACTACAAGCCGCAAGGCCCGTCCGACCGCGTACCGACCGATCCGGTTTCAATCGCCGTCGCGTTGGCTGACAAGCTCGATACGCTGGTCGGCTTCTGGGCAATTGATGAGAAGCCGACAGGCAGCAAGGATCCCTATGCGCTGCGCAGGGCAGCGCTGGGGGTGGTGAGGATTCTAATCGAGAATGGCGTGCGGTTAGCTCTCTGGCAACCGATCGCGGAAGGCTTTGCAAGGCTCGTAAGACAGAGTTGTCGAGATCCATTCTATCTCATCAGCGAAGACGGTGTTGATCTTCAGGACTATTGGAAAGTTTTTGATTGGGAGAACGACAGATTTATCGTTTCCACGGAACTCACTCCCAAGATGGCAGTGTGGAAATGGGAGCCTACGGACCATCAAACCAATGTCCTGGTAAAACTGTTTCCGAGCGCAACGGATCATTTCGCCGACCTCCTCTCCTTCTTCCACGACCGCCTGAAAGTCTATCTCCGCGACCAGGGTGCGCGGCATGATCTGATCGATGCAGTGCTGGCGAGCGGCGGTGACGCGCCTTACCTCCCCCTTGATGGGGGAGGTCGCGCCAAAGGCGCGGGTGGGGGTGATAGCGCAAAAACCGCTCAGCCCCCCACCCCGGCGGCTGCGCCGCCGACCCTCCCCACGTGGGGGGAGGGTAAGGCGCTCAACGACGACCTGCTGACTATCGTCCGTCGCGTCGAGGCGCTGGGCTCGTTCCTCGACACCGAGGATGGCAAGAACCTGCTGGCCGGCACCAAGCGTGCGGCGAACATTCTGGCAGCGGAAGAAAAGAAGGGCACGGCGGTTGCCGATGCCGTGGACGCCGCGCGTTTGCGCGAACCGGCGGAAACGGCACTGTTCGCGGCGGTGAATCAGGCTGAAAACAAAGCCGGCGAAGCGATTCAAAAGGAAGACTTTTCCGGCGCCATGCGAGCGCTTAGCGCGTTGCGTGAACCAGTTGATTCATTCTTCGAGAAAGTTCTCGTGAATGATGAGGATTTGGGCGTACGAGCCAATCGCCTCGCGCTTCTTGCGCGTATCCGAACCGCCACCGGCGCGGTTGCGGATTTCTCGAAAATTGCCGGCTGAAGCCGCTGAGGAATCGTTGACAAATTATCGCTTCAAACGAAGCCATTTCGGGCTGGTTGTGTAGTTCCAGTCGACCGTGAGATTGGTGTCGATGGAAATTAATGGCATCCATCTCGGCGTCGCTGACCTCGACGCCGGCGGGATTGGCGTCGATCTCGGACTTTATCTTGAGGCCGGCTTTGGTTGTGGTTGCTGCTGAGTCGCGCCTTCAGTTTGCGACGAATTCGGCGCCTCGACAGGCTGGCAAACCGACAATGCGGATCGGCCCGAGGCGTTGAAGTACAACAGCACCCTTGGTGGTTGTCCAGACATCGGCAGCCGGCAACGGCGGTTGGCTGATCGCGACCGTCAAACACGCCCTGAAAGCACGAGTTGGTTCGGTGGCGGCAAGATTCTCCGAGAGCAGCGCGGCTGCAGTTTGTGACGTGTAATTTCGAGCGGTCCATCCGATAGTCAAAATGGCAGTCTGAACAGCATGGGCAGCATCCCAACTGCCTGACCGACCTTGACGAGTTCGAACATGGGCCAGGCAATGAGAAACAAGGCGCCGTCACCCAGGGTCTGCAAGAAGTTCCCGGGCTTGATCTCGAGTTCGTGCCTGTCGCGCCATAGCGAAGGTTGTGGAATCAGGCGGGGGGTGGAGATGAGGTAATTCTTGTAGCTCTCCCCGAACCGATCGCTCAGGAACGCCTCTTCCTTGGAAATCGTAACGTTGAAAACAACGAAAGCCACGGAGACGAAAAAAAGGGCCGCGAGGATGCTGCCCGTCTGGGCGCCAACGCCGGCTACACCTACCAGGCTGAAGAAGTACAGTGGATTGCGCGTCACCGAATAGGGGCCGTCTTTGACCAGGACGGCACTTTTCTTGCCGCCGATATAGAGCGTCGACCACAGGCGCCCGGCTATCGCCGCCATGATCGCCATCAGCCCGCTAGACTCGATGAGGGTGTGCGTCAGTCCATCGGACGGCCAGCGCGAATAGCTCACACACACTATGCCGAACAGGACTACGGATAAGCCACGCAGTGTGTTGATCCGGCAGCGTTGAACGCGAGAGAGGAAGAGGCTGTCCATCCGTCACGCCCAGAGGATCACGAGCGAGGCGATGGTGCCGATGGCGCCAAAGACTCCGGCAATGGCGAAGGCGCTGGCTGCGCCCCGACCGGAACCCATCTTGGCCGCCGCCGCTGCAATCGCTATGTTGGCCACGCCCCAGACAAGATTGACCACCGGCGAGGAGGGATTGCCGAACGGAGTCATATGATCCATTCGGGCAAGGCCGAAGTAGAGATGCGGAAGCGCATTGGCGGCAAACGAGCCGGCAAGGAGGCCGCCCAGCCCAGAGATGATCGTAGCGCGGCGCGTGGGTTGTATCGCGGTGGAGGTCATGAGTACTGCCTTTCAGATGCGAGTTGACGAGGCACGCGGGGAGCGTGCGGCTGGTGATAAAATTCTTGAGTTACGGCAGCGGCACGTTCGGAAGCCCGTAGCGCGTCCGCCATCCGAGACATGAGTCCATTCGCGAGGACAGTTTTCGGCCGGGCCGGGAGTGAAGTCTTGCATCGCCAAATCTCCGTTGGTGCGCGGCTCGATCGAAGTCCTCGACCATTGCGATCTGATAGGGTATCATATTGACCTGACAGCCACGGCGTCAAGCGAAAATTATAGGGTATCAGATTCGTCATGATCAAAGAGCGGAAGCGGAAAGGCGAAGGCGCCTATCATCACGGCGATCTGCGCGCGGCGGTGATTGCCAAGGCGCTTGAGGTGGTCGGCGAGGCCGGCCCGGAGGCGGTGAGCCTGAAGGCGCTGTCTCAGGCATTGGGCGTGTCGCAGCCGGCACCGTATCAGCATTTCGCCGACCGCAATGCTTTGATGATAGCCGTCGCATTCGAAGGCTTCGCCGGCTTCATTTCCGCGTTGCAGGCGCATGCCGGAGATCTGTCGGCCATGTCGAAGGCTTATCTCCAGTTTGCTCGACAGCACCCCGGGCTATACCGGCTGATGTTTGGCTCGAAATTGCTGGGAAGCGCCTTGCCCGGGAGCGATCTCAAGATGGCGGGACAGGAAAGCTTCTTCTTGTTGGAAGCCGCCATCGCTGCCCACCCTTCGCCGGTTCCGGCCCGCCGGCGTGCGTTGACGTTCTGGGGGGCGCTGCACGGCCTGGTCGTTCTGGAACAGGAGCGCCTGCTCGAGGGGCCGATGACCAACGCGACGACAATGGATCAGTTGGTCGATGACCTCGTCAAGGGCACCCAAACCTAAGGTTCGGCATTCCAGGCTGAGTTCTGCATCCCGCGGCAAGTATATGTGTCATTTGGCGGGGCTAGACGCGGTTCCGTCCAAGCTTCGCGGGCGCCGCGTGGCTCAGTACATAGACAAATCTCCGGCAGTTCTGTTGAGGAGCGTCGAGTAAATGCATCGCGGCGAACACCTCTCCTTCTTCCACGACCAGGGTGCGCGGCATGACCGGATCGATGCCGTTATTACACCGGAGTCCGACGACCTGCTCACCATCGTCCGTCGCGTAGAGGCGCTGGGTTCGTTCCTCGACACCGAGGACGGCAGGAGCCTGCTGGCCGGCACCAAGCGTGCGGCCAACATTCTGGCAGCGGAAGAAAAGAAGGGCACGGCGGTTGCCGATGCCGTAGACGCCGCAAGTTACTTTGTCGCCTGGCGTGTGCCGGAGGCCCGGCACGTGCTCATTGTTGCCCGGGAAAGGGTTCTCCGGGTGGCGCTGACCCGCTCGAGGCGGGCACTGCCTGAACCTCTGCGGCCCGGGACGCAGCGCCATCAGCCTGGTGTTCGACCCGCGGAAGGTCCGGGTTTGGCGGTCCGCCATTTTCTGCCGTGACTGCATCACCGGCTGCCTTATTCTCTGCAACGCCCTTGTTTTCGTCTCCGGACACAGGTTCCGTCGCGGTTGCGACCGCCGCCTTGGGCGCATTGTTGAAAGCCCCGCCAACCTCCCCGCCGCGAATAACGACCGGCGTGCTCTGAAACATACGTTTCGGCGGTGCGATCGAGGCTTTCGTCTCTGATGTCACGGTCTGGCTCGAAGCATCGTTGGAAAGGACGCCGTTGTCGTCGAACGACAGTCGCAATTTGCCGAGCGTTGTGGCGGTATTACCCGACATCGTCTTGGCGGTTGCTGCCGGCGTGCCGACAACTATGATGGATGTCGAGCCGGCATTTTCTGGTGCGGCGGTGGTGATTGACGAGCCCGCCACTGCCGCAGAGGTCAAACCAAAACACGCCACAACCGATAGAATTACTCGCACGATCGTTCTCCAAACACCTCCGGCGATAAGTGTCATTGCAAGGCGATGCCGCGATACCTCAACTCAAATGACTCCAAGTGATTGAAGAAGGCCTCATAATCCGGGTAAAGCCGGTGCATCGTCTAGAAATCTGGTGGAAGGGTTAACACTTCGTGGCCGAAATCCTGGACACGCTCAGTGCCGTGGAGAGGGCGCTGGCCTTGCTAAAGGCCGGCGAAATTGTCGCTGTGCCAACTGAAACCGTCTACGGTCTTGCCGGCGACGCCAACAACGGCGGGGCAGTGGCGCGCATCTTCGAGGCCAAGGGTCGCCCGAGCTTCAATCCGCTGATCGCGCATGTCGCGTCGATCGCCATGGCTGAACGCATCGCCGCCTTCGATCCTCTGTCGCGGCGGCTGGCGGAAGCCTTCTGGCCCGGCCCGCTGACGCTGGTCCTGCCACTGCTGCCGGATGCGGCGATCCATCCACTGGCGCTTGCTGGCCTCGACACGGTGGCGCTGCGAATGCCGCGCGGCTTCGCGGCGGGCTTGATCGAACGTCTCGACCGCCCGCTAGCGGCGCCCAGCGCCAACCGCTCCGGCCGTATCAGTGCGACCAACGCGCAGGCCGTCGCGGAGGATCTGGGGGACCGGATCCAGTTGGTTGTCGATGGCGGCCCGACGCCGGTGGGCGTGGAGTTGACGATCGTAAAGGTGGAGAACGGCGTGGCGCGCCTGTTGCGACCGGGCGGCGTCACGGTGGAGGAGCTCGAGGCGGCAGTTGGCGCGGCCGTCTTACGGAGTGGAAATGCCGGTATCGAGGCCCCCGGCATGTTGAGCTCGCATTACGCGCCGGGCGCGGCTGTCCGGCTGAATGTCGCGCATGTCCGACCCGGCGAGGCGCTGCTTGCCTTCGGTCCGCAACGCGCTGCAGGTTTCGAAAATGCGATCGCGCGGCGCAACCTGTCCAAAACGGGTGACCTGCGCGAAGCTGCCGCCAACCTGTTCCAGTTCATGAAGGAACTGGACCGCTATGGCGCGCAGGCGATCGCGGTGGAGCCTGTTCCAAATGATGGCCTCGGCGAGGCGATCAACGATCGGCTGGCCCGCGCGGCGGCTCCACGCGGGGAGGGATAAGAGATGACGCGGCCCGTCATGGATGATGCGACATTCAACGCCGTGCTTGACCGTTTCGCCGCGATCGTCGGCGAGCGCCACGCGCTGCGCGATCAGTCCGACATTGCGCCATTCGTCACCGAGCGGCGTGGCCTTTTCGCCGGCCGCTCGCCGCTGGTGCTGAAGCCGGGTAGCGTCGAAGAGATCAGCCGCACCCTGAAGCTCGCGACAGAAACCGGCGTCGCCGTTGTGCCGCAAGCAGGCAACACCGGGCTGGTCGGCGGCGGCATGCCGGATCGCAGCGGCCGCCAAATTGTGCTGTCCGTATCGAGGCTGAACCGCATCCGTGAAATCGACGTGCTGTCGAACACGATCACGGCCGAAGCTGGCGTTATCCTGCAGTCTTTGCACGACGCCGCCGAGGGCGTCGGTCGCCTGTTCCCGCTGACGCTCGCGTCGCAAGGCTCCTGCGAGATAGGTGGCAATCTTTCGACCAATGCCGGCGGCACGGCCGTGCTAGCCTATGGCAATACGCGCGAGCTATGCTTGGGGGTGGAGGTGGTGCTGCCGACCGGCGAGGTGCTGGACGACCTTCGCAAGCTGAAGAAGGACAATACCGGCTACGATCTGAAAAACCTGTTCGTTGGCGCTGAGGGCACGCTCGGTGTCATCACGGCCGCCGTGCTGAAATTGTCGCCGAGGCCGCGCGGCAAGGAAGTGGCAATTGCCGGGCTGGCGAGCCCGCAAGCCGCGCTCGATCTGCTCAACCGCGCCCTCGATCGCGCTGGCAATGGTCTGACCGCCTTCGAGCTGATCGGCGACAGGCCAATTTCATTCGCTCTGCGCCATCTCCCTGGAGCCATACGCCCGCTTGCGGCTGACTGGCCCTGGTATGTGCTGATGGAAATTTCTTCCGGCCGCTCCGCGGAAGAAGCGCGCTCAACCATCGAGGAGATTCTCGGCGATGGCCTTGAGGCGGGGCTCGTCGGCGACGCCGTGGTTGCCGAAAGCCTTTCCCAGGCAGCTGCCTTCTGGAAGCTCCGCGAGGATATTTCCGATGCGCAGAAGCCCGAAGGCGCGTCGATCAAGCATGACATCTCCGTGCCGGTCGCTTCGATCCCGACTTTCATCGAGCGCGCCGCCAAGGCCGTCGCCTTGGTCAGCGGCGAGGCGCGTGTCGTCTGCTTCGGCCATATGGGCGACGGCAATCTGCACTACAACGTCTCGCAGCCTTCGGGCGGCGATGCGCAAGCCTTTCTCGATTTGTACAAGGCAATGACCAAGGCGGTTCACGATATTGTCCGCGACCTCAACGGCTCGATCTCAGCCGAACATGGAATTGGCCAGATGAAGCGCGCCGAACTCTCGGCTACGGCGCCGCCAGTCGCGCTGGACTTAATGCGCAGGATCAAGACTGCCTTCGACCCCGCCGGCATCATGAATCCGGGCAAGGTTATTTAGGACTAGGACCTGCTAATCTGGTCGAAATGGTGTGAGGCGATCTGTTCGGATACGCGGAGCGAAGGCGCAGGAAGCCAATTGGGCTTTCAAGTCCTTTCGCGCGCCTCTCCTCTCTTTGCAGTATCCGGCGTCATTTCGATCATATTGACGTCCTGACCATAGGTCCGGCCCTACCAGGGACTACGCCTCGATCAATCGAACTCACACCTTCAGTTGCGAACGGGCGGCACCGGAATGGGATTGGGCGGCGGATTGGGCGGCGTCGGGTCCGGTGCGGGATCCGGCCATGGCCGGGGTGGTGTGGAAGTCATGGCGATCGTCCTCCACGCGAGGAACGCTAAGCTCTGTAAGTGGTTCCGTGCTTGCGCGGGGCGGCAGGAGCTTTACCCTCACCCCAACCCCTCGATCTTGGGGTGCGGGGTCATGGACTTGAGTGGAGACGATGGCTACCCACGGGCGGAAATCTTAGAGGACCACTCCATGTCTGCCCTGCCGCCGCCGCGCACCATGGCCGATGTCGCACTCGACCTAGGGTCAGGACCTATTAATCTGGTCGAAATGGTGTGAGGCCATCTGTTCGGATACGCGAAGCGAAGGCGCAGGAAGCCTTTCGGCTTTCAAGGCCTTCGCGACAAAGGAGCCGGGCAGATGGACCGCATCCGACGGACGCCGAAACGGCCGCGACCTGCCGCGTCGAACCGCTCGGCCGGGGAACGAACCCCGCCCTTCGCGCTTCTCCTTGCATCTCTTTGCCGTTTCAGGCGCCATTTCGATCATACTAATAGGTCGTGACCCTAGATTTAATACTGCACGACTTCACCAACTCGGGCGTGGCTGTGGTGGGGGCGGCTGAAAGTCAAGGCATACCCATTCACCCTGGATTGCGTGCCCAGTTCGAAGATTACTCAAAACGCTGGCTCCGACTGCGACATGAGCGGGAAAGGTCGGCTACCAATTAAGGTGCTGGACCCGTGATCTCGGGGTGATAGGATTACTGGAAGGCTCAAATCAAATGATATTAGCTTGCACCATACTGAGGCGAGAACGGCGAGGTCATTAACCATCTGCGACGTTATGAACGGTTAGGTCAGCTTGACCAAAGATGGAATAACAATTGGAATTTAGATCTCGATGACTATATCCGGCATTACAGCGCTGGAAAGATGAGAAGCACCTACGACTACGGGGGGAAACTCAAACGATATTAAGAGCGTAATCGTATCGACGGTTCACAATGTTGAGAACCGACCCGGAAGCAGAGTGTTCTTCGAGGGTATCCGCAATTTGCTGAAGTACGCTGACCCGACTGTTTTCAACACGAGAAAAATCGAAGCCGAAATCGACCAATACAATGGTCGAGTGGCTTCAGTCCCCCTAGGATTAAGGCGAGCGCTATGGCGCGTCACTCATGGCATACTTTAACGAGATTTGCACCTTCGGCAGATGTTGGGAAAGCTTTCATGCTGCCAGCGCTAGCCCCGAATGCTCGTCATTTGCATGCTTGTTGTGGACGTCTGCGCTGTCTCGAAACGCACACCTCGCCGACCAGCTGCGGCAATAGCAGTGTCCGTGACCTTTATCACCTCGATCTAATGATATTGCGCGCCGGATCGCCCGCAATTTAAGGCTTCTCGAACCGGATGTGAATGTTGCGCTGTGTTGCCGAGCGCCGTATTGGTCCCGGCGACGGTCTTGTAAAGCTCTCATCTCCCGGTGCTGCGATTGTAACGCCCCCCAATGAAACAATTGGCGGACGCATCAGCCCGCGCAGTAACCCCGACGTTGTCGCTTGTGGCAGTTTACAAGCAATCAAGCGTTGCCTCCTGGGCGGCGTTGAAGACATCGTACTGCTCCTCATTTCGAGAACGCCGCACAGCGTATGTTCCGCTATGCCCGCCTACCCTTACCGCCGCGTTTAACACTATTGCCGAAGTCTTACAGCCGGTTGGATTCTGCTAACCATCGGACAGGTCAGCAAAATTTAACCGACTTTCTTAAGCGGACAGGTACAGCCGCTGGCCTATAGTTGCTCCCATAAAGAACTCGGGACCACCCGGGTCAGGGAGACCGGAATACCGGCTCTCGAGAGCAACAGGACAAGGCAGTCAAAAAACAATGAACACCGGGCTGAAGCCAGTCTGGGCGGGGCGCCATATGCGCCTCGACCCCTTTCGTTTGCCGCAAATCGTCAGCTTCGCAACACGTGACGACTTTGGCGATGTCACTTTCACCATCGATCAGCGCGGAGCGGTGCTCCGTTGCATTCTTAGCAAAAGCAACCTTCCCGTTACGGTGGCCTTGCCGGCCCGCGCCTTCGAGGGCGTCGCGGCGCGTGCCATTGAGGACGAATTCAGCAACGTCACGGTGACGCTGGAACTTCTACATCGTGACCCGATGCTCAGTGTTCCGCTGCTTGTCGCAGATGATTTTGACGATATTTCCACAGACTGGCGCGCATGGGCGGACGCCTATCAACTGCCGATGCTGCTGATCGAGGCGGATGGCATTGCGCGGACGCTGGAAGAGTCTCTCGGTGTGGCGATCAAGTCGCTGCCGCCGCAGGACCGCCGCCAGGGCAAGGCCACCAACGCTCGTCGTCCGCGCTTCCTCATGCGTCGCAAGATCGGCGATCTGGGTCTGCGGTTGGTCATCGAAGGGTATGAGATAGTCGCTCCCTGCTGATTGATCAGATCGGCTTGAGCGCGATCCACACGGCTCCGCCGATCAGTCCGAGGAATATGATCAGGCCGACAATGTTGTTCGACTTGAACAGGGCGAGGCATTGGTCCGGGTTGTCGATATCGAGAACCCGTACCTGCCGGACCATATGCGCGCCGGCGCCGACCAGACCGGCGAGGGCCGGCATCGGCACCTGCGCCGAAGCGAAGGCAACGGCGAAGCAGATCAACGCGCCGGCATAGAGGCCGACCAGCCACATCTTCGTGTTCTCGCCGAACAGCCGCGCGGTGGAGCGAACGCCGACCAATGCGTCGTCTTCCCTGTCCTGATGCGCGTAGATCGTGTCGTAACCGATTACCCACAGCACCGAGCCGATATAGAGCATGATCGGTGGCCCATCGAGCTCGCCGAACTCGGCGGCCCAACCCATCAACGCTCCCCAGGAAAACGCCAGCCCCAGAACGAGTTGCGGCCAGTTGATGAATTGCTTCATGAATGGATAGGCGGCCACGACCGCCAATGAGCTGAGGCCAAGTAGGATCGCAAGAGCGTTGAATTGCAGAAGCACGGCAAGGCCGATCAGCGCTTGCATAACCAGGAACAGCCACGCGCTCTTGAGGCTGACCTGACCGGAGGGCAGGGGCCGCGATCGCGTCCTTTCCACTTCGGCGTCGATCCTTCGGTCGACGATGTCGTTGTAGGTGCAGCCCGCTCCGCGCATGGCGATTGCGCCGATGAGGAAAAGCAACAGCGTTGCCGGCGAGGGCAGAAGCCCAAGCAGTGCATCGCCGGGACGCGCGAACGCGCTTGAAGCGAGCGCCGCCGACCACCAGCATGGCCACAGCAGCAGCAGCCAGCCGATTGACCTGTCCCAGCGTGCCAGCTGCGCATAAGGCCACAGCCAGCGCGGCAGTGCGCGGTACACCCAATGACCGCTCGGCGCATCGGCGACTCGGCCTTGGGCGGTGCGGGATTGAATTGGTTCCATCGCCGTGGAGTGACAGCGGAATGGAGAAGCGTCAAGAAGTCAAACTCGCATGCGCAAGGCAGAGGTTTGCCGGTGTGCAACGGAAGTTGCAGCTTGACCCATCGATGACGGCCCAATAGCCAGCAAGCCACGAAGCGCCACTCTCGCGAGGTTTGTGCATGAACGTTCTTCTGATCGGCTCTGGCGGCCGCGAGCATGCGTTGGCATGGAAACTTGCTGCGTCGCCGATGCTGACCAGGCTTTATGCCGCTCCCGGCAATCCCGGAATTGCAATGGAAGCCGAGATCGTTGCGCTGGACGTGGCGGATCATGCCGCTGTCGCCACCTTCTGCAAGGACAAGGCCATCGGCTTGGTCATCGTCGGACCCGAGGCGCCGCTCGTTGCCGGCCTGTCGGATGATCTGCGTGCGGCCGGCATCCGGGTCTTCGGCCCGTCACAAGCTGCGGCCCGGCTCGAGGGCTCGAAGGGTTTCACCAAGGATCTTTGCGCCCGGTTTGAAATTCCCACCGCCGCTTATGGCCGCTTCACCGAAGCAGCGGCGGCGGCCGATTATGTTCGCGGCCAGGGCGCGCCGATCGTCGTCAAGGCCGACGGGCTTGCGGCTGGCAAGGGCGTGACCGTCGCGATGACGGTGGACGAAGCGTTGGAGGCGATCGACGCGTGCTTCGACGGAGCGTTCGGCGGCGCCGGCGCCGAAGTCGTCGTCGAGGAGTTCATGACCGGCGAGGAGGCCAGCTTCTTTTGCCTGTGCGACGGCAAGACCGCGCTGCCCTTCGGTACGGCGCAGGATCACAAGCGCGTCGGCGAGGGCGACACCGGCCCGAACACCGGCGGCATGGGCGCCTATTCGCCGGCCCCAGTGATGACGCCCGCCATAATCCAGCGCACCATGGTCGAAATCATCGAGCCGACAGTGCGTGGAATGAGAGACCTCGGTTCGCCGTTCTCCGGCGTGCTGTTTGCTGGGCTGATGATCACCGATACCGGGCCGAAGCTCATCGAATACAATGTCCGCTTTGGCGACCCGGAATGCCAGGTGCTGATGATGCGGCTGAAAGACGATCTGCTTGTGCTGCTCAACGCGGCCGTCGACGGCCAACTCGCCCACACATCGGCGCGTTGGCGCGACGAGGCGGCGCTTACCGTTGTGATGGCGGCAAAGGGCTATCCGGGCACGCCGTCGCGCGGCGCGGTCATTGGCGGTCTTGATAGCGTGCCCGAGGGCGTCGAGGTTTTCCACGCCGGAACGGCGGAACGTGACGGGAAGATCGTCGCCAATGGCGGGCGCGTGCTCAACGTCACCGCTTTCGGAGACACCGTGACGGAAGCCCAGAAGCGCGCCTATGCCGGCGTAGACAGAATCGCCTGGCCGGAAGGCTTTTGCCGCCGCGACATCGGCTTCCGCGCCGTCGAGCGGGAGAAGGGACGGTAGATTTACCGCTTACCGCGAAAAATAAGCCGCGCGTCGCCGCGCCCCGTTTTTTGAAATACGAGAAGGCGCTGCCGGTGATCCATCGGTTTGGCGATCGCTCGACCGATCCTGGTGAGCCGGTTGGCTGAAAACGGCGAGCGGGAGCCCACCCTTGCTGCGGCTACCGAGAAGGACCTCGAAATTTTCGCGGCCGGGGGGTGCCGATTTCAGCATGAAAACAGGAAAATCGTAGCGGTTGAAGGACTTTGGCCGCTGCGGCTCGATGGACGCCGTGGTGACCGGGTCGATTTGCGATTTCTGGTTCTCCCCGAAAGGCTTCCGGTTCGGCCTCTCGGTCATAGGCGAGAACAGTTCCCGGTCCAAATTGCGCCTCAAGCGCTGTGGCAAGTCGGGCCGGTGGTCTGGTTCTGAACCGCGAAAGGAAGCTGCGGATGGTTGCAGCCCACGCCGCGCGATCCGCAAAGGACAAGAAGAAGATCTGATGTAGCGCTGAGCGCCCGCCGCCCCAGCACGATGTCCGTTATTTTATAGCCGCTGAGCGTGATGCCTTTTTTCCACGCGGCTTCCATCCTCCCCGGATAGCGCTCGCCAGCTTGCATAAAGGCATTGGCGAGCGCCAGCGGCGAACCCGGCTCGACCCTGACGTCGGCATAGGTGATCTCGACGTCACCGGCCAATGCCTTCGCGCGTTGCACGGGCACTGGCACCGATGCCATCAAATCGACGGGTGTGGTAAGCAGGCCGCCAAAGGGCCACGCCGCGCGCAACTCTTCGGCATTCATCGACGCGACATTCACATCAATGTCGAAATTGGTGCCTTTCACCCGATAAGGGCAGGCGCGCGCGCTGCAATTGGCCTGCGCGGAAAATTGCCACAGCGAATAGGTCTGCCAATTGCCCTTGGGAAAATGCATGCCGATTTTCGGCTTGTAGCGCGCATACCAGAGCGGCAGCCGCGATAGCAGCGGGTAGCGGTCGCGATTGTCGGCGATGTGCTGGGCGGTTGAGCTGTTGGTGTAGAGGATCGGGAAGCGTCCGGTGCGGCGCTGCACCTCCTGGACGAAAATCTCGGCATCGGCAAGCGACATCCATTTGGAGGGGTCGTTGTTCTCAATATCGAGCGCCATCAAATCGTCGGCGTCCGGTGTGGCGAACTGGAGAAAATTGTCGACCTGCTCCAACGGATTGCCCGGCCGCCCCAAATGATAGGCGCCCCATTTCAAGCCCAACGATTTTGCCAGGATGCGCCGGGTTTGAAAGAGTTCCTGTGCAACGGCATGGCGCTTCCACAGCGCCTTGCACAATCGTACCTCCGCCTCGCTGCCGGAGCAGAAATAGGCCGGCGGCAAGCCGTCTGAAGCCTTGTTGATGAACCCGGCGATGCGCTTGTCGGAGACGAGCTCCCGCCAGTCGATCGGATTGTATTCGTAGGCGTCGATTACCAGCGCCCGGTCGTCGCGTTTCCACGGCTCAGAAAAATCCGACGCTGCAGCGGGCCCAACAGCTGCGCACGACAAGGCGAACGAAAAAAGTGCTGAGGGAAGACAGGACGACGCCATTTGCTGCAACAGAGGAACACTCCGCGGACAAACGCCCATCCTGTCGCAGTATGGTTAATGATTTGCTGCCGCAGGTTATGGTCCGTTCTGGTTGCCATCAGGCGGCTGCGACTGCGGGCTTCTTTCGCGGTCTCGACGAATAGCGCAAGGCCTGCAACTTTCGTCATCCTATGGTCGCGCGGGGCGCTACGCGCCCGCTTGGCCTAGGATGACGAAATCATGAAGGCTCGGCGCTAACCGCCAGCGATAGTGCCAAGCGTCGAGGGTGCTTGAAGCGCACGTTCGCGCATCGGTTACCGAAAATCAAACGGGTTAGGCGCGGGCGCGGTCGGCAAGGAGCCTTCCGCCTCGCGGCGTTTGAAATGCGATAGCGAACAGGCGGGCGAGCACAATATGCCGCGATCCACCCAATAGGCGGGGCCGTTGTCGATATTGCCCTGATGATAGTTGAAGCCGGGCATGCCGAAAGGCAGGCCACATTCGATGCATCGCTTGGTTTCGGGTCTGGCGAGCATGCTTGCCTCTTTTCGCAACGTCGATCCAGCCTTGAAATAGCGCGCACCGCTCTCTCAGGTCAATTGACGCTTACGTCAAAAGTACATATCGAAATCGACTGAGGACGCGATGCCGCACGGGCGTTGGATGGAGGAGCCAAAAATGTATCGGGCGCCGGTCGAGGAAATTGGCTTCACGCTAAAACACGTCGCCGGCATGAAGGCGGCGATCGATGCCGGCGCACTCGGCGAACTAACGGAAGATCTCGCCGATGCCATCCTCGAAGAGGCCGGCCGCTTCGCGACAGATGAAGTGGCTCCGCTGCGGACAGTCGGCGACCGGCAAGGAGCGGTGCTGGAAGGCACGTCGGTGCGCACGCCGGATGGCTGGCGGGACCTTTACCGCCGTTGGACGGAAGGCGGCTGGAACGGCCTGTCCGCGCCGGTTGAGTTCGGCGGGCAAGGGCTTCCGGCCATGCTCGGCGTGGCGGCTCTCGAAATGTGGAATTCGGGCTCGATGGCGTTCGGTATCGGCCCGACATTGACGATGAGCGCGATCGAGGCGCTGGAGAAACACGCGTCGGAAGAACTGAAGGCGACTTATCTTGAAAAACTGGTTTCCGGCGAGTGGATGGGGACGATGAACCTCACGGAGCCGCAGGCCGGCTCCGATCTCGCCGCACTTCGAGCCCGCGCCGAACGGGCGGGCGACGGCACCTACCGCATCTTTGGCCAGAAGATCTTCATCACCTATGGCGAGCACGATTTCACCGACAACATCGTCCATCTGGTGCTGGCGCGGTTGCCGGATGCACCCGCCGGAACAAAGGGCATATCGCTTTTCCTCGTGCCGAAATTCCTGGTGAATCGCGACGGCAGCCTCGGCGCCCGCAATGACGTGTTCTGTGCCTCCATCGAACACAAGTTCGGCATCCACGGCTCGCCTACCTGCACCATGATCTATGGCGATGGCTTCGCCACGCACAGCGCGCCAGGCGCCATCGGCTGGCTGATCGGCGAGGAGAACCAGGGCCTCGCCTGCATGTTCACGATGATGAACAACGCCCGGCTTGCAGTCGGCATGCAGGGCGTGGCGATCGCCGAAGCGGCGTTCCAGAAGGCGCTGGCCTATGCCAATGAACGCCGCCAGGGAAAGGCCGCGAGCTATTCCGGCGAGGGCATGGCGCCGATCGTCCATCACCCGGATGTCCAGCGCAACCTGCTGGCGATGAAGGCGCTGACGGCAGTTGCTCGCTCCATCAGCTATTGCTGCGCGCACGCGACCGACATGGCGCGCGCAGGCGGCGAACAGGCCGGCTTCTGGCAGGAACGCGCCAATCTGTTGACGCCGATCGCCAAAGCCTTCTCGACGGATGTTGGTGTGGACGTCGCCTCGCTCGGTGTGCAGGTGCACGGCGGCATGGGCTTCATTGAGGAAACCGGGGCTGCGGCGCTGCTGCGCGATGCCCGCATCGCGCCGATCTATGAAGGCACCAACGGCATACAGGCGATCGACCTGGTGATGCGAAAGCTGCCTCAGTCGGGTGGCGACCATGTGCGCGGTTACATCGCCGAGTTGCGCGAAGCGGTCAAGGCGCTGCGCACTTCGAACCTCGACGGGCTGGGCCATTCGGCGCGCAAGCTTGAAGCGGCAATCGACGCCCTCGAGGCGACGACCGAGGAACTTATCACCTTGTTCCGCGATGGCAGGATGCAGGCCGTGCTGGCCGGCGCCACGCCTTATCTGCGGCTGTTTGCTCTCGCCTCCGGTGGAGCCTTGCTGGCGCGGGCAGCGGTGGCGTCGGGCGCGGGGGAGCGCACTGCTCTTTGCCGCTTCTTTGCGGAAAACCTTGCCGGCGAAACCGCATCGCTTCGATCGACCGTGATTGAGGGCGGCGAAAGCCTCGAAGCTGCCGCCAGATCGCTTTTTGCCTGAGAGGAAGCCGCAAGTGACCGAGCATATCGTGATCGAACGTCGTGGCGCGGTGCAGATCATCCGCATGAACCGGGCGGATAAGAAAAACGCCATTACCCGCGCGATGTACGCGGCGATGGCCAAGGCGCTGACCGATGGCGACGCTTGATCCGGCGGTGCGCGTGCATGTGTTCCTTGGCGTGCCCGGAGCGTTTTCGGCCGGCAACGATCTTGCAGACTTCATGGCGGTCGCGATGGGCGGTGATGGCGGCGCGGAGGTTTGGGATTTCCTGCTCGCGCTTGCCGGCGCCGCGAAACCGCTGGTTTCCGGCGTCGATGGCATCGCGGTTGGCGTCGGCGCAACGATGAACCTGCATTGCGATCTGACGATCGCCACGCCACGCACAGCCTTTCATACGCCCTTCGTCGATCTTGGCCTTGTGCCGGAGGCAGCTTCGAGCCTGCTTGCACCGGCGCTGCTCGGCCATCAGCGCGCGTTCGCTTTGCTCGGGCTCGGCGAGCCGCTGTCGGCGGAACGCGCGCTCGCCGCTGGCTTGATCTATGCAATTGCACCGGAGGAACGGCTCGAAGCGGAAACGCTGGCCGCCGCCGGGCGGATCGCCGCAAAGCCTCCCGAAGCGTTGAAGATCTCTCGCGATCTGATGCGCGGCCCGCGCAATCAAATCGTCACCCGCATCCGCGAGGAGGGCGAGCATTTCCGCGCCCGGCTCAAATCCGACGAGGCGCGCGCCGCATTCGCAGCCTTCCTGGCGCGCAAGAAAGCCGGTTGAACCTTACTCGCGCACTTGCCTCGTGAGTTCCGTCGCATGTTCGCCAGCAAGTTTGTCGCGATGCGATGGCCCGGCTGATCGGATCTGCCCGGCTGGCGCCGCCTTGGATTCCTCGGTGGGCGGCGGCAGGCAATTCCGACGAGGCGCGCGCCGCTTGCGCAGCCTCCATTGCGCGCAAGATGGCCTGTTGAACCTTACTCCGCGCGCGCCTACTTTCTTTTTGTCGTCGCATGTGCGCATCGCGGTACGGAGGAGGCGATGTCGACTGCCAACCGCAAGCTGACCACCATCTTCTCGGCAGACGTACAGGGCTATTCGCGGCTGATGGAGGCCGACGAGGAAGGGACATTCGCGACCCTGAAAGTCTATCGCGATGCGATGGCCCGGCTGATCGCCTCGCATGGCGGCCGCGTCGTGAACACCTGGGGCGACGGCGTCATTGCGGAATTCGCAAGCGTCGTGGCGGCGGTGCGCGCTGCGATCGACGTGCAGAACGAACTTGCGCAGCACAATGCCGGCCGTCCAGACGAGGCGCGCATGCTGTTTCGCATCGGCATCAACCTTGGCGACGTCATCGTCGATGGAGACGACATCTACGGTGATGGCGTAAACATTGCGGCGCGGCTTCAGGCGGCGGCGCATCCCGGCGGCATCCTGATCTCCAGCACCGTGCACGATCAGGTGCGCAACAAGCTCGCGGTAGGCTTCGAGTTTCACGGAAATCTTTCGGTCAAGAACATGGACGAGAGCGTGCCAAGCTATTCGGTGCGGATCGGCGACCTGCAAGGCGCCGCATCAGCAGCTCAGCGCACCCCCGCCTCCCAATTCGGGCGACAAGATCTGCGCCCGGATGCGAGCGGCGACGTCAGTGTCGGCGGCTTCCGCATGCGCCGCAGGATCGCGGTTCTTTCGCTGATTGGCCTGGGTTTCGTGGCGATCAATCTCGCCGGTTCCCCCGACACATTCTGGGCACGCTGGCCGCTGCTCGTACTGGCGATGATTGCCGGTCTTGATTGGGCTCGGCAAACCAATCGCATCGACCGTTCCATAGCGTCCCTTGCTGTGGTCGGCATAGGGCTCGTCGCCATCAACCTGTTCAGTTGGAGCGGCCAGTTCTGGGCGGTCTGGCCGTTGACGGTGATTGCTCTGGTCGCTGCCGCGCGCTGGCTGATGCGCCGGGCTTAGTCCATCTGTTTCAGGGTTGTTGCCAGCCGTCGATCTTCATGCCGCTCAGCGCCGCAGCCGCCTGCTCGGAAACATGCCGCACGGTCTGCGAAAAGGTCCACATATGGCCTTCCAGATCGATCGCCCGATAGGTCCGCGCGCCATAGAACTGATCCTCCGGCTCCTGCAGGATCACCGCTCCCGCCACCCGCGCCCGCTGTGACCATCGATGTCGCCCGGCAGGCGCAGATAGACCGACTGGGTGTTCTTGCCACCGAGAGCGGGCTCGCTATGTGCTCGGCCCATTCCGAGTTGACGATGATATAAGCATTCGCAAAGCGCATTTCGGCGTGCATGAGATTGCCGGTATCATCGGTGACCACCATGCTGCGCACGAACCCGAAGGCGTTCTCCAACCAATCGAGCGCGGCCTGAGGGTCCCTGTAGAACACGATCGAGCCGAGTGTCGCGTGTCGGAACAGATCGTCCATACTACAGCGCCGCGCGTCCTTCGGACGCGCAAAGGACGCTGTATCTCTTAGAAACTGCGCATCTACGAAAATCGGTTCCGATTTTCGGGCCGATGCGGTACTCACGGATAAAGCCGCGTCTTTGCCCAGCCTTCGCCATGGCGGGTGAACACAACCCGGTCATGCAGGCGGAACGGCCGGTCGTGCCAGAATTCGAAATGCGACGGCACGATTCGGAAGCCGGACCAATGCGCTGGGCGCGGTATGGAGCCGATCGGATATTTTGCGGTGTATTCCGCAACCGCCTTTTCAAGCGCGAACCGGCTTTCCAGCGGGCGCGACTGTTTTGACGCCCACGCGCCGATGCGGCTGCCGCGTGGCCGCGTCGCGTAATATTCGTCGGCCTCGGCATCGGAAACGATCTCGACCGGGCCGCGCACCCGCACCTGACGGCGCAGGGATTTCCAATGGAAACACATCGCCGCCTTGCGGCTCGCCAGGATTTCGCGGCCTTTGGCGCTCTCGAAATTCGTGTAGAACACGAAGCCTCGTTCATCGAAACCCTTCAACAACACCATGCGCACATTCGGCAGTCCGTCGGCGTCGACGGTTGCCAATGCCACGCCGTTCGGATCGTTAAGCTCGCTCTTTGTTGCGTCATCGAGCCACTCGCCGAAAAGCCGGAACGGTTCGTTGCTCTCGGTAAAGTCACTACTTTTTAACTCAATTTGACTCATGGTCTGATCCGTTGGGACATTTCTTGTGGGGAGATTGCCGATTGTTGCGAGGTGCGCAAGCCTCTCGGGACGCAAGTCCACGAGCGCCGCGAATCGCCGGCATGCTGCTTCCAATGATTTTTCTCGTCATTCTTAGCGGATGTGCGGCGGGCGGCTTCGGCCTGGACAAGGCGGAAGTTGATCCAAGCATAACAACGGGCGATGTAGGGAACACCACGCCGGCCAACCCCGAGCAGCGCTCGGATGAAGCGACGATCCGCAATGCAGTATCCTCAGCCGACATCGAGTTGCTGAAGACTGGGGCTCCGCTCCCCTGGGCAAATGCCGATACCGGTTCTCGCGGTGCCATCGACAGCCTTATCGAGGAAAAGCGCAACGACACGCTCTGCCGCCGTTTCACCACGTCGCGCGAGAGCTTCGACGGTGTGGCCTTGTACGAGGGCGAGGCCTGCATGGTAGCTCCCGGCACCTGGCAGATGCGGGAATTCGGCGCCGCAGGGTCTTAGCTTTTGCAGGCGGCCGTGACGTTGCTTCAAGCACACCTTAGCGCCGAGTCGTCTACCTGCACAATATCCCGCATATCTTGCATATCTTGTGCCAAAGCCTCTGGAATTTGTTCCTAGTGCACCGCATATAGGGTGCGACCATAACTTCATTGCGGCAGGCAGTCACATGCGCGATCCCTACGAGGTGCTGGGCGTTGCGAAATCCGCGACGGCCAAGGACATCAAATCGGCTTACCGGAAGCAGGCGAAAAAATATCATCCGGACCAGAATCCCAACGATCCGAAGGCAAAGGAGCGTTTCAACGCCGCGACTCAGGCCTACGATATCGTCGGCGACGAGAAAAATCGCGCCGCTTATGATCGCGGCGAGATCGATGCGGAAGGCAAGCCGAAATTCCAGGGCTTTGAAGCGGGCGGCGGCGATCCGTTTGCCGGTTTCCGCAGCCAAGGCGGACCGGGTTCGCGTTTCGAATTCCGTAGCGGCGGTGATACCAGCGACATTTTCAGCGAGATCTTCGGTCAGGCCTTCTCGGGCGCTGCCCGTGGTCCCGGCGGCATGGGTGGCATGGGCGGAGGTCGCCGTCCGCCCGTCGGCGAGGATATGAACGCGACGCTCGACGTCAGCGTCGAGGAGATCGCGACCGCCGCCAAGGTCAACGCCATCTTCCCCGATGGGCGCAAGCTTGCGGTCAAGTTGCCCGCCTTTGTCGAGGAAGGCCAGACCATCCGCCTGAAAGGCCAGGGAGGACAAGGTCCGGGCGGCGCCGGCGATGCGCTGGTGAAAATCCACATCCGCAAGCATCCGCGCTATCGCGTCGAGGGCCGCGACCTGCATGTCGATCAACCGGTGCCGCTTGAGGATGCGATTCTGGGCGAAAAAGTTACCGTCGAGACTCCGACCGGCAAGCTGGCGATAACCGTGCCGGCATGGTCGAGTTCGGATAAGGTTTTGCGCTTGAAGGGCAGGGGGCTGCCGGTGAAGACGGGCGGCCACGCCGACCTCTATGTTCACTTGCGCGTCATGCTCGCCGAAACGCCCGACCCCGAGCTGGAAGCGCTGGCGCGTAGGCGGCGGTCGTGAGAGCGTCGTTCGTGGTCGTCGTTCGTGATTGTGCCTGACGTGCGTACTTTCGACCGACGAGCAACGAACCACGACCCACGACCGACAACCAGACTTGAAGGCTCATACCGCCTATGCGATAGGGCGGTCGCAACCTTTCTGGAGTGTTCTCGATGGCGGGTGGACAAGGCCTCATGGCCGGTAAGCGCGGCCTTATCATGGGCGTGGCCAACAACCGGTCGATCGCCTATGGCATAGCCAAGGCCTGCGCTGATCAGGGCGCTGAAATCGCGCTGACCTATCAGGGCGACGCCTTCAAGAAGCGCGTCGAGCCGCTGGCGCAGGAACTGAACGCCCACGTCGTCGGCCATTGCGATGTCACCGATGCTGGGACGCTCGACGCCGTTTTCGCCGAGGTCGTCAAGCTGTGGGGCAAGCTCGACTTCGTCGTTCACGCCATCGCATTCTCCGACAAGGAAGAACTCGACGGCCGCTATGTCGACACGACCCGCGCTAATTTCCAGAAGACCATGGATATTTCGGTCTTCTCGTTCACCGACGTCGCCAAGCGCGCCGAAGTGCTCATGCCGGATGGCGGCTCGCTGCTGACGCTCACCTATTACGGTGCTGAAAAGGTCATGCCGCACTACAACGTAATGGGTGTTGCCAAGGCAGCGCTCGAGGCAAGCGTGCGTTATCTCGCGGTCGATCTCGGCAGCAAGAACATCCGCGTTAACGCGATCTCCGCGGGCCCGATCAAGACGCTCGCCGCGTCGGGCATTGGCGATTTCCGCTACATTCTGCGCTGGAACGAATACAACGCGCCTTTGAAGCGAACTGTCACGCCCGAGGAAGTTGGCGATTCCGGCGTCTACTTCCTGTCGGACCTGTCGCGCAGCGTCACCGGTGAAATCCATCACGTCGATTCGGGCTATCACGTGGTCGGCATGAAGGCCGTGGACGCCCCGGATATCAGCGTCGTCAAGGAGTAAGCGTCGGGTCTCGGTTGGAAAGACCGGCATGACGCGTCTGCTCGTCTATTTCATCCGCCATGGTGAGACGCCGTGGAACTTGGAAGGCCGGCTGCAGGGCCAGGCCGAGAACGACATCAACGAAAATGGCCGGCGTCAGGCCGACCGCAATGGCGCGCGGCTGCGCGGGTTGATCGCGGACGCGAACGCCTTTGACTTCGTGGCAAGTCCAATGCGCAGGACGCGCGAGACCATGGAGCGGGTGCGCGCTGCCATGGGCCTCGACCCGACTGCGTATCGCACCGACGGCCGTTTGGTCGAGGTCAGCTTTGGCGACTGGCAGGGGTATACCTTCGCCGAACTGGAAGCTGCCGAGCCGGGCGTCACCAAAGCGCGCAAGCGCAACAAATGGCTCTTCGTGCCGCCGGGCGAGGGCGCTGAGAGCTATCAGATACTGATGGAGCGCGTTCGGCCCTGGTTGGATGCGGTGCGCCAGCCGACGGTTTGCGTCACGCATGGCGGCGTTATGCGAATCCTATTCCGAATGATTCTGGGCACTGAGCCCGGAGATGCCGCAACGCTGGAAATCTACCAGGACCGCATCCTGCGATTGCAGGATAACCGGTTGGACTGGCTTTGAAGTCGGGCTCGCAGCCTATTCCGACAACTGCATGTCGGTGATCAGGTTCTGACCCTCGATCTTGTCATAGGCGAGCAATACTTCCATGCCTTCCTTGATGGAGTCCATGTCGAACTCGCCAGGCAGCTTGTATGCTTGGCCGTCATCCAGCGTGATCGTCAAATTGTCCACGTCAATCGACTTGATCTTGCCTTCAGCTTCGGCGGCGAAGGCGGCGCTGGTCATGAGAAATGCTGCGCAAATGGCGCTGATCAGGATGCGCATCTCGATCCTCTTTCTGCGATTTGTCCGCCATTGGCGGGTGTTTCCCCCAACTCTGGAGAAGACCGTAACCCGGGGAATGTGTCAAAACTATTTCTGGCATCGCGGCGTTTGACCCCATGAAAAAACGCCAATAGAAGGCGGAACGCCGGTTCGGCCCCTGCAGAGACACAAAATGTCGCACAATACGTTTGGCCATCTTTTCCGCGTCACCACCTGGGGCGAGAGCCACGGACCAGCGCTGGGCTGTGTGGTCGATGGCTGCCCGCCCGGTATTCGTTTCACGCAAGCCGAAATCCAGGCTGATCTCGACCGCCGACGCCCCGGCCAGTCGCGGTTCGTCACCCAGCGCCGCGAGCCGGATGAGGTAAAAATTCTATCGGGCGTCCTGATGGACGAAGACGGCGTGACGATGGTGACGACCGGTACGCCGATCTCGATGCTCATCGAAAATGTCGATCAGCGCTCGAAAGATTACGGCGAGATCGCCCGTCAATACCGTCCCGGTCATGCCGACTACACCTATGATGTCAAATACGGCCTGCGCGATTTCCGTGGTGGCGGGCGTTCGTCGGCCCGCGAAACGGCCGCGCGCGTTGCCGCCGGCGCGCTGGCGCGCAAGGTCGTTCCGGGCATGGTTGTGCGCGGCGCGCTGGTTGCCATGGGCGACCGGGAGATCGAGCGCGGTAACTGGAACTGGGATTTCGTACACACTGCCGAAAATCCGTTCTTCACGCCAGATCCGGCGTCTGTGCCGGTATTCGCCGACTATCTCGACGGCATCCGCAAGGCAGGCTCGTCGGTCGGCGCAGTGATCGAGATCGTTGCGGAGGGCGTTCCCGCCGGGCTCGGCGCTCCCATCTATGCGAAACTCGATCAGGACATCGCCGGCAATTTGATGTCGATCAATGCGGTGAAGGGCGTGGAGATCGGTGAGGGTTTCAACGCCGCGCGCCTCACCGGCGAACAGAACGCCGATGAAATGCGCATGGGCAATGACGGCCAGCCGATCTTTTTGTCGAACCACGCAGGCGGCATTCTCGGCGGCATCTCGACGGGGCAACCTGTCGTGGCGCGCTTTGCAGTGAAGCCAACCTCGTCGATCCTGACGCCACGGCGATCCATTGACATCGACGGAAATGATGTCGACATCCAGACCAAGGGTCGCCACGATCCGTGCGTCGGCATTCGCGCCGTACCGATCGGCGAAGCCATGGTTGCCTGTGCGATTGCCGACCACTATCTGCGTCACCGCGGACAAACGGGAAAAAGTTGAGCGAGTAGTGACCAGCGAGTAGCGGATAGGGAGAGCGCTCGCTTCTTCAATCGCTACTCACCAATCGCTTATTTCGGAGCAATTCATGCCCTATGACCAGAGACAAGTCGTCGAAGCGATCCGCGCGTTCGAGCGCGGCGAAATTGTCGTGGTGACGGATGACGACGACCGCGAGAACGAAGGTGACCTGATCGTCGCCGCCGTCCATTGCACGCCGGAGAAGATGGCGTTCATCGTTCGCCACACGTCGGGCATCGTCTGCACGCCGATGACGCGCGAGGATGCGCGGCGCCTGAACCTTTCGCCGATGGTTGCGGACAACGATTCCGCCCACACAACGGCCTTCACAGTCAGCGTTGACTTCAAGCACGGCACGACAACCGGCATTTCCGCGGACGACCGCACCCTTACGGTGCGCAACCTCGCCAATGGCAATGCCGGCGCATCCGATTTTGTCCGTCCCGGCCACATCTTTCCGCTGATCGCTCGCGAAGGTGGCGTGCTGATGCGCTCGGGCCACACGGAAGCCGCCGTCGATCTTTGCAAGCTGGCAAATCTGCCGCCAGTGGGCGTCATTTCCGAGTTGGTGAATGACGACGGAACGGTCATGCGCGGGCCACAGGTCGCTGGCTTCGCAGAAGAGCATGCCTTGAAGCAGGTTTCGGTTGCCGACCTCATCGCCTACCGCCAGCGAAAGGAAACGCTCGTCCAGCGGCTGGCCTGCTCGGATATCGAGACGCCCGGCGGCAGGGCGCAGGTCTTCACCTACACTGTGCCGTGGGACGTCATGCATCACGTCGCAGTGGTGTTCGGCGATATCCGTGACGGCGAGGACGTACCGGTCCGGCTGCATTCGGAAGACGTTGTCAACGATGTCTTCGGAACGCGCCCGACGCTCAGGGACCTGCTGACGTCGTTCGGAGAGCGCAAGCGCGGCGTCGTCGTATATCTGCGCGAGGGTTCTGTCGGCGTCGCGCATGGTGGCCGCAACCGACCGGCCAACGAAGAGCGCGAAACGCATGAGGAAGCTCGCCGCCGCGAAGCCGAATGGCGCGAGATTGGCCTTGGCGCCCAGATCCTCAAAGACCTTGGCGTCCAGTCGATTGACCTCATCGCTTCACGCGAGCGCCACTATGTGGGCCTTGAGGGCTTCGGCATCAGAATCGCCAAGACGTCGATTATTTAGCGACCGCCGGAGCACCGTCTCGAAAGGCCCTGTTCCGAAGCCCGTGCGTCGCTCGCACTCAATCTCGTCTTGAGCGGCTTCGATCTCACGGTTCACGATGCCAAATCGGCAAATACCGAAAGTCTCGTAGCAGCAGGTGCGGCATCGGCTTCGTCGCCGGCGTCCCGCTCGATCTTGCCGGGCTAACGCGGGAGACATTCGAGCGCGCACGCAGTGCTTATGGCGGTAGCGCCCAATCGACTGGCGTCGTCAGGCTGCTTGAGGATGCGCTCGCTACCGACCTTCGCGCACCTGGCTTCCCGACTAGGCTCGAATAGCCGCCCGCGCTGAAACTGTTGACGCAGCGCCTGCGGGGCGTGGCCTTTCGCAGCGCGCGCGCCTATATCGGAGCATGGTCACGAAACTCTACACGCACCCGGTGTTCCTTGAGCATCTGACGCCTCCTGGCCACCCCGAGCGGCCGGACCGCCTGCGGGCGATTGCGCGCGTGTTGGAGGACGATGCTTTTGCCAACCTCGATCGCGTCGAGGCGCCGGAAGCCAACGAAGCCACCATTACTTACGCCCACCCCGAGCAGTACGTTGACAGGATTCGTGCCTCTATCCCCGAGGAAGGCATTCGATCGCTCGACGCCGACACTTCAGTGAGCCCGATGAGCTGGGAAGCCGCCATCCGAGCTGTCGGCGCGGCGAATGCGGCTGTTGATGACGTCTTCACCGGCAAGGCTGACAATGTCTTCGTAGCCGCACGACCGCCCGGCCACCATGCCGAGAAGACGACGGCGATGGGCTTCTGCCTGTTCAACAATGCCGCGATCGCAGCCCGTCACGCACAGAAAAAATACGGCGCTGAGCGTGTGGCGATCGTGGATTGGGACGTTCATCACGGCAACGGCACGCAGGACATCTTTTGGGACGATCCGAGCGTGCTCTATTGCTCGACGCATCAGATGCCACTTTATCCTGGAACCGGCGCCAAGGATGAGACCGGCGCTGGCAATATCGTCAATGCACCGCTGTCGCCGCGCACCGGGAGCGATCTTTTCCGTGACGCGTTTCGCTCGCGGGTTCTTCCGGCGATTGCTGATTTCACACCGGATCTGATTATCATTTCGGCCGGGTTCGACGCCCATCACCGCGATCCGCTCGCCGAGATTTATCTGACCGAGGAAGATTTCGACTGGGCGACCGGGCAGCTCATGGACCGGGCCGCCAAGAGCGCCGGCAACCGGCTGGTGAGCCTTTTGGAAGGCGGTTACGACCTAGAAGGTCTTTCGCAATCCGTTGGCGCCCACGTCCGCCGCATGATGAGAGGGTAGAATGGCCGAAGAACCGAATGCCGATATCAAGGCAATGAGTTTTGAACAGGCACTCGACGCACTCGAGAGGATCGTCGATGACCTGGAGCGCGGCGACGTGCCGCTCGACCAGTCGATCCGCATATACGAACGCGGCGAGGCGTTGAAATCGCACTGCGACCGCTTGTTGAAGGCCGCCGAGGACAAGGTTGAGAAAATTCGTCTTTCCCGGGAGGGCAAGCCGGTCGGCGTTGAGCCGTTGGACGGAGAATGAATGACGCCTGCACCGTTGGTCAGACGGCCACGGATTTGAACAGTCGGCAGGATTGCACTACGTTTGCCTCGAAAGGACAAGCCATGTGCCGCAACATCAAGCCTCTGTTCAATTTCGATCCGCCGGCGACCGACGCTGAGGTCCGCGACGCCGCTCTGCAATTCGTGCGGAAACTGTCGGGCTTCACCGCGCCATCGCAGCGCAATGAGAAGGCCTTCGACCTTGCCGTCACGAACATTGCGGCGGCAGCGCGCGAATTGCTGGATACGCTGGAGACAAACCAGCCGCCCAAGGATCGGGAGCAGGAGGCCATCAAGGCGCGTGCACGATCCGCCCTGCGCTTCGCAAAGCAACCGGCCATCGTGTTCGAGTAGTATTTTTTGACCGACAATTTGGACGGATCCTTTCGATAGACTTATGATAGCACAAGCTAAAATAGAACCATTGCGGCTTGTTACGCACGATAAGGTTTTGGCTGCCTACGACCCGAATTTCATTTTCTGGTGAGAACGTCAGATGAGCTTCTTTCCCGCAAACGATCCCCAACCCGGCGATGCTTTCGCTTGCGATTGCATCGAGCTGATGGTCATCCCCAACGCCAAGGATCTTGGCGGCTTCCAGGTTCGCCGCGCACTGCCGACGGCAAGGCGCCGACTGGTCGGCCCATTCATCTTCTTCGACCGGATGGGGCCGGCAATCTTGCGGGCCGATCAGGCGATTGATGTTCGCCCGCATCCGCATATCGGTCTGGCGACGGTTACTTATCTCTTCGACGGCAAGATCAGGCATCGCGACTTGCTTGGCACGGAAATGGTCATCGAACCGGGCGATGTGAACCTGATGACCGCTGGGCGCGGCATCGTGCATTCGGAGCGCACGCCGGAAGAACTGCGCGGTTCGCCGATGTCGATGTCCGGCCTTCAAACCTGGATCGCCCTGCCGGAAGACAAGGAGGAGGTAGCTCCGTCCTTCGACAATACCGGCCGTGCGGCGCTGCCGGAGTTCGACACCGATGGTATATCCGGCCGGGTAGTGATCGGCAGCTTTTCCGGTCTGCGCTCGCCGGTGCAAACCGCCAGCGACACTCTCTATGCGGACATCCGGCTGGCGCCTGGTGCCAAGGTCGCGATCCCCGCCGATGCCGAGGAGCGCGCCATCTATGTGCTTGACGGCTTCGTGGATATTTCCGGTGATCGGTTTCCGTCGGACCGCCTACTGGTATTCCGTCCGGGCGACGAGATTGTCGTGTCTTCGGAGCACGGTGCGCATTTCATGCTGTTCGGCGGCGCCTCGCTCGGCTCCAACCGCTACATCTGGTGGAACTTCGTTTCCTCCTCCAAGGAGCGCATCGAGCAGGCCAAGGAAGAGTGGCGAACCGGCCGCTTCGACATCGTACCTGGCGATGAGGTAGAGTTCATTCCGCTGCCGGATGCGTGAGAACTGCTGACGTTCTGCATTTACAAGACATCGGATACCCCCTATTTCCGATAAACTTGATCCCTGCGCGCAGGTGAAAGACGAAAATTGAATCAGCCTCCGAATACACCACTTCTAGACAAGGTGCGGATTCCTGCGGATTTGCGTGCGCTGCCCGAGAGCGATCTGCAGCAAATCGCCGAGGAACTGCGCGTCGAGTTGATCGACGCGGTTTCGCGCACAGGCGGGCATCTTGGCGCCGGTCTTGGCGTGGTCGAACTCACCGTGGCGCTGCACTACGTCTTCAACACGCCGGACGACAGGTTGATCTGGGATGTCGGCCACCAGGCCTATCCGCATAAGATTCTGACTGGACGCCGCGACCGCATTCGTACGCTGCGCATGGAAGGCGGCCTTTCCGGTTTCACCAAGCGCACGGAGAGCGAATACGATCCGTTCGGCGCGGCGCACTCCTCGACCTCGATTTCGGCCGGCCTTGGCATGGCCGTTGCGCGCGACCTCAAAGGCAAGCGCAACAATGTGATCTCGGTGATCGGCGACGGCGCCATGTCGGCAGGCATGGCATTCGAGGCGCTGAACAATGCAGGCGCACTCGACGCCCGATTGATCGTCGTCCTCAACGACAATGACATGTCGATCGCGCCACCTTCCGGTGCCATGAGCGCCTACCTGGCGCGTCTTGCTGTGGGCAAGACCTATTTCGGCCTGCGCGATCTGGGCAAAAAGCTTACCGCCTATCTCGGCAAGCGGGCCGACCGCGCCGTCACCCGCGCGGTTGAACATGCACGCGGTTATGTCACCGGCGGAACGATGTTCGAGGAGTTGGGCTTCTATCACATCGGGCCGATCGACGGACACAACCTCGATCATCTCATTCCGGTTCTGCGCAACGTCCGAGACAATGGCGACGGTCCCGTGCTGATCCATGTGGTAACGCAGAAGGGCAAGGGCTACGGCCCCGCCGAGGCGGCGACCGACAAATATCATGGTGTCAACACCTTCGACGTGATTACCGGCGCACAGGCCAAGGCGCCGGCAAACGCGCCCAGCTACACCAAGGTCTTCGGCGAGAGCCTGATTCAGGAGGCGCGGGAGGACGACAACATCGTCGCCATCACGGCAGCCATGCCGACCGGTACCGGCCTGGACCTGTTCGGCGAGGTGTTTCCGGCGCGCACATTCGACGTAGGCATCGCCGAGCAGCATGCTGTCACATTCGGCGCGGGCCTCGCGACGGAGGGGCTGAAGCCCTTCGTCGCCATCTATTCGACCTTCCTGCAGCGCGCATATGACCAGGTCGTCCATGACGTGGCGATCCAGAAATTGCCTGTCCGGTTTCCAATCGACCGTGCCGGCTTTGTCGGCGCCGATGGCGCGACGCATTGCGGCGCTTTTGATACGACCTATCTGGCGAGCTTGCCGGGTTTCGTGGTGATGGCGGCAGCTGACGAGTCCGAACTGCGCCATATGGTTCGCACGGCGGCGGTCTATGACGATGGTCCGATTTCCTTCCGCTATCCGCGCGGAAATGGCGTCGGGGTCGACCTGCCGGATCGCGGGTCCGTGCTAGAAATCGGCAAGGGTCGCATTCTGCGCGAGGGCACGAAGGTTGCGCTGCTGTCCTTTGGAACGCGCCTGGCGGATTGCCTGCTTGCGGCAGAGGAGCTCAGCGCCGCTGGCCTGTCTACGACCGTTGCCGACGCGCGCTTCGCCAAGCCGCTCGATGAGGACCTTGTTCGCCGACTTGCCAGCTCTCATGAAATTCTGGTGACGGTGGAGGAGGGCGCTATTGGTGGCTTCGCCAGTCAGGTGCTGCACTTCCTCGCCCATCAGGGGTTGCTCGAAATCGGGTTGAAGGTTCGCCCTCTGGTTCTGCCGGACGTCTTCACCGACCATGCCAAGCCGGAAAAGATGTATGCCTACGCCGGCCTGGACAGCGTGGGTATCGTAAACACTGTTTTCCAGGCTCTGGGCAGATCGATCCGCTCAGCGAGCGCGTAAGCTTTTCACGGCGAGATAATCCAGCAAATTGCTTTGCATACTAGCCGACGCGGAATGTCCTGCGTTAACAAGGTGAATTGATGCCACGCACCTTCTTGCCATGCGACTGAGCGCTTGCGTTCCGGCGATCCATTCGCCAAGGAACATCCCATGGCGAAATTGGAAACTGGGCTAAAACTTCGGCTCGACGAATTGCTGGTGAGGCGCGGTCTGTTTCAAAGTCGGTCTCGCGCCCGCGATGCGGTTGAGCGCGCAACTGTAAGTGTTTCGGGGATCGTCACGCGCAAGCCGGGTGCTCTGGTGTCCGAAGCGTCGCCGATCGATGTGGACGATCCAGCCGGCGCCTATGTTTCGCGCGCGGCGCTGAAGCTTGTCGGTGGACTGGAATATTTCGGCTTTCATCCCGCCGGCAGCACAGCGCTCGATGTCGGTGCCTCTACTGGTGGCTTCACGCAGGTTCTGCTGGAACGTGGCGCGGCAAAGGTCTTCGCTATCGATGTTGGTCACGGCCAGATCGATCCGTCCTTGCGAGGCGACCCGCGCGTGGTGGTACGCGAAGGGTTGAATGCACGGGCCTTGACTGCAGCGGACCTTGACGGCGAAACGCCCGATTTTCTTGTTTGCGACGTCAGCTTCATTTCGCTGAAACTCGCTTTGCCGCCCGCGCTCACCCTTGCCGCCTCCGGCGCAAGGGGCGTGTTTCTGGCCAAGCCGCAGTTCGAGGCCGGCCGCGAGGCGATCGGCAAGGGCGGCATCCTGAAGAATGCCGAGGACGGGCCGCGCATAGCACGGGAACTGGCCGATTGGATCGAAACCATGCCCGGCTGGCGTGCATTGGGATGGCATGCGTCGCCGATCGAAGGTGGCGACGGCAATCGCGAGTTTCTCCTGGGCGCCATCAAGGATCGCCGATGACCACGCTCACCATCGACACTCTGGGCGCACAGGGCGATGGCGTGGCGCACACCACTTCCGCGCAGGTCTATGTACCGTTTGCATTGCCTGGCGAGCGCGTGAACGCTGTCGTCGAAGGCAGCAAAGGCACGTTGCTTTCCGTTCTGGAGGCCTCGCCGCAGCGGGTCGAACCGGCGTGCCGGCATTTTGGCGAATGCGGCGGATGTGCGATCCAGCATCTGGCGGACGAACCTTATCGCGCCTGGAAGCGCGAGAAGGTCGCGCAGGCGATGGCATCGCGTGGCATTTCGGGGGATGTTTCCGAAACTGTCCCCTGTCAGCCGCGACAGCGACGAACGGCAACCTTCTCGGCCCGCAAGACGGAAAAGGGCGCGGTCTTCGGCTACAACAAGGCTTCGTCACACACCATCATCGACATCACCGAATGCCCTATCGTCCTGCCGGAGATCGAGGCGTCTATCCCGACGCTACGCTCGCTGGCGGCGATCATCGGCAGCACGCGCGACGCGTTTCACCTGAGCGTGACGCATACGGCGTCCGGGCTGGACATCGCAGTCTCCGACGCCGGCGCCATTGGCGGATGCCGCCCGGCGCAATGCGATCGAGTTCGCGATCCGCGAGAAACTCGCGAGGCTGTCGATGGATGGCGAGATCATCATCGAGCCGAGAAAGCCCGTGGTCTCGTTCGGCGCCATATCGGTCGTCCCGCCGCCGGGCGGCTTCCTGCAGGCGGTGGCAGCGGCTGAAGCGGCGATGGCGGAACTGGCGCTCGCTCATCTGAAGGGCGCGAAGAAAATCGCCGATCTGTTTGCCGGCGCCGGCGCCTTCGCCCTGCGGTTGGCGAAAGGGGCGGAAGTCCATGCGGTGGAGGGCGATCAGGCGGCACTCGCAGCGCTGGATCGGGGCTTTCGCATGGGCTTTGGGCTGAAGCGCGTGACGTCCGAAAAGCGCGACCTGTTTCGCCGTCCGCTGACCTTCAAGGAACTCAACGCTTTTGACGGCGTCATTTTCGATCCGCCGCGCGCCGGCGCAGAGGATCAGGCCAAGCAACTCGCCAGATCCGACGTGCCTTATGTCGTAGCCGTCTCCTGCAATCCGACGACACTCGCCCGAGATCTGCGCATCTTGATCGACGGTGGCTACACCTTGAAAAGCGTGACGCCGGTCGATCAGTTCCTCTGGTCTCCACATGTCGAGGCCGTGGCGCTGCTGGAGAAGCCAAAGCGGCGAAAGTAGGGGAAGCGGCAGGCTGCCCTAAACCCGCGTTCCGCCCAGCGTCATCTGGTTCATGCGCAGGTGCGGCTGGCCGACGCCGACCGGCACTCCCTGGCCGGCCTTGCCGCACATGCCGATGCCCGTGTCGAGCTTCATGTCGTTGCCGACCATGCTGACGCGGTGCATGGCGTCCGGGCCGTTGCCAATCAGCATCGCGCCCTTGATCGGCTGGGTCACCTTGCCGTCCTCGATCATGTAGGCTTCGGTGCAGCCGAACACGAACTTGCCGCTGGTGATGTCAACCTGGCCGCCGCCGAACGAGACGGCGTAGACGCCGTTCTTGACCGAAGCGATGATCTCATCCGGCTCGTGGTCGCCAGCAGTCATGTAGGTGTTGGTCATGCGCGGCATCGGCAGATGCGCATAGGATTCGCGCCGGCCATTGCCGGTTGCGTTCATGCCCATCAGGCGGGCGTTCTGGCGGTCCTGCATATAGCCGACCAGCTTGCCGTCCTCGATCAGCACCGTGCGATTGGTCGGCGTCCCTTCGTCGTCGACAGTGAGCGAGCCGCGCCGTTCGGAGATCGTGCCGTCATCGACAACGGTTACGCCCTTGGCAGCAACTTGTTGGCCCATCAGGCCGGCGAAGGCCGATGTCTTCTTGCGATTGAAATCGCCTTCCAGCCCATGGCCGACCGCCTCGTGCAGCATCACGCCCGGCCAGCCGGAGGACAGCACGATGTCGAACGTGCCGGCTGGCGCAGGGATAGCTTCGAGATTGACCAGCGCCTGGCGCAGTGCCTCCTTGGCGGCATGCTTCCAGCTATCCTCGATCAGGAACTCGCCAAACCCCTTGCGGCCACCCATGCCGTAGGAGCCGGATTCCTGGCGGTCGCCGTCGCCGACGACCACGGCGACATTCATGCGCACCAGCGGCCGCACGTCGCGCACGATCTGGCCGTCGGCGCGCACGATCTCGATATGCTGCCACGATGAGACCAGCGAGGCGGTAACCTGGCGCACGCGCGGGTCTTCGCTGCGCAGCCAGCCGTCGATCTCCTGCAACAGCTTTGCCTTGCCTTCGAATGACGGTGAGCCGGTCGGATTTTCCTCGCCGTAGAGATGACGGTTGGTGCGCGGCGGCGCCTCGGCCAGCGTACCGGAATAGCCGGTCTTGACTGCCGAAACCGCGTCGGCGGCGCGCAGCAGCGCCGACTGCGAAAGCTCGCTGGCATGCGCATAGCCGGTCGCCTCGCCGGCGACCGCCCGCAGGCCAAAGCCTTGCTCGGTGTTGAAATTAGCCGTCTTCAGCCGGCCATTGTCGAACATCAGCGCTTCGCTCTCGCTGTATTCGACAAACAACTCGCCATCGTCGGCGCCCTGGATCGCCTCAGTGACGATCTCGCGCACCGCGCTTTCGGAGATATCGAAACGGTCGAGAAGGGTTGTCATCGCGGAGGAACCTTAATTTCTGTCGAACGCATGTAGGCACAGGCGTGCGTGTTGGCAATTGGCGCAGTGATCGAGTTGCCGACGGTCACCCAGACCGGTTTTGCATCTGGATTGATCATTTTGCCGGCATGCGCCGACGCCGCGCCGGGAGGCCCGTCAAGACATTTCGGCTTGTCGGTTGAGGAAGATGATCAGGAGGTGTCGGGACTTTCCCGCGCCCAGATTGCTAGGCCGTGGAGTTCGTTCAAGACCTCGTACACCGCATGGTTAGGCCGGTGGCGCCATCCGGGCGGGCGGCCAGGCCGCATCGGCGAGAGGCGCTGGATACGGATAGCGTCGCGGTTTATGCCTTGCGCGCCTGCGCGGGCTCGCCAGCGCGCGAGGCGCTTCGCCTGACGCGGCAGGTCGTCCAGCGCGCGGCCGATCGCTTCGAGACGGCGATGCAAACGGCCCGCATCAAGCGGATCGTCGGGCGACAGCAGCGGCGGATCCGGATGGCGCGGCCGGTCGAAGGAGTCGAAGAAGCTGATGCGGGGCATGCTGCGCTGTTTCGGATACCGCCTGCCGCCCCAGCGTTTGAGCGGGTCGAGCAGCGGAAGCGAGATGGCACGCGTGCGCTTCGGAACGGGGGCACGCACGCGATCCGGCATCGAGCCTTGCGCCAGCACGATAGCGATGCCGAGCCCGTTGCGAACGAAAGTGGGCTTCGGCTTGGCGATGCGCGGCGGGGAAAGGTCGACCACCAGCCCGCGCGCGGCAACGATGATGAGCCGCCGCGCCGCTGCCTCGGCCGGACGCAACAGCCTGAGCACGAAGCGGTGGAGATGGCGCGGCAGGGTGGCGGGGCGGTTGCCGGCGACCTCAACCATGGCGACGAGCATTGCCAGGATGCGTTTCAGCGCCTCTCGGTTTTTCTCGATTGCCAGATTCCAGTCCATCGCCGCTCCTCACTTCAAGGCAGCGGGACCATAACATGGATTGGCAAGAAAGTGAAGAATATTTTCCTTTTTTGCGGAGTGGGTAAGAGCGCTCCTCTCCCCAAGCGAAGGAGAAACCGGCTCCAGCCAAGAAGCCCAATATCGCTGCCTGAAACCCGCTCAAAAAGCCGCGACTGTCAGCCAATTACCCTCTCTGTACATATTAACCTGCTGCATTAGGCGTCTCGGCGAGCAAATCCAACATTGTGATGTCCCCTCGGTGAACCGGCAGGGTACGCTCATCAGGTTGTTGTTGTTAAGCCGCCCGGTCTAGACTAATCCCCTAGCTTCCGGAGTGCGGCGAGTTTGTAGACTTCGTTGCGGTCCCGTCTCGCGACCGCCACGACAACAACAAGAAGCTGGCTATCGCGCACCTCATAGACGAGCCGATAACCAACGCTCCTCAACTTGATCTTGTATCGATCGGTGCTCCCACTCAGTTTTGCCGATGGGACACGTGGCGCTTCAAGTCGCTCGGCAAGCTTCTTCTTGAATTGCTCACGAACTGTGTGGTCTAGCTTCCGCCATTCCTTCAGAGCTGGCGCGAGGAAGGCAAGCTCATAGCTCATCCAAGCTGACCTTGATGGCAGCCTCATCCTTCCGCGCTTCGGCAATTTCGTTCAGCTCGATGTCGTCAAGCCGATCCATAAGCGCTTCGTACCAACTTGCCGGTACACAATAAAATGCGGTCTCGTTGCGGTTGAGGATAGCGACCGGCGCACCGCCTCCCGCTGAGACGGTTCCCATCGGGTTCTTCTTCAACTCCGACACGCTGGCGGTGATTTCAGTGAGCACGAGGCTTGTCATGGCATCTATCCCGGTACTATTTGGGGCCTCCATTTAGTACTGTTATGAGTGCGCTTCAAGGTGTTGTAGGCAAATTCCAGATTGCCTGGCCATTCTGAAATGCGCCGGTGGGCACGAGCAGGGCGAGCCTTGACAGGGAGGTGTGCTGGAACGCGTCCCTGCCTACTTGCCCAGTGCTGCAAACCCTTCGCCAAATCCCTTGAGATCGACCGGAATGCCGATTCCTTCCTCGGGCGTCTGGAAGACGATGAAGGTGGCCGCCTTGCCTGTCGTCAGCGTGTCGAGCAGCGGCTTTTCGAGGATTACCTCGGCATAACAGCCGTCACCGAAACAGCGTACGAAATAGGCGCGGCCGATATCCTTGCCATCGACATTGAGCCCGAGGCCGTTGGGCAACAGCACGCCCAGCGGCGCGAGCACACGCAGAATCTCGGCCTTGTTGTCGGCGGTGCGCAGGACGACGACCGAGAGGCCCATTTCCGGGCGATCATCGGCGACGACATTCTGCATCATCACGCATTGTTCGGTGGATGCACCTGCCGGAGTATCGCAGATGATCGACCACGCTCCGTGAGTCTCCTTCACCTTGCCGCTCTGTTGCGCCGTCGCGACGGGCACGACGAGCGACAGGGTCACGAAACCGAGGAAGCTGGCAAGGGCTTTAGAAAGGCCGAGTCTCATGAAGGCTCCAATACGAATCATGGCGCTTTCCGCCGCAAACATGGCAACTATAGGACAAGTGGGTGGCTCGACCAGCGGGCATCGCGGTTTTGCTGCTGTTCGGCGACGATATGGCCGCTGTCTGCGGACGTCATGCCCGGTGTGACCGCTGTTTCCGCAGGACTTCGTCAGTTGCTTGCCGCCGCTTGTGCGCATCGCGCGCAAAAATGCCGCACACCACCCCGGCCTCCTTCCTTGCGGTCGGAAACAGAGTATGGTTTGAACCTGCAAAACGAACGATCGGGATTCCGTTCCGGCGGTCGCACCATGTCGATGCATGACGGGCGTCGAAACTGGAGTGAAGAGGGTGATGAAGAGAATACTGACGGGCGCCGGCGCTTCGGCGCTGTTTCTTGCCTCGGTGGCATCCGCTTCGGCAGATCAGCCGCACCCTTGGCAGTGGCGCTTTCAGCAAGCCGCAACCCCGATCATGGAACAGACCGAGTGGTTCGAGGTCTACACGCTGTGGTTCATCATTCCGATCACGCTGCTGGTTCTCGGGCTTCTGGCGTATTGCATCTGGAAGTTCCGCGCGAGTGTGAACCCGGTGGCCTCCAAGACCAGCCACAACACGGCAATCGAGGTTATCTGGACCGTGGGCCCGGTCGTGATTCTCCTGGTGATCGCCGTGCCGTCGTTTCAGCTGCTGACTGCGCAGTACAATCCGCCGGATGAGCCGACGATCAACCTGAAGGCAACCGGCAACCAGTGGAACTGGGATTACGAGTACCAGATCGAGCAGCCGCTTTCCTTCAACTCGGCAATCCTGCAGGACGCTGACCGCGCTGCCGCCGGCAAGGAAGACAGGGCGAAGTATCCGCGCCTGCTTGCGGTTGACAATGAGGTCGTTGTGCCGGTCAAGACCACGGTTCGCGTTCTGGTCACCGCGGCTGACGTCCTCCACGCTTTCGCAATGCCGGCTTTCGGCGTGAAGACGGATGCCGTGCCCGGCCGCATCAACGAAATCTGGTTCAATGCGCTGAAGGAGGGCCTGTACTACGGCCAATGCTCCGAGCTTTGCGGCAAGGATCACGCCTATATGCCGATCGCCATCCGCGTGGTGTCGGAAGCGCAATACAATACCTGGCTGACGGCAGCCCGGACCGATCTGTCGGGCGCCAACAAGGCGCTGATGGCTGCAGTTGACGGCGCGCCGTCGGTCGCGGTCGCCGGCAATTAATCGCGGCAAGTACCAGGATTAGGGAACGGAGCGGAACATGGCAGGCGCTGCAGCCCACGACGACCACCACGACCACAAGCCTTATGGCTGGACGCGCTGGGTCTATTCGACCAACCACAAGGACATCGGCACGCTCTACCTGATCTTCGCGGTAATAGGGGGCTGCATCGGTGGCTTCCTGTCGGTGATGATGCGCTGGGAGCTGGCGGAGCCGGGTATCCAGATTTTCACCGGCCTTGCATCGATGGTCTACGGGCTTGACGGTGATGCCGCCATCGACGGCGGAAAGAGCATGTACAATGCCTTCACCACCGCGCACGCACTGATCATGATCTTCTTCATGGTCATGCCGGCGCTGATCGGCGGCTTCGCCAACTGGATGGTGCCGATCATGATCGGAGCGCCGGACATGGCGTTCCCGCGCATGAACAATATCTCGTTCTGGCTGCTGCCGCCCGCATTCCTGCTGCTCATCCTGTCGGCTTTCGTGCCGAGCGCTGCCGGCGCCTATGGCGTTGGCGGCGGCTGGACGATCTATCCGCCGCTGTCGACCTCGGGCCAGCCGGGACCTGCCATGGATCTGGCGATCCTGTCGCTGCACATTGCCGGCGCGTCGTCGATCCTCGGTGCGATCAACTTCATCACCACAATCTTCAACATGCGCGCTCCGGGCATGACGCTGCACAAGATGCCGCTGTTTGCCTGGTCTGTGCTGATCACGGCCTTCCTGCTGCTGCTGTCGCTACCGGTTCTGGCCGGCGGCATCACCATGCTGCTCACCGACCGCAATTTCGGCACGACCTTCTTCGATCCGGCAGGCGGTGGCGACCCGATCCTGTTCCAGCACCTGTTCTGGTTCTTCGGTCACCCGGAAGTGTACATCCTCATCCTGCCGGGATTCGGCATCGTCAGCCACATCGTCTCGACCTTCTCCAAGAAGCCGATCTTCGGCTATCTCGGCATGGCCTACGCCATGGTTGCGATCGGCGCGGTCGGCTTCGTCGTGTGGGCGCATCACATGTACACCACCGGGATCTCGCTTGACGCGCAGCGCTACTTCGTCTTCGCAACGATGGTCATCGCGGTGCCGACCGGCGTGAAGATCTTCTCGTGGATCGCCACCATGTGGGGCGGGTCGATTTCGATGCGCACGCCGATGCTGTGGGCGATCGGTTTCATCTTCCTGTTCACCGTAGGCGGCGTGACGGGCGTTCAACTGGCCAATGCCGGCCTCGACCGCTCGATGCATGACACCTACTACGTCGTCGCGCACTTCCATTACGTGCTGTCGCTCGGCGCGGTGTTCGCCATCTTCGCAGGCTGGTACTACTGGTTCCCGAAGATGACCGGCTACATGTATTCGCCGCTGATCGCCCGCACGCACTTCTGGGTGACGTTCGTCGGTGTGAACCTGGTGTTCTTCCCGCAGCATTTCCTCGGCCTCGCCGGCATGCCGCGCCGCTACATCGACTATCCGGACGCCTACGCCGGCTGGAATTTGGTTTCGTCCTACGGTTCGTACCTTTCGGCCATCGGCGTGCTGATCTTCCTGTATGGTATGTTCGAAGCCTTCTCCAAGAAACGCGTCGCCGGCGCCAATCCGTGGGGCGAGGGTGCTACGACCCTGGAATGGCAGCTGCCTTCGCCGCCGCCTTACCACCAGTGGGAACAGCTCCCGAGGATCAAGTAAGCCTCGGCAACATTGACCGCCGGCCGAAAGCCGGCGGTTTCAGCCAAACGCAAAGTGAACTTCGTACGCATGGCTTTCGTCGACAAGATCATTGATGCAGAAGATGCCGCCGGTATGTCGGAAGCGACGGCCGGCGACTTCTTCGCGCTGATGAAGCCGCGCGTCATGTCGCTCGTGGTGTTCACCGCCTTTGTCGGCCTGGTTTCCGCCCCCGTGACGGTTAATCCGTTCATCGCCGTCACCGCCATCCTGGCGATCGCCATTGGCGCTGGTGCGTCGGGCGCGCTGAACATGTGGTACGACGCCGACATCGACCGGCTGATGAAGCGCACCGCCGCACGCCCGGTGCCGAGCGGCCGCGTCAAGCCCGGCGAGGCGTTGGCCTTCGGCCTCGTCCTGTCGGCGCTTTCGGTGATGGCACTCGGCGTGCTGGTCGACTGGCTGGCCGCCTCGCTGCTTGCCTTCACCATCTTCTTCTATGCCGTAATCTATACGATGTGGCTGAAGCGCCGGACGCCGCAGAACATCGTCATTGGCGGCGCTGCCGGGGCCTTCCCGCCGGTGATCGGCTGGGCGGCTGCGACCGGCACCGTCAGCCTCGAAAGCGTGGTCCTGTTCCTGATCATCTTCCTGTGGACGCCGCCGCATTTCTGGGCGCTGGCTTTGTTCAAGGCGGATGAATATGGCCGCGCCGGCATTCCGATGATGCCGAATGTCGCGGGTCAGGCTTCGACACGCCGCCAGATTTTCGCGTACGCGCTGGTTGTCGCGGTCGTCGGCGTGCTGCCCTGGGTGATCGGCTATGTCGGCGTTGCCTATGGCGCGGTGTCTGCGCTGCTGGGCGCGGGCTTCGTCTGGTACGCTTGGCAGGTCCTGCGCATGGATGACGCGGATCGCGTTATGCGTCCCGCAAAAATGCTCTTTGCCTACTCGCTGCTCTACCTCTTCGCGATCTTCTCGGCCTATCTGGCCGACAAAGTCATTGAGCGCGCTTTCTCGATGCCGGGAGTTTAGCGGCCATGGAACTCGAGACCATCAAGCCGACCGAGGCGCAACTCAAGGCACGCCGCAGCCGTTCGCTGGCGATCGGCCTGGCGCTTGGCGCATTCGTCATCGTCGTCTACGTTGCCAGCGTGGTGCGCATGGGTCCCGCGATTGTCGAGCGGAGCTTCTGACGCATGACTGAGGCCCCGACCAACGCACCGGAACAAGCCGCAGCGCTCCAACCTGATGGTTGCGGCGGTGTGCGGCGCTTTCGTCGCGGGCATGGCTGGCGCGGCCTACGCCTCTTCGCCGCTCTACGCGATGTTCTGCAAACTGACGGGCTATGGCGGCACCACCCAGCGCGTCACGCAATATTCCGATCGCATCCTCGACCGCGAGATTACGGTACGCTTCGATGCCAACGTGTCCGGCGGCGTTCCGTGGGATTTCCATCCGGTTCAGCGCGATGTCACGATGAAGATCGGCGAGACGACGCAGATCGCCTACAAGGCGACCAACCTGTTCAACCAGCCTTCGGCCGGGCGCGCAACGTTCAACGTCACGCCCGAACTGGCGGGTTCGTATTTCAACAAGGTCGAATGCTTCTGCTTCACCGACACGCAGCTTAGGGCCGGCGAGACGATCGATATGCCGGTCGTCTTCTATGTCGATCCGGCGATTGACGACGTGCCGGAACTGAAGAACATGAAGTCGATCACGCTTTCCTATACCTTCTTCCCGATCGATGTGGAGAAGCCGGTGGCCGCCAGGACGGAAGGCGCCGGAAACAAGACTGAAACTGCCGACGAAAATCTCGGGGGCTGACATGGCAGACGCACACGCGAAACCGCATCACGAGTATCACATCGTAGACCCGAGTCCGTGGCCGTTCCTCGGCTCGATCGGCGCCTTGCTGACCGCGATCGGTGGTGTGGCCTGGATGCAGTACATGAAGGGCGGCAGCCTGCATCTCTTCGGGTTGGAGCTTTCCAGCGCCCGCTACTTCATCTTCGCAATCGGCATTCTCATCGTGCTCTACACCATGTTCGCCTGGTGGTCCGATACGATCAAGGAGGCGCATGAGGGACACCATACCCGCGTCGTGTCGCTGCACCTGCGCTACGGCATGATCATGTTCATCGCCTCCGAGGTGATGTTCTTCGTCGCCTGGTTCTGGGCCTTCTTCGATGCGAGCCTCTACCCCAATGAGGTGCATCAGGTCACCCGTGCCGAGTTCACCGGCGGTGTCTGGCCGCCGAAGGGCATTGAGGTCCTCGATCCCTTCCACTTGCCGCTCTACAACACCGTCATCCTGCTGTTGTCCGGCACCACTGTGACCTGGGCGCACCACGCGTTGATTCACAACGACCGCAAGGGCCTGGTCCAGGGCCTGGTGCTGACGGTCGCGCTCGGCATGCTGTTCTCCTTCGTGCAGGCCTACGAGTACATCCACGCTCCGTTCGGCTTCAAGGATTCGATCTACGGCGCGACCTTCTTCATGGCGACCGGCTTTCACGGTTTCCACGTCATCATCGGCACGATCTTCCTCGCCGTCTGCCTGTTGCGGGCGATGGGTGGCGATTTCACGCCGAAGCAGCATTTCGGCTTCGAAGCCGCCGCCTGGTACTGGCACTTCGTCGACGTGGTGTGGCTGTTCCTGTTCGCCTGCGTATATGTGTGGGCTTCAGCCGGTGCGCCGATAGCTCACGGTCACTGACCGATCCGACTGCGTGATCTTTTGAAGGCGGCCTGCAGAAAATCTGCTGGCCGCCTTCGCTATTTTGGCGCAATGCAATTCGAGATATGGCCATGCTCTGCAGTCGCACCTTGTTTGCCACCATATCGCTCCCTGCCCTGTTCTCGTTGGTGACAGGTCAGTCGTATGGTCTCGCGCTTTCCCCCTCAATCAGCTCCGTTCGAACAATTTCTTCAGAGTGGGATAGGGCAGTAGCATATGGTTTTACCCCCACCCCTAACCCCTCCCCTCAAGGGGGAGGGGACTCGCTCGCACCCGGGCTTGGTGCCAACCCACGGCCTTTTCGCGCTGTGTAGCGACCGGCAGGTCCCCCTCCCCCTTGAGGGGAGGGGTTAGGGGTGGGGGTATTGCGCTGTCCCAAACTGAGCGACGAGGCAAAGCGCTACCGATTAAACTTGTAGCCGGACAGGAGAAAGTCTCACCCGTGCGCGTCGACAAGTCCGACCGCCGCATGGAACTGATGGCTGGCGGCAATCCGGTCAAAAGCTACTTGATCGCCCTGGGCAACAATCCTGTCGGCCACAAGCAGATGGAAGGTGACGAACGTACGCCCGAGGGACGTATTGCTCGACTGGCGCAATTCGAAGAGTGGCTATTACCGCTCGATCCACATCTGCTACCCCAATCGGCAGGATCAAGCCGCTGCCAAGTCGAGGGGCGTTTCGCCCGGCGGCATGGTCATGATCCACGGCCAGCCGAACGCTTGGCTGGGGGTTGGCTATTTCAGATGTTTGACTGGACAAATGGCTGCATTGCCGTCGACAACCAAGCCATGGCAGAGATTTGGGATATGGTTCCCAACGATACGCCGATAGAGATAGACCGTGATCGCAAAATCATGACAGACGACAAGGCACATTGGCCGCCGGTCGACCCGATCAGCGCCGGACTGAAAGGTCGTTGCCCGCGCTGCGGCGAGGGGCGGCTGTTCTCCGGCTTTCTGACGGTTGCGCCGAAATGCGGCGTGTGCCGCCTCGACAATTCCTTCGCCGATGCCGGAGACGGGCCGGCCGTGTTCGTCATTCTGATCATCGGCTTCATTGTCGTCGGCCTTGCGCTTTGGATGGAGGTAACGCTTAACCCGCCGCTCTGGGTGCACTTCATTCTGTGGATTCCGCTTACCTTGGTGCTCTGCCTGTTTTCGCTCCGGCTGATGAAAGGCGTTCTGATCACCTTGCAGTACCGCAACAAGGCGGCGGAAGGCCGGCTCGACCGGCCGGAATGACGGCGATGGCTGGCGAGCTACGAAGGCGGCCGTTCCCATGGCTTCTGGTGACGCTCGCCGCCCTGGCGTTTTCTGCGCTGCTTGGGCTCGGCACGTGGCAAATGCAGCGGCTGCACTGGAAGCAAGGCCTGATTGCCACCATCCATGAGCGCATCGCCTCGCCCCCCGTCACGCTGGATTCGATCGTGGCGCGCTACAATCGCAGCGGCGACGTCGATTACTGGCCGGTAGAGGTCAAGGGGACGTTTTACCACGCCGGCGAGCGTCATTTCTTCGCGACTTATGATGGGCGCTCGGGCTTCCATGTCTATACGCCGCTGCGCATGCCCTATGGGCGCTTCGTCTTCATCAATCGCGGTTTTGTACCCTACGAGTTGAAAGACCCGGCGAAGCGCGCCCTCTCCGCCGTGGAAGGCGAGGTAACGGTGAAGGGCCTTGCCCGCAATCCGCTCGGCGAAAAACCGTCGTCGCTGGTCCCGGACAATGAGCCCTGGAAGAATATCTTCTACTGGAAGGATCTCGACACAATGGCGGCGACGGCGAATCTGCCGGTGCGCTCGATGGTCATGCCGTTCTTCATCGATGCCGATGCGACGCCAAATCCCGGCGGTCTGCCGATCGGCGGCGTAACCATGGTCGACCTTCCCAACATTCACCTGCAGTACGCGCTGACCTGGTACGGCCTGGCGGTGGCGCTCGCCATCGTCGTCGTTCTCTGGCTTCACGGCCGACGCAAACGGCCAACGTGACGCCTTGACAGGGAGGGGCTGGTCCTTCAAGTCGGCCCGGACAAATCATGCACCATTCAGTCATCAAACCGCCCCTCACGATCCGGCTTTGCCAGCCGCGCGGCTTCTGCGCGGGTGTCGACAGGGCGATCCAGATCGTGGTGCTCGCGTTGAAGAAATATGGCGCGCCGGTCTATGTCCGCCATGAGATCGTGCACAACCGCTACGTGGTCGAGGGTCTGCAGAGCCTTGGCGCGGTCTTTATCGAGGAACTGAGCGAGATACCCGCCGAGCACCGCGATGCGCCGGTGGTATTTTCCGCGCATGGCGTTCCGAAATCGGTGCCCGCCGACGCCGTGGCGCGCAACCTTTTCTACCTCGACGCGACCTGCCCGCTGGTCTCCAAGGTGCACAAGCAGGCGATGCGCCATCAGCGGCTTGGCCGCCATGTGCTGCTGATTGGCCATGCGGGCCATCCGGAGGTGATCGGCACGATGGGCCAGCTTCCGCCGGGCGCTGTCACGCTGATCGAGACGGAGGCGGACGTTCGGAATTTCGAGCCGCAAGATCCGGCCGCACTCGGCTTCGTCACCCAGACAACGCTTTCCGTCGAAGACACCGCCGGGCTTATTCGCGCGCTGGAAGAAAAGTTTCCGCAGTTGCAGGCGCCCGCGGCGGAATCGATCTGCTACGCCACCACCAACCGCCAGGAGGCGGTGAAGGAGGCCGCTCCCGGCGCTGATCTGTTCCTTGTTGTCGGCGCTCCCAATTCGTCCAACTCCAAGCGTCTGGTTGAAGTGGCTGAGCGCGCCGGCGCAAAAATGTCGTTGCTGGTGCAGCGCGCCTCCGAAATCTCTTGGGCGGATGTCGGCGATATCGCCACACTGGGTCTGTCGGCCGGAGCGTCTGCGCCGGAAATCATCGTCGACGAGATCATCGACGCGTTCCGCGAGCGCTTCGACGTAACGCTCGATCTGGCGATCACGGCGACGGAACTCGAGAATTTTCCGGTGATGCGCGCGCTGCGCGATGTCGAACTCACCGCCGCCGACATGGCTTTCGTAAACGGGAACCGGTAGAGCAATGGCGGTCTACACGGACGTCGCGGAAGGGGAACTGGAAGCGTTCCTGAATAATTATGCGGTCGGCGAATTGCTCTCCTACAAGGGCATTGCCGAAGGCTCGGAAAACTCCAACTACCTGCTTCACACCTCTAGCGGCGCCTACATCCTGACGCTGTACGAGCGTCGGGTGGAGCGGGCCGACCTGCCGTTCTTCCTTGGCCTGATGGATCATCTCGCCAAGAAGGGTGTCGTCTGCCCGCTGCCGGTTCACCGTGAGGACGGCGAGATCATCGGCGAGCTCGCCGGGCGCGCGGCAGCGCTTATCACCTTCCTCGAAGGCATGTGGATGCGCCGCCCGACGGCCGCGCAGTGCCGCGAGGTTGGCAAGGCGCTAGCCTCCATGCATCTGGCCGGCGCGGACTTCCCGCTGTCGCGGCCGAACGCCTTGCAGATCGATGGCTGGCGCAAATTGTGGAACGGCGCGCGTCCACGCGCCGACGAGGTCGAGCAAGGGCTGGTGGCCGAGGTGGATCGGGATTTTGCCGAACTTGAGCGCGACTGGCCAAAGAATCTTCCGTCCGGCGTCATCCATGCGGATCTCTTCCCGGACAATGTGTTTTTCCTCGGCGACAGGCTGTCGGGGCTGATCGACTTCTATTTCGCCTGCAATGATTTCTACGCCTACGATCTCGCCACCTGCCTCAATGCCTGGTGCTTCGAGAAGGATCATTCCTACAATCTGACCAAGAGCACCGCTCTGCTGGCTGGCTATCGCTCGCTGCGCCCGCTGCAGCAAGCGGAGATCGACGCGCTGCCGCTTCTGGCGCGGGGCTCGGCGCTTCGCTTCGTGCTGACGCGGCTTTATGACTGGCTGACCATTCCCGACGGCGCGCTGGTGCAGAAGCGCGACCCGCTGGAGTTCATCCGCCGTCTGCGGTTCCACAGGCAGATAAAGTCCGCAGCGGAGTACGGCCTGTGAAGCAAATTGAAATGTTCACCGATGGCGCCTGCTCGGGCAATCCAGGACCGGGCGGCTGGGGCGCGATCCTCCGCTACAATGACACGATGAAGGAGTTGAGCGGCGGCGAACCCGAGACGACCAACAACCGCATGGAACTGATGGCGGCGATCGAGGGCTTGAACGCACTCAAGGAGCCCTGCTCCATCGATCTCTACACCGACAGCAACTACGTGCGCGACGGCATTTCCAGCTGGATCCATGGCTGGAAGCGCAATGGCTGGAAGACCGCCGACAAGAAGCCGGTGAAGAATGCCGAGCTATGGCAGGCGCTGGACGAGGCGACGCGCCGCCACAAGATCACCTGGCATTGGGTGAAGGGGCATGCCGGCCATCCGGAAAACGAGCGAGCCGACGAACTCGCGCGCATGGGCATGGCGCCGTTCAAGAAGGGGTCGGGCAGGCCCGCGCCGGCGACAGCTCCGGTTGTCAAATCCGCGCCCGACACCGCGCCTGGAAAGAGCACCGCCAAAAAGCCCCGCCGCTCCACGCAAAGTTACTAACCAAATAGCATCGTACCTGATCACGCCTCATCCGGCCTCCGCTTCGCTCGGCCACCCTCTCCCCGTTGGGGGGTAGGCTACCGCATCGGCCCGAAAATCGGAATCGATTTTCGGAAAGCACGATGCGCTCAGTTTCAAAGAGATACAGCGTCCTTTGCGCGTCCGAAAGGACGCGCGGCGCTGTAATCGCGTATGACGTTTGTGATTAGCGACGAAGGTCTCACACTGTCGTCATCCTTGACCTCGTGAGTGAGCGAAGCGAACGAGAGTGTCGGGGATCCATGCCTCTCCTTATCCGAGCAGTTCCGGTGAAGAATGGAGGAACTGCGTCTTGCAGCGCAAGCGGCTCCTTAGGGGTCGGAGTGGCTCAAAGCTGTTCCAGTATCCGCGCCGCGCCGGAGTCGATGGCCTGCCCGGCGGCCTGCTCGATGTTGAGTGCTTCGACCTTGCCGTCGTTGACGATCATCGAGAACCGTTTGGAGCGCAGGCCCATGCCGGCTGCGCCAAGATCGTTGTCCAGCCCGATCGCCTTGACGAAATTGCCGCTGCCGTCGGCAAGGAACAGGATCTTGTCCTCGCCGCCGGTGAAGCGGGCCCAGGCAGTCATCACGTGGACGTCGTTGACCGCCAGGACCGCGATCGTATCGACGCCGCGCGACAGGATGGCGTCCCGGTTTTCCAGATAGCCCGGCAGGTGGTTGTTGCTGCAGGTCGGTGTGAACGCGCCCGGAACAGCAAACAGCACTACTTTCCTGCCGGAAAAAACCTCGCCAGTCATCAATGTCTTGACGCCATCGGCGGTCATTACCTTGAAGCTGCCCTCGGGGAGCTTTTCGCCCACGGAAATCGTCATGCTGTCCTCATCTGTCGCCAATGTTTGCAAGGATCAGAAAAACGGCAGGATGCCGCTTACCGCGCCCTGGTCGGTCACCAGCGTATAGTGAAGGCCGCCGGATGTCGGGCGTGTGTCAGGCTTGGTGACGGGCATGGTAATAAGTGTCTTGCCGTCTTTCTCGGACATTTCCGGCGCCTTGAAATAGTAGCCCTGCTCGGCGGCAATGAAGACATCGGATACCTTGGCGCCTGCTGGCAGAACGGCCTCGACGGTCAGCGTCCCTTTGCCCGCTTCGACAGTGCGCAACCCGAAATCCGCCGTTGCTGGCGCGGGTAGCGCGGCAGCGGCATCGGAGACGATGAACGTGTCGTCCGGATTGTCGGGATCGCTCTGTGGATCGATGGTGAACTGGGCGCTTAAAGGTATGCAGATCGTTTCGCAAACACCGAGGAATACAGCGGCGCTGATAGTGGCCGGCTGGCTTGGGTCGGCAACATCGAATGTTACCGGCAGCCTGACCGATTGCGCGTAACCAGCCCATGAGAAATCGCCGTCATGATGGCGTTCCGGCGCGGGAAACGCTAGTTCGGCGCTCTTGATGTTGGTGCTCGCCGAAACATCGATGGTTGGCGGCACCCCGGCGTCGCCCGGATCGCGCCAATAGGTCTTCCAGCCGGGCCGCAAATCGACCACAAGCGCGCCATGCAGCTGGCCGTTGGCATCCGCCGCTCCCGCCGTCACCAGCCGCACGCGTCCGCCTTGCATCTCCACCCACGGGCTCGAGGACGCCAGTGCGTTGCAAGACAGGGATATGAAAAATGCAGCTGAAACCGAGGTTAGTCGCGAAATTGTCATGGCCGCGATTTGACCGGTAGGACCTTGATTTTCAATGTACGATAGCGTGTGCGGCGGTCATTTTTGCGTGAGAGTAATGACGTCACGCCAACCAGCCGGTGCAAACCTGTCTTTCAAGGCGGGGAAAAAAGCGTTAGCCTTGCGTCATGGATATCTTGAAGCACAAGGCCACGGCCAAGAAGCGGGGATTCCTCGACGGACATTTCCTCATCGCCATGCCCGGCATGAAGGATGACCGCTTCGCGCGCACGGTGATCTATGTCTGCGCTCATAGTGAAGAGGGCGCAATGGGTCTGATTATCAACCAGACCCAGCAGATGCTGTTTCCCGACCTGCTGGTTCAGCTTGGCATTCTGGACGAGAAGGAAGCGATCCGCCTTCCGGATTCAGCGCGAAATTTCGTCGTTCGCAATGGCGGGCCAGTGGATCGCAGCCGCGGTTTCGTCCTGCACAGCGGCGACTATCGTGTCGAGTCCTCGTTGCCGGTTTCGAACGACATCTGCCTGACGGCGACGATCGACATCCTGCGCGCCATTTCCAAGGGCAGAGGACCGCAGAAGGCGCTGATGGCGCTTGGCTATGCGGGTTGGGGTGCCGGCCAGCTTGAGAAGGAAATCCAGGAAAACGGCTGGCTGACATGCCCGGCCCGCCCGGACCTGCTCTTCGACGCCGACATGGACCGAAAATATGACCGCGTGGCTGCCTCGATAGGTGTCGATCTCACCCGCCTGAGCACGGTTGCCGGTCACGCCTGAACCGGTCGGACAGCGTATCGTATTAAAGCGTGCCGAGGTTGACTTGACGACGTTGAGATGTTCGGCGCCCGATCGTCACCGTCAGGGGATGCCTCGCCGGTCACGCCTGAGTGACGCGGAACTGCTCCTTCAGCATTTTCAGAACCGCATCGCTTTGCATCGGCGCGCCGAACATGTAGCTCTGTACATATTCGCAGCCCATCTGCCTCAACTCCAGCGCATCGCTCTCGTCGGAAATGCCCTCCGCCACCACCGACATGCCAAGGTCGTGCGCCATGTTGACCATCGATTTCAGCAGCACGGCGCGTTTCGGCGAAGAGTCCTCAAGGAAGCTCTTGTCGATCTTGATCGTGTCGAAGGGGAAGCGCGTCAAATAGGAGAGCGATGAGTAACCGGTGCCGAAATCGTCGATCGACAGGCCGATGCCGAGCTTCCTCAGCTTCTTCAGCACGTGCGAACTCTGCTCGGGATTGTCCATCACCAGAGATTCAGTGAGCTCCAGTCGAAAGCAGATCGGCTTGATGTTGGCGCGCGCCACCACCGACCTAACGTCTGTGACCAGGTCGCGCCGCAGCAGGTGACGGCTCGAAAGATTGACGGAGACCGACAGCGGGTTGTCGCCAATCTGCTTTTGCCAGACGGCAAGATCGTCCGCGGCCCGCTGCATCGCGAACAGGCCAAGCTGCACGATGAGACCGGTGGTTTCGGCGACCGGAATGAAGTCCGCCGGCGGTATAGCACCGCGTCGAGGGTGCTCCCAGCGCAGCAGCGCCTCGAAGCCTGCCACGCTGCGGTCCTCCAGTCGGACGATCGGCTGATAGACGAGTGTCAGTTCCTTGCGCTCGACAGCGCGATGCAAGTCGGATTCGATCTGCACACGATCCGTCCCGACGGACCGAAACGCCGGCCGGAAGGGCTCGATGCGATCGCCGCCGAAGCGCTTTGCCTGCTGCATCGCAAGTTCTGCATCCTTCATCATGTCGGTGGCGGCACCTTGCGCCGCGGTCCAGGTGACAAGTCCGATAGAGGAGGTCAGCACGATCTCGCGCTTGGCGAAATTTACAGGCGCCCGGATTGCCTGCCTGATCGCTTCGGCGAAGGCCGCGATGCGGGACGGGTCATTCTCGGAAAGCAGCATGAAAGCGAATTGATCGCCGGAGAACCGCGACAGCGCGTCGGACGGCTTCAGCAGCCGATGCAAGCGGCGCGCGATGGTAAGCAAAATTGTATCGCCGGCGGAGATGCCAAGGCCGTCATTGACCTGTTTGAAGCGGTCGATGTCGATGACGAGCACGGTCGGGCGAATTGGCTCCTCGGTCTTTGCCACCGAAATTATCGCGTCAAGCCGGGTCAGGAACAGTTCGCGGTTGGGCAGGCCGGTGAGATTGTCATGAACCGCATCGTGCAACAGCCGCTCTTCCGACTTCTTCTGCTCGGTGACATCGACCAGCGTGCCGACGCAGCGAATGACTTCACCATCCGAACCGACGACGGGCCGCGCACGGAGCGAAAACCAGTGATAGTGGCCATCCGCGCCACGCAGGCGGAAGTTCTGCATCACACGCCCGCGCCGATGTTCAACCACAACGTCAAGCGTTGTCCGGAAACTGTCGCGATCGTCGCTATGCAGCACAGGTAGCCAGTTGCGCGCGGGTCCGCCAAGGCTGTTTGGCGCGAGACCCAACTGCAGGCTGACATCCGGGCGGGTGGTCACCCGGTCGCGCAGCACGTCCCAGTCCCAGACGATGTCGCCGGAGCCGGCAACGGCCAGCGCCTGCCGCTCCAGATCGCTGAACAGGCCCTGATGCAATGCACCACCGGCGAAAGCGTGCTGGATGACGGTGAAGCCGATAAGCAGGATGATGAGGATCAAGCCGCCGCCCAGCGCCGGCTGGATGATGTCGTTGTTGAGAACGCCGGTGATCGCCATTAACGATGCGGTCAGCCAGGCAAGCACCATGACCCAGCTCGGAACCAGCATGATGGCGCGGTCATAACCACGAAAGCCGAGCATGATGATCAGGCCGAGGCCGACAATCGCGGTTGCCGCGAAGGAGATGCGCGCAATGCCGGCGGCGACCGAAGGATCGACCACGGCGACGCCCGCGATCAGTACGAGGCCAGCCATCCAGAGCAGAGCTAAGTAACTGAAGTGATTATGCCAGCGATTAAGATTGAGATAGGCGAACAGGAACACCACGAATGTGGCCGCCAGCGCGACTTCCGCTCCGGCGCGCCAGATCTGCTGGCTGCCGGGCGCGATCTCGATCACCTCGTTGACGAAGCCGAAATCGACGCAGATATAGGCGAGAACCGCCCAGGAAAGCGCTGCCGTTGCCGGGAACATCGATGTTCCCTTGACGACGAAAAGGATCGTCAGGAACAGCGCCAGCAGGCCGGCGATGCCGATGACGATACCGCGATACAGCGTGTAGGAGTTGACGGAGTCCTTATAAGCTTCCGGCTCCCACAGATAGACCTGTGGCAGCCTTGGAGACGCCAACTCGGCGATGAAGGTGACCACCGCGCCGGGGTTCAGCGTGACGCGGAACACGTCGGCGTCCGGACTGACCTGCCGGTCGAGCGCAAAGCCCTCGCTGGGCGTGATCGCCGCGAGGCGGCTTGACCCAAGATCGGGCCAGAACAGCCCGGAATTCGCCAGCCGGAAGTGTGGCGCGACGATGAGGCGGTCGATCTGCTGGTCGGTGGTGTTGGCAAGCGCGAACACGCCCCAGTCACCGGTCGAGCGGGCGTCGTTTGCCTCGACTTCGATGCGCCGCACGATGCCATCCGGCCCGGGAGCGGTCGAAACCTGGAAATTCTCGCCTTGGTTGCGGTAGATTTCCACCGCGCCGGAGAGATTGAGCGCGACATCGCCGCTGGAGATCTTGATGGGTTCGATGGCAAAGCCCGGCGTTGCTGCAACAAGCGTCAGCAGGATCGCTGCAAGCAAGCCGATCAGATTGCGGATGAAACGCTGCAAAATCAGTCCTTCGCGATAGCGACACCGGGATCGTCGGCGATCCGGGAGTAGAGATAGTGGTCGTGCCAGACGCCATTGATTCTGAGATAAGATCGTAGCAGTCCCTCGCGCCTGAATCCGGCTTTTTCAAGCACACGCACGGATCGCGTATTTTCGGGGATACAGGCGGCCTCGACGCGGTGCAGCTTGAGCGTATCGAACGCGTAGGTAGCGACCAGCCGCAAGGCCTCAAGCATGAAGCCCTGGCCGGCGTAGCGCTGCCCGATCCAGTAGCCGATCTGGCCACATTGTGCCACACCATGGCGTATGTTGCCGATCGTTATGCCGCCCATCAGCCGGTCGCTCGCCCCGTCGAAGATGAAAAAGGCTGCGCCGGTGCCTTCTGAAAAATCCTCACGGTAGCGATTGAGGCGCTGTCGCCATGCCGGCCACTCAAGTTCGTCGGGCGCCCATTTGGGTTCCCACGGCTCAAGGAAAAACCGGCTGTCTGCACGCAGCGTCGCCCACTCGCGATAGTCGCCGGCCACCGGCATACGCAGCGCCACGCGCTCGCCCCTCAGCGAGGGCTGGTCGCGGCGAAAAAACGGGAGCGCGATCATGCGCCGGGCTCGTCGCCACTCACCGCATCTTCCCGCGCAGGCATCGGAAGCTCTAAACGGCGAGTTTTTGCAGGGCAGGGGCGGGACTCGTAAGAGAACCGCGGATCGTGTCGTAAGAGGGGAGCGTGCCGATCGGGCCGACGCCGGTAACGGTCGGGAGCGTCGAAAACATGCGCGCCGAAAGGTCCGTAAGCCGATCAACCGTCAATGCCGAAAGCCGCGTCATAAGTTCTTCCTTGGCGATCGGGCGGCCGAACAGCAGGATCTGGCGCGCAATCTGCGAAGCTCGGCTCGATGCGCTCTCGCCTGACATTACCAGGCCGGCGCGATACTGCGCGCGCGCCCGATCCAACTCCGACTGGTCGATACGCTCGCCGGCCTTCTGCAACTCCCCGATGATCACCGGCACGAGCTTGCCGATATCGCTGAGGCCGGTGGCAGCGTGGATCCCGAAAATGCCGGTGTCCGAGAAGCCCCAATGGAACGCATAGACGGAATAGCAAAGGCCGCGCTTCTCGCGCACCTCTTGGAAGAGGCGCGATGACATGCCGCCGCCTAGGATCATCGACAGCACCTGCGAGGCGTAGAAGTCTCGCACATGATAGGCGCGGCCCTCGAAACCCAGAACGACCTGGGCATCCATCAGGTCTCGGTCTTCGCGATAGTCTCCGCCGACATAGCGGGCGGGCTCCGGTACGACGCTTTGCGACTTGCCGCGAAAGCTACCGAGCTTGTTCTCCACTTCGCGGACAAAAGCGTCGTGCTTCACGTCGCCGGCGGCAACCACCACCATGTCCTCGGCGCCATACTGGCGTTCCATGAAGGCATGAAGCTGGCGTGAGGTGAAGGATTGCACCGTGTCGGGCGTACCCAGGATCGAGCGGCCGATCGTTTGCCCGGTATAGGCGGTCTCGGTGAAGCGGTCGAAGACCACATCGTCCGGTGTATCGTGCGCTGCGCCGATTTCCTGAACGATGACGTTCTGCTCGCGCCCTAGCTCGTCAGGATCGAAGGTCGAGTCCTGAAGAATGTCGGCAAGGATATCAACGGCGAGCGGCATGTCATCGCCAAGCAGGCGTGCATAGAAGGAGGTGGTTTCCACGCTGGTCGCGGCGTTGATCTCGCCACCTACATTTTCAATCTCGGATGCGATCTGAAAAGCGGTGCGGCTGCCGGTGCCTTTGAACGCCATATGCTCAAGCAGATGCGCCATGCCATGCTCTTCGGCGCGCTCATTGCGTGCACCAGATCTGACCCACATGCCAAGAGCAACTGTTTCTATACTGGGAATAGTTTCGGTCGCGACTGTCAGGCCGTTCGACAGACGGCTTACTTCTACACCCATTTAGATCAAACTCCCTGACGCGCCGCTCGTGTATGGCGGCTAATATGATCTTCCACCATTTTCAGGTCGGAGGGAAGTGCCGTAAAGCTTTCCTCTGCCTCCATTAGTCCCGCCAGCCAAACCGGCAGTGCGGGAAGAACGCCGGAAGCCGCCTTAACAGCGTCCGGGAATTTCGCCGGATGAGCGGTGGCCAAAACAACCATAGGGCCTTGGCCGCCATGCTCGGCGGCGACGCGAACGGCCGTCGCGGTATGCGGATCGAGCAGGTAGCCACTACGCGTCAGCATCTGCCCTATGGTCTGCTCGGTCTCGGCCATCGAGGCGCGGCCGGCGTCGAATTCGCTGCGGATCGCGTCAAGCGTGGGAGCGCCGATCGTGAAACCGCCCGACTGTTTGAGGCCGCTCATATAACGGGTTACCTCGGCGCTATCGCGGCCGGAGGCGTCATAGAGCAGGCGTTCGAAGTTGGACGACACTTGAATGTCCATGGACGGCGATGTCGTGACCACCACGCCGCGGGTGTGGTATTCGCCCGAGGCCATGGTGCGCGCCAATATGTCGTTGTCGTTGGTGGCGATCACCAGCCGGTCGATCGGCAGGCCCATGCGCTTTGCGACGTAACCCGCAAAGATGTCGCCGAAATTGCCGGTCGGCACGGCGAAGGAAACCGGCCGATCGGGCGCGCCAAGCGAGAGTGCCGACGAGAAATAGTAGACGATCTGGGCCATGATGCGCGCCCAGTTGATCGAGTTGACGCCGGACAAAGAAACGCCATCGCGGAAGCGGTGATCGTTGAACATGTCTTTCACCAGGCCCTGGCAGTCGTCGAAATTGCCCTCGATCGACAAAGCGTGGACATTCGAGGCTTTCGAGGTCGTCATCTGCCGCTGCTGGACGGGCGAGACGCGGCCATGCGGGAAAAGCACGAACATGTCTGCGCGCTGGCGCCCCGCAAACGCTTCGATCGCAGCGCCGCCCGTGTCGCCGGAGGTCGCGGCAACGATCGTTGCCCGCTCGTTGCGCTCTGACAGGATGTGATCCATCAGCCGCGCCAGCAACTGCATCGCCACGTCCTTGAAGGCGAGCGTCGGGCCATGGAACAGTTCGAGGATGAACGTATCCTTGCCGGTCTGCACGATGGGGCATACGGCTTCGTGACGAAAAGTGCCGTAGGCTTCGTGGACGATCCTGGCAAATGTCGGTCCGTCAATCTCATCGCCGATGAACGGCGTCAGCAGACGAACTGCGAGGTCGGCGTAGGAGAGGCCGCGCAAGGAGCGGATCTCGGCGGCGGAAAGGGTTGGCCACTCACGCGGTACGTAAAGGCCACCATCACGCGCCAGTCCGGAAAGGACGGCTTCGGAGAAGCCGAGGTTCGGCGCGTTTCCCCGCGTGCTGACATATCTCATCGTTACAGGCTCCCTGCGGTGGCGACTTCGCTTTGTGCATATCGCCGCGCAGCCGGTCGCATTTCGGTCGCGCGGTTGCTATAGAGCAACTGCTTTGCTGCTGGAAAGAGTGCCTATGGAGTTTCGTTTGACATACCGACGTTTCTTGCCGGGTTTGTTTCTCTCCGGCTTTGTTCTCGCCGTCGCCGGCTGTCAGTCTAGCGGCAGCGGATCCACACCCCACCAGCGGCGACCCCGCCGCGCTTACCGAAGCCAAGGTGAAGGAAAGCGATCTGCAGGGCTATTGCCCGCGCGTTACGCTTCGCGACGGTACCGCCTATGTCAACAGCTACGCCAAGGGCGGACAGGACGATCCGAACAAACTGCAATACCAGGCAGCGATCACCGATGTGACGCGAAGCTGTACGCACGAGGGCGGCATGCTGAACATCACCGTCGCCGTTGCCGGCAAGGTTGTACCCGGGCCCGCGGGCGCGCCCGCATCGATCACCATGCCAATCCGCATCGTCGCTATACAGGGCGAATCGGTTGCCTACACGCAACTGCACAAGCATCCGGTTTCGCCTGGCGGCAACACGGCGGCAACGCAGTTCGTTTTCAACGATCCGAACCTGTCGTTGACCGAAACCGGCAAAAAGGACATCCAGATCTTCGCCGGTTTCGACGAAGGACCGCCGAAGAAGAAAAAGCCCGCTGACGAGGAATAAGAGGGCGAGCCGGTGCGGTTTCGGGATTTGCGATTGTCATCTTCGTCATCCTAGGGCGAGCCTGCGCTTCGGCTCGCCCTAGGATGACGAAGTTGCGCTGCTTGGCGCTAATCGTCACCGTTGGATAGATTTCGCCAATGTAGAGCCTCCCTCAAGCGTCCGACCATTCGGCGAGTGCGGCGACAACGCCGCGAAAGTCCGCCCAGCGGTGGATGACTGTTTCGGCGCCTGCATCGGTCAGGGCGTCGCCATGCCCAGGATAGGTATGCGCCGCGCCGGTGAAGCCGATGACGCGCATGCCAGCCGATTTGGCGCCGCGGATGCCGTGAACCGAATCCTCGATGACAAATGTATTCGCCGGATTGGCGCCGTAATGTTTGGCGGCGAGGAGGAACACATCGGGGGATGGCTTCGGCTTGCCGCTCGGCGTATCGAGCGACGAGAACACATCATTCTTGCCGAACATACGGTCGAGCCCCGTCGTTTCCAGCATGAAGCGGATGCGCTCGTTGCGCGAATTGGAGCATATGCACCTGGGCGGCTCGACCGAGGCGACTGCGTTCTTCGCGCCCTCGATCAGGCGGACGTCGGTGCGCAGACGACGATCGACGAGCGCTTCCGCCTCGTCGATCAGCGAAGCCTGAAACGGCACACGCGACTCGGCCTCGATCTTGAGCATGATGTCCTTGAAGGTGAGGCCGGCGTAGCGCTCGCTGAGCTCCTCGCCGGTAATCGGAAAGCCAGCCTTAGTGAGCAGGTCGGCCTCGATCCGCGCGGCGATGATCTCTGAATCGACGAGCGTTCCGTCGAAATCGAAAATAACAAGATCTGGCTGAGTCATGTCGTCCGGGTGCTGTTGGGGAGGGTGGCGCTAAGCGCATCTGGTGGGCGCCCCATACACGAAGCGGCGGCCGGCGGCAAATCACGGGTGATTGCGTGCGAGACCGATCTCGGATTTAGGGAGGTCAGGTTCGCGCAAATCTTCGAACCGGCTTCATTAAAAATTTACGCAGAACGGTAACCATAACAGCGAGTAAACAGTCACGCGTTGTCGGGTACCAAAATGCAAGCGTTGCAGTCCCTTGCCGCATCCTTTTCGCCTACGTCCGAGCCGGGCTGGCACAATACGATCATCAAGGGCGACTGCGTTGCCGCGATGGAGCGGCTTCCCGAAAAATCGGTGGACGCGATTTTCGCCGACCCGCCTTACAACCTCCAGCTCAACGGCGATCTGCATCGTCCGGACCAGTCTAAGGTGGACGCGGTCGATGATGACTGGGACCAATTCGACAGTTTCGCCGCCTATGACGCCTTCACTCGCGCCTGGCTGCTCGCTGCCCGCCGCGTCCTGAAGCCGACTGGCTCGATCTGGGTGATCGGCTCGTATCACAATATTTTCCGCGTCGGCGCGACCATGCAGGATCTCGGCTTCTGGATCCTCAACGACATCGTCTGGCGCAAGACCAATCCGATGCCGAATTTCCGCGGCCGCCGCTTTCAGAACGCCCACGAAACCATGATCTGGGCTTCGCGGGACGCGAACTCAAAAGGCTACACCTTCAATTACGATGCGTTAAAGGCCGCCAATGACGACGTGCAGATGCGCTCGGACTGGCTTTTCCCGATCTGCACCGGCGCGGAGCGGCTGAAGAACGACAAGGGCGACAAGCTGCATCCGACACAAAAGCCCGAAGCCTTACTGGCGCGCATCATGCTGGCCTCGACCAAACCGGGCGACGTGATCCTCGATCCGTTCTTCGGTTCGGGCACGACTGGCGCTGTCGCCAAGCGCCTGGGCCGTAATTTCGTCGGCATGGAGCGCGAGCAAGCCTATATCGATGCCGCGCGCGAGCGCATCGACGCAGTCGAGCCGCTGCCCAGCGTCGATCTTTCGGCGCTGACCGGCAAGCGGGCTGAACCGCGCGTTGCTTTCGTCAGCCTCATCGATGCCGGTATCGTCCGTCCGGGCATGTTCCTCTACGACTCACGCAAGCGCTGGGTCGCGAAGGTCCGTGCCGACGGTACGATCGCCGCCGGCGACCGCGTAGGCTCGATCCACCGCATCGGCGCGCAGGTGCAGGGCCTCGACGCCTGCAACGGTTGGACCTTCTGGCACTACGAGCGCAATGGCGGTCTCACCTCCATCGACGAGCTTCGCCGCATCGCGCGGCTGGGCATGGAGCGGGCAGGGGCTTGAGCTCTTACCCTCCCCTTTGTGGGGAGGGTCGAGCCGCAGGCGCGGGGTGGGGGGTCAACCACGCAACGCTTCCACCCCCCAACCCGGCTTACGCGTTTGTGATTAGCGATGAACACCCCTCCCTGTCGTCATCCTCGACCTCGTGAGTGAGCGAAGCGAAGGAAGAGTGTCGGGGATCCAGACCTCGGACGCTCCGCCACACTGCCGATGCAAAATGAAATTTGAATAGCAATCAACTGCTGCTACTTTGCAGTGATGGGCAGACATGGTTACGTTTATCTTCTGGCATCGCAGAAGAACGGCACACTCTACACAGGTGTAACCTCAGACTTAGGCGGTCGACTGCTTCAACATCAGACTTCCGAGGCCTGGATCCCCGACACTCTTCGTTCGCTTCGCTCTCTCACGAGGTCGAGGATGACGAAAGGAGGAGTGTCGCTCGCCAATCTCAACTGTCGCAGTTTGTCGTATGCGGCCCCACGTCCCCACAAGAGGAGGGCTGGGGTCCCCACCTGGCTTACGCGTTTGCCACTAGCGATGGACGCCTCTCCCTGTCCCGACACTCTCCGTTCGCTTCGCTCACTCACGAGGTCGAGGATGACGAGGCGTTTGCCACTAAGCGGGATGAGATTAGGTTGGGTATATCCGGCATTTCTGAAGTAGTTTGAGCATTCGGCGGTGCTGATGTCGCGCAGGATATCGCCCAGTGCGCGGCAGACGGTCTCGACGGAGCGTTGCGCGGCGTCTCGGAGCCAAGCTCGATCTTGGCGAAGAGCTGTTCGATGGGGTTCAGGTCGGGCGAGTATTTGGGGCAGGAAGAAGAGCCTTGCGCCAGCGGCGCGTATGGAGCGTCGAACGGCCTTGCCCTTGTGCGAGCCGAGGTTGTCCATGACGACGATGTCACCAGGCTTGAGTGTCGCGACGCGAACGTCGTCGACATAGAGCTGGAAGCGCTCGCCGTTGATGGGACAGTCGAGAAGCCATCGCGCATCGACACGATCGTGCCTGGTGCGGCCACGAGGGTCATGGTCTGCCAATGGCCGTGGGGCGCCTCGCCGGGAAGCCGCTCACCGATGGGCACCCAGCCGAAGAGCGGCGTCATATTCGTCTTGGTCCATGTCTCGTCAATGAGATCAGCGCAAGGGTCGATCAGATCGCGATACTTCATCCACTGATCGCGTCGACGCGCGACATCGGGCCGTTTGCGCTCGGCCGCGACCAGCGTCTTTTTTTGTAAGACAGTTTCTCCTCGTGGACGAACGCCCATACCGACCGATAGTCCACCTTCAACCCGCGTCCAGCCAATTCGGCCACCAGGCCGCGCAAGGTGAAGGCCGAGGCGCGGCAGCGTTCCACCAGCCAGTCGCCATGCCTGCCCTAGATCGCACGCGGCTTGTCGCCGCCGATCTTGCCGGGGCTGAAGCTGCCGGTCTCTTCAAAGCGCGCAACCCAACGGATCACCGTGCTGATCCCAAGATCATAGCGCTCAGCCGCCTGCCGCCGCGACAGCCCATTTTCAATCACACTGCTGACAACGCGCCCACGAAGATCGTCCGAATAGGGTTTGCTCATCCATGCCAGCCTCCAACACCAGCCAGCATCTTGAATCAGATTTGCAGACCAATGGGAATCCCAGCATTCAATCAAATCTCATCCCGCTCAGCGATGGACGCCTCTCCCTGTCCCGACACTCTCCGTTCGCTTCGCTCACTCACGAGGTCGAGGATGACGACAGGAGGAGTGCCCCTCGCCAATTTCAACTGTCGGACTTTGCGGCCCCACCTCCCCACAGGGGGAGGATGGAAGCGGCCTCACTCATCCTCCACCAAAACCCGCTCGATCTTGCCTTCGGCGTTGAGATAGATCGTTTCCGCTCCCTTGCGGATCAGCTTCTTGCCAGTGGTCGAACTGGTAGCGGTGAGATGCCAGTGCGAGCGCGCCGCGTTCGGCGCGACCTGCTCGAACGCATAGTCATGCGCGACTTGGTCCGGATATTCGGCGAAATAGTTGCGAAACGCCTTCATGATCGCCGCCTTGCCGCGAAGTGCGCCGACCTTTATCGATCCATAGGTCGCGTCTTCGGCAAAAAACGTCTCGATGGCAGTGAAATCCTGCGCATTCGTGTAGTCATGAAATCGGTGAAGGATTTCAACGGGATCGTGGGTCATAACTTAACTCCGTATGCGGCGAGATCCTTCTTGAGCGCTTCCGCTCCGGTGAACAGCACCGAATGCCACCCGGCGGTGATCGCGCCATCGACGTTCTTCTGGCTGTCATCGATGAAAATCGTCGCCGCGGGGTCCAAGCCGAAGCTGGCCGCATGATGGTCATAGATACCCCTCTCGGGCTTGATCATGCCGATTTCTCCTGAGACAGTCACACCACGCGGCTTGTTGAGGAACCCAAAGCGTTTGCGCGCCTCGACAAACGTGTCGGCGGCAAAATTGGTCAGCATCGTCACGTCGTGACCCTTGTCGATCAGGCCTTCCATGATCGCAACGCTGTCTTCGTAGGCGTGCGGCACCATCTCGAGCCAATAGCGGCGGAAGTTGCGAATATTCTCCCGATGCACCGGGTGAGCGGCGATGGCCAGCGCTTCCGCCTCCTCCCAGGTCCGGCCGCGATCCTGTTCGATGTTCCAGTCATGGGTGCAGACATTCTCGAAAAACCAGCGCCGTTCGGCAGGGTCGGGGATCAGCCGGCTGAACGGCAGGTCCGGATCGTAGTGGATGAGCACCTTGCCGATGTCGAAGACGATATGTCGGATTTCAGTCATGCGGCCTCGGTTTTCGTGCGGTTTTCGCTTCCTGGTTGCGCCGGGAATGGCAAGCTCGATAGCCTTTTTCATGACGGTCGGCAGGGCCTCGCCAGGAACATCCGATGCGCCAACCCAGCGATGACCGTACGGAGGAGCCATAACCGCCACGTCGGCGCGGTAAACGTCAAGATCGAGCGCGAAATGCGTGAAAACGTGACTGATCGTGCCGGTGCGCCGCCAATTGACCTCGACAGGCGCGTTCGAATCGCCGCCAAGGCCGCCGCGCCCTTCGCTCCACCCCGTGGTCGGAACTTCGGTCATGCCTCCGAGCAGGCCCTTTTCGGGTCGAGTGCGCATCAGGATCGCACCATCGCCCCGGACGACCACATAGGCCTTGCCAGTCCTCTTCGGCTTCTCGGATTTGGGCACTCGCAGCGGCAGAAGTTCCGGATCCCCCGAGGCGAGCGCGCGGCAATCGGCTCGCAGCGGACAAAGCATGCAGCGCGGCCGCCTTGGCGTGCAGATGGTCGCGCCAAGGTCCATCATCGCCTGTGCGAAATCTCCGGGCCGCTTGTCCGGAACGAGTTTTTCGACCTCAACGCGGATTTCTGGTTTGGAGTCCGGTAGTGGTGTGCGGATATCGAACAGGCGCGCGGTCACGCGCTCGACATTGCCGTCGACCACGGCTGCGGGTCGGTCAAACGCAATCGCGGAGATTGCCGCAGCGGTATAGGCGCCGATGCCGGGCAGGGCGCGCAGGCCGTCCTCCGTATCGGGAAAGCCATTCGGCAGCATCGCCACTGCATTGGCGCAGGCCTTGAGATTGCGCGCCCGCGAATAATAGCCGAGCCCGGCCCAGGCGCGCATGACATCTTCGACCGGCGCATCGGCCAGCGCCTTCACGTCCGGCCATGTCGTCAGGAAGTCGCGAAAATAGGGTTTGACGGCCTCGACGGTCGTTTGCTGGAGCATGACCTCCGACAGCCAGACGTGATAGGGTTGCGGGCGAACTCCACGCGCCAGATCGGCGGGCGAAATCCGCCAGGGCAGGTCGCGGTGGTGATCGTCGTACCAGGCAAGCAGGCGCGCGGCGATCGTGTCACCGGACGGTTTGGTTGCGGGTCGAGCGTTGCTGGCGGTTGCCATTCTGGCTTTGACGTGGCTTGAAGCTGGCTGCGGATGGATGTGGAGGTTGGACATGGCAGGGAAAAAGCGGTTCGGCAATCCAGTTCCGGTCAGCGATCTCGCCGCAGCCGTGCTCGATCCGGTGGTGCGCAAGCGCACCGGCCTGTCGATCGGTCTCGTCCAGTCCTGGGAGGAAATCGTCGGCCCACGCATCGCCGCGAAATCCCGCCCGGAAAAACTTCAATGGCCGCGCCGGGTGCATGACGACGAGCCGTTCCGCCCGGCGGTGCTGATCGTTGCCTGCGAAGGGATCGCGGCACTGCACCTGCAGCACGAGACCAGCGAAGTCATCGGCAGGATCAACGCTTTTCTGGGGTTCGAAGCGGTCGATCGCATCAGGATCGTCCAGAAGCCGGTGGCGCTGGTGGCAAGGCCGCAGCGTCCGACGCCGCGGGCTTTGACCGCCCCGGAAAAGGCGGCGATTGCAGCCCAGGTTCGGCCGATCGAGGATGATGGTTTGCGCGCCGCGCTCGAGCGGCTGGGCGCCTCGGTGCATGGATTCCGCAAGCGCTGACGTTGCGTCGAAACACGAACCTCGCAGTTTCGTGAAGTTTTCTCTCATCAAGCGGCTTGGATTGCGCGCGGCAATGCCTTAATTCGCGCCAACTCTCGCTTTTTTGTCCATTCCGGCTCCATCATCCAATTCCAGTTCAGGTGATTCGCATGCTTCGGTCCTTGTCTCGCAGAACCGTACTCTCCTCGCTCGTGGCGGTTACCGCCAGCGCGATGCTCGCCGCTTGCAGCGAAGAAAAGAACGCCGAGGCGCCTGCCGCACCGGCCGATGCCGCAAAGCCCGCTGATCCGGCAAAGCCAACCGAGGCAGCCGCGAAGGTCGAAGTGCCGGAAGCCGCCGGTACGGTCGACATGGCCAAGTTGCTCCAGCCGGGCGCGCTGCCCGACATGTTCCTGGGCAAGGCCGACGCGCCGGTCACCATCGTTGAATACGCCTCGATGACCTGCCCGCATTGCGCACACTTCCACGAGACGACGCTGCCGGCGTTGAAGACCAAGTATATCGACACCGGCAGGGCGCGGCTGATCTTCCGCGAATTCCCGTTCGATCCGCGCGCCGAAGCCGGTTTCATGCTGGCACGTTGCTCCAAGGATAACTACTTCCCGATGGTCGATGTGCTGTTCAAGCAGCAGGGGACCTGGGCGGCTCCGGAGGCAAATGCCAAGGAGGCGCTGCTTCAATTGTCGAAACTGGCGGGTTTTACACAGGAGAGCTTCGAAGCGTGCTTGACCGACCAGAAACTTCTGGACGAAGTCAGATCGGTGCAGAAACGCGGATCGGATGAGTTCGAAGTGGACTCGACGCCAACCTTCTTCATCAATGGGAAGAAGTACAAGGGGGCTCTGACGATTGAACAAATGTCGGCGATCATCGACGGCATCAAGTAGCTTCAATCGGCCGGCAGTCGCCGGACGCATCCCTTCCGCGCGCCTTGAAGGCAGGGCGGCGCTCAGTTACGGAATTACCCCCACCCCTAACCCCTCCCCTCAAGGGGGAGGGGGACTAAGGTCGTCTCTGCGTGGCGTCAAACGTCAGCGGTTTCGCAGGATGTGGCACTACCGGAAGTCCCCCTCCCCCTTGAGGGGAGGGGTTAGGGGTGGGGGTATGCAAGCTGCGAAGCGATACAAGCGCCTGGAGACAGGCGCATGAGGTTCAACCGCCTCCGCCTTCTTGGCTTCAAGTCGTTTGTCGAACCCGGCGAATTTGTCATCGAGCGCGGACTGACCGGCATTGTCGGCCCGAATGGTTGCGGCAAGTCGAACCTTGTCGAAGCGCTGCGCTGGGTCATGGGCGAAAGCTCATACAAGAATATGCGCGCGTCCGGCATGGATGACGTGATCTTTTCCGGCTCCGGAACGAGGCCGGCGCGCAACACCGCCGAAGTCACGCTTTTCCTCGACAACAGCGACCACACCGCGCCATCCCCCTTCAACGACGCCGACGAATTGCAGGTGTCGCGCCGCATCGAGCGCGAGGCCGGTTCCGTCTATCGCATCAACGGCAAGGAAGCGCGGGCGCGGGACGTCCAACTCCTGTTCGCAGACCAGTCGACCGGCGCACGCTCGCCTTCCATGGTTGGCCAGGGGCGGATTGGCGAGCTGATCCAAGCAAAACCGCAAGCCCGCCGCGCACTGCTGGAAGAGGCGGCGGGCATTTCCGGACTGCATACGCGCCGCCATGAGGCGGAACTGCGCCTGCGCGCCGCCGAGCAGAATCTCGAGCGCCTGGACGATGTGGTGGGCGAACTGGAGGCGCAGATCGAAAGCCTGCGGCGTCAGGCGCGTCAGGCGTCTCGCTTCAAGAACCTCTCCGCCGAGATCCGCAAGGCCGAGGCCACGCTTCTGCATCTGCGCTGGACGCTGGCAAAGACGCAGGCCGGCGAGGCGCAATCCGCGCTTGCCGCCGCAACGTCGCGCGTCGCCGAGCGCGCCACGACACAGATCGAGGCGGCGAAAGCGCAAGCGGTCGGTGCGCATCATCTGCCGGCGCTGCGCGATACGTCCGCCGCCGCCGGCGCGGTTTACCAGCGCCTGTCGATCGCCCTTGGGCAGCTTGACGAGGAAGCCGCGCGCGTCCGCGCCCGTCAGGCCGAGCTCGACCGCCGTCTTGAACAGCTTGCCGCCGACATCGCCCGCGAGGAGCGTATGATCCGTGACAATGCCGATGCGCTGGCGCGCCTGAACGACGAAGAAGCATCTCTGCAGGCGGAGGAGACGGGCGCGGCCGAGCGCGAGGCTGAAAAGCTGGCGCTGTTCGAGACGGCTGCTGCCGTGCTGGTGCTGAGCGAGGGGACCTTGACCGGCCTGACCGCCGAGCGCGCCGAGGCCGCCGCCGCGATAGGCCAGTTGGATCGCCAGTTGCGCGAAATCACCGAGCGGCGCGACCGCCTTGCGAGGCAAATGGCGGAGGTTGCCCGCGAGGCGGCGGATATTGGCGCGAAAATCGCCGCACTGGCTGATCCCGCCGAAAAGCGCGTCTTGGTTGAGCAGGCGATTGCCGCTGCCGAGGCTGCCGAGCAGGCGGCCAACGGCGCTGAGACGGCGATTGCCCAGGCGCGAGCCGCTGAAACCGCCGCGCGACCCCCAGTGCAGGAGGCACGTGCCGCCCTTGCCCGCATCGAGACCGAGGCGCGCACGCTGGCGAAAATCCTGCAGTCGGGCGGCGGAGGGCTGTTTCCCGCCGTGCTCGAGCGCATCGCGGTCGACCGCGGCTATGAGACGGCGCTCGGCGCTGCCCTCGGTGACGATCTCGAAGCACCGATCGATGCCAGCGCGCCGGCGCATTGGGGCAACAGCGCAGTCAGCGCAGGCGATCCTGCGTTGCCGGAAAACCTGCCAAGCCTTGCCACGGTGGTGCGCGCGCCGGCGCAACTTGCGCGCAGGCTGGCGCAGATCGGCATCGTCGCGGATGCGGACGGTGGGCGGTTGCAAAAACTGCTGAAACCCGGCCAGCGGCTGGTGAGCCGCAAGGGCGCGCTGTGGCGTTGGGATGGCTTTGTCGCCAGCTCCGATGCGCCGACTGCCGCCGCGCAAAGGCTTGCGCAGAAGAACCGGCTCTCCGAATTGCAGGCCGAAGCGCGTGAATGCGTCGAGCGGGTCAAGGTCACGGAAGTTGCCCTGGCCGCGGCAGAGGCGACGGTGAGAACCAAAACAGAGGCCGAGCGGCAGTCGCGTGAGGCCTGGCGCGTCGCCCAGCGCATCGTTGGCGAGGCGCGAGACGCGCTCGCGCGCGCCGAACAGGCTGCGGGCCAGCTCTCGACCCGTCGCGCCGCGCTGGACGAGGCGCAGGCACGCATCGGCGCCGATCTGGCCGAGGCAGAAGCCGCGTTGACGGATGCACGGACACGCCGCGCCGCAGCACCTGATGTCTCGGCGCTGCAGGCGCGGCTTGAGCAGGCGTCGGGCGTGGTTTCGCGCGATCGTGCGGCATTGGCCGATGCACGGGCCACCCATGACGGGCTGAAGCGGGAGGCCGAAGCGCGCCACCGCCGCTTAGCGACGATTGCGTCGGAGCGTGGCAGCTGGACGACCCGCGCTGAGAATGCCGAGGCGCAGATCGCGTCGCTGACCGGACGGCGCGCCGAGGCCGACGCCGAGCGGCAGGCACTCGCCGACACGCCCGACGAGCTTGACGCCCGGCGACGCGCGCTGCTGTCGGAACTCGCCAGAGCCGACGAGGCGCGCAAGCAGGCGTCCGACGTGCTGCAGACCGCGGAGAACAAGCAGATCGCGCTGGACAAGGGGGCGACCGAAGCCATCCAGACGCTGGCCTCCGCCCGCGAGGAACGCGGTCGCGCCGAGGAGCGGCTGACCGCCGCCGACGAGCGCCGCCGCGAGGCCGAGACCCGTATCCGCGACGCGCTGCATACCGAACCGCATCTGGTCATGAAACTGACCGGATTGGCAGCCGATGCGAAACTGCCGGAGGTCGCCGAAATCGAGCGGCAGCTTGAGCGGCTGAAGATCGAACGCGAGCGGCTGGGCGCGGTCAATCTGCGCGCCGAGGAAGAACAACGCGAGCTTTCCGGACGGCTGGAGACCATCGTCTCCGAGCGCGAGGATGTGGTCGAGGCGATCCGCAAGCTGCGGCAGGCTATCCAGAGCCTCAATCGTGAAGGACGCGAACGCCTGCTTGCCGCATTCGATGTCGTCAACGAGCAGTTCCAGCGGCTGTTCACGCACCTGTTCGGCGGCGGCACGGCCGAGCTTCAGCTGATAGAGTCGGAGGATCCGCTGGAGGCAGGCCTCGAAATCCTCGCCCGCCCGCCCGGCAAGAAGCCGCAGACCATGACGCTGCTTTCCGGTGGCGAGCAGGCGCTGACGGCATTGGCGCTGATATTTGCGGTGTTCCTGACCAATCCCGCGCCAATCTGCGTGCTGGACGAGGTCGATGCGCCTCTCGACGACCATAATGTCGAACGTTTCTGCAACCTGATGGACGAGATGGCGCGCACTACGGAAACGCGCTTCGTCATCATCACGCACAACCCGATCACCATGGCGCGGATGGACCGGCTGTTCGGCGTCACCATGGCCGAGCAGGGCGTCAGCCAACTGGTATCAGTAGACCTGCAGGTGGCCGAGCAGATGCGCGAAGCGGGGTAGCGAAAGACTCGAACCGCGGCAGCCGCGCTGGTGATTGCTCCAACGCCCAGCCTAAGCTTCCACCCTAGTCATTCCGTCGCGCAACAGCTGGACCTTGCGGTTGAGATCGATCATTTCCGCGACGGTGAAGCCGGACCGACGCAATAGTGTATCCGTCAGGCAACCGGTCTTGGCATGAAGTTTGGAACCCTTCGGGCTCAAGTGAACGTGCACCTGACGCTCATCCACGGCGCCGCGCTGGCGGGTCACGAATCCAGCAGCTTCCAGCCGTTTCACAGCTGGAGTGATCGTGCTTGGCTCAAGCGCCAACCTGTCGGCAATTGCTGTAATGGTCAGGCCGTCTTTTTCCCAAAGGGCACTCAGGACGATATATTGGGTATACGTAACGCCCAGCTCATCGAGCATCGGCTTGTAGGCGCGGTGAATGGCAATCGATGCTGAGTAGATTGAAAAACAGAGTTGGCTATCGAGCGGAAGTGTGGAAGCGTCGCCCATCGTCGTCTCCTTGGTTCGATCAGTGTCACAACCTTTACCACGAAAAATTATATCGCGGTAAAGAAATCGCTTTACAAGACCGGCGACATTTTGTACGAGACGATTATCGCGATAATGATTATCGCAAATGACAAAAAAGGAGATACGCAGATGACCAAGACCCTGATCACCGCCGCCGCAACGCTCGCTATGGTCGCAACCGCCCTCACCCCCATTCATGCTGAACCCGCAGGAGTGAAGAACATTGTTCTAGTCCACGGCGGCTTCGTCGACGGCTCCGGCTGGCAGGGTGTCTATAACCTTCTGAAGAAGGACGGTTACAACGTCAGCATCGTCCAGAATCCGACCACCTCGCTGGCCGATGATGTCGCCGTTACCAAGCGCACGATTGCCCAGCAGGATGGCTCTGTCGTTCTTGTCGGCCATTCTTATGGTGGAGTCGTCGTCAGCGAAGCCGGTACGGATGAGAAGGTGAAGGCCGTCGTTTACATCGCGGCATTTGCACCCGACAAAGGCGAGTCCGTTTCGTCGCTGATAGCCAATCCGCCTGCTGGCGCTCCCGTGCCGCCCATCCTGGCGCCAGTTGATGGCTTCCTGTTCCTGGATAAGACCAAGTTCGCGGAGTCTTTCGCGGCAGACGTCAAGCCCGAAACCGCGTCATTCATGGCCGACTCGCAGGTTCCGTGGGGGGTGGAGGCTCTGACCGGCGCGGTAACTGACCCAGCCTGGAAGAGCAAGCCGAGCTACTACTTGGTTGCAGCGGACGACCGCATGATCCCGCCGCCTGCTCAGCGCATGATGGCTGAACGCGCCGGATCGACAGTTGTGGAAACGGCTGGCAGCCACGCCGTGTTTGTTTCCAAGCCGGAAGCCGTTGCCGCCCTCATTGAGCAGGCCGCGACAGCCAAGTAAGTATTCGGCTTCTTTGTAATACCGGAGCGCACCAAACGCTCCGGTATTTTCCTCGTCAATCCCGCGCGCATCGAAGTCAGGTGCGTAAGGAGTGATTGATGAGGAAGGGGGAGAGGCATAGGCCGAATGTCCGAGGGCGTTCTATGTCAGCCTTGGACGGCAGATCGCCTATTCGTAAGATAGGAAACTCCCAACAAAACCAACACCATAATTCAATCCGGTGAATCACTTTGCGAGCAAGTTGATTCACCACCTCAATCGCCCCGGCACAAAAATCCTGGCCACCGTGTCGGACGGGCGCCGGTTTATCCGTCCTCTGGCCGATATCATCCGGCGCCCCATATCAAGCAGCTTGAACAGGGAGAAACGTCATGAGAAAAGTTGTCGCCACCACCTTCCTCAGCATCGATGGCGTCATGCAGGCGCCGGGTGGTCCGAAAGAAGATACGGATGGTGGATTCGCGCTTGGCGGCTGGACGTTCCATTACTGGGACGAGATGATGGGCGGCATCATGGACGCCTCGATGAAGCAGCCTTTCGACCTGCTGCTTGGCCGCAGGACCTATGACATTTTCGCCGCCCACTGGCCGCGTGTCAGCGACGATGACCCGGTCGCCAAGAAGTTCAATGCGACTACCAAATATGTCGCCACATCCTCGCCGGACACGCTCAGCTGGAAGAACACGCAGGCGCTGCGCGGCGATGTCGCCAAGGCGGTTGCCGAGCTCAAGAAGGGCAACGGCGCCGAGCTGTTGTTGCAGGGCAGCAGCCAGTTCATCCAGACATTGCTGAACCATGACCTGATCGACGAATTCCGCCTGTGGGTTTTCCCTGTCGTCCTCGGCCCCGGCAAGCGGCTGTTCGGCGACGGTGCGATGCCCGGCGCGATGAAGCTCATCAACAGCCAGGCATCGACGACGGGCGTCGTGATCAGCACGTTCAAGCGCGACGGCGAGGTGAAGCCGGGATCATTCGCGCTGGAATAGGAACGGCTCTAGGCACATGCAGGTGGCTGTGAGGGCTAAGCGTACGATGTCATGCACGCCGAGCCCGTTCTCTGCTGTTGCGGCGCGGTAGGATCGCAACCGCATTGATGCCGGAGCCTCTCGACGCGCGCTCCCCGATACCGCTATCAAAGGATCATGGCGACTGACGACACCGTCGAAATTCTACACCGCATGGGACTGGTTGAAGCGGGAGAAACGCCCCGCTTGACGCCGCTGACCGGCGGCGTCTCGTCCGACATTCTGCTGGTCGAAACGGCAAGCCGCAAATTCTGCATCAAACGCGCTCTGGCGAGGCTGAAGGTTGCCGCGTTGTGGGAGGCGCCGGTCAGCCGCAACGGATCCGAAGCAGCCTGGATGCGCAAGGTGGGAGGGTGGCTGCCGCAAGCTGCTCCGAAAATACTGGGCGAGGACGCGGAAGCCGGCCTGTTCGCGATGGAATATCTGCCGCCGGATGAGAACCCGGTGTGGAAGACCGAACTGCTTGCCGGTCGCGTCGATGTGAGTTTCGCGGAGGAGGTCGGCAACAACCTCGCCACCATTCATGCGCGAAGCGCGGCCGATCCCGAAATTCCAGCCGCCTTTGCCAATGACGACACGTTCGAAGCCATTCGCATCGAGCCGTATCTGCGCGCGACCGGCAACGCTCATCCGGAACTGGCGGGACGGCTGGGTGCGCTGGCCGCGACAACGCTGTCGGCCAAACGCGCGCTGGTCCATGGCGATGTGAGCCCCAAGAACATTTTGTGCGGCCGCAACGGTCCGGTATTTCTCGACGCCGAATGCGCCTGGTTCGGCGATCCGGCTTTTGACGTCGCCTTCTGCCTTAACCATTTCCTGTTGAAGGGGGCGCGTTCCGGTGTCGATCGCGTACCTTACTGCGAGGCGTATGGCGCGTTTGTCGACGCCTATCTGCGATCCGTCGATTGGGAAGACCCCGCCGCGGTGGAGAGCCGCGCCGCCGCGCTTCTGCCGGCGTTGTTTCTTGCGCGTGTCGATGGCAAATCGCCGGTCGAATATCTGAGCCTCGCCGAGGAAAAGGAAGTGGTGCGCCGCTTCGCCGTTCCGCTGGTTGCCGTACCTCCCTCTCGCCTTGTCGAAATTGCCGATCGCTGGAGCAGCCCATTATGACGGCCATTCAAAATGTCCACGCCCGCCGCATCTGGGATTCGCGCGGGCGGCCGACCGTCGAAGCCGAAGTGACGCTGTCGGACGGCACGGTTGCGCGCGGCATCGCGCCGGCGGGGGCATCGCGCGGTTCCCGCGAGGCGATAGAGCGCCGGGATGGCGGCACGCGGTTGGGCGGGCTTGATGTGCAGGGGGCGCTTGCAGGCATCCGCGATGAAATCGCACCCGCGTTGAAGGGGCTCGATCCGTTCGACCAGGCTGGCATCGATGCGCGGCTGATCGCGCTCGACGGCACGCCCAACAAAAGCCGGCTCGGCGGCAATGCGACGGTCGCGGTGTCGCTGGCCGTGTTGCATGCGGCCGCCGCGAGCCGCGACCTGCCGCTGTGGCGCTATCTCGCCGGCGAGAATGAGGTCCGCATTCCGCTGCCGGAAATCCAGATTTTTGGCGGCGGTGCGCATGCCGGCCGGCGCACCGACATTCAGGATTTCATGATCATGGCGCCGCGCGCCGGGAGCTTTGCCGAAGCTCTGGAGATCACCGCCGAGGTCTATCGCGCGGCTGGCGGCATCATGGCCGAGCGCGGCTTGCTGCAGGGCGTGGCCGACGAGGGCGGCTGGTGGCCGGCCTTTGCCAGCAATGAGGAGGCGCTGGACACGCTGGTGATGGCGATCGAGCGGGCGGGCTATACGCCGGGCGAGGAAGCGGCGATCTCGCTGGATGTCGCCGCATCCGAATTCGGCCGGGGCGGGCGCTATCGCCTGGCGCTCGAGAACCGCGAGCTCGACAGCGACGGCATGGCCGAACATTTGCTGGGCTGGTGCCGTCGCTATCCAATTTTGTCGGTTGAAGACCCGTTGGCGGAGGACGATGCCGGGGGCCTGGCCCGCTTCACCGCCGCTGTCGGCGATCGCATCCAGGTCATCGGCGACGATTTTCTGGTAACCAACGCGGCGCTGGTCGAGGAAGCCGCAAAGGCGAAGACCGTCAACGCCGTACTGGTCAAGGTCAATCAGGCCGGCACCGTCAGCGAGGCCAAGGCGGCCTGCGATGCGGGCCGGCGGGCCGGTTTCGGTACAATTGTTTCGGCGCGCTCGGGCGAAACCGAGGACGTGGCCATCGCCCACCTCGCCATCGGCTGGAACGCCGGCCAACTGAAGGTCGGCTCGTTCACCCGCTCCGAGCGCATGGCCAAGTGGAACGAGGTGTTGCGTATCGAAGAGCATCTTGGCAGCAAGGCGCGGTTCGCAGGAGGCGATGCTGTCGCACGGCGACATTGAAATCGATTGCCCGCAAATCCGCGCTGCACGTAAGGTACCGCGCCGCACAAGGCTGATCTTGTGTCAGAAACGCCCCAGCGTAGCATCCCGAGGTCTGTTCGAATTGAAAATTCCGGGCGAACCGGCCATCGTGCAGTCGTTCAATGGGGGCGTCATCAGATGAACGAACTGGAAATTTCCGATCAGGAACTGTCGAGCTTGGCGGACGAGGCAATCGGCCTTGCGAAGGATTATTGGGCATCGCTGAAAAACCGTCCGTCCTATCCGGTGACCAGCGGCGAGGAGACGGCGGAACTCTTTTTACGGCCTTGGCAGGAGGAAGGGCGCGGGCGCGAAATCTTGCAGGAATTCAAACTGATCGCCGAACATGCGCGACCGTCTGGCGGGCGGTTCTTCGGCTATGTCTTCGGGCTCCGCCGAGCCGGTCGGCGCGCTCGGCGACCTTCTCGCATCCGTGCTCAATCAGAATGTGACGGCGTGGCGGTCGGCTCCGGCGGCAGTGACGATCGAGCAGGCGGTCGTGGGCTGGCTTGCGGATGCTGTTGGATGCGCCGGCTTCAAAGGCAGCCTTTGCGGCGGCGGATCGGCCGCCAACCTCATGGCGCTGGCAATGGCGCGCGAGGCAAAACTTCCGGCCAATGAAACGGGCGCGCGGCGTGGTATTGTTTACGCGTCCGAGCAAGCGCATATGTCGATCCCCAAGGCGATCGCGCTGCTGGGCATCGGCAGGCAGAACCTGCGTCTGGTCCCGGTTGACGAAGCCCTTCGCATGCGGGTGGACGCTCTGCAAGCAGCCATCACCGAGGACCGCAAGGCCGGATATACGCCCATCGCCATCGTGGCGACAGCCGGCACGGTTGCCACCGGCTCGATCGATCCGCTTGCTGAGTTGGCCGATCTAGCGCGCAGGGAAAGGCTATGGCTGCATGTCGATGGCGCCTATGGCGGGCTTGCCGCGCTTGCCGTGCCGGAAAAGTTCGAGGGATTATCGTTGGTGGATTCACTGTCTCTCGACGCCCATAAATGGCTGTATCAGCCGCTGGAATGCGGCTGTCTGCTCTTTCGCGATCCGGCGATCGCCCGCCAAACCTTCGCTCATAGTGGCGACTATGTGCGAGTGCTCAACCGGGACCCCATCGAGGCGTTCGTGTTTTTCGAGGAAACCATCGAGCTTTCCCGGCGCTTCCGTGCGCTGAAACTATGGATGTCGCTGCAGTATCACGGGCGCCGCACCTTTCGCGACTCCATCGCCCGCGATCTTCACCACGCCCGCATGCTGGCTGAGCAAGTCGCATCGCAGCCGGAGTTGGAGGTCGTCGCGCCCGTTGCGCTCAGCGTCGTCTGTTTCCGCCATCGTTCGAAGGACAATGAAGCAATCCTTCGGCGCGTACTCGCGCGAGGTCGCGTCTATCTGTCGAATGCGACGATTGACGGCCAGTTCTCACTCCGCGCATGCTTCGTCAACCACAGGACTGAAGCGGAGGACGTGCAGGCGATCGTGTCAGAGGTCGTGGCGGCCGCTGCGGAACTTAATCGCTGAAAATTGGCAGCACGATGCCACTCGGTCGCAAACTCATAAATATGGCTTGAAAGCCGATGGCCTCACACCATTTCGACCATATGAGTTCACGCTCTAATCCGGCGCACCTGCGAACAAGATATCGCCACCCGGCCATTTGCCGATGGCGCGGTCAATTCCGCCGGTCAGGATCGAGCCGTCGGGCGCGAAGGCGACTGCATAAAGCGGTCCGCTTGTCGTGCTGAATTGTTCAATTTCATCGCCGGCCGCGACCCAGCGCGCTTGTCGACCTTCGGGTTGTGTGTATGCGGACGAGCCGCTGATCGCGGACTGAGGCCGAAGTCATGATTTGCAAAGATGGATATGCTGTATGGCTGGGGCGCCTGGATTCGAACCAGGGGATGGCGGTACCAAAAACCGCTGCCTTACCACTTGGCTACGCCCCAACAGGCCGACGGAGAGTCGGAAACGCCGCCTTATAGGCAGAGTGCGGCGGGAGTGCAATCACCCAAGTAGACACTGATTTTGTGGGCGAGCGATTGGCGCGACGCCTTGCCCTTCCCTTGTGCGGAGGTCCTGAGCGCAGCGAAGGAATGCGAGACGGGGAGGAGTATGAAGATGTGGATTTTCACCCCCACCCCGCGCCTGCGGCGCGACCCTCCCCACAAGGGGGAGGGTAAGGCGTCGAGCTGGACAAGGGAGGTAAAGGCCTACTCGCCCCAGACCGCCAATTCGTTTCCTGCTGGGTCGAGGAAGTGAAACCGTCTGCCGCCCGGAAATGAGAAGGTCGGCTTGACGATGCGCCCGCCTGCGCTTTCGACCGCGGCGAGCGTGTCTTCCAAGGCTGCGGAATAGAGCACCGGCAGCGGCTTGGCCAACGCCTCGCGGTCAGCGTCGAAGCCGCCGTCGAGCCCTTCGCTGTAGGCGGCATAGGTCGGGCCGTAGTCGGTGAACGACCACGAAAACGCTGCGCTGTAGAAGGCCTTGACGCTATCAAGCGTGCCGCCCGAAGCGGGCATTTCGAGATAGTCGAGTTTGCCGGTCTGTCTCATGACGGTTCTCCATGTTCCTGTTATGTTCTAAGCCCCGTCAACCCTTGCGGCAAGGCCCCTGCGACACGAAATTTTCTAATCGATTGTAGGGGTTAACGGCTCCCCCGCGCATCTTGCCTTTCGCACTGCAGCATCCTATCGCTAGGGGCGAGAGCAGCGCATTGTCGGGGACTGTCATGGCCAAGTGGGTTTATACTTTCGGGGACGGCGAGGCGGAGGGGCGCGCCACCGACAAGAACCTGCTTGGCGGCAAGGGCGCCAATCTCGCCGAGATGAGCAGCCTCGGCTTGCCGGTGCCACCCGGTTTCACCATCACCGCCGACGCCTGCAATCACTACTACGCCAACGGCAAGTCGCATCCGGCCGAACTGGAAGCGCAGGTCGCGACCGCGCTGGCTGAGGTCGGGCGCGTCGCGGGACGGCGCTTCGGCGATCCCGACAATCTGCTGCTGGTATCGGTGCGCTCGGGAGCCCGCGCATCCATGCCGGGCATGATGGATACGGTTCTGAATCTCGGCCTCAACGACGTCACGGTGCAGGCGCTGGCGCGCGACGCGCATGACGCGCGCTTTGCCTATGACAGCTACCGCCGCTTCATCCAGATGTATTCGGATGTCGTGCTCGGCCTCGACCATGAAGTGTTCGAGGAGATCCTCGAGGACGAAAAGGCAAACCGCGGCTACGACCTCGACACCGAGTTCACGGCGGCCGACTGGCAGGGCGTTATCGCGCTCTACAAGGCCAAGGTCGAGGAAGAGCTGGAGCGGCCGTTCCCGCAGGATCCCGACGAGCAGCTATGGGGCGCAATCGGCGCGGTGTTTTCGAGCTGGATGAACACCCGCGCCATCACCTATCGCCGCCTGCACGGCATTCCGGAAGTCTGGGGTACCGCCGTCAACATTCAAGCGATGGTGTTCGGCAATATGGGCGATACGTCGGCGACCGGCGTCGCCTTCACCCGCAACCCGTCGACCGGCGAGAAGGCGCTGTACGGCGAGTTCCTCGTCAACGCCCAGGGCGAGGACGTGGTGGCCGGCATCCGCACGCCGCAGAACATCACGGAAAAGGCGCGCATCGCCGCCGGCTCCGACAAGCCGTCGCTGCAGAAGCTGATGCCGGAGGCCTTCGCGCGCCTTCACCGACATCTGCGGGCGGCTGGAAAAGCACTACCGCGACATGCAGGACATCGAATTCACCATCGAGCGCGGCAAATTGTGGATGCTGCAGACGCGCTCCGGCAAGCGCACCGCGAAGGCGGCGCTGAAGATCGCGGTCGACATGGCGCGCGAAGGGCTGATCAGCAGCGAGCGAGGCCGTCGCCCGCATCGACCCGGCCTCGCTCGACCAGCTGCTGCACCCGACCATCGACCCGAGCGCCGAGCGCAAGATCATCGGCGCCGGCCTGCCCGCCTCGCCGGGGGCGGCCACCGGCGAGATCGTGTTCTCCTCCCAGGATGCCGAGGACGCGCGAAAAATCGGCAAGAAGGTGATCCTGGTGCGCGTCGAGACCAGCCCCGAGGACATCCACGGCATGCATGCGGCGGAAGGCATCCTCACCACGCGCGGCGGCATGACCAGCCACGCCGCCGTCGTGGCGCGCGGCATGGGCAAGCCCTGCGTTTCCGGCGCCGGCACGCTGCGCGTCGACTACCGCGCCGGCACGCTGATCGCCATGGGCCACACGCTGAAGGCCGGCGACATCGATCACCATCGACGGCGGCACCGGCCAGGTGCTGAAAGGCGCGGTGCCGATGCTGCAGCCGGAACTGTCGGGCGATTTCGCATCGATCATGGAATGGGCCGACAAGGCCCGCCGCATGAAGGTGCGCACCAATGCCGAGACGCCGGCCGATGCGCGCATGGCCCGCTCCTTCGGCGCCGAAGGCATCGGGCTCTGCCGCACCGAGCACATGTTCTTCGACGGCGACCGCATCATCGCCATGCGCGAGATGATATTGGCCGAAAACGAGAAGGGCCGCCGCGCCGCGCTCGACAAGCTGTTGCCGATGCAGCGCTCGGATTTCGTCGAGCTGTTCGAGATCATGGCCGGCCTGCCGGTGACGATCCGCCTGCTCGACCCGCCGCTGCACGAATTCCTGCCGAAGACCGAGAAGGAGTTCGAGGAGGTGGCCGCCGTGCTCAACGTATCGGCGGACAGGCTGCGGCAGCGCACCGAGGCGCTGCACGAGTTCAACCCGATGCTCGGCCATCGCGGCTGCCGGCTGGCGGTGTCCTATCCGGAAATCGCCGAAATGCAGACGCGCGCCATATTCGAAGCGGCGATCGAAGCGGCGAAGACGACCGGCAGCCCGGTCGTGCCGGAAATCATGGTGCCGCTGGTCGGGATGAAGAAGGAGCTGGACTATGTGAAGGCGCGCATCGACGCGGTGGCCAAGAGCGTGATGGCCGAAAGCGGCACGACGGTGGAATATCTCACCGGCACGATGATCGAACTGCCGCGCGCCGCCATCCGCGCCCATGTGATCGCCGAGAGCGGCGGAGTTCTTCTCCTTCGGCACCAACGATCTGACCCAGACGACGTTCGGCATCAGCCGCGACGACGCCGCACCCTTCCTCGAGACCTACCGCCAGAAGGGCATCATCGACCAGGACCCGTTCGTATCGATCGATGTCGACGGCGTCGGCGAACTGGTGAGCCTCGCCGCCGAAAAAGGCCGGAGACCCGCCCCGGCATAAAACTCGGCATCTGCGGCGAGCATGGCGGCGACCCCGCCTCGATCCATTTCTGCGAAAAGGTCGGGCTGGATTATGTCTCATGCTCACCCTACCGCGTGCCGATCGCACAGGCTGGCGGCGGCGCAGGCGGCGGTGAAGAAGGGGTAGGGAGCGCCTTGGCAATTCCATTCAGCGCGCGGGCGTATTACTCGTTTTCTCCAAACTTGAATCCGTCGAATGCCGCCATCTTCCGCCCGCCGGATTGCATAGGCTCTTTGGAAATCGAAGAAGTGGTTTCGTTGGAGGTCTCGAACGAGATCTAGGGCGGTTCCAAATGGTGCGACGACGTCGATGAACCAGAGGTTCTTTCCGCAGCTCCACCTGTCGGGTGGCGGGTTGTGGCCGTGAAGGCGGAGCGCGTCATGGCATTCCTCATCGAGAAGCGCCCAGGTTGCGAAAGCGGTCGGCTCGCGGCGGTCACTCAGGTAGATCTTGCACTGGCCGGCGACGAGTGCAGGGACCAGATTGCGCTCTATGTCGTGCACAAACCATTCGCGATAGCTGGATGCCATCGAAAGTGCGGTAATCATGCCAAGTGCCTCGAAATAACCAATCGTGACACTGTCAGCTAGGGTGTCCGCCATGTTCATCGTTCTCCGAAGCTGTCCTGAATCGCCTTCAAGATGGGTTCAAAAAAGTAACTGATCAGACGACGCTCGCCCGTCACGACATCCACGGTGGCAGTCATGCCGGGCGCGAATTTGATGGTACGATCCGCATTTTTTACTCCAGATTGCGTGAGCCGCAGCCGCACGGCATAGACCCATTTGCCAGCGGCGACATCGCCTCTGGCGTCAGCGCCGACGCTCGTTACGCGTCCTTGGATGATGCCAAAGCGCTCGGCCGGAAAGGCATCGAACTTGACGAACGCTTTCTGATCGTTCCCAAGGAAGCCGATATCGCGATTGTCAAAAAAGGCTTCAATTTCGATGTCTTCTCCCAACGGGACAATCGACATAAGCGATGCCCCCTCCTCGACAAAGCCGCCGGATGTGAACACCGAGAGCTTTTCGACTTTACCTCCTCTAGGAGCTCTCAGCGTCAGGTTTTCCAACCTATTTTGGGCGGCGACTAGATCGGCGTTGAGCCCTTGCAAAGCGATTTCCGCTTCGTTCAATTGCTTTCGGTATGTGGCCAGTGCCGCCGAAACGAGACTGGCGCGCTGCTTCGCCATGGCCTTCGCCTCGGCCGTTAGCTCTGCGAGTTCCCCCATGGCCACGCGGGCCTCGCCTTGGCTCGCCTTGAGTTCGCGCAGTCTTTCCAAATAGTCGAACTCGCTAATGGTGCCGCGCGCCCTGAGCGTTTCCGTTGCCGCGAAACGCTTCGCTACGATGTCTTGATCCGCTTTCGCCCTTTCAAGCCGCGCCTGTTGCGCTTCTCGTGCTCGCGAAATCCGCTCCAATTGCGCGTCTACCTGGACAACCTCGTCGTGCAAGGCACCAAAAATTGCCGTTACCAATGCATTCGATCTGCGGACCTCGCGGAAAGGACGCTCCGCTCCCGCTCAAAAGCAGCCATTCCGGCCTCTACAAACCACTCCGTGCCCGGATCGCTACTCATCAATGGCTCGATGATCGAGCGTGCTATTACCATCTCTTGGTGCTGACGTTCGATGCCGCTCTGGATACGCTCAAGCTCGCTGCGGACGTCCGTCTTGTCCATCTCGACCAGAATATCGCCGGCTTTTACGGTTTGACCTTCGTGGGCCACGATCTTGATGATTTTCCCCGCGACCTGCGGCTGTACCGCTTGAACGCGTGTAATCGGAACGACCCGACCTTGCCCTCGGGCAACGATCTCTGTCTTTGCGAGATAGCTTCCGACCGCAGCCGTCAGGACCAGAATGACAAGGCTCCATGCCGTCAGTCGGACCGTTGGCGAAACGGGCTTTCCAAGCTCATCTCCAATCATACACTCACCGCCTTGACTAGTGCCGGTTGATGGCCGTCCCTGAAACCGGGCTAGGTCGATGAGGTCCACATCCCTTCCCAGAAGATCACGATTATGGGTGATCACAATCAGGGTCATCTCTGCGGCCAAACGCTGTAATGTGCGGACGACGATCCCGGCGGAGTGCTCATCAGCGAACTGGTCGGCTCATCGAGGATCAGAACCTTCGGTTTCGCAAGTAGTGCCCGCGCGAGTGCTAGCCGCTGGCGCTGCCCTCCGGAGAGGTGCCCGCCACCCTCCCCGACATCCGTCAGAATTCCATTAGGGAAGTCTTTGACCAAGCGGTCACAAGCGGTTTCGATCAGCGCGTGGTCGATATCTTCGTCAGTGGCTTCGGGCCGCGCAAGCAATGGACCTTCCCCCGAATAGAACCTGAAAACAACATCGGCTCCTTGAGTCAGATAAGCGACCGCACGCCGCACGCTGCGCACGTCGAAATCCGCAATATTCTCGCCGTTCAATTCGACATGTCCATGATCTGGCAAATAGAGCCCGCACACCAGTTTTGCCAAAGTCGACTTGCCGCAGCCTGATTTGCCAACGATCACCGCGGGACGCGACGCCTCGAACTCAATCGTCAGATCGCGGAGGATTTGCCGTTCTGGGCCGTAGCCGAAAGAAACACTTCGCAGGCTCATCCGGGCTGGCCCGTCAATGCGCAACTTCGGCTTGTTGGCCTCAATCTCGCCAGAAATATTGAGGAAATCGCCGAGCCGTAAGCGAGCCACGCGCAGCTCTTGCCATTGCTCCCACACCGACGACAGCGACATAATTGGCCCCGCCACCTTTTCGGCGAGAAGATGAAAGGCAATCAGCTCTCCAAGGGTCATCTCGCCCCTGAACACCGTCTGCGATCCGAAGAAGATGATCATGATGACGGAACTATTCGCGAGAAGGTCGCCGACAAAGCCGTTTGCGATGTTGAGTTTTGCGACGCGAAATCCTGCGAGCAGGCTTTGCGCCAAGGTTTCCTGAAACCGAGCCGCCTGCCGTTCCTCGCAGGCAAGTGCCTTAACCGTTAGGATGTGCGCAAACGCCTCCACCAACCGCGATTGGTGTCGAGAGCCTGCCAGGAACGACTCTTGCATCCGGCGTCTTGCGAACGGACCAATCACGCTGAAGGCCGCTATCTGGAGCGGCAGCATGAACAGCACGATTAATGTCAGGAACGGGCTGAGCGACAGCAGCGCCGCCACATAGATCACTGCGAACAAGACATCGAGCACGATGCCCGAGACAGTGCCTGTCAAGAAGCCCTTGACCGTATCGATTTCCCCGATGCGGACTAGGACGTCACCGACTTTCCATTGCTGCAGATATCGGAGCGGGAGGTCTAGCACATGTCGGAAAATCCGGCGTGCCAACTCTGTCGTGAGTTTGGTTCGATACATGGTTGCCGAGATACGATGACAGCGCATCCAAACTCGCCGAAAACAGCGTTGATAGCATCAGCACGACAAAGATAAGAAGAAGAGTTGCTTCGCGTTGAAAAGGCAAAACGCGATCAATGATCGCTTGAAACGCAAATGGCTGAACAAGTCCCAGAAATCGCAGAACTATTGCGATAATAACTATCTCTCCCAAAAGCGAAGTATATCTAGAAGTTGACTTAGCAAACCAGGATAAATTCGCAGGTTTAGAGAACATGTCATTCATATGATTTTAGGTTGACCAGAATCCAATTGACATCTGACTTCGTCTCGTACAACTATCGGGCATCAAGCGCGATTTCAACCCGTGTTTGATCAAATGACACAGTAACACGCATGAAGCATGGAGAAGAACATGGGAAGCAGAGGCGGTCCCGGAAGCAGCGATGAAGATCGCGTAAACCGGAAGGACAAGGCGAACCGCGACGGAACAAAAAATACTATTGGAAAAACTGTAGCTCACATTATTTCGAACTCGAAAATCACCATATCTGGCTCTAGAAATCCATCTATCAATGTCGAGCCCCAGTGCGGGTCGTGCCATGATCCTTATTCGGGTAGAAGCGGCGGCAGGTACGGCGGCGGAAGTGATAGATAGCCATGCCCGTTGGAAAGTCGGCGCGAAATTTCGCGCCGATTTTTCACGAGAGTAGTCAGGGCGAATGATATCTCATAGGAAGTTTGTCTTTTTTTTTGCGGTGTCCCTTGCGTGCTTGGTTTGTCTTTGGCAGGCGAACCGCTCTGATGATCGTTTTGTCTCTATATTTAGGCAATCCATGGCAAACGGTTCCCATGACGATGGCTATCAGCTCAATCGTTGGGGTTCAAATTTTGATGTATGCATATATGGCGGTAGAACCGAGCTAGCAAAAAAGCGAATTGAGCTCTTTTTTTCTATGGTAAAGAAAGCGACTTGGCTAAGACCTTCGCTGCAGTTTCATAAAAGTCTTACAGATTGCCCCGAAAAAACGTTTCTGTTTATTCGAGTTCACAATAATCCAGATACTGCTAAGATAGATATTATTCATGACTTATCGCGTATCTCTTCTCAGAAAGGTTATAGTGAGCAACACAACACTAGCTTTAACAAGTATGGGATGGCTACCCTTTTTGCCGAGCCCGGAAAAGGAGCCCTTCCTTTACGTGTCGGTAGACGAAATGAAAGGCGCTACATTGGAGGTGGACACTTCATTGGCGCGAAATTTGATCCAGCAGGAGCTGTTGCAAATATTGCTCTCTGCCAACGATATCGACATCGATATTGGCAAGACTCCCGTATCGATCATCGAGGAGCGGCGCGTTCCTGATGTCCCGGAGGACGAAGACGATGCCGATCCCAAGTACCGCGCGGCGCGGGCGGCCTTGAATGTGCCGAACATGTGTCTCTATGATGTCATGTTGCTGATGACGTTATATGCTGACGATGAAGAGGTGGTATCGCAAGCGAAATTGGGGCTTTATCTGGAGTATCTGAGGAAGAACCGCCGATCCATCGAGGAGAAGGCGCGTAGAGTCCAGAATGATCCTAAGTACAGCGACGTATTTGCTGTGAAATGCTAAAGCATTTTTCCGTGGATGAGGTAGGGTCGGATGCGGGTATTTTGGCGTGAGCGCTGACGCGAAAGCAGTGCTATGGAAAGAAAGCTATTGGCTTTGATGGAAAAAATCCCTTGACACCGTAACGCTCATATAGCAATATATTCCTATCGTCGGACGTGTGTCCCTCAGGCCCTTCCGGCGATTCTTTCCCCAAAATCACATCCGGAGTTTTCCATGCGAGAGACTGTGACCGACGCGCAGTGGGCGAGTGCGCGCGAGCTTGCCGAAGGTCAGGCGCCCACCCATACGCGCATTGCCGCCGCAATGGGCATCCATTTCAGCAACCTTTGCCACCGGGCCACCCAGGACGGGTGGAAGAAGCTCGATTTCCGTCGCGGGCGAGTGAAGAAGGCGCATGAGGCCGCTGATCACGATGGCAGCGCGGGCCGCCGCCGGCCTGCCGCTGGAAGACGAGCCGGCGCCTCGCGCCGAAGACCTGATCGAGATCGGCGCGTTGCCGCAAGTGGAGATGCCCGCGATGGCCGTCATCGAGGCCGATCCCGACGAGGACCCGGAGCAGCGCCTCATGCGCATCGGCGAGATGATCGCCGCCCAGTCCGACCGGCTGATCAGCCGCTCCATGGTCACCGGAAGGCCGCCCGAACGCAGCCAGGTCAACGCGCTGCTTGCCATGACGCAGCTTGCCGACCGCCTCGCCGATCATGCGCGCAGCTTTGCCATCAATCGTTCGCAGGCAAGCGATGCCGAACTCGCCGCGATCCTGGAGAAGATCGACGACCGCATCCATTACCTGTCGCTGCATTTCGCGGTCGACACCATGCGCAAACATGGCATCGGCGAGGATATCCTGCAGCCGCTCACCGACAAGGCGGATGCTATTGGACGGCGTCAGCCCGGTGCGGCCGAGATGCCCGAAACGCTCGAACTTGCCGTCGCGGCGCTGGACTGATGCATGTCGCCCAAAAGTGCTCAGGGGGCAACGACATGCAGCAAATCAAAGCACGTCGATGGAATCCGCTTCGACGCGACGTGCCTTAGGACCAATCGACATTCAGGATTCACATTGTGCGTTGATGCATGATTCATAGGCTTCCAGATTCGATCTGGCGGAGCGATGGATGGCGCGAAGCGATATGAGCTGAGCAGATGAGCAATGGCAGCGGATCGCAAGCGCTGTTGCCGGGCAAGGCCGGCGATCCGGGGCGGACGTGGCCAGGATAATCGCCTGTTTGTGAACGGCGTCCTGTGGGTTCTGCGCTCAGGCGCGCACTGGCGCGACCTGCCCGAGCGCTATGGCAAGTGGAAGACGGTGCACAAGCGCTTCACCCGCTGGGCCAAGGCCGGGGTCTGGGAGCGGGTGTTCGCCGACCTGACCGAGGATCCGTGACAACCACTACCTGATGCTCGACAGCACCCTGGTGCGCGCCCACCAGCAGGCGGCGACCGGAAAAGGGGGGACCAAAATCAGGCTCTGGGGCGCTCCCGAGGCGGATTGACCACCAAGATCCACATGGCTCGCCGACGGCCTGGGCCGACCGCTGCGGCTTCATCCTCACCGCCCGGCCAGCGCGGCGACGTCCCGGCTGCGCCGGCTCTGCTCGAAGGGCTTCAGAGCCGAACGCCGTTCTCGCCGACAAAGCCTATGACAGCAATGCCTTGCGCGCGATCATCGCCGAAATCGGCGCCGAGGCCGTCATCCCCTCCAATCCGACCCGCAAGAACCTCATCCCGTACGACTTCGAATCATCTACCGCAGCGCAACCGCATCGAGCGATGCTTCAACAAGCTCAAGCACTTCCGCCGCTTCGCCACACGCTACGACCGACGCGCCATCCACTTCCTCAGCCTTCATCCACCTCGCCTGCAGCCATGCTCTGGATGCGATGAATGTCGATTTAGCCTAGAGCAATGGCCACCAGATTGAATCATTCTGTTGTCGTTTGGCGTGACGAACCGCCGGCATCTGCAGCGCCTCGAAGGAAGCGTAGTGCGCTCAATCGCGACCGTCTCCTGATGTTTGGGTCCATCGCTGCCACACCCAAAGTGCCGCGATCACCAGAAAAGACCCTACGACCGCCGCCACGATATCCCGGAGCGAGATGGCGATTTGTTCGAGTTGGGGAAACAATCCGAAAACCCGAAACAGAAGCCCTCCAACGAGAGCTCCGACAAGGCCGAGGCCAAGATTTCGGACAAACCCGAAACCTTGCCGGTCAAACCTCACGATCAAGCCGGCCAGGCTCCCACCTAGCAGGCCGACAATGATCCAAACAATCCACTGTGCAATCGACGGCATTTCGACCCTCCACTCCTAGTGAGCGGTGTAGGCTCCATCGACCACATGGCAACTGCCGGTGATGAAGCTCGCCTGGTTGGACAGCAGGAAGCAGACCAGCGCGGCGACTTCCGCCGGCTCGCCGCGCCGGCCCATCGGCTGCAGCGCAACGAGGCGTCGAATTGCGGTGTCCTCGAGATATTCCGACAGCAGCGGGGTATCGATCCAGCCCGGCGCAACCGCGTTGATGCGGATGTCCATTCTCGCATATTCCATCGCCGAGGCTTTCGTCAGCCCGACAACAGCGTGTTTTGCGGCGGTATAGGCCGAGGCGGTCGGCAGAGCCACCGAGCCCAGAATGGACGACATGTTGACGATCGCGCCGCCGCCTGAGCGCAGCATCGCGGCGATTTCGTACTTCATGCAATAGAAGATGCCGTTGAGATTGACGTCGATGACGGTCTTCCAGTCGTCGAGCCCGTAGTCGGCCGTCAGCTTCTTGGCGCCGCCAATGCCCGCATTGTTGACCGCCAGATGCAGGCCGCCACATTTATCGACAACCGATTCGACGAATGTTTCGAGGGCCTGCGCATCGGTCACATCGACCGCGAAATTATGGGCCTGACCGCCATGCGAACGGATTTCGGCGGCAACTTGCGACGCTGCATCGCCGTTGATGTCGGCGACGACGACCTCGGCTTGCTCGATAGCGAGTTGTCGGGAAATCGCGGCGCCAATACCCGATCCTGCGCCGACGACAACCGCCACCTTGCCTTTGAAACCGAGATCCATTTTTTCTCCACGTATCGCCTGCGATTTGTCAGTCGACAGAAGTTGCGATCAAAATTGCGTTAAAATCAAACGGCATTAACGATCGGGTAGCCGGCGGTCCCTCAATGTTGTTGCACTATAGGGGAAAATAGGGCACGCGGCGTTTCGATTTACGAGACTTGGCCGATGAAAGCTAGAATGTTAGTCGTGATGGAACAGTAATTCGTTGAAGGTAGTGGCGAAAAAAATGGTCGGAATCAATCGTCGGGGTTTGTTAGTGGGTACGCTGTTGCTCGCGACAGGGTGTTCAAGTGCGCGGCAGGTCGTCGGTTACCCTCTCGCAGCTAGTTCAGCTGGTTTCAGGGTCGATCCCCGCTTCAGGCGGCAGCACGTGCAGTATGAGGGAACGGAGCGACCAGGAACCATCGTCGTCGATATTTCCGAGCGCTACCTCTACGCCGTCGAGGAAAACGGCTGGGCAACGCGTTACGGCGTTGCCGTCGGCGAGGAAGGACTTACCTTCAAAGGGAAAGCGACTATTGGCGACAAGGCGCAGTGGCCCTCCTGGACCCCCACCACCAGAATGATAAGGCGCAAGCCGCGCCTTGCACAATATGCTGGCGGAGTTCCTGGCGGGGAGAACAACCCGCTTGGTGCACGCGCCCTTTATCTCTACCAGGGCGGTCGTGACACAATGTTCCGAGTGCACGGTACCAACGAGCCGTGGTTGATAGGTTCGGCGGTGTCGAACGGCTGTATTCGCTTGACGAATGACGACATCATCGACCTCTATGACCGAACTCCTGTAGGCACGCCGGTGCTGGTTATTTGATAATTCAGCAGGATTGTCGCGGTCTACCGCATGGGCCACGCCGCCTGTCTTTCGTTGACACTAACCGTCCCTTGGCCAACGATGCGTCGCACGCAGGGCAGGCTGAAAACGCCGGTGGCTTAGGGGGACGATGTATATTCTCTACGGGGGCGACTTCACTCGATCCGTGCTGGTCCAATGGGTTCTCGAGGAAGGTGGAATTGAGTACGAGTTCAGAAAAATCGACATCTTGAAGGGCGAGCAGGGCGAGCGAATTCCTAGCTATCAATCCGGCCGGCTTGGTGCCTGTGATGATTACGCCCTGATGGACAGGCACTATCTGAAACAGCCGCGCTGATGGTGTATCTCGCTGACCGACACGGGCTCACGGATCTGGCTCCTCCTGTGACGGATCCATCTCGAGGCCTCTTTCTCTCGACGATCTTCTACCTTGCCAGCGACGTTCAATCCGAGATGAAGCGCTTTCATTATCCCACCGGTTCTCACCGAGAAGAGAGGACGACTCCAAAATTCAAGATTTGGCAAAATCGCTTGTCCTTAGCCGCCTGGCAGTTATGAACGATCGATTAGCCCAACGCGGACCCTACACGCTTGGAACGCGATTCTCCCTTGCGGATTCCTACCTGAGCTTCTGGTTGGCATGGCTTGGCCGCGATGAGATCCGCAGCAGCCTGCCATTGATTGCTAGGCTGTATGACTTGGTTAGAGCCCGTCCACGAATAGGCTTCTACCTTGAGGAGACTGAAAGGATGGCAGAGGCCTACGCGAACATGATGAAGAAAAGCCCTGGAGGTGTCATCCCCTGATCGGCCACGACCGATTCGACGCAGCGCAGCCTCTCAGGCTGCAACGAATCCAATGCGGGTGATTCGACTTCCGATCTGCGACTTTCGAATTGGTTCCACGCCCATCCAATCAAATCCCGGCGCAATTCGAGATCAATTGTGACATTCTTGCACTAGGCCGCCGCGTTGGGTGTGACTAATCTACCATTGTACCTCGGCCACCTGTTAGAATCTCAGGAAGGGAATGCATAATGAGGAAATTTGTAATTGCTGCAGTAGCCATCGCGGCCGTCTCGAGTTTGAGCGCCTGCGCTGGTGATTGGGTCGGCAAGGGCAAGGGCAAAGCTCCGCCCCCCGAGCCTGCTCCTGTAAGCGAGCCGGCACCGGTCTACAAGTAAGACCCAGAAGCAAGCATGGGGACGCAAATCCCCATGCTTGCTGACGCTTGCACACAAAATAGGCTGATTTTGTTGGCCTATAGAGATTTGTCGTCCATTTTGAACGTCGCAAAGGTTCCCTTTGGGCTGCGGCGAAGTATTGGCTTGCGACTTTAAGCCTGGCTGTTCGACGATCAAAGGTGAACTGCTGAGATGACGTTCGTAACCAAGCTGCTAGTAATGGCCAGGCTTCTGATCGTGCCTTTGCTCCTTCTTGGATTGACAGCCTGCCAATCCGAAGACACGGCCCCCAAGCCGAAATTTGTTTCCGACATGGGCGGCGGCGCAAAGGCCGGCAGCCAGTCAAACCGGTATTTCATCGAGTTCCGGTCCCGCTATGCCCTGAGTTACGGCCATACCTACGCGGTTTTCGGACGAACGAATCAAGCGGGAGAGATGGTAAACCCCGAGGTGGCGGGTCTTCATCCGGCTTCCAACAGCGCAGTTCCCTACGTTGCAGGCCATTTCGTGCCGGTTCCTGCTGAAACAGGCTGGAGCGACGGGGATTTGGAAGAAGTGTATCGGTCGGCGAGTTGGCGTGTCTTGTTGAATGAAACGGAATACAAAAGCGCCGTTTCGAACATCAGGAAGCTCCAGGCCCGAACGACGCACTGGAACGCGACCGTATACAATTGCAACGCTTTCGTCGCAGACATTGCTAGGTCGATGGGATACAAAGCGCCGCCGATCTGGCTCCGGCCCCAGCAATTCGTAACCCAGCTTCGAGAGATGAACGGCGGCTGACGGGCTATTGGGATTGGCTTCGGCGACCCTAGTCGGAGCCAACATTCCAGAGAGAGAGCGTTATGGAGCCTCTTGTCGGCAAAGTCGTTTGGGTGCTCGGTATCATCGCCTGGTATGTCATCCGATATCCGTTCGAGCGCCGGGCAAAGCGTCTTCGCGTCGTAAGGCGTGATCGCCCGTTGGTCCGAAACGATCGGGCTCGCTGCGGCGCTAGTTGGTTTGGCATTGATTCCCGGAATCTATGTTTTGACCGGCTTCCCGCAAATGGCCGATTATCCAGCAGCGGTTTGGGCGGTGTCGATTGGTGCAATTGCCTTTGCGGCCGCGCTGTGGATGTTTCGCTGGTCTCACAAATGGCTTGGCCGCTACTGGTCCGTCACCCTGGAAATTCGCGACAGGCATCGCCTGATCTGCGACGGGCCTTACGCGTTGGTTCGCCACCCGATGTATACGTCGTTCCTCCTCATGGCCGTTGGCCAGGCACTCCTGCTGCCGAATTGGATCGTCGGTATCTCAGGTTTCATCGGACTGGCGGTGCTTGTTGTACCAAGGATTAATAAAGAAGAAACCATGATGATTGAAGTTTTTGGTGAGGAATACATTTCTTACATGGGTAGGACCAAGCGAATAGTTCCGTTCATTTACTAGGGTCAGGAGCTGAGGCCGCACCATGCGAGGCAAGGCGATAAAGTTATCCGCCGGACGGCGCCTGGTAGGCGATCTCATGCGGTTTTCAATTGGAATACCTCGCGTGACGGTGCAGCGTCAGATGGACATCGAACCTCTGTTGGAGGTTCGAAATGCCCTTGCGGTCAGGCCATCTTGGACGGCCATATTTCTGAAAGGGTATGCACTTCTGTCTCAGGAGACGCCGGAGTTGCGGCGCGCTTATCTCAAGTTCCCCTGGCCTTACCTCTACGAGTATCCTTTCAGCATTGCTTCAGTCGCCCATGAGCGTGAATTTCAAGGCGAGCGGACCGTCTTTTTGCAGCGAATCCGAGCAGCTGAACGGTCTTCGATCGAAGACCTCGAGGCCTCCATAAAGTCCGTGCGCTCTCGCCCAATCATGCAGGTGAAGGACTTTCGGCGAGCCTTGAAGATGGCGCGCATGCCGGCACTGATTCGCAGGCCGCTAATGTGGCTCGGACTCAATATCGGCCGACAGAGAGCAAACTATTTCGGCACGTTCCAATTCTCCGTCTACTCGGGACTTGGGGCGGAATCGCTCAATCCGCTAACGCCTTTGACAACGCTCTTGAACTACGGGCCAATCGCCGAAAACGGTTCCGTGACTGTCCGAATCCACTACGATCACAGGGTGATGGACGGTGCCAATGTCGCTCGCGCCTTGATCCGGTTCGAGGAGATACTGAGAGGCGCCGTAGCGAACGAATTGAAAGATTATCCGCAAAATCCTGCCCCGTAGGATAGCTATCCTTTCGAGCGCCATTCGATCATATTTATGGGTTCACGACGTAATTCAGGGCTTTGTTCATGGAAGCTGAAAGGCCCGCAAAATTCGCGGTCGTGGTAACCGGTGGATCGGCCGGAATTGGCCGATCAATCGCAAGGGTCGCTGCACGCGAAGGCAGCGCCATTGTCTTGATCGCGCGCTCCCTAAAGGGACTGAGCGAGGCAGCCGAGGAAGTGCGAAAGGCTGGTGGCCAAGCGTACACGCTCGAACTGGACCTGCTGGAGGTCGGAGCGGTATCCCGCATCGACGCATATCTGGCCCAGCATAGTTTGCTGTGCGATGTACTGGTCAACAGCGCTGGCTATGGTTTGAGAGGCCCGGCAGCGTCTCTTCCCATAAAAGATCAACTGGGTATCATCGATCTGAACATCCGTGCGCTTACGGAACTTACGCTGCATTTCCTGCCGCAAATGCTTGATCGCGGACGAGGCGGCGTTCTGAACCTCAGCTCCGTCGCGAGCTATACGCCCGGGCCGTATATGGCGCTCTATTACTCCAGCAAGGGCTTCGTGCGCACGCTTTCGGAGTTTATCTATGAAGAAGTCCGTTCGACAGGGGTAACGGTGACCTGTGTGGTACCAGGGCCTGTAAAAACCAAATTCTTCAAAAAAGCTCAGGCTGATCGGGCGCCGCTGTTTAGGCTGTTGCCGAAGGTGGATGCAGATTTTGTAGCGGAGCGCGCCTGGAAGGGACTTCGCTCTGGCCGGCGTCTTGTCGTACCGGGACTGTCCACCAAGCTTGCCGTTTTCGGCGCATCGATACTGCCGTCCGCAGCGCTCGCTTTTCTGGTTGGCGCAATGCAACGCAACAATGGCGAAGAACGGCTGCAATCGGGAAAGAAAACGAAGGGCTAACGCCTTCTGCCGTTGCAGGATCGCGCCGCATGCGAGGCAGCAGCTCATGGTCGCCTTTGGGCGCAGTCGGCAGGTGTGAAGGGCGGAGGGCCGGCAGTAGAATTTTCTCTGGAAGGTTTGTCGCATTCCGCAAAACTGCTTCGTCTTACAGGAGCGCGCCCGCCTGGCACCTGGGCGTCGGCCATCCTGGATCGAGGTATTCGCATGTCGTACGCACACATTCAGACGCAAAGTCCCTACCGCTGGGTGATTGTGGCAGCCGGCGGCTTCCTGGGCTGCATCGCCATCGGCGCCATGTTCTCGCTGCCGGTTCTCCTTCTGCCGATTTCCCGGGAAACCGGATGGTCCGTCACCGGCGTCTCCAGCGCCATGACCATCGGCTTCCTCGCCCTGGCACTGGCGAGCATGATCTGGGGCTCGCTATCGGACCGCTGGGGACCCCGTCTCGTCGTACTGGCCGGATCGGTCATCCTGTCGGCAAGCCTTGCGCTGGCCAGCCAGGCGACATCGCTCGTTCAATTTCAGCTGGTCTTCGGGCTGCTTGTCGGGGGCGCCACGGCGGCAATCTTCGCGCCGATGATGGCCTGCGTGACCGGCTGGTTCGAAACGCAGCGCAGCCTTGCCGTGTCGCTCGTCTCCGCCGGTATGGGGATGGCCCCGATGACCATGGCTCCCTTCGCAGCATGGCTCGTCTCCGTCTATGACTGGAGAACATCCCTGCTGATCATCGCTGCCTTCGCGGCGGCGGTCATGATCCCCGTTGCGCTGCTGGTACGTCGCCCTCCGGCCCTGGAAGCCGGAAGCGCCGTCGCTTCCGTGGATGGCGAGCCGCAATCCGATATGTCCGTCGGGCAGGCGATGAAGTCGCCTCAGTTCATCATTCTTCTGCTCACCAACTTCTTCTGTTGCGCCACCCATTCGGGCCCGATCTTCCATACGGTGAGCTATGCGGTGACCTGCGGCATCCCGATGGTGCTGGCGGTTTCAATCTATAGCGTCGAGGGGCTTGCCGGCATGGGCGGCCGCGTCGCCTTCGGCCTGCTCGGCGACCGGTTCGGCGCCAAGAACGTACTGGTTATCGGGCTGTTGGTGCAGGCGTTCGGAGTTCTGGCTTATGTCTTCGTCAGCCAGCTTGGCGGCTTCTACGCCGTGGCGGTGCTGGTCGGCTTCATCTACGCCGGCGTCATGCCGCTCTACGCGGTGATCGCGCGCGAAAACTTCCCGCAGCGCATGATGGGCACCGTCATCGGTGGCACCGCGATGGCCGGCAGCCTTGGCATGGCCACCGGACCGCTGACCGGAGGTTTCATCTACGAAAGCTTGGCCAGCTACAGCTGGCTCTATATCGGCTCGTGGGGCATCGGAATCGGCGCATTCCTGATCGCCTTGACCTTCAGGCCGTTTCCAAAAACGCAACCGGCAGTGGCGACAGCATAGTCGCCATTTCCGGACTCACATCGTCCTACCGCATCGGCCCGAAAATCGGAATCGATCTTCGGAAAGCACGATGCGCAGTTTCAAAGAGATACAGCGTCCTTTGCGCGTCCGAAAGGACGCGCGGCGCTGTAGCCTGCGTTCGCGCCTCCGATCATCCGGAGGCGCGATTTGCCTGTCCGTGAACTTGGCCACCTCGAAAAGACCGCTGGGGCCAGCCGCTTCATGGTGATCTTCGTCTTATCCCTCAAATTCGTCAGGCACAGCGAGTCTAGCGCCGACGGCGAACATCCTAGAAGTTTGCTTCGCGCCAAGCCTGCGGAACGCATGAACATCACCGGCACTTGGCCGAGGCCATTCGAAACCTGCCGCGAGGGTTTACCATGCCCATTATCGTCACCGAGACTCCGTCGGATTTTGTCGACTATCTCACCGATCCCGGCCTGCCGGTCTACGACATGAACATTCCGCTCAAGCAGTACGTCTGCTCGGACCCGAATTTTGGCGGCAATGCCGAAGCCGCGCAGGTGGTCGGCTATGCCAATCAGAAAATTCCGATCGACGATATGACGAAGAAAAAGATCAGCTCCAAGACCCGCAACATCGGGCGCCTGACGACCGGCCAAGGCTATCCGGACGACTTCATCCTGCTGATGGAGCACATGACGGACAATATGGACAAGATGCGCGCGGCTCCCGAACTGAAGAACAAGGAATATTTCCGCGACCGCAATCTCGACGTTGAGGCGGTCCTCAAGAAGATGGTCGAGAAGAAGGTCTTCGGCATGGACTGCATTGGGTTTGTTTCCCAGTATCTTGTCTATGCAGGCGTCTGGCAGGAATACAAGACATACTACCCGGCCGACTACCGCCGGGAATTCAAGCCCGTGAAATCGCTGAAAGACGTGGAGCGGCTTTGCCTTGTGATCTGGAACAATTATCACATCGGCATCATCGACTACGTCGGCGACTATGACGAGGAACGGGGCGAGCTGGAGGTCGACATCTGCCAGAGCTCATCCGGCGAGGCGAAGGGACCGCAGACCAACTGCGGCGTGACGCTGCGCAAGTCGCCGAACGACGACTACCAGGGCGCGCAGAAGTTCAAGATCTTCCGGCAAGGATCGCCGGCAATGCCCGTCAAGCATCCGGTCTATATCTGCAAGATGCCGGGCCTCGTTTACCAGGGCGACATGGCCTACGACTGATCGGCAGTGGCGCGAAGCCGGCACTTCCCGTGTTCGTGTGAGGTATCGCGCTACAGCGCCGCGCGTCCTTTCGGACGCGCAAAGGACGCTGTATCTCTTGGAACTGGCGCATCGTGCTTTCCGAAAATCGATTCCGATTTTCGCGCCGATGCGCTAGCCGTGGTCCGCCTTGATCGCCACCTTGTTCGGATAAAACGCACCGTGGTTCTTGATGGCGATGGTTTCATCATAAGGGGCTTCATAGGCCCACATGGCGTTCGCCCCCGCCTCGCCAATCGCCGAGACGCTCCAGTAGCTCGCATTGCCCTTATAGGGGCAGCGGGTTGAATGATCCGTCTTTGCCAGCTTGGCGAAATCGATGTCGGCGAAGGGAATGTAGAGTACAGGAGGGTAGGGGGCTTCGGTGAGCACCTTGGCGTCGGTTGAGTTTGCGATCTCCGTGCCGCCGGCGGTGACGACGACGCGGCCTTGGTGGGGCTCGATGGTGATGACCTTCGACGGGTCGTCGACGAAGCCGGGAGCTGGGTTCGAACCTGACATGGCGGGCCCTTTCTTTCGCGCAGAAGACTGTCTCGCGGGCATGGTCACGCTCGCTCGGCTTGATGTGGGATATTTCGCGCCCGGCGCAAGGCCGTGCGCGCTTGCCTTGCTATGCCGTGCCAAAAATGTCGGCGAGCGAAGCGTAGGAAGCCGCGATGGCCGCTATCGGGCTTTTGCTGTTTGCCGCCTGCTCGACCTGCAGCGGCCCGCCCGCGATCGGCATGGACAGGATGAGGTAATGTCGCCCCTCGCCCTCATAAACGGCACCCGCCGCGACATGTTTCGCGTCGTCGCCTGAGCCGGTCATCATCTTGAACAGCATGGTGCCGCCCACGCAATCCAGCGCGGCAAGCACGATTTCCTCGAAATGGTCGTCGCTGACGGCCTCGGTGGTCCTCGCCACCGGTATTTCGGCAATGACTGCTTTGTCGAGATCGTCGACGAGTAGCTGAGTGTCCATTACGCACCTCACTCAGAGGCATGCTGGGATTCAGGTCAGGTAGCCTCACCCGAACATCAACGCACCCTCACACCAAACTCTCGCCCACCTATAGGTTCCATTGTCACATTGGCCGGAATAAGGCAGGTTCGAGAGAGATGTAATCTAGAGATGTCATCTAGACACGCCGCCGCCTGACGACGCAAACTCCGGAAAAGACTTCAGGGAGGAACGTCATGCTCGGACTGATGCAGCAATGGCCGCTGCTTTGCCACAAGATCATCGACCATGCCGCCGCGCAGCATGGCCACCGCGAGATCGTCTCGCGCTCCGTCGAGGGGCCGATTGTGCGCACCACCTATGCCGATGTTCGGGCTCGCGCGCTGAAGCTCGCGCAGCGTCTTGAGCGCGACGGCTACGGGCTAGGCGACCGCATCGCGACGCTCGCCTGGAACACCGCGCGGCACTTGGAAAGCTGGTACGGCATCATGGGTATCGGCGCGATCTATCACACGCTGAACCCGCGCCTTTTTCCCGATCAGATCGCCTGGATCATGAACCACGCGGAAGACAGGCTGCTGTTTGTCGACCTGACATTCGTGCCCATTGCCGAAAAGCTTGCGCCGCAGGTGAAGTCGCTGAGGCAGGTCGTCGTGTTCACCGACAGGGCGCATATGCCGCAAACCTCGCTGCCGAATGCGGTGCCTTACGAGGAATGGCTGAGCGAGGCGGACGGCGACTTCGCCTGGAAGGCTTTTGACGAAAACACCGCCGCCGGCATGTGCTACACCTCCGGCACGACCGGCAATCCCAAGGGTGTCGTCTACAGCCACCGCTCGAACGTGCTGCACGCCATGATCGCCTGCCTGCCGGACGCCATGGGCATATCTTCGCGCGACACGATCTTGCCGGTCGTCCCGCTGTTCCATGCCAATGCCTGGGGCCTGGCGCAAGCTGGGCCGATGGCCGGTGCGAAAATCGTCATGCCCGGGGGCAAGCTGGACGGCGCCTCGATCTATGAACTGCTGGACAGCGAGAAGGTGACGTTCACGGCGGCGGTGCCGACGATCTGGCTGATGCTGCTTCAGCATCTGGAAGACACCGGCAAGAAGCTGCCGCATCTGAAGAGGGTGTTAATCGGCGGCGCGGCCTGTCCGCGCATCATTACGAAAAAGTTCGAGAAGGATTTTGACGTCAAAGTGGTCCATGCCTGGGGTATGACCGAAATGTCACCGCTCGGCACGCTCTGCACGATGAAGCCGGACTATGATGGGCTCGGCGACGAAGCCCGCCTCGATATCCAGCAGAAGCAAGGCCACTCGCCCTTTGGCGTGGAAATGAAGATCACCGACGACGACAATCTCAGCCTTCCATGGGACGGCAAGACCTTCGGCAATCTCAAGGTACGTGGTCCCGCCGTTGCCGGCGCCTATTTCGGCGGTGTGGGCAAGGAGCAGTTCGACGTTGACGGCTGGTTCGACACAGGCGATGTCGCGCACATCGATCCGCTCGGCTACATGCAGATCACCGACCGGGCCAAGGACGTTATCAAGTCCGGCGGAGAATGGATATCGACCATCGAGCTCGAAAATCTCGCGATCGGCCATCCCGATGTCGCCGAGGCGGCTGTCATTGGCGTCCGCCACGAGAAATGGGCCGAGCGGCCGCTGCTGATCGTTGTGAGGAAGCCCGGCAAGGATCCGGAAAAGGCCGACATCCTGTCCTTCCTGCAAGGCAAGGTCGCCAAATGGTGGATGCCGGACGATGTGGCGTTCGTCTCCGAAATTCCGCATACCGCGACGGGCAAGATCCAGAAGAGGACCCTGCGTGAGCAGTTCAAGGATTACCGCTTGCCGACGGATGTCTGAGGGGACCGGATGGCGGCGATAATCGAACGGCGCGTCACGCGCGCGGCAGGGTGGTCGCGGCGGCTTGGATCGTTTTCATTCGTGCTGTTCCTGACCGCAGGGCTTGCGCACCGCTACCAATATCTTGAAACGCCGGCGTTCCTGTGGGTCCTGGTGCTGGTGGCGGGGCTGGCGGTGCTGGCGCTGGCATGTGGTCTGTTCGCCTTTCGACGGTACTGGGTCCACGACGATCTCGGCGCCGGGGATCTGACAGCCGGCATCGTCATGGCCATGCTGACGCTGACTCCCTTCGCGGTCGCCGCTTATCGATACGCCACCGATCCGGAACTGGTCGATATCTCGACCGATGTGAAGGATGCGCCTGCGCTGGCCGCTGCCGCGGCCGGGCGCGGCGCCGGTATGAATCCGATCGGGCCGATTTCCGCCAAAAATGCCGCATTGCAAGCGCGCGCCTATCCGGCGGTCACGGGTCACCACTATGACCTGCCGCCGGATCAGGTGACAGAGGTAGTTGAAACCGTTGCGGCGGAAAGAGGCTGGGTGCTGAGCCCGTCGAGCGGGCAAAACGAGTTCGAGAATGAAGTGACATTCGAGGGCGCCGCGCTCTCGCCGATTCTGGGGTTTCCGGCCGATATCGCTATCCGCATTGTCGATATGGGCAACTCGGCGGAAGTCGACATGCGCTCGGCCTCGCGCTACGGACCGCACGATCTGGGCGACAACGCCGCGAGGATAGAAGGTTTTCTGGCCGATCTTGACGTTGAGGTAGCCCGCAAGACGGCAGGCGTGACGCCGGCGCGATAAAGCATGTCGCATCGAAGCGGATTCAGTCGACGCGCTTTAAGTGTTTTATTTGATGCATGTCGTTGTCCCAAAACCGCTGCGCACTTTTGGGCGACATGCATTAGGCGAAAGGGTTCAACCCGGCCGGAATTCGCCTCCCAGCGTCGGCAAGCCGTCGGTCGCAACGGCGCCGCGCGCGACAAGATCCTCGAGATGCGCGAACACCGACAAGCCCGCCGCGCCGAACAATCTCGGATCGGTGTCGCGATAGATCGCGGCGACTATTTCGGGAATGGTCCGGTCGCCCTGTGCGACGCGTTCAAGAATGGCGCGCTCGCGCATCCTGCGATGTGCCCGCAAGCCGCGCACGAAGGTCGCGGGTTTTCGCACCGGCCCGCCATGACCGGGAAAGTAGAGCCGGTCGTCGCGTTCAAGCAGGCGATCGAGCGAGGCCATATAGTCGCGCATCGAACCGTCGGGCGGCGCGACGATTGTCGTTGCCCAACCCATCACATGATCGGCTGAAAACAGGATGCCGGTGCGCTCCAAGGCGTATGCCATGTGGTTCGCGGCATGGCCCGGCGTGAACACGGCGCGCAGCGCCCAGCCGTCGCCTTCCACCACCTCCTGATCCACGATGGCGCGGTCCGGACTGAAAACGAGATCGCCGCTGGCGTCGAGCCGCTGGCCTTCGCCCAGTCGAATCTCGCGTGCCGTGCGGTGTGGCCCTTCGGCAAGCACGGTCGCACCGGTGGCCTCGGCCAGGGCGCGCGCCAGCGGCGAGTGGTCGCGATGCGTATGGCTGATCAGAATATGGCTGACCGGGCGGCCATTGATGGCGCGGAGCAGCGTTTGAAGGTGCGAATCGTCGGCCGGACCGGGGTCGATAACAGCCAGGGTGTCGCTGCCGACGATGTAGCTGTTGGTGCCGTGGAAAGTGAAAGGGCTGGGATTCGGTGCCGTGACGCGCAGCACGCCTTCCGCGACCGCGACCGCCTCGCCATGGTGCGGAACAAACGATGTGTTGAATTTCAATTCGATTGTCCGTGCCGTGAGATACGGGGCGTTGCCCCTAAAAAAACGGTTTGCCGCTTAGCACGGAAGCCAATATACCGAAAGCCGAACGGCGGAGATGATCCGTCTTTGAAATGATGGGAATAGTCTATGGCAACTGCAATCACCGCCCGCCCACTTGTATCGTTGGCGCTGCCCGAAAACCGCGCGATGCGGCTGGCAACGCAGATCCTTCTGGCAGTTGCGGGCACGATCATCCTGACGATTTCGGCCAAGACGAAAGTGCCGCTCGGCTTCGTCGATATGTCGCTGCAGACGCTGGCGATCTTCCTGATCGCAATCGCCTTCGGCAGCCGTCTGGCGATTGCGACACTGCTTCTCTACATGGCGGAAGGCGCCATCGGTCTGCCGGTTTTCCAGAGCACGCCCGAGAAGGGAATCGGCATTGCCTACATGATGGGTCCCACCGGCGGCTATCTCGCTGGCTTTGTCGTCATGGCTGCAATCGTCGGCTGGGCTTCGGATCGCGGCTGGGATCGCAATCCATTCAAGCTGTTCGCGGCGATCCTCGTGGCAGAGGTCATCATGATGGCGATGGGCTATGGCTGGCTCGCCAGCCTGATCGGGGCCGAGAAGGCCTGGCAGTTCGGCGTCGTGCCGTTCATCGTGCCGGACCTGGTCAAGGTTGCTTTGGCCTCGGCGATCGCGCCAGCGGTCTGGTCGCTGCTGCCGCGTCGCGGGTAAGCGGCTGAGAGAAAAGCCATTCCGGAATCGTCTACTATTGCGTCAAAATGCTGGAACAAAATTCCGCTCACCTGCAATCTGGGAGAACGTTCGCCCGGGCTTTGCTACCATTTTGGTAGCGCGCTGCTTGAGACAAAACGCTTTTCTGCGAGACTGCGCGAAAATCCGGATCTCTGGACGGGCGAGTTGACAGCCAACCCGTCCCTTTCGTAGTTGGACCCTCATGCTGGCCAAGCTTTCCCATCTCGATCGGCTCGAAGCCGAGTCGATCTATATCTTCCGTGAAGTCGCAGCGACCTTCGCCAAGCCGGTGATGCTCTACTCGGTGGGCAAGGATTCTTCCGTGCTCATGCACCTCGCCATGAAGGCGTTTTATCCGGCCAAGCCGCCATTCCCGTTCCTGCATGTCGACACGACGTGGAAGTTCCGCGAGATGATCGCGTTTCGCGACGAGATGGCGAACAAACTCGGCTTCGACCTTTTGGTGCATATCAACCCGGACGGCGTGCGCGACGGCATCAGCCCGTTCGTGCATGGCTCCAACACACATACCCACATCATGAAGACCGTGGGGCTGCGCCAGGCGCTCGACAAGTACGGCTTCGACGCGGCCTTTGGCGGCGCACGGCGCGACGAGGAGAAGTCGCGCGCCAAGGAACGCATCTTTTCCTTCCGCAACGCTCAACATGTCTGGGACCCGAAGAACCAGCGGCCGGAAATGTGGAACATCTACAACACCCGCGTCGCACCCGGCGAGTCGATACGCGTCTTCCCGCTTTCCAACTGGACCGAAGCCGACATCTGGCAATACATCCAGCGCGAGGACATTCCGATCGTGCCGCTTTGTATTTCGCCAAGGAGCGGCCGGTGGTGGAGCGTGACGGCATGCTGATCCTCAAGGATGACGACCGCATGGAACTGCGCCCGGGCGAGACGGTGGAGAATCGCGTCGTGCGGTTCCGCACGCTGGGCTGCTACCCGCTGACTGGCGCGATCGAATCGGACGCCGCCGATCTCGATAGCATCGTCAAGGAGACTCTCGCCGCCGCAACCTCCGAGCGGCAGGGCCGCGCCATCGATCGGGACGAAGCCGGATCGATGGAAAAGAAGAAGCGCGAAGGATACTTTTGACGATGCGCCACCTCCAAGCGGATTCACTCGTCGGCATCGCCGTCGAACCCGAGGCTGCGGCCACCGCACAGAAGTCTTTGCTGCGCTTCCTCACCTGTGGCTCGGTGGATGACGGCAAGTCGACGCTGATCGGCCGGTTGTTGTCCGACACGCGGCAGATCTTCGAGGATCAGTTCGCGGCACTTGAGCGCGACTCCAAGCGTCATGGCACGACCGGCGAGGAAGTCGATTTTGCGCTGCTGGTCGATGGCCTTGAGGCGGAGCGTGAGCAGGGGATCACCATCGACGTCGCCTACCGCTTTTTCTCGACGCCGCGTCGCAAGTTCATCGTCGCCGATACGCCCGGCCACGAGCAATACACCCGCAACATGGCGACCGGCGCCTCGACTGCCGATCTCGCCATCGTGCTGATCGATGCGCGGCAGGGCGTGCTGAAGCAGACGCGCCGGCATTCGATCATCGCATCGCTGCTCGGCATCCGACACATCGTGCTGGCCATCAACAAGATCGATCTCGTCGGCTTCGATGCCGGCGTGTTCGAGCGCATCGTCGCGGACTATTCGGCCTTCGCGAAAACCCTTGGCTTCGCCTCGGTGACGCCGGTGCCGCTGTCGGCACGCTATGGCGACAATGTTTCGAGCCGCTCAGATAACACGCCCTGGTATTCCGGGCCAACCTTGCTCGAACATCTGGAAACCGTGGATGTGGACGGCGCTCCGGAGGAGCGGCCGTTCCGGTTTCCCGTGCAATACGTCAACCGTCCGAACCTCGATTTTCGTGGATTCGCCGGCACCATAGCCTCGGGCGCTGTAGCGGCAGGTGACGAGGTCGTCGTCGCCAAGTCCGGCGAGAAGTCGCGCGTGCGCCGCATCGTCACCGCCAGCGGCGATCTTCAGCGCGCCGTCGAAGGGCAGGCGGTGACGCTGTTGCTGGAGGACGAAGTCGAGGTGTCGCGCGGCAACATGCTGGTCGCGCCCGCTGCCCGTCCTGACGTCGCCGACCAGTTCGCGGCAACGCTCGTATGGTTCGACGCGCAGGCGCTGCTGCCGGGCCGCTCCTACATCATACGCACCGCCACCGACCAGGCCAGCGGCACGATCACCGATCTGAAACATCGTCTCGACATCAACAGCCTCGCGCTTCAGCCGGCGAAGTCGCTGGCGATGAACGAGGTCGGCGAGGTGAAGATCGCCTTGCAGGCGCCGATCGCCTTTGACGGCTTCGCCGCAAACCGCGCCACGGGCGCCTTCATCCTGATCGACCGCATGACCAATGCGACGGCGGGCGCCGGCATGATCCTGCATCCGCTGCGCCGCGCCGACAACATTCACTGGCAGTCGCTCGACGTAACGAAGAAGTCGCGCGCGGCGGCGAAGAACCAGAAGCCGATGGCGTTGTGGTTCACCGGCCTTTCCGGCTCCGGCAAATCGACGGTCGCCAACTTGCTTGAGAAGAAGCTGCACGCCGAGGGCCGTCACACCTATATTCTCGACGGCGACAATGTCCGCCACGGCATGAACCGCGACCTTGGCTTCACCGATGCCGACCGTGTCGAAAACATCCGCCGCGTCGCCGAAATGGCAAAGCTGATGGTCGATGCGGGGCTGGTGGTGATTGTCTCGTTCATTTCGCCGTTCCGCGCCGAACGCGAGATGGCCCGTAGTCTGTTTGAGAAGGGCGAGTTTGCCGAAGTGTTCATCGACACGCCGATCGAGGAATGCGCGCGCCGTGATCCGAAGGGGCTTTATGCGCGAGCAGCCGCCGGAGAGATCAAGAATTTCACTGGCATCGACTCGCCCTATGAAACGCCGGAGCGCCCCGAACTGCATCTCACAACCACCAGCCGCGCGCCGCAAGACTTGGCACGCGAGATCGAATCCTGGCTCGACCGGCAGGAAGAGGTGACGACGCAGTTCGATGATGGTGGCGGGATTTAGCACCGGATCCTTCCCGCAAGGAAAGCTGCGCCGTTGCCGGGGTGCCAAGCGTCGAGGCTTTCACCGATATGCAGCCAAACTCACTTTGCCGAAGAAATAGATACACATTGTGTATGCGGCATGGTATTCCTTGAAAAAGGAAGCTGCCGTGACAAAGCCCTCTGAAACCCATGCCAAACCGGTCAATCTGCGCATCCGCGAGGACATACGGATTCTGATTGATCGCGCAGCCAAAATTCGCGGGAAAACCCGCTCCGATTTTATGGTCGATGCGGCCTACCGCGCGGCTGAAGAGACGTTGCTGGATCAAACACTCGTTAAAGTGGACGCTGAGAGCTACCGACATTATCTTTCAATTCTCGATCAGCCGCCACGTGGCGAGGGCTTTGCACGCCTGATGAGCGCTCCTAAGCCCTGGCGGTCTTGATGCTTTCGGCGCCTGCTCTTCTGGCCGAAACGCACGACCTCGAACTCTTCCAAAGCAGGAACGATAGCTTGGACCACTGGCTTCGCCGACGAGCACGCGCGAACCAGGTCAGCGGTGCATCTCGCACCTATGTTGTCGCCGAGGGCGCGCGCGTTGTTGGCTATTATTGTTTATCTTCAGGGGCGCTCGATCTTGCTGTCGCACCGGGCGCCATTCGCCGCAATATGCCGGATCCGGTTCCGATGGCTGTGCTCGGAAGGCTTGCCATCGATCAAAATTGGCAAGGAAAAGGATTGGGCACTGCTCTTTTGCAGGATGCGGTTTTGCGCACTGGCCAAGCCGCGGCAATTCTCGGAATCCGTGGGATTCTTGTTCATGCAATCTCGGACGAGGCGAAAGCCTTCTACGAGCACTACGGCTTTGCCGCATCGCCCAAGAACCCAATGACGCTTATTTTGTCGCTAAAGCCCGAGACCAGCTAGGGTCGAGAAATTCGAAGATGAAGCAGCGCTATTTCATCTCACCCCTCCACGGCGGGTTGGCGCCCGCGCGCGAGACGGTGATCGCCGCAGCCTTGCCGCTGAAGGTCAGCACCGAGCGGATCTGATCCTCGGTCAGTGCGGCGATGCCTTGCTTTGTCAACAGCCCTTCGTCGCGTAATGAAGTTAGGATGCCGGCGTTGACCGTATCGCCCGCTCCCACCGTATCGACAACCGTCACCTTCACGGCGGGCGTGGATGCGATGTGCTGCTTCGAGAAGGCGATCAGGCCATCGCCGCCGCGCGTCACCACCATCAGCTTCGGCCCGCGATCCAGCCAGCGCGCCGCAATGTCCTCCATTCGACCGCTCTCGCCGAACCAGTCCAGGTCTTCGTCGGACAACTTCACGATGTCGGCGAATGCCAGCATGCGCTTCATGCGGGCGAGGTGGGATGGCTTGTCCTTGATGAAATTCTTGCGGATGTTCGGGTCGAACATCATCACCCGCTTGCCATGCTCTCGGCGCATCAGCGCCTCGTAGGTCGACCCGCACGGTTCGGGAATGAGGCTAATGCAGGAAAAATGCATGGCCTCCACAACATCGCCAATTGCCGGCAGATCGGCTTCGGTGAGCATGCGGCCGGCGGTGTTCTCGTCGTAGAACAGATAGGTGGCGTGGCTGTCGACCAACCTTACAAAAGCAAGCGTCGTCGGCCTGTCGGAGAACTTTATGAAATCCAGGCCGACCTTGCTCGCCGTCAACGCGTCGCGCAGCAGGCCGCCAAAATAATCCGTCGAAATGCCAGTGAAGAAACCAACCGGAACGTCGAGCCGCCCCAGCGCAATCGACGTATTGAACACCGCGCCGCCCACATACGGCGCGAACGAAGGCTCACCCGCAGCGCTTTCGCGCGGCAACATGTCGATCAGCGCTTCGCCGCAACAAACAATCATGTCTTCCCCTCAGGATAGATGACACCCTTGCGGATGATGACATTGCCATACAGCCGTGGTTCGCTTGTCGCAACGATGGTGTGAGCGGCCTTCACACGCTCGTAGAAGGCGTCGCCGACGAGCGGTGTCACTTCGAATTCCGGCGCGCGGCGTGCGCAGGTGGCGACGATTTCCTCATGCACCGGATCAAGCAGTGCCGGATTGCCGCCGACGGTCGCTCGAAACAGCGCACGCGGCACAAATCGATCGACAGGCATTACCCGCAGGATCGCGTCGAGCAACGGTATGAGCCCGTGCCCGTCAGCGCGAATCAGCCGCCGCGCGTGCTCCTGCGCCGGATAGTTGCCGTCGACCAGCGCGATCTCGTCGCCATGGCCCATCGCCCGCAATGTGAAGAGCAGTTCCGGGCCGAGAATTGAAGGAATTCCCATCAGCATAGCGCACCTAAGCCTCTCTCGATGGCGTTGAGCTTCCGAGCAGGAAGCGCTCTGAGAGGGGAAGGCTGGCCCCGCCAAGAGCCCGGGCGTGAATGCCTACGGTGCCTTCCAGAACCTGGGGGAGCTGCAATCCTTCGACGTCGATTTTGTCGAGCGCGGCGCGTACGGACTCGACCAATCGAGCACGCACGGTCTTCGGCATCCACCCGTCGATCACCGCTGCCTCGAAGTCGATGACCGCGGCCGCGGATACTGTCGCGTAGGCGAGCGCCATCCCAGCCTGATCGAGCCAGGCGTCCAGATCCGGCCCGACGTCACCCCAGTCCTCCGGCGAAGTCCACAGAAACGACCCTTCAAGTCCGCGCGCCTTGAGCGCTTTCTCCAGAATGGCGATCGAGGCGACGTCGATCAGTTGCACCGACTGGCCATTTGGCCCAGGCACCGGCATGGAGCCAAGTGCACCGGCATTGCCGCTCGGTCCGCCATAGAGCTTGCCATTGAGCACGACGCCGCCGCCTGCGAAAGCGCCGATGTAGAAATAGACGAAGTCGCGTAGATTGCCGGTGCGGCCAAAAACCAATTCGGCGCCGCAGGCCGAGGTTGCGTCATTCTGTAGATAGATAGGAAAATCCACTTCGCGCTGGATCTCGTCGCGAATGTCCAACCGGCGCCACTGATCCATGATATCGCGCGGTGCGCCGACGGTGTCGGCCCAGTTCCACAGTTCGAACGGCATGGCGACACCGAGCCCGGCGATGCGCCCGTCTTGCTCCGGTGAAAGGCCGGCGCGCAGCGTTTTGATGCCGTTGCGTACGAAAGCAACGGTCTCTTTCGGGGCAGGGTAGAGATAGGAACAATGCTCCATGGCGCGTACGGCGCCGACGAAATCGATCAGCACGAGTTCCGCACTTCGCCGCCCGATCTTCAAGCCAAGGAAGAATGCGCCCTCGGGATTTAGCGACATCGGTATGGATGGCTGACCGACCTTGCCGCGCACCGGCGCCTGTCGCAACAGCAGGCCGTCCTGCTCCAGCTCACGCATGATGACCGAAATGGTCTGTGCGGAAAGCTTGGTGGCGCGGGCGATATCGGACTTGGCGAGACTGCCGTGTTGGCGGACCAAGGAAAGCACGAGGCGCTCATTGTGCGCGCGCATTCCGCTCTGGTTGGTGCCCAACTGGAACCGGCTTTCGCCAAGCTCCTGGGAGCCGAGCTTGGTGCCGGTCTCCACGCGCGTCCTCCCGTGATTTTGCAGTCTTTTGCGGGAGAATGGCCGCACCAAGTGACGCTGTCAATAATAATTCAGACTAATTTACTTATTGACAAGGCGGCACCGATCTTGTTCCTTTGACGCCGGAATGCAGGGCGGGAGGTGCCTCGCAATCCGTCATCGCCCCGACGAAGGGGCTGTAGAAATTATTCACTGGGAGGAAATCGTGACAAAATGTCGTTTCTGAAGATCAACTGTGTTTGCCGCCGCCGCGGCAGGCCTGATGGCACTGGCAGCGCCTGCGTCGGCCGCAAAGCGTTGGCGCCTGCCTGATCACCAAGACCGACACCAACCCCTTTTTCGTCAAGATGAAGGAAGGTGCGACGGCCAAGGCCACCGAACTCGGCATCACCCTCAAGGCGTATGCCGGTCGTGACGACGGCGACAATGAAGGCCAGTTGGCAGCAATGGAATCCTGCATCGCCGACGGTGTGAAGGGCATCCTGCTGGTGCCGTCCGACTCCAAGGGCATAGTCGACTCCGTCAAGAAGGCGCGGGACGCAGGGATCCTGGTGATTGCCCTCGACACGCCGCTCGATCCCATCGACGCGGCCGACAACACCTTTGCCACCGACAACTTCAAGGCGGGCGAACTGATCGGCGCATGGGCAAAGACCACTCTCGGCGACGCGGCCAAGGATGCCAAGATCGCCTATCTCGACCTCAATCCCAGCCAGCCGACCGTCGATGTCCTGCGCGACCAGGGCTTCATGAAAGGCTTCGGCATCGAACTCGGCGATGCCAACAAGATCGGCGACGAGAGCGATGCTCGCAATGTCTGCCATGACGTCACCAACGGCAACCCGGAGGGGGGCCGCAAGGCGATGGAAAACTGCCTGCAGAAGGATCCGATGATCAATGTCGTCTACACGATCAACGAGCCCGCTGCTGCCGGCGCCTATGAGGCGCTGAAGGCCGTGGGCCGCGAGAAGGACGTGCTGATCGTCTCTGTCGATGGTGGTTGCCCGGGCGTCAAGAACGTGGCCGAAGGCGTGATCGGCGCGACTTCGCCAGCAGTATCCGCTGCTGATGGCCTCGATGGGCATTGAAGCCATCAAGAAATTCGCGGATTCGGGCGAAAAGCCTCCGGCAACCGAAGGCAAGGACTTCTTCGATACCGGCGCCACGCTGATCACCGACAAGCCGGCCGCTGGAGTGGAATCCATCGACACCAAGAAAGGCACGGAACTCTGCTGGGGTTGATTTGACAGACGCTGACTGACGGCGCCACTATCAGCCGTGCTAGAGGGCGGTCACCCGACCGCCCTCTAGCGCAAGAGGCAAAAGACCTCGCGGGAGGAAATCAAAATGTCCGACGCTTCGGCAAAAGCCGGGCGGCCGCAGGAGTTCGAGAAGGTTCTCTCGGGCAGCGACGCGTCCGTGGCAAGTTTCGACATCCACACCAGGTCTCCGATCGAGAAGGCGCAGCACTTCCTGCACGGGAATCCGGCCATGGTGCCGCTGATCGTGCTGTTGCTGTCGGTCATCGCCTTCGGCCTTATCCTTGGCAGCAAGTTCTTCTCGGCCTTCACGCTGACGCTGATCCTGCAACAGGTGGCGATCACCGGCATCGTGGGTGCGGCACAGACCCTGGTTATCCTCACGGCCGGCATCGACCTGTCGGTCGGCGCCATCATGGTCCTGTCGTCGGTCGTCATGGGCCAGTTCGCATTTCGCTACGGAGTGCCGGTGCCGATTTCCATTCTCTGCGGCTTCGCCTGCGGCGCACTTTGCGGCTATGTCAACGGCGTCCTCGTATCGCGCATGAAACTGCCGCCCTTCATCGTTACGCTGGGCACTTGGCAGATCATTCTCGCCACGAATTTTCTTTACTCCGCCAACGAGACGATCCGCAGTCAGGACGTCGCAGCGCAGGCCCCGCTGCTGCAGCTGTTCGGAGCAAGCTTCAAGGTCGGCAACGCTGTATTCACCATCGGCGTCGTCGTCATGGTGCTTCTGGCCGCCGGCCTTTGGTATGTGCTCAACCACACCGCCTGGGGTCGACACGTCTACGCTGTCGGCGATGATCCCGAAGCCGCCGAGCTCTCCGGTGTGAGCACCGACAAGATGCTCGTGCAGGTCTACACGATTTCAGGGGTGATCTGCGCGTTGGCCGGCTGGGTCCTGATTGGGCGCCTGGGCTCGGTTTCGCCGACATCCGGGCAATTCGCCAACATCGAATCGATCACCGCCGTGGTGATCGGCGGCATTTCACTGTTCGGCGGACGCGGCTCGATCCTCGGCATGATCTTCGGCGCACTGATCGTTGGCGTCTTCCAGCTGGGACTGCGGCTGATCGGCACCGATCCGCAATGGACCTACCTCTTGATCGGCGTGCTCATCATCGGCGCGGTCGCGATTGACCAATGGATCAGAAAGGTTGCAGGCTGATGGCACAGGAACCTCTTCTCACCACGCGAGGCCTCGTCAAGCGATATGGCCGGGTCACGGCCCTCAACAGCTGCGACTTCGATCTCTACCCTGGCGAAATCCTGGCGGTCATAGGCGACAACGGCGCCGGAAAATCGTCGCTCATCAAGGCGATCTCCGGCGCCGTGATTCCCGATGAGGGGGAGATCAGGCTGGGCGGCAACGTGGTCCACTTCAAGTCGCCGATCGAGGCGAGGGAAGCCGGCATCGAATGCGTGTACCAGAACCTCGCTCTGTCGCCGGCGCTGTCGATCGCCGACAACATGTTCCTCGGCCGAGAAATCCGTAAATCCGGCGTTCTCGGACAATGGTTCCGCATGCTTGATCGGCCAGCGATGGAAAAGCGGGCACGCGACAAGCTGACCGAACTCGGGCTGATGACCATCCAGAACATCGGACAGGCGGTGGAGACGTTGTCAGGTGGTCAGCGCCAGGGCGTGGCAGTGGCGCGTGCGGCCGCGTTCGGGTCGAAGGTTGTCATCATGGACGAGCCGACGGCCGCGCTCGGCGTCAAAGAGTCGCGGCGCGTGCTTGAACTCATCCTCGACGTGAAGCGGCGCGGCCTGCCGATTGTGCTGATTTCGCACAACATGCCGCATGTGTTCGAGGTCGCCGACCGCATTCATATCCACCGGCTTGGAAAGCGGCTGGTTGTCATAGATCCCAAGGAATACACGATGTCCGACGCGGTCGCCTTCATGACCGGCGCGAAAGCTCCGCCGGAACAGTCGCTGGCCGCATAAACCTGGGCTTTTGCCCCTGCTTCGGGCTTTTGCCAAGAAGTGAACGGGCGGGCAGGGTTGCAGTTGCCGCGGTTGCCCCGGTTTTCAAAGCATGTATTTAGGATGATCTAATCGATTGTACATCCCGCCATTTCCTGTAGCATGGGAGTGGGAGGTGCCAATCGACGGGTGTCCGCAGGTCTGCGGATGCTGACCCTATGGGATAGTGTTGAAGTGGATGGCATCGAAACTCTCCAAGACAAAATCTGAATCCGATCCGAAAGAACTGGCAGCGGAAATCCTGAATGTCCTGCGCTACCGCGCCGGCAAGGACCCGTCTGTCGCCACGCAGTACGATTGGCTGACCGCGGCGATCAAGGTCGTGCGCGACCGCATCATCGACCAGTGGATGGCTTCCACCAAGGAAGCCTATGAGCACGGCAAGAAGCGCGTCTACTACCTGTCGCTCGAGTTCCTGATCGGCCGCCTGATGCGCGATGCCTTTTCCAACATCGGCGTGATGGAGGAGATGCGCACCGCGCTGTCCTCGCTCGGTGTCGACATCGACATCATTTCGCAACTTGAGCCGGATGCGGCACTTGGCAATGGCGGCCTTGGCCGTCTGGCGGCCTGCTTCATGGAATCGATGGCGACGGTCGATGTCCCGGCGCATGGCTATGGCATTCGCTACGCCAACGGCATGTTCCGCCAGGAGATCCATGACGGCTGGCAGGTCGAACTGCCGGAGAACTGGCTCGATCACGGCAACCCCTGGGAGTTCGAGCGTCGCGAGCGCTCCTTCGAGGTAGGCTTCGGCGGTTCGGTGGAATCGATCACCGACAAGGCCGGCCGCCTTGAGCGCCATGTCTGGAAGCCGCAGGAACGCGTTCTTGCAGTCGCCTACGACACGCCGGTCGTAGGATGGCGCGGCAAGCGGGTGAATACGCTTCGCCTGTGGTCGGGCTTTCCGGTCGATCCGATCCTTCTCGACAAGTTCAATGCCGGCGATCACATCGGCGCCTTGGCGGAGAGTAACAAGGCCGACGCGCTGTCGCGCGTTCTCTATCCGGCCGATTTGCACAAGGCGGGGCAGGAACTGCGCCTGCGTCAGGAGTATTTCTTCTCCGCGGCGTCATTGCAGGACATCGTCCAGCGGCACATCAGCATCTATGGCGATTTGTCTTCGCTGGCTGACAAGGCTGCGGTGCATCTCAACGACACCCACCCGGCGATCGCGGTTGCCGAACTCATGCGCCTGATGATGGACGTCCATGGCATCGACTTCGACAAGGCATGGACCATAACCAAGGGCACGTTCGCGTACACCAACCACACGCTTCTGCCGGAGGCGCTGGAAAGCTGGCCGGTGCCGCTGTTCGACCTGCTGCTGCCGCGCCACATGCAGATCATCTACGCGATCAACGCGCAGGTTCTGCTAGAGGCGCGCGCAACAGGCAAGTTCAGCGACGAGCAGATCCGCCGTATTTCGCTGATCCAGGAGGATGGCGACCGGCGCGTGCGCATGGGCAACCTTGCTTTCGTCGGCTCGCATTCGGTCAACGGCGTGTCTGCCCTGCACACCGAGCTGATGAAGGAAACGGTGTTCGCCGACCTTCACAATCTCTATCCCGACCGCATCAACAACAAGACCAACGGCATCACGCAGCGTCGCTGGATGTTCCAGAGCAATCAGGGCCTGAGTTCGCTCGTTCGCGAAGCGATAGGCGACAAGTTCCTCGACGACATCGGGGCGCTGACCGATCTCGACAAGTTCGCCGACGACGCGGCTTTCCGCGAAAGGTTCGCGGCGGTGAAGCGCGTCAACAAGGAACGGCTTGCGTCATTGACCGCCGAAAGGCTTGGCATTCGCGTCGATCCCTCGGCGCTGTTCGACATTCAGATCAAGCGCATCCACGAATACAAACGCCAACTGCTCAATATCGTCGAGGCGGTGGCGCTCTACGACCAGATCCGCTCGCATCCCGAGCGCGATTGGATGCCGCGCGTAAAATTCTTCGGCGGCAAGGCAGCGCCGAGCTACCACAACGCCAAGCTGATCATAAAGCTTGCCAATGACGTGGCGCGGGTCATCAACCGCGATCCCGCGGTGCGTGGACTGCTCAAGATCGTCTTCATGCCGAACTACAATGTCAGCCTTGCCGAGGTGATGATGCCCGCGGCCGATTTGTCCGAACAGATCTCGACTGCGGGCATGGAGGCATCCGGCACCGGCAACATGAAGTTCGGCCTGAACGGCGCGCTGACGATAGGCACGCTCGACGGCGCCAATGTCGAAATGAAGGAACATGTCGGCGACGACAACATCTTCATCTTCGGTCTGAAGGCGGACGAAGTGGCCAAGCGCCGCGCCGGTGGATATGTGCCGCGCGAGATCATCGGCAAGTCTCCGGAACTGGCGCAGGCGCTTGCGTCGATCTCGTCGGGCGTCTTCTCGCCGGATGAGCCGAGCCGCTATCGCGACCTCATCGACGGGATCTACAGCAGCGACTGGTTCATGGTCGCCGCCGATTTCGACGCCTACACCGATACGCAGCGTGACATCGACAAGGTCTGGAGCGACAGCCCGGCCTGGAACCGCAAGGCGATCCACAATGTCGCGCGCATGGGCTGGTTCTCGTCCGACCGCACAATTCGTCAGTACGCCAAGGAAATTTGGGGCGTGCCGCTTTAAGTTAGGTTTGAGACTGTTAGACTTCGCATTCCAGGGAAAGCGGACGGAAGATCCGCTTCCCGCCAGGGAGGAAATCGGACGATGAAGGAGGCTCGCAAGCCGGCCGCGACCCCGAAACCGAAGGCCTTTGCCGCGCAAGGGGACGTCGACGCCATCATCTCGGGAACGCATGGCAATGCGTTTTCGGTGCTAGGCCTGCAGGAAGTTGGAACCGGCTTTGCCGCCCGCTGCTTTATCCCGCACGCCGACTATGTCACCGCCTACACGCTGGACGGCAAGAAGATAGGCGATCTCGAACGCCGCGAAGGCGTCGGCTTCTTCGAAGGCAAGGTGTCGGTCCGCAAGCGGCAGCCGATCAAGTATCATGCGCGCAATTCCGGCGGCGACTGGTGGATCACCGATCCCTATTCCTTCGGTCCCGTACTCGGGCCGATGGACGACTATTACATGGCCGAAGGCTCGCACCTTCGCCTGTTCGACAAGCTCGGCGCGCATCTGATGGATCACGAAGGCGCAACAGGCGTGCATTTCGCCGTCTGGGCGCCGAACGCCAAGCGCGTCTCGGTGGTTGGTGATTTCAATGACTGGGACGGCCGCCTCAATCCCATGCGCCTGCGCCAGGATACCGGTATCTGGGAAATCTTCCTGCCGAATATCGGGGCTGGGCGCTCCTACAAATACGAGGTCATCGCGCCGAACGGAGTGCCGCTGCCGCTGAAGGCTGACCCGTTCGCCTTCCATTCGGAAGTGCGCCCGGCCACCGCCTCAATCACCACCGAGGCGCTTGCGCACAAATGGGGCGACCACGAGCACAAAGCCTATTGGCAGAAGGCCAATGCGCGACGCGAGGCCATCTCGATCTATGAAGTCCATGCCGGTTCATGGCAGCTTCGCGATGATGGCACGTTCCTGTCATGGGACGAACTTGCCGACCGGCTGATCCCCTATGTGGTCGATACAGGCTTCACCCATATCGAGTTCATGCCGATCACCGAGCATCCCTACGATCCGTCTTGGGGCTATCAGACAACCGGCCTGTACGCGCCGACCTCGCGCTTCGGCGATCCGGAGGGCTTTGCCCGATTTGTCGATGGCGCGCACCGCGCCGGCATCTGCGTGATTCTCGATTGGGTCCCTGCGCATTTCCCGGTCGACGAGCACGGGCTGATCTGGTTCGACGGCACGGCGCTGTACGAGCATGCCGACCCGCGAAAAGGCTTCCATCCGGATTGGAACACCGCGATCTACAATTTCGGTCGCCGCGAGGTGATCTCGTATCTGGTCAACAACGCCCTCTACTGGGCCGAAAAGTACCACCTCGACGGTCTTCGCGTCGATGCGGTCGCCTCGATGCTCTACCTCGACTATTCGCGCAAGCAGGGCGAGTGGATCCCCAACGAGAAGGGCGGGCGCGAAAACCTTGAGGCCGTCAGCTTCCTGCAGAAAATGAATGCCGCCGTCTACGGCAACCATCCGGGGGTGATCACCATTGCCGAGGAAAGCACCTCGTGGCCGAAAGTGTCGCAGCCGGTCTATGAAGGCGGGCTTGGCTTCGGCTTCAAGTGGAATATGGGCTTCATGCACGACACGCTGGAGTACTTCTCCAAGGAGCCGATCCACCGCAAGCACCATCACGATGAGATCACCTTTGGCCTGATGTATGCCTTCAGCGAGAACTTCGTGCTGCCGCTCTCGCATGACGAGGTGGTGCACGGCAAAGGCACGCTGCTCGGCAAGATGGCCGGCGACGACTGGCAGAAATTCGCGACGCTGCGCGCCTACTACGCCTTCATGTGGGGCTATCCTGGCAAGAAGCTGCTGTTCATGGGCCAGGAATTCGCGCAGCGGCGGGAGTGGAGCGAGGCGAGGGCGCTCGACTGGGACCTGCTGCAATACGCGCCGCACAACGGCGTGCGAGCCGTGGTGCGCGATCTCAACAAGCTCTACCGCGCGATGCCGGCGCTGCACGCACGCGATTGCGAAGGCGATGGCTTTAACTGGCTGATCGTCGATGATCGGGCCAATTCGGTCTTTGCGTGGGAGCGCAAGGCCCCGGGTCATGATCCCGTCGTGGTGATTTCAAACTTCACACCGATAGCGAGGGGCGACTATCGCGTGCCTATGCCTAAAGGCGGCAAATGGCGTGAGATCATCAATACGGATGCACTGGATTACGGGGGTTCCGGCAAGGGAAATGGAGGACTTGTCGAGGCAAAGGAGGAGGGCGGCGCGGTCAAGGCAACGCTCTTGCTGCCGCCGCTGTCAACGATCATGCTGGAATATGCCGGCGCGTAATTGGAGCAGGGTTCGCTCTGAAATCGGGAGGGAGTAAATGGTGGAGCTCAAGAGAAATCAGCCGCTCGCACGTGACGCAATGGCGTATGTGCTGGCTGGTGGCCGCGGCAGTCGCCTTAAGGAACTGACGGATCGCCGCGCCAAGCCGGCGGTCTATTTCGGCGGCAAGACCCGCATCATCGATTTCGCGCTGTCCAACGCGCTGAACTCCGGCATCCGCCGCCTCGCGGTCGCCACCCAGTACAAGGCGCACTCACTGATCCGCCACCTGCAGCGCGGCTGGAACTTCCTGCGGCCCGAGCGAAACGAGAGCTTCGACATTCTGCCCGCCAGCCAGCGCGTTTCCGAAACGCAGTGGTACGAGGGCACGGCGGACGCCGTCTATCAGAACATCGACATCATCGAGAGCTACGGCCCGGAATTCATGGTCATCCTCGCCGGCGACCACATCTACAAGATGGACTACGAACTGATGCTGCGCCAGCACGTGGATGCCGGTGCGGACGTTACCGTCGGCTGTCTTGAGGTTCCGCGCATGGAAGCCACCGGCTTCGGCGTCATGCATGTCGACGACAAGGACAGCATCATTTCCTTCATCGAGAAGCCGGCTGATCCGCCCGGAATTCCGGACAAGCCGGATTTCGCGCTCGCCTCAATGGGTATCTACGTCTTCCACACCAAGTTCCTGATGGAACAGTTGCGTCGCGATGCGTCGGACTCCGCCTCCAGCCGCGATTTCGGCAAGGACATCATCCCCTATATTGTCGATCACGGTAAGGCGATCGCGCACCGCTTCGCCAAGTCCTGCGTGCGCTCCTCGATGGAGAACGAGGCCTATTGGCGCGACGTCGGAACTGTGGACGCCTATTGGGAAGCCAACATCGATCTAACCGACGTGACGCCGGAACTCGACCTTTACGACCGCGATTGGCCGATCTGGACGTATGCCGAGTTGAAGCCGCCGGCGAAGTTCGTGCACGACGAAGATGGCCGCCGCGGCATGGCCGTGTCGTCGCTGGTATCGGGCGACTGCATCATCTCCGGCGCATCGCTGAAGCGTAGCCTGATCTTCACAGGTGCGCGGATCAATTCCTATTCGAAGCTTGAAGAAGTGGTGATGCTGCCGGACTGCGTGATCGGTCGTAAGACAAAGTTGAAGCGCGCGGTGATCGACCACGGCGTGGTGATCCCGGAAGGGCTGGTCGTGGGCGAGGATCCGGCGCTCGACGCCAAGCGCTTCCGCGTCTCCGAAAAGGGCATTTGTTTGATCACCCAGCCGATGATCGACAGGCTGGGCTGACGCAATCGCTGTTGGGGACAGTTTACTTCTTTCCGCACGCGCCTGCTTTGCGGCGATCCGACCTTTCGGCGGAAAGAAGTAAACTGTCCCCGGCGCTTTGACAGGAGACACAATGCAGGTTCTAGCCGTCACGCCGGAAATCTTCCCGCTGATCAAGACAGGCGGTCTCGCCGATGTAACCGGCGCGCTGCCGATCGCCTTGACCAAGCATGGCGTGACGACGCGGACGTTGATCCCGGGCTATCCGGTGGTGATGAGCGCCTTCAAGAAAAAGAAGGCCGCCCATCAATATTCCGAACTGCAGGGCGGCAAGGCGGCCGTGCATGCGGTGCGTATCGGCGAACTGGACCTGTTCGTGCTGGAAGCTGCCCATCTGTTCGATCGTCCGGGCGGACCGTATTCCGATCCGGGCGGCCGCGACTGGTCGGACAACTGGCGGCGGTTCGGGGCGTTGAGCCAGGTTGGCGCCGACATTGCCGCCGGCGCTATTCCTGACTATGGGCCCGATCTGGTTCATGTCCATGACTGGCAGGCTGCAATGACGCTTGCTTACATGCGCTATGGCAGCGCGGTTGGCGTTCCTTCCGCAATAACCGTGCACAATCTGGCGTTCCAAGGCCAGTTCGGTGCATCCATCTTCGCGCAGCTCGGTTTGCCGATGCGCGCGATGGCGCTCGATGGCGTCGAATATTATGGCGGCGTCGGCTATCTCAAGGCTGGCCTGCAATCGGCCTGGGCGATCACCACGGTCAGCCCGACCTATGCGCAGGAAATCACCACGCCGCAATTCGGCATGGGCCTCGACGGGCTGATCAACAGCCGCGCGGCCGATCTCTACGGTATCGTCAATGGCATCGATGCGGATGTCTGGGATCCCGCGACCGACGAGCATCTGATCTCGAAATATTCGAGCGAGACTTTGCAGAACCGCGAACCCAACAAGGCGGCTGTCGAGCAGCGCTTCGGCCTCGATGCCGACGACAGCCCGATTATCTGCGTGGTCAGCCGCCTCACCTGGCAGAAGGGTATGGATATTTTCGCCGGTGTCGTTGACGGCATCGTATCGGCCGGCGCGCGCATTGCGGTGCTGGGTTCTGGCGATGCCGGCCTTGAGGGTGTGCTGCATGCCGCCGCGGCGCGCCATCCCGGAAGGGTCGGCGTTGTCGTCGGTTATGACGAGGCGCTGTCGCACATCATGCAGGGCGGCTGCGACTCGATCGCCATCCCGTCACGCTTCGAGCCGTGCGGCCTGACCCAGCTATACGGCCTGCGCTATGGCTGCGTGCCGCTGGTGGCGCGCACCGGCGGCCTCGCCGACACGATTGTCGACGCCAACGAGGCGGCGGTGACGGCGGGTGTCGCAACCGGCCTGCAGTTTGCGCCGGAAAGCGGCGGCGCGTTGCTGCATGCGGTGAGGCGGCTGGTCGAACTCTATTCGAACAAGACGATCTGGAACGCTATCCAGATACAGGGCATGAGGTCGGACGTTTCCTGGCATGGAAGCGCCGCGAAATATGCCGCGCTCTACAAATCCCTGCTGGCAAGGAAGGCAGCCTGATGTCCGCGCGCAATTTCGCTGGCCGCGGGCTGCAAATGGCGCCTCCTCCGCTTCCGGTGCTCACGTACCTGAATGTACGCTCCGCTCCGGTTCTCGGACACACCATTTTCGCCACGCTCCAACGAATTTTCGAACGGACATCGACGATATGATCAACACCGTTGAAACCACCCCCTACAGCGATCAGAAGCCGGGAACCTCCGGGCTGCGCAAGAAGGTCCCGGTCTTCCAGCAGACGAACTATGCGGAAAATTTCATCCAGTCGGTCTTCGACTCGCTGGAAGGATTCGCCGGCAAGACGCTGGTGATCGGCGGCGACGGCCGGTTCTTCAACCGCGAGGTGATCCAGATCGCTATTGCCATGGCCGCCGCCAACGGCTTCGGCAAGGTGATCGTCGGCCAGGGTGGCATTCTTTCGACGCCGGCTGCGTCGAATATCATCCGCAAATACAAGGCCTTTGGCGGTCTGGTTCTGTCGGCCAGCCACAATCCCGGCGGTCCGCACGAGGACTTCGGCATCAAGTACAATATCGGCAACGGCGGCCCGGCTCCCGAAAAGATCACAGACGCGATCTTCGAGCACACCAGGACGATCGCCCGCTACAAAATCACAGATATCGGCCAGGTCGATCTTGATCAGGTCCGCAGCTTCGAGGCTGGCGGCATGACCATCGAGGTGATCGATCCGGTGAAGGATTATGCCGAACTGATGGAGACGCTGTTCGACTTCGACGCGATCGCCAAGATGTTCAAGGGCGGCTTCCGGATGGCGTTTGACGCCATGCATGCAGTCACCGGTCCCTATGCAAAGGACATACTCGAGAACCGGCTAGGCGCGCCGAAGGGAACTGCCCGCAACTTCCATCCGCTGCCGGATTTTGGCGGGCACCATCCCGACCCGAACCTCGTCCACGCCAAGCACCTCTACGACGAGATGATGAGCGCGGACGCACCGGACTTCGGCGCGGCCTCGGATGGCGACGGCGACCGCAACCTGATCATCGCCAAGGGCATCTTCGTTCCGCCCTCGGATTCGCTTGCCATGCTCGCCGCCAATGCGCATCTGGCGCCAGGCTACAAGGCCGGCCTGAAGGGCATCGCGCGCTCCATGCCGACCAGCGGCGCGGCGGACCGCGTCGCCGAAAAGCTCGGCATCGGCATCTACGAAACGCCGACCGGATGGAAGTTCTTCGGCAATCTGCTCGACGCCGGCATGGCGACGATCTGCGGCGAGGAGAGCGCCGGCACCGGTTCGGACCATGTACGCGAGAAGGATGGGTTGTGGGCCGTGCTGCTCTGGCTGAACATCCTCGCTGTGCGCAAGGAAAGCGCCAAGGCGATTGCCGAGAAACATTGGGCCACCTACGGCCGCAACTACTATTCGCGCCATGACTATGAGGAGGTCGATTCCGACGCGGCGAACAAGCTGGTCTCCGACCTGCGCGCCAAGCTGCCATCGCTGCCGGGAACCAAGCTGCGCGGCATGACCGTCGAGAAGGCCGACGACTTTGCCTATCACGATCCGGTCGATGGTTCAGTCAGCAAGGGGCAGGGGATCCGCGTGCTGTTCGAAGGCGGCTCACGCTTTGTCATCCGCCTGTCGGGCACCGGAACGTCCGGCGCCACGCTACGCCTGTATGTCGAGCGTTACGAGAAATCGCGGCTCGATCTCGAAACGCAGGAAGCGCTGGCCGATTTGATCGGCGCGGCCGACGACCTCGCCGGAATTCACAGCCGCACCGGTCGCAAGAAGCCCAGCGTCATTACCTGATCGGCGCTGCATAGCCTCCAACCCTCCCCTCAAGGGCAGGGCAATCGCATATGGAAACTCCTACATTCGCGATTAGCGACGAAGGCCCTTCCCAGTCGTCATCCCCGACACTCTCCGTTCGCCGCGCTCACTCACGAGGTCGAGGATGACGACATCGAGGGGCGTTCGTCGCAACGTTTCCACACGCGATAGCCCTGCACCAAGCGGGGAGGTGGCTGCCCCGCAATCAGAGACGACTTTGACGACGATGCGATAGTGTCGACACTCTGATAGCCAGCCGGTGGCGCGCAGATTATGCGATTGGCGAATTGTGCTGATTTTTTGTTGATTGATTGATCAATAAAAAATAAACGTGATTTCCATGCCCAAGGTTGGAATGGAACTGCTGCGCCGGCGCGCGCTTATCGATGCGACGATCTCCGCGATCGGCGATCGCGGCTCGCTGGACGTCACCATGTCGGACATCGCCGGCCGCGCCGGCGTTTCGTCGGCGCTCGCGCATCACTATTTCGGCGCCAAAGACGATCTGCTGCAGGCAACCATGCGCCATATCCTGGCGGAGCTTGCCGGCGACCTGCGAGCGGCGCTTGCCGCCGCCCGCGGTCCGCGTGAAAGGCTGTCGGCCGTCATCGCCGTGAACTTTTCGGAGAAGCAGTTCAGCCCGGAAACCATAGCCGCCTGGCTCGCTTTCTACGTCGAGGCACAATGTTCAACGGCATTGCGGCGCGTGCTGAAAATCTACGCGCGGCGGCTGCATTCCAACTTGATGACCGGGCTTTTGCCGCTGCTTCCCCGCGCCGAGGCCGACCGCGCCTGCGAAGGCATCGCGGCGCTCATTGATGGGCTCTACATCCGCCGCGCGCTCAAGGACGGCATGCCGAATGCGGCAACCGCGGTCGCGCTGGTTGAAGATTATCTCGAAACGAAACTCTCGCAGCGGAATGCACAGTGATGGCCAAGCGGCCCAACATCCTGATCGTCATGGTCGACCAACTCAACGGAACGCTGTTTCCAGACGGCCCGGCTGATTTCCTGCACGCGCCGCATCTCAAGGCGCTGGCGGCGCGCTCGGCGCGGTTCCGCAACAACTATACCGCCTCGCCACTCTGCGCCCCTGCCCGCGCCTCGTTTATGAGCGGCCAATTGCCGTCGCGCACCGGGGTCTACGACAACGCCGCCGAGTTCGTCTCGTCCATCCCGACCTACGCCCATCATCTGCGTGCCGCCGGCTACGCGACCTGCCTCTCCGGCAAGATGCATTTTGTCGGTCCTGACCAGATGCATGGCTTCGAGGACCGATTGACCACCGACATCTATCCTGCCGATTTCGGCTGGACTCCGGACTATCGCAAGCCGGGCGAGCGCATCGACTGGTGGTATCACAATCTCGGTTCCGTCACCGGCGCGGGCGTTGCCGAGATCACCAACCAGATGGAGTATGACGACGAGGTCGGCTTTCTCGCCGCGCAGAAGCTCTATGACTACTCCCGCGCATCCGACAGCGCCGAGCGCCGCCCCTGGTGCATGACCGTGTCGTTCTCGCATCCGCACGATCCCTACGTGGCGCGCCGCAAATACTGGGACCTCTACGAGAACTGCCAGGCGCTCGATCCGAAGTCCGCATATATCGATTACGAGAATCAAGACCCGCATTCGCGCCGGCTCTACGACGCCTGCGACCACACCGCCTTCCAGATCACCCGCGATCAGGTGCGCAGCTCGCGTCGCGGCTATTTCGCCAACATCTCCTATGTCGACGACAAGGTCGGTGAGTTGATCGATGTGCTCGAGCGCACGCGCATGCTTGACGACACGATCATCGTCTTCTGCTCCGACCATGGCGACATGCTCGGCGAGCGCGGCCTATGGTTCAAGATGTGCTTCTTCGAAGGTTCGGCGCGCGTGCCGCTCATGATCGCCGGCAAGGGCATCGCCGCCAGGCGCATCGATACGCCGGTGTCCAATCTCGATGTGTGCCCGACGCTGTGCGACATCGCTGGCATCGACATTGCCGGCATCCTGCCGTGGACGGACGGGCAGTCACTAGTGCCGCTGACCAGGGGCCAGACGCGCAGCGAGCCGGTGCTGATGGAATACGCGGCGGAAGGCTCGCAAGCGCCGTTGGTATCGATCCGTGAGGGTCGTTTCAAATTCGTGCATTGCGAGATCGATCCACCGCAACTGTTTGATCTGCAATCGGATCCGCTAGAATGGGTCAACCTTGCTGCTGATCCGGCCAATGCCGCGTTGGTCACCGAATTCATGGCGAAGGTGCGCGCCCGCTGGGACATGGCGGGCTTCGACGCTGCCGTGCGCGAGAGCCAGGCGCGCCGCTGGGTGGTCTATCCGGCGCTCCGCAATGGCGCCTACTTTCCGTGGGATTTCCAGCCGCTGAGACAAGCGTCGGAGCGCTATATGCGCAACCACATAAGCCTCGACAATCTCGAAGAAAACAAACGGTTTCCGAGAGGAGAATGAGATGATCACAGTCTGGGGCAGAACGACGTCGGCAAATGTCCAGATCGTCATGTGGGCGCTGGCCGAACTCGGCTTGAAATACGAGCGGCTGGACATCGGCGGCGCTTTTGGCGGCAACAAGACGCCCGAATATCTGGCGATGAACCCGAATGGCCTCGTGCCGGTACTGCGTGACGGCGACGGCCCGTTCCTGTGGGAGAGTGCCGCGATCCTGCGCTATCTCGGCGCGGTCTACGGCAACGAGCAATTCTGGCCTATCTCCCCCGCCATGCGCGCGGTGGCCGACAAATGGGCTGAATGGATCAAGACGACTTTCTCCCCGACGCTTCTCGGTGGCATTTTCCGTCCGCTGATCACAGTGCCGGAGGAAAAACGCGATCGCGCCGCCATCGCCGCGTCGGCCGAAAAGCTGAAGCCGCTGGCCCGGATGCTCGACGCGCGTCTGGCCGAAAGCGCTTACATCGGCGGAGACGACGTCTGCTTCGCCGATATCGTCGTCGGCACGCCGCTCTTCCGCTACTTCACGCTGGGCTTCGAGCGCGCCGATACGCCAAGGCTGCGGGCTTACTACGACCGGCTGACGCAGCGCCCGGCCTATGCCGAGCACGTCATGGTTTCCTACGAAAGCCTGAGGGCGAAATGACTCCCGATCTCGACCATCTCAAGCGCGCCTATGCCGTGACGTCGCGCGCCACGCAGTTCACCCCGCTGCTGGAATCCACCGCGCTTGCCAAGGAGACGGGTGCGGCGCGTGTCTTCGTCAAGCCGGAATTGCTGCAATGGGCGGGCTCGTTCAAGGTGCGCGGCGCTTATTGGCGGCTGAAGCAGCTTACGGCGGATGAGGCGAAACGCGGAGTGGTCGCCTATTCGTCCGGCAATTTCGCGCAAGGTCTTGCGGCGGCGGGACAGGCGCTCGGCGTACCCGTTACCATCGTCATGCCGATCGATGCACCTGCCGCCAAGCGCGAGGCCACGGCAGGCTATGGCGCGACCGTTGTACTGACCGATCACGGCGATCGCGCCCGCGAGGAGGTCGCGTCCGAGCGCGCCCGGCAAATCGCTGCCGAGCAAAACCTCGTTCTGCTGCATCCGTTTGACGATCCGGAGATCGTCGCGGGCCAGGCCGGCGTCGGCCTGGAAGCGCTCGACCAGTTGGCAACAAAGGGGGCGAAAGCCGACGTCGTGTTCTGCCCAGTCGGCGGTGGCGGGCTGATTGGCGGCGTGGCGCTGGCGTTCCACTATCTGTCGCCCGACAGCGTTGTCTACGCGGTGGAGCCGGAGGGCTTCAACGGCATGGGCACATCCGTTGCCGGCGGCGAGATCGTGACGATGCCGCTCGGGCCGAAGTCTATCTGCGACGGCCTGATGGCGCGCCGTCCGGGCGTGGCGCCATTTGCGGCGATCGGCAAGCTTGGCTTGCGTGGAATTTCGGTCGGTGACGCCGCTGTGCGCCGCGCGATGAAAGTTGCCGCCGAACGGATGAAACTGGTGCTGGAGCCATCCGGCGCCGCGTCTCTGGCCGCGGTTCGCGAAGGCGGCGTCGATCTGGCAGGCAAAACCGTGGTGATCATTGCCAGCGGCGGCAACGTCTCACTCGACGATTTCATGAGACACATTGCTGATGTCTAGTTTGAAAATTGTTCCTGCAGCCGGTGTGAAAGCCCGCCAATTTACCCCCACCCCTAACCCCTCCCCTCAAGGGGGAGGGGGACTTTGGCGCAACCCTCGATGCCAATCGTTCCGACCGAAGTTGGCGCTAACGGCCGCGAAGGTGCTCGACTAAATCCCCCTCCCCCTTGAGGGGAGGGGCTAGGGGTGCGGGGTAACTTCGTTTTCGAGTCCGCTGATGCTTGAAGCTGATTTTGTAATCGTGGGATCGGGGTCGGCTGGCTCTGCCATGGCTTATCGCCTGTCGGAGGACGGCAAGTATTCCGTCATCGTCATCGAGTATGGCGGCACCGATATCGGGCCGTTCATCCAGATGCCGTCGGCCCTGTCTTTTCCGATGAGTATGGGCCTCTACGATTGGGGTTTCTCCAGCGAGCCGGAACCGCACCTCGGCGGGCGCGTGCTGGCAACCCCCCGCGGCAAGGTTCTGGGCGGCTCCTCTTCCATCAACGGCATGGTCTATGTGCGCGGCCATGCTGGCGACTTCGACCACTGGGCCGAGCAAGGCGCAACGGGCTGGGGGTTCGCTGACGTCCTCCCCTACTTCAAGCGCATGGAGAACACCAAGACCGGCGAGGATGGCTGGCGCGGCACCGATGGCCCGCTCTATGTCCAGCGCGGGGCGCGCGCCAACCCGCTCTACAGCGCCTTTGTCGCAGCTGGCGCACAGGCCGGTTTCGAACTGACCCCGGACTACAATGGCTCCAAGCAGGAAGGTTTTGGGGCTTTGGAGCAGACCATCCACCATGGCCGCCGCTGGTCCACGGCCAACGCTTATCTTCGGCCCGCGCTCAAGCGCAAGAATGTGAGGCTTGTCAACGGCTTCGCCCGGAAGATCGTGATCGAGAACCAGCGCGCCGTGGGAGTCGAGATCGAAGCACGCAAAACGGTGGAGGTGGTTCGTGCAAAACGCGAGGTGATCATCGCGGCATCGTCGATCAACTCGCCGAAGCTGCTGATGCTGTCGGGCATCGGCCCCGCCGCGCATCTGCAGGCGAACGGCATAGACGTCATTGCCGACCGGCCCGGTGTCGGCGCCAATTTGCAGGACCATCTGGAGCTCTACATCCAGCAGGAAGCGACGCAGCCGATCACGCTCTATTCGGTGCTCAATCCGTTCTCGAAGGCAGTGATCGGCGCCCGATGGCTGTTTTTCAAGACCGGCCTCGGCGCCACCAACCATTTCGAAGCGGCGGCTTTCGTCCGCTCGGCTGCGGGCGTCGACTATCCCGACATTCAGTTCCACTTCCTGCCGGGAGCCATACGCTACGACGGCAAGGCGGCTGCGGACTCGCATGGCTTCCAGGCGCACGTGGGACCGATGCGGTCGAAGTCGCGCGGCTCGATCACACTTCGCTCGCCCGATCCGCGCGCCAAGCCGGTCATCCGCTTCAACTATATGTCGCATCCCGACGACTGGGCCGAGTTCCGCCATTGCATTCGCCTAACCCGTGAGATTTTCGGCCAGCAGGCGTTCGACGCTTATCGCGGCAAGGAGATCTCGCCGGGTGCGCAGGTGCAGAGCGACGACGAACTCGACGCCTACATCCGCGACCACGCCGAAAGCGCCTACCATCCTTGCGGCACCTGCAGGATGGGCAAGGCGTCCGACCCGACAGCGGTTGTCGATCAAGAATGCCGGGTGATCGGCGTCGAGGGATTGCGCGTCGCCGATTCCTCGATCTTCCCACGCGTCACCAACGGCAATCTCAACGCGCCCTCGATCATGACCGGCGAGAAGGCCGCAGATCACATTCTTGGCCGCGCGCCGCTCGCACCGGCCAATCAGGAACCGTGGGTCAACCCGCGTTGGCGCGACAGCGACCGGTGAGGGAGTTGTTCGTGGTCGTCGGTCGTCGCAATCGAGCGACCAACAATGACCGACGAACTAACGATCGACGAACTACGAACAACGTGGAGCACTCATGAAAGCCCAGCCAAAAGCCTCGCACTACATCAATGGCCGCTTCGTCGAGGACGGGCAGGGCCGCGCGCTGCCGGTGATCTACCCGGCGACAGGCGAGACCATCGCCACGCTGCATGCTGCGACGTCCAACACGGTCGAGCTTGCCATCGAGGCAGCGCGCGCCGCGCAGCCGGCCTGGGCACGGCTAAAGCCGGTCGAGCGCGGGCGCATCCTGCGGCGCGCCGCCGATCTGCTGCGGGAACGCAATGCCGAACTGGCGCGGCTGGAGACGCTCGACACCGGCAAGGCAATCCAGGAAACACTGGTTGCCGACGCGGCCTCCGCAGCCGACGCACTTGAGTATTTCGGCGGCGCGGTCGCGGCTTTCGGCGGCGAGTATGTCGATCTCGGCGGCCCCTTCGCCTACACGCGGCGTGAGGCCCTGGGCGTTTGCGTCGGCATCGGTGCCTGGAATTATCCGATCCAGGTCGCCGGCTGGAAATCGGCTCCGGCACTCGCCATGGGCAATGCCATGGTGTTCAAGCCGTCGGAAAACACGCCGCTGACGGCGCTGGCACTAGCCGAAATCTACACGGAGGCCGGCCTGCCAGACGGGCTTTTCAATGTCGTTCAGGGTTTTGGCGATGTCGGCGGCGCGCTTGCGAGCCACGAAGCCGTCGCAAAAATCTCTATGACCGGCTCGGTGCCGACCGGCCGCAAGGTGCTGTCGCTCGCCGGCTCGCTGATGAAGCACGCGACCATGGAACTCGGCGGCAAGTCGCCGCTGATCGTCTTTGACGACGCCGATCTCGAAAACGCCATTGGTGGCGCCATGCTCGGCAACTTCTATTCGACCGGCCAGGTCTGCTCCAACGGGACCCGCGTGTTCGTGCAGAGAGGCCTGCACGACCGCTTCGTCGAGCGGCTGGTCGAGCGCACCAAGACGATCCGTATCGGCGACCCGCTCGATCCGGAAACGCAGATGGGGCCACTGGTCAGCAAGGCGCAGCATGAGAAGGTCACCGGCTACATCGCGACCGGCAAGGAGGAGGGTGCGACGCTGGCAACCGGCGGCGGCGTACCGTCGCTGCAGGGGTTTGAAGGCGGCTTCTTTGTCGAGCCGACGGTGTTCACCGGCGTGACCGACGACATGCGCATTGCCCGGGAGGAAATCTTCGGACCGGTCATGAGCGTGCTTTCCTTCGACAGCGAGGACGAGGCAATCGCGCGCGCAAACGACACCGAATTCGGTCTGGCCGCCGGCGTCTTCACCCGCGACCTGCCGCGCGCGCATCGCGTCGTCGGCGAGTTGCAGGCCGGCACCTGCTGGATCAACACCTATAATCTGACGCCGGTGGAGCTGCCGTTCGGCGGCTACAAGCAGTCGGGTATCGGACGCGAAAACGCGCTTGACGCGCTGCGCCACTATTCGCAGGTGAAATCGGTCTATGTGGAGACCGGAGACGTCGCCAGCCCATACTGATACCCGGGGTGATTCTACCGCATCGGCCCGAAAATCGGAGTCGATTTTCGGAAAGCACGATGCGCAGTTTCTAAGAGATACGGCGTCCTATGCGTCCTTTGCGCGTCCTTTGCGCGTTCGAAAGGACGCGCCGCGCTGTAGGGAAAATCCGCAAGGCATCCTCCCTACCTTTGACGCGTTGCTTGGGCTACGCTCCCGACCAAAAGTGGGGGGTTGACATGCAACGCATACCGCAACTTTTCTTCAAGACGGCGATCATCTTTCTGATCGTGGGGGTCGCTCTCGGGCTTGAAATGGGCATATCCGAGGACCATTCGGCGTTTCCAGTGCATGCGCATATCAACCTGCTGGGTTGGGTGACCACCGCACTCTTTGGTGGGTACTATGCCCTGAGCCCCGCTAAGGCGGAGCGGCGCATCGCAATGGTTCATTATGTGGTCTACGTTTTCGGGCTGATTGTCATGTTGCCCGCCCTATACCTCAAATACACGGGTAGTTCGGACATGGAACCGGTCCTGGCGGTCGGGTCGCTGATCGTCGCGTTGGGTGTCCTGATTTTCGCATATGTGATCTTCTCACCGGACGGCGAGCGTGTCGGCGCGCTGAGGACGGACGCTCGATAGTTCATTGATAGCTTCTGCGCGGAACGGACCCACCATAGAGGCGAGCGGCTCCTCGGGGGGACTACGCGATACGTGAGCGTAACGCGCAGTATTTGTTAGGCATGTTGCATTGCATGCCTATCCTTCCAACCGAATCTTAAGGCGAACCAATCACGCTCTCGACGTTTCGGAGAGTCTCGTTGGCTTATCACCCTGCAATCGACGGCATGCGAGCGATCAGTGTACTGGCGGTGACGGCCTTTCATTGTCGCGTCCCCTTCCTTTGGGGAGGGTTCTTTGGCGTCGACATATTCTTCGTGATCAGCGGCTATTTGATCACGACAATCCTGCAAAAGGAGCTCGACGATTCCAAGAGAATTGATCTCGGTAGGTTCTACTGGAATTGCCTGGTTCGGCTTACACCACCGCTCTATATCATGTTGCTTGTGGTGCTTTTCCTGGGACTGGAAGGACCATTCAAGACGCTTGTAGCGGCCGCATATCTCAGCGATTTTTTCGCGCCGTATGAACATTATTATGGTGTGTTGCGACACACTTGGTCGCTCGCGGTCGAGGAGCAGTTCTATCTCATATGGCCAGTCATCCTGATCGGCCTTTTGCGGCTGCCTCGACCTCTCACGGTGATGATGGTTGCTCTTGTCATCGCGACTGCGTGGCGCATTTATCTTCTGACCGTCCTACCCGGAGAGTGGGTTTACCATAGACTTGACACGCGTCTGAGCGGGCTAGTTGTCGGAACGATCGTGGCATTGGCGAAGCCGAAGTTTGAAGATGTATCGCTTCTCTCTCGGATTGCTTACCTTGCAGCCGGCATATTGGCCCTCAGCGCAGTGAACTCGAAGGTCTACAGTCCCTTGTCACTCACGGTGATTCAACCTCTTGTTGAGTTCTCTGCTGCTATCATCTTGATTGCTGCCCTTGATGGCAGAACTGCCGTGAGCAAGTGGTTAGAGCATCCGACGCTGGTCAAGATCGGACTTATGTCTTACGCGATATACCTGTGGCACTATCCTATTGCGTTTGTTTTGCGGCAATCGTACGGTTGGCTTCCAACTTTTACAATTGCACTAGCTCTATCTTTAATACTGGCGGCTCTGACCAGACGCCTCGTCGAGCTGCCGTTGCGGTCGCTGCGAATGGGTCATCGCGCCGCTGTAAGCTGATCGCGCGTTGTCACGTGCCAGGTGGCGTGGCACTTTGCCAGCGATGGAACGCAGGCTACGGAATTGGTGCCAAGCCAGTTTGGCGATAGCGCCCTACGTGCCAAGCCCTTGAAATTTCTGGTCGGAGTGGCAGGATTTGAACCTGCGACCCCATCGTCCCGAACGATGTGCGCTACCAGGCTGCGCTACACTCCGCGACCAGACCGCGGGCTTATAGCCGCCGCCTACCAAAGCCGCAAGCATGAAAGCGACGTTTTGTGGTTGCGACGCGCAGCGTCACAGCGGTCGTTATTAAGCCTTGGAAATTTGTTGGCTTTTGGATGTCTGCTACTTTTTTGTGCAGTTGTTCGCACTGCACAAAATTCAATGCTGTCATGCAGCAAAGGGTCTACCGCATCTGTCCGAAAATCGGAGTCGATTTTCGGACAGCACGATGCGCAGTTTCAAAGAGATACAGCGTCCTTTGCGCGTCCGAAAGGACGCGCGGCGCTGTAGCTTAGCCGCCCTGGTTCTATATGTTCCCGATCGCGGAGGAGCAGACACGGGGAATACGAAGATGAACGTTCGCCAAAAATATCGTCAATGGATGACCTACTTCCAAACGGTCAGTGAACTCAGCCGGCGCACGGATCGCAACCTTGAGGATCTCGGAATCAAGCGCGAGAGCATTCGCGCTGTCGCTCGGCAGAAATCTGCGCTTGTCGGATGATACCGGTTACGGCCTTAGCATTGCGCTTCCAGATCAGTTCCGCTCGAATGAGTGACTAAAACAAAGCCGCCCGTGCTTGGAGCACGGGCGGTTTGAACGCTCGATCGTAGCTATCAGCAGGGCGCCTTGTACCTGCGATATGGATACCGGCGTTCGCGGTAGACGCAGTATCCCGGCTCCGTGGCCCTGCCGATCAGGGCGCCGGCCGCCGCACCGGCGAAGCCGCCGATGAGCGTGCCGGCCGCGTCACCCGACACCGCGGCGCCAATCGCCGCGCCGCCGGCGCCGCCGAGCACTGCACCCTTCTCGGTATTGGTGCAGCCCGTTATGCCTGCTGCGAGCGCCAGGAGGATCAACATCTTTTTCATGCGTAGGAAATCCCTCTCTTGGTTGACGTTTGTTCTAACGTCCTGGGCAACCTAACGTTCCCTCGGCCTTGCCGCAAGTTGGCCGGAGCGGAGCGAACCTGCAACGACGGTTACATTCTAGTCGAGCGCGGCACGTTCTGGTTACAAGCCATTTGTAGTGTTGGGCTTCCAGATGGATATGCCTTAGAGACCCGGCGAAATGCCCCATGCCGGGTCTCAATTTTTTTCAGGCCCGGGAACCGTCTACACAGGGCGGAAGCGCGTATCGTCCACCGCAGCCGCCATCAGGGTTTTCGTGTAGTCCTCGCGCGGGTGATCGAAGATGTCCGCCGTCTCGCCCTGCTCGACGATTTTCCCCTGTCGCATGACGATGATGTAGTCGGCCATCGCCCGCACCACCGAAAGATCATGGCTGATGAACAGGTAGGAAAGTTGGTGTGCCTTCTGCAGATCGCGCAGCAATTCGACGATCTGCTTCTGCACCGAACGGTCGAGGGCGGAGGTCGGTTCGTCGAGCACGACAACCTTCGGCTTGAGGATTATGGCGCGGGCAATGGCTATTCGCTGCCGCTGGCCGCCGGAGAATTCATGTGGATAGCGGTTGCGCATTGCCGGATCCAGGCCGACCTCGCGCAGCGCCTCAATCGCCCTCTTGTCCCGCTCGGCTTTTGACAGCGACGGCTCATGCACCAGCAGGCCTTCGGTGACGATCTGGCCGACAGTCATGCGTGGCGACAGCGATCCGAACGGGTCCTGGAACACCAGTTGCAGTTCGCGCCGCAGCGGGCGCATCGCCTCGCGGGTCGCCGTCGCAATATCCCGCGCGCCGAAGCGGATGACACCTTCGCTTGGCAGGAGCCGCAGCAGCGCGCGGCCAAGCGTCGATTTGCCTGAGCCGGATTCGCCGACGATGCCTATCGTCTGCTGCTGCTTCAGCGTCATCGAGACATGATCGACCGCGCGCAGCATCATCGGATCGCCTCCCATGAAACCGCCGCCGATCTTGAACGTCACCTCGACATTGCGGCCCTCAAGCATCACCGGCGCACCGGTGGGCGGTGGAGCCTTGTGGCCGGTCGGCTCGGCGGCAAGCAACATCTTGGTGTAGCCGTGCCGTGGTGCGGAGAAGATCGTCTCCGTTTCGCCAGTCTCCACAACCTCGCCGGATCGCATGACATAGACGCGGTCGGCAAGCCGCCTAACGATACCGAGATCGTGGGTGATGAAGACGATCGCCATGCCGAGCTTCTCCTGCAGTTCGGCAAGCAGTTTCAGGATCTGGGCCTGCACAGTCACATCGAGCGCCGTCGTCGGCTCGTCGGCGATCAGGATGTCCGGATTGTTGGCGAGCGCCATGGCGATCATGACGCGCTGGCGCTGGCCGCCGGACATTTCGTAGGGATAGGATTTGAAACGACGGTGCGGATCGGGAATATGGACCAGTTCGAGCAGGCGGATCGCCTCAGCCTTGGCTTCGGCAGCGCTCAGGCCGCGATGCCGGCGGATTGGTTCGATGATCTGGCTGCCGATCGAATAGAGCGGATCGAGCGAGGTCATCGGTTCCTGGAAGATCATGGTGATCTTGCTGCCGCGCACCTGGTTCAACTCATGCTTGGTCAGGTTGAGCAGGTTGCGGCCGCGATAGTCCACCGCGCCGGTGGCGTTGCCGTTGGAGGCAAGCAGGTTCATCGCCGCCATCATCGTCTGGCTCTTGCCGGAACCGGATTCGCCGACGATCGCCACAGTCTCGCCGGCGTTGACGTGAAGGCTGATGCCCTTCACGGCATCGACCACGCCATCCAGCGTACGGAAGCGCACCCGCAAGTCCTTCACTGCCAAGATCGGATCGCTTTCCGCCATCGTCAGCGATCCTTCGGGTCGAGTGCATCGCGCAGCCCGTCGCCGACAAAATTCAGCGCGAAAAGCGTCGAGACAAGGAACAGAGCCGGGAACAGCAGCAGCCAGTTGGCGGAACCGATGTTCTTGGCGCCGGCGGAAATCAACACACCCCAGCTGGTCATCGGCTCCTGTACGCCCAGGCCGAGGAAAGACAGGAAGCTCTCGAGGATAATCACCTGCGGCACCAGCAGCGTCATGTAGATGACGACCACGCCGAGCAGATTGGGAACGATGTGGCGCTTCAGAATGCCGGCGCGGCTAACGCCCAACGCTTCCGCGGCCTGCACGTATTCCTGACGGCGGATCGACAACGCTTGGCCGCGCACGATGCGCGCCATGTCCAGCCATAGCACCGCCCCGACGGCCAGGAACATCAGCACGAAGTTGCGACCGAAAAACACCACAAGCATGATCACGAAAAAGATGAAAGGCAGCGAATAGAGCACGTCGACGATGCGCATCATGATTTCGTCGGCGCGGCCGCCCAGAAAGCCGGCCGTCGCGCCATAAAGCACGCCGATGACCACCGCGACGACACCGGCCAGCAGGCCGATCGCCAACGAAATACGCCCAGCCATCAGGGTTCGCGACAGCAGGTCGCGACCGGTATTGTCGGTGCCGAAGAGAAAATATTGCTGCTTGATCCCGGCACTCATCACCATCGACAGGCCGTCGGCTGATTTTTCCTCCACCTTGGCGTCGTCAAACGTGTCCGAGCGGTCGAGATAACGGGTGTTGCGCTCGTCGATCTCCTGCGTGCCGGTGACCGTCACAAAGATTCGCTCGCCCTCCTGCCGCCATTCCTTGAGGTCGACGCGCATGCGCTTCAACACATCGGTCAGCGCCGTCTCGATCATCTCCGCCTGCGGATAGGCCGACAGGCTCGGCGGCGTGCGCACATAGTCGGCATAGATCGTGGTATACTGATGCGGGACAAACCATGGTCCGGCGATGCAGACGATGGCCATCAGCACCAGATAGATTAGGCTCACCATCGCGGCGCGATTGGCCTTCAGACGCACCCAGGCATCGCCCCAGAACGAACGCCCGACGACTGTGTGTCCGACGACCGCCTCAGTCATAGCGCACCCGCGGGTCGACGACGGCATAGAGGATATCGACGATCAGGTTGAAGAGGATGGTGAAGATCGCGATCACCACCACGGTCCCCATCACCAGTGTGTAGTCGCGGTTGAGCGCGGCATCGACAAAATAGCGGCCAACGCCCGGCACGGAGAAAATGGTCTCGACAATGATCGAGCCAGTGAGCAGCGCCGCCGCGGCCGGTCCGGCGTAGGAGACGATCGGCAGCAGCGCGCCGCGCAAGGCGTGACGCACCACGACGGACCATTCGGACAAGCCGAGCGCGCGCGCCGTGCGGATGTGATGCGAGCGCATCGATTCAATCATCGAGCCGCGCATCAACCGCGCGACAATGGCGATCTGCGGCAACGAAAGGGTAATCACTGGTCCGATCTTGTTGACGAAGGCGCCATCGCCCCAGCCGCCAATCGGCAGCAGCATCCAGGTTAGCCCGAACAGCAGCTGGATCACCGGCGCCACCACGAAGGTCGGGATGGTGCTGCCCGCCGTTGCCGTGGCGATCACTGCGTAGTCTGTGACCTTGTTCTGGTTAAGCGCGGCGATAACGCCGAGCACCGTGCCGACGATCAGCGCCAAGATCAATGCCGATGCGCCAAGCTGGATCGAAATCGGCAGGCCGCCGGCGAACAGTTCGGTGACGGTGAAGTCCGGCAAATTATAGCTCGGCCCGAAATTGCCGCGCAGCAGATTGCCGAGATAGTGGACATATTGCAGCCAGAGCGGATCATCGAGCCCGAACTGCGCTTCCAGATTGGCCTTGATCTCGGGGCTCAGCCCTCGCTCCTGGTTGAACGGCCCGCCAGGAGCAACCCGGATCAGAAAAAAAGACAACGTTACAATGACGAACAACGTCGGAATCGCGGTTAAAAGCCGCCTTATCACGTAGTGAGCCATCAGCACCGTACTCCGCTACACCCAGGCCGCGCCTGTCCCGGGGTGCGCCGCCGCCCAAACGAACGGCGGCGCAGTCAGGTTACTCGGCCTTGCTGATGAAGCGGGACGGATGAATGTCCATGACATTTTCGTCAAAGCCCTTGAGCTTCGACGAGACCAGGTTGTTGTAGCTGTAGTAAAGCATGGGAATAAAGCCCGTGTCCTCCAGCACGATCTTCTCGGCTTCCTGCAAGTCCTTGGCGCGCTCCTCTGGCTTGCCGCCGGCGGCGGCGGCCTTGTCCATCGCTTCCTCGAACTTGGGGTTGCTGTAGACGGAGTAGTTGTTGCCGCTGGCCTTTCGCGCGACGCCGAGGAAGGTTTCCGGATCCTTGTAGTCTGCGATCCAGCCGACGCGAGCGGTGTCGAAATCGCCCTTCTGCTCAAGGAAGGCGTAGTGGGTCTTGGTGTCGGTGTTGATGAGCGAGACCTCTATCCCCAAAGGCCTTAGCTGCTCCTGAATGGCGACGGCCGTATTCTTATGGTTTTCCGAGGTGTTATAACGGATTTCCATCTTCAGCGGCTTATCCGGCCCATAGCCGAGTTCTTTCAAGAGTTTTGTGGCTTCTTCCTCGCGGTCGATCTGCGACATCGTTGCGTAGTCGGCCTCGATCGGCGTGTAACCGTCAATACCCGGAGGCACTATGCTGTAGCTCGGCAGCATCGAGTTCTGCCAGACTTTCTCGGCGATGAAGTCTCGGTCGATCGCCATGGAGATCGCCTTGCGCAGCTTCGTATTGGTCCACGGCTCCTTGTCCCACTTCATGGCGTAATAGTAAGTGCCGAGTTGCGGGCCGACGCGCAACTGGTCCCCAAATTTGGTCTTTAGCTCCGCTAACTGCTCAGTCGGGAAGTCGTCGTTGGAATCGAGCTCGCCCGCCTCGAAACGCTTAACGGCGGTGGAGCGATCTTCGGTAGGAATATAGTTGACGACGTCGAGCGTAACGGCGGCGGCATCGTGGAACTTCGGATTCTTGATCAGTTTGATATGGTCGTTCGGCACGAACTCCGCCAATGTAAATGCGCCGTTCGACACTAGCTTACCAGGCTTGATCCAATCGGCACCGAGTTTGTCGATCGCGGCCTTGTTGACCGGATAGGCTGCTTGGTGGGTTAACATCTCGAGGAAATATGGAGTTGGTGCCTTCAAGGTCACTTCGAGCGTCGAAGCGTCTATCGCCTTGACGCCGAGATTTTCCAATTTGGCCTTGCCAGTATTCACCTCTTCGGCGTTCGCTATCGGATAGAGCATCGAGGCATATTCGGCTGCGGTCGCCGGATCTTCGAGACGGCGGAAGGAATAGATGAAATCCTCGGCCGTGACCGGGCTGCCATCCGACCAGGTCGCGCCCTGGCGCAGCTTGAAGGTGTAGACCAAGCCGTCATCCGACACCGTCCAACTCTCGGCTGCGCCGGGAATGAGGTTGGCGTCCTTGTCCTGCATAACCAAGCCCTCGAACATGTCGCGCAAAATATGCGCTTCGTAGATCGTCGAGGTCTTGTGCGGGTCAAGCGATTCCGGGTCGGCGGAATTGCCGCGATTGAACACCACCTCGGCTACCGCTGGCGCGAGAAGGGCACCGCTGAGCGTCATAAGGCTGGTGGCGAACACCGTCGCCCTCAACAGGTTTCTCATGGACATGTTTTCATTCTCCCAATTTTTTGCCGCCGCCCCTCAGCGTCGGCATGCGCTTCTTGTGCGAGGCTGTTTTCACCTCGCGCGGCGAATGCGGTCGCAATTGTTCTGGCCGCACTGTGGGGCCGACAGTAGCACCAGTGGTTGTCATTTCAACCGTGCTGACGTTAACGCAAAGGAAGCTGTGTGCTTGCGGCTTGGTAGCGAACCATCAGGCCAGACGTCCGACAAACACCCCTTGCGTAGGCAGGTTGAGCACTCCGCTCTCCACCTTACCGGTCGAGCCCGGAAAGCCGATCGGGGCCACACCGGCAACCTCCAGTGGCAACGCGACTGCCGCTGCCTCATCGGCGAAGTTGAACGCACACAGCAATCGGTCATTGCCGGCGGTGCGCGTGAACATCAGCACATCGCCTGGGGTATCGGTGAGCTTGATTGTGCCTCGAACCAGCGGTTGCGCGCCTCGGCGAAAGGCAAGGATGTCGCGATAGCTGGCGAGGACGGACTCAGGCGCTCTCTCCTGCAGATCAGCGGCCACGGCGCGTTGCGCGTCGGGCATCGGCAGCCACGGCTTGCCGACGGTGAAGCCGCCAGCCGGCGCCTCCGCTTCCCATGGCATCGGCGTGCGGCAGCCGTCCCGGCCCTTGTAGCCCGGCCAAAAGCGGATGCCGTACGGATCGCGCAAATCCTCGAAGGCAAGTTCAGCTTCCTGTAGGCCCAGCTCCTCGCCTTGATAGATACAGATCGAGCCGCGCAGGCAGGCAAGCAGCGCAATCGCGAACTTGGCGACTGCGTGCGGCGAACCGCCGGGCTTGGTCCAGCGGGTCACATGGCGGATGACGTCATGATTTGAGAATGCCCAGCATATCCAGCCATCGGTAACCGATGTCTCGAAGGCCATGATGCATTTGCGCAGATGCGCGGCGGAAAACTCCGGGCCGAGCATGTCGAATGTGTAGCACATGTCGAGCTTGTCGCCGCCCGACGTATAGGCCGCCACCGTCTGCAGCGAGCGCGTGCCATCGCCGACTTCGCCGACTGAAGAGCGATCATCATATTGATCGAGAAGCGTGCGGAAGCGCTTGAGGAAACTGAGGTTTTCCGGCTGCGTCTTGTCGTGAAGATGATTCTGGAATTCATACGGATTGGTCTGTGCCGCCTTCGCCCTCTTGCTCATGCGCAAGGGCGGATTGTCGCGCAGCTTCCGGTCGTGAAAGTAGTAGTTGACCGTATCGAGGCGGAAGCCATCGACGCCGCGATCCAGCCAGAACTTGACTGAATCCAACAGCGCGTCCTGCACCTCCGAATTGTGGAAGTTGAGATCGGGCTGCGAGGCGAGAAAGTTGTGCAGGTAGTATTGCTTGCGAACCGAATCCCATTCCCATGCCGGCCCGCCGAACACCGACAGCCAGTTGGTCGGCGCCGAACCATCCGGCTTGGCGTCGGCCCAGACATACCAGTCGGCTTTGGGGTTCTTGCGGCTGGCGCGGCTTTCGAAAAACCACGGATGTTTGTCGGAGGTGTGCGAAATCACCTGGTCGATGATGATCCGCAGCCCGAACCGGTGCGCCTCGACGACAAGCGCATCGAAATCCTCGATCGTGCCGAACATTGGATCGATTGCGCGGTAATCCGACACGTCATAGCCCATATCAGCCATCGGCGACTTGAAGAATGGCGAAAGCCAGACCGCGTCGACGCCGAGCGAGGCTATGTGACCGAGGCGGCGGGTAATGCCTCTCAGGTCGCCGCTGCCGTCACCGGTCGTGTCCTGATAGGAGCGCGGATAGACCTGATAGATCGCGCCGCCGCGCCACCATCCGGACGAATTGCTCATATGGGTGTCTCCACGAAACACAGGCAGGTGCGGCCGGTGACCGGCACGGTTGCGCCATCCGGCTGATCCGAATCCGGCAACAGGTTCTCCCAGGTAGAGCCAGCCCGCGCCGGCAATGTCGCCGTCATGTCGCGGTGGTCGCCATTGATCACCACCGCAACGCGAACGCCGTCCTTGCCGGCCAGAATCATAGTCAGCCGCTGGCGGCCGGGATCATTCCAGTCGCGCTCGGTCATCGGCGCCCCGGCCTCTGTCAGCCATTCGACATCGGCAAGGCCATTCGCTCCGGGCACTCCGGTGAGGAAGGTGCAATCGGTCAGGACGGCAAGCCGCACGCGGATCGCCGAAAGCGCGAAAGCAAAATCCTCCAGCGCCCGATCTCGGCCCGCCCAGTCGAGCCAGGAAATCGCATTGTCCTGCGCGTAGGCGTTGTTGTTGCCATGTTGGGTGCGGCCAAACTCGTCGCCCGCCGTCAGCATGATGGTGCCGCGCGAGAAGAACAGGGTTGCGAGCAGGGCTTTCAGATCAAGCTGGCGCTCTTCCACGATCCTAGGGTCGCTGCTCTCGCCCTCGACACCATTGTTCCAGGAAAAATTCTCGTTGTGGCCGTCATGGTTCCTTTCGCCATTCGCCTCGTTATGCTTGCGTTCGTATCGTGCGAGGTCGGCCAGCGAAAAACCGTCATGGGCGGCAATAAAATTGACGCTGCGGGTGGTCGGCGTCCTGCCGAAAGCATCCGAGGAGCCGGCAAGCCGCGTTGCCAGCGTTCCGATCATGCTACGGTCTCGCCGCCAGAAGCGGCGGACGTCGTCGCGGAAGCGGTCGTTCCATTCCAGAAACGGCGGTGGGAAATTGCCAAGCTGGTAGCCGGCCTGCCCAATATCCCACGGCTCGGCGATCAGCACCCGATCCTTCAGAACCGGATCGTCGATCATCGCCCGCAACAGCGCGGCGCCCGGATCGAAGCCGTTCCTGCCGCGCCCGAGAATCGGCGCAAGGTCGAAGCGGAAGCCATCAACGCCGGCGTTGCGCACGAAATGGCGAAGCGTATCCATCACAAGCTGGCTGACGACCGGGTTGTCGCAAGCAGTTGTGTTGCCCGTGCCCGTCTCGTTGACCAGCCGGCCCGGCCGGTTGGGAGTGCTGCGATAGTAAGTTCGATTGTCGAGCCCGCGCAGCGACAGCGTCGGGCCGCGCTGATCGCTCTCGCCCGTGTGGTTGAACACCAGGTCGAGGATCACGCCGATGCCGGCCTTTCGCAGGGTCGCGACCGCATCGCGCAACTCACCGATGCCGCCCGGCGCAAGGCGCGGGTCGAGCGCCATGAACGACACCGGATTGTAACCCCATGCGTTGGTCAGGCGGAGCGGGCCTAGATGCCGCTCGTCGATCCATGCCGTCACCGGCATCAGCTCAATTGCACCGACATTCAGCTTGGTCAGATGCTCGATCACTGCCGGATGGGCGAGTGCGGCAACCGTGCCGCGCATATTCTCTGGAATGTCCGGGTGCTGCTTGGTGAAGCCGCGAACATGCGCCTCGTAGATCAGTTCACCCGGCGAAAAGACACGTGGCGCGGACACCGGGTCCGGCAGCGGTCCCACGACCGCTTTCGGCATCAAAGGCGCGGTGTCGCCACCCGCGCCGCGCTTCGCGGCAAGCCGCGCGTCGTAGACGTAGGTGCGATCGATCTCGACCGCATAGGGATCCATCAACAGCTTGTCGGGATCGAACCACAGTCCCTTTTCCGGCGCGTAGGAACCATCAGCGCGAAAGCCATAGCGGACACCCTCGCCAAGACCCTCGACGTGAACGGAAAATACACCGCTCCGTCCGGCGGCCATCTTGACCCGGCTGATTTCGGCATCGCCGGCCTGATCGAACAGGCAAAGCCATACGCGCTCCGCCGCGCTCGAATACACTGCGAAATCGACGCCTGTCGGCGTGATTGTCGCGCCCAATCTCGAATTGGAAATACTCATAGTGCTGAAATCGCCGCCCATGGCGGATTTGTCAAAGCGCTTGTCAAAAACCGCGGCGGATTTTCTCCCGGCACCATATGGGCAATCGCATATCGCTCACGTCTTACCGCCCCATCTTCGCTCGCCTCCGGAGGGTGGAGATGTCGAGCGCTGCGGGGAGGGATTTGAAGATATTGCGACGCTCGTCGTTGCTAACACCTCGACATCATCCGATATTGTGACTGGAGGGCAGGCGGAAAAAGGCAAATTAATGTGCTGCGCCATTTGCAGGTCCGCTACTTGCGAATATCCGCATAACAAACATTGGCGCGATGGAGGCTCCCGTGACGGCATGCATCGTAGGCTGGGCGCATTCGCGCTTCGGCAAACTGGAAGGCGAGACGCTGGAGGGCTTGATCACCAAGGTCGCGACCGAGGCGCTGGAACACGCCGGTATTGGTCCGCAGGATGTCGGCGAGATCGTGCTCGGTCATTTCAACGCGGGGTTCTCGCCGCAGGATTTCACCGCGAGCCTCGTGCTGCAGACCGATGATCGCCTCCGCTTCAAGCCGGCGACGCGCGTCGAGAATGCTTGCGCCACCGGCTCGGCGGCTGTGCGCCAGGGCATTCGCGCGGTCGATGCGGGCGCGAAATTCGTGCTGGTTGTTGGCGCCGAGCAAATGACCACGACGCCCGGGCCGGAAATCGGCAAGAACTTGCTGAAGGCATCGTATCTGCCGGAGGATGGTGACACGCCGGCGGGCTTTGCCGGTGTATTCGGCAAGATTGCCAGCGCGTATTTCCAACGCCACGGCGACCAATCGGATGCGCTCGCCATGATTGCCGCCAAGAACCATCTCAACGGCGTTGATAACCCCTATGCGCAGATGCGCAAGGATTTCGGCTTCGAGTTTTGCCGTAAAGAGAGCGAGAAGAACCCGTACGTCGCCGGCCCGCTGAAGCGCACCGACTGCTCGCTGGTTTCCGACGGCGCGGCGGCGCTCGTTCTGACCGACGCGACGACGGCGCTGTCCATGCGCCGCGCGGTGGCCTTCCGCGCCAATGAGCATGTGCAGGATTTCCTGCCTATGTCGAAGCGCGACATCCTGCTGTTCGAGGGCTGCGAGGAAGCCTGGGGGCGCGCCCTGAAAGCGGCTGGCGTGACGCTCGACGATCTGTCTTTTGTCGAAACCCATGACTGCTTCACCATCGCCGAACTGATCGAATACGAGGCGATGGGACTGGCCAAGCGAGGGCAGGGCGCTGCGATCGTAGCCGAAGGCCAGACGGAGAAGGACGGCCGCCTGCCGGTCAACCCGTCGGGAGGGCTGAAGTCAAAGGGCCATCCGATTGGTGCCACGGGCGTTTCCATGCATGTACTGACCGCCATGCAGCTAACCGGCGAGGCCGGCGGCATCCAGGTGAAGGATGCCAGGCTCGGCGGCATCTTCAACATGGGTGGCGCAGCCGTTGCCAATTACGTCTCAATTCTGGATCGGATCAGATGAAGCACACCCTCATCGCTGCAGTGTCGCTGGCCGCCACGGTCCTTTCCGCGCCTGCCCTCGCGGATGGGGCCGAGGAGCTCGCCATTGGCTTTTGCGCTACGCGGATGAAATCCGATGCCGAGGCGGTTAAGCCGATGCTGACGCAATCGCTGCTGGCGGTTATCAAGGATGCCGAAGAACGCAATGACATCATTGCCAAGGGGAACCCTGATGAGAAGCCGCCGCTGGGCGATGGCGTTCCTTATCAAAGCTTTCAGGACGTGCCGGACAGCTGCGAGCCGGGAGAACCTCTCGAAAAGGCCGGCGTGACGGAAGTGCCGGTGAGGTACACCTTCAAGGACAACCCGGATGCCGGTTGGACCGACACGCTTATCCTGGCGACGGATGGCGGAAAGCTGCTGATCAACGACGTCCACTATCAAGGGTCAGCCGATGGCAGCGCGCTCATCGGTCTGCGCGAGGTTCTGAACGGCGCCTTCGATCAGTGAGGGGCTTTATCCTCCCCGTGTGAGTATGCGCGGCAGGCGCGGGGTGAGGGTCGTTGCCCTTTACCCCCACCCGTCTCCCGCGCCCCGACCCTGCCACAACGGGAGGATAGAGGCACCGCTGGCAAAACCTCGGCATTTGGGGCAGGGATGTCCGCGGTGAGTTCGATGACTCATCACGTGAATGAGACAATGCAAGGTAGTGAAATCGGTGAAAAATCCCGTTCTGGTGGAAGTGTTGCGTGGCGATATCGTCGAAAGCGAGCACCGTGGTTCGATCGCTGTGGTCGATGCCGTCGGCAAGGCACTTTTTGAAATCGGCGACATCGATCGCCCGGTGTTTCCGCGCTCGGCCGTCAAGGCGATCCAGGCACTGCCTTTGATCGAGAGCGGGACTGCGGACGCTTACGGCTTTGGCGAAAAGGAACTTGCGTTATCCTGTGCGTCCCACGCCGGCGAGCCTTCGCACACCGATCTTGCCGCTTCGATGCTAGCGCGCGCCGGGCTGGACAAGTCGGCGCTGGAATGCGGTTGGCACTGGCCGACCCATCAGGATTCAACGCTGGCGCTGGCCCGCGCCGGCAGTGTGCCGAACAATTTGCACAACAATTGCTCGGGAAAGCATTCAGGCTTCGTCTGCACCTGTCGGCATCTCGGTTTCGATCATCGTGGCTATGTTGTCGCCGGCCACCGCTCGCAGGAACTGGTGCGCGAGGCGATGCAGAGCGTGACCGGCGCGGTGCATGACGAGGCCAACAGCGCCATCGACGGATGCTCGATCCCGACCTACGCGGTACCGTTGAGGAGCTTCGCGCTCGGCTTCGCCCGGATGGTGACCGGCGAGGGCATGGCGCCGCAGCGCGCCAAGGCGGCGAAACGCCTGATGGCGGCCTGCATGGCCGAGCCGTTTTATGTCGCGGGCACCGGCAAGGCCGACACGCGGCTGATGGGGTTGGCGCCCGGCCGCATCTTCGTCAAGACAGGCGCCGAGGCTGTCTATTGCGCCGCTGTACCGGAACTCGGGGTCGGCATTGCACTAAAGACCAGCGACGGCAATGAACGCGCGGCGGAGGTGATGATTGCGACGGTGCTTGCACGGCTGTTCAAAAACGACCGGGACTTGTCGGCGAAGCTTGCGACAATGGCGCGCCCACCGGTGGTCAGTCGCAAGGGCGTGGCAGTCGGATCGCTGCGCCCGGCTGGAGCGCTTGCTTAGCGCGGTCAACGCCGTGTCCCATTTGTCCGGCGGACAAAGGAGGTGGGACCGAGTAGACTCAAAATCTCAACCCGAGCCTCGAAAGCCTTCTATGAGCATTGATTTCAAGCGTTCCGACTTTCCCGCCAACTTCGAGTTCGGGGCGGCGACGGCGGCCTATCAGATCGAGGGCACGGCCTTCGGCGGCTGCGGCTCCTCGCATTGGGATACGTTCGCGGTGACGCCCGGCAATGTCATCGGCGGCGATGACGGCTCGGTAGCCTGCGACCACTTTCACCGTTATGCCGAAGACCTCGATCTGCTCGGCAACAACAATTTCGATTCCTATCGCTTTTCGACCTCTTGGGCGCGCATCATGCCGGAGGGCAGGGGGCTTGTGAACGCCGAGGGGCTGGACTTCTACGACAGGCTCGTCGACGAGACGCTAGCGCGTGGGCTGAAGCCGTATCTTACGCTGTATCACTGGGATCTGCCATCGCCGCTGGCGGATCTCGGCGGCTGGCGCAATCGCGACGTGGCGTCCTGGTTCGCGGATTTCGCACGCGTGGTCATGGCCCGCATCGGCGACCGCGTCGCCACCACAGCGACAATCAACGAGCCCTGGTGTGTTTCCTGGCTCAGCCATTTCATTGGCGTGCATGCGCCGGGCATGCGCGATATCCGAGCCGCCGCCCGTGCAATGCACCACGTGTTGTTGGCGCATGGCACGGCGCTCGAGGCAATGCGCGCCGACGGATTCAACAATCTCGGCATCGTGCTGAACCTGCAATATGCGCTGGCTGCGGCAGACGGTGCCGAGCATGAAAAGGCCGCGCGGCTGGAGGACGGCATCTACAATCGCTGGTTCCTCGATGGCTTGTTCAAGGGCAGCTATCCTGACGATGTGCTGGAAGGGCTTGGAGCCCATTTGCCGGCGCGCTGGCAGGACGACATGGCGCTGATCTCGAAGCCGGTCGATTGGCTTGGCATCAACTACTACACGCGCCGCCGCCTGCTTCACGATGCTCAAGCGCTATGGCCGCATCAGCGCGATGCTGCCGCAACGCTGCCGGTGACCGATATGGGCTGGGAGATCTACCCTGACGGCTTGTACAATCTGCTGACCAGGGTGCACCGCGAATACACAAACGGCACGCCGATATTCATCACTGAAAACGGCATGGCCAATGGCGACGCCATCGAGAATGGCGCGGTCTACGATCCGCAGCGTATCGACTTTCTGAATGGACATTTCGCTTCGGTGCGGCAGGCAATCGGCGAGGGCGTGCCGGTGAACGGCTATTTCGTCTGGTCGCTGCTGGACAATTACGAATGGTCGTTCGGCTATTCGAAGCGTTTCGGCATGGTTTACGTCGACTATGAAACCCAGAAGCGTACGCCCAAGGCATCGTTTAAACAGCTGGCGGCGGCGATCCGGCGGTAGGCTGACGGTCTGACTTCTCCCTGAAAACAAAGCGACCGCCTTGCCGACCAGATCGACGCGCATGCCGCCTGCGCGGGCACGTACATTCCCACCCCCGCCAGCGCTGTCAGAAACGCGCGCCTGTTCAACATCGGTACAGATTCCAACCAACGGAGCAAAACAATGCAGTCGGCATGCCAAAACGCGTCGTTACCCATTTACCTTGCTTGCCGGATGCAGTTTCGAGGCCTAGGTTCAATTGATGAGCAGAGCTTTCACCCGAGAAGACGACAACGAGAACGTGCTGGCCGATATCGGCGAACGCCCGGTCAGCCATCACCGCAATCTGGTGACCGAAAAGGGGCTGGCGCAGATCGAAGCCGCCCTCGCCAAGCTGAGGGAAGAACTCGGCGACGCCGAGCGCGCCGCCGACCGCGAACAGATCGCCCGCGTTTCACGCGATCTGCGTTACTGGACGGCGCGGCGCGAGACGGCTGAACTGTCGGTGCCCGAGCCAGACTCAAAGGTCGTACGCTTCGGCATGACCGTCACGCTGGCCGGCGAGGATGGCAAGCCGCACAAATGGACCATTGTCGGCGAGGACGAAGCCGACGCCGCCCACGGCACCATCAGCCACGTCTCGCCGATGGCCAAGGCGATGTTCGGCAAAGGTATCGGCGACGAAGTGAGCGTCAACGGCAAGGAATGGGAGATCGGGGGGTTGGGATAGTCTTCGCTCAGTCTCCCACAGGCGTGGTGTGGTCCCGAAGGAAGGTCGCTGCGCCTTGCTCGTCAATGTTCCCTGCGGCGACCAAAAGGACAAGTTGGATCAACTCCTCGTCCTCCGCCTGCAACTCCAGCCCGTTAAAGAACAGGAATGTATCCGCGGCAGCCAATCCCGTACGTTTATTCCCGTCAACGAACGGATGGTTTTTGACGATGCCGTAGAGATAGGCGGCGGCCAGTTCACAAAGGTCGGGGTCCCCATAAGCCTGCTTTTGCAGCGGCCGATTGAGCGCCGAATCCAGCATCCCTTCGTCGCGAACACCAGCAGCACCGCCGTGCAGTCGCAGTTGTTCGGCGTGCATGGCCAGAATGAAGTCAAACGAATGGAATTCGGTCATTTCGCGAGCGCGCGATAGACCTTCTCGTACTTTCTCATACGCTCACGCGCGATGGCCATTTTGCGTTCAAACTCCTCGGCGGAATCCTCGACGCGGCGCAAGCGCAGTTCATCGCCTTCCTGAACGACAAGGACATTGTCGCCAGCCTTGAGGTTGAGCTTGTTGAGCAGCTCCTTCGGCAGGATCACGCCTTCGGAATTGCCGATCTTGCGGATGACGGTGTTCATGGAATGCTCCAAGTTATAACGAGGTATATAACATGGAGTTGGAAATGTTGCAACAAATGTGGGAACATCCGTCGGTCGCTTGGGTGCTAGGGCACCGATAGCCCACAAGTGTCTGTACAGCGCTGAGAGCAGTCATAGCCAAATGAATGGCCACAGCGGCGGAGCTTAGCCGTGGGGAGCTTTGAGCAGGCTCTTTGCCACGCATCGTCTCTCTTCGGCGCTAAGCGAGTGTCGCAGGTGCGGTCGTCGCCGCATCGTCGCCGAACAAGCGACCTTTTTCGGCAACAAGGAAGCAAAGGAGCACGCAGGCTCCGAAGATGCAGAGGCTTGCCATCACCGGCCGCAGGGTGCCGTCGAAGGACTGCGCCACCGCCCAGCCGAGTATAGCCCCGCCGACCGTTTGAACCGCGCCGAAAATTGAGGCAGCCGTGCCCGCGACTTCTCCGAGAGGCTCCATCGCCAGTGCCCCAGCGTTCGGAAAGCCGAAAGCCACCATCGGTGTCACTACAACCACCATCAGCAGAAACAGCCAGAGCGGCGGCATTGCGAGCAGGGTCATGACAAACCAGGCAATGCTCCCAACGAAGAACAGCACCATCGCTCCATGTGACAGCCGGCGCATTCCGAGCTTTGCTACGAGCCGCGAGTTTAGCAGAAATCCGACCGTGGCCATCGCCGGCATCGCGGCGAACGCGAGCGGAAAGTATGGGCCGAGCCCGTAGAGATCGACATACACTTGTTGTGATGTGTTGATCAGCGCGAGCACTATGCCGAGCAGGAAGGCGCCGGACAATCCGTAGCCGAGAGCAGTCCGGTTGCCGATTACTGTCGCGAACCCTTCGGCAATGCCCCTCAATTCCAACGACCGTCGGCTTTCGCCTGCAAGGGTTTCCGGCAGACGCAGAAATGCCCAGCCGCTGAGGATTGCTGCGAGAACACCCATTACGACGAAAATGAGTTGCCATGGCCCCGCCAGAAGGATGATTTGGCCGACGCCGGGCATCAGTAGTGGGACGAGCAGGAACATCGACATGGCGACGGACATTACTTCAGACATCGCCGTGCCCGCGTAGCGGTCGCGGACTGCTGAAAGAATCCCGACGCGGATCGCCGCTGCTGCCATGCCCTGGACGAAGCGAAGCGAAAGCAGCGTCGCGAAGTCCGCCACCATTGGCGAAACGAAGGAGCAGCCGACATACACGGCCAGACCGATCAGGATCGGCGGCCGACGGCCAACACGATCGGACAGCGGCCCGAACACGACCTGCGGCAAGCCGAAGCCGAGAAGGAAGGTGGTCAGCACGAGCGATCGGTCGTTGGGGTCGGACACCCGGAGGGCAGCACCGATTTCGGGGAGCGCAGGCAGCATGATGTCGAGGGCGAGGGCTTCGATCGCCATGAGAGCCGCAACCATCGCCACGAATTCCTTGCGGGAGAGATCCGATTTCATTGTCGTGGCCCTCGACAGACGGCGTTTCGGTTGAAAGCGGCCGGCTGTGGACGTGATACTGGACCTGGGAGTACAATTACAGAAATGAATAGTTGCTATATCGGGTATTCGGCTGATGAATTGGGGAACGCTCGACCTAAACCTGCTCCGGGTGCTCAATGTGATGCTGCGCGAGCGCAATACAACCCGCGCCGGCGAGCGACTCGGGCTCAGTCAGCCGGCCGTAAGCTCTGCGCTCAACCGGTTGCGCACCATACTTTGCGATGCGCTGTTCGTCAGGGAGGGGAACAAGATGGTGCCAACCCCCTTCGCGGAGTCGCTCGAGGAACCTTTACGCCAGGCCCTCGGCCAAATCGAACGTGCGCTGTCACGAAGTTTGAGCTTTGACCCTGGCAAGTCGACCCGGCTCTTCCGCGTGCTTGGAGACGACTACCTGTCTGAAAAGGTGCTTCCCAAGACTATTATGCTGCTGCTCGAGCATGCTCCGGGAATCCGGTTCCAACTGCTTCCAGTGAACCCGCGACCGATCGCGTTACAGCTCTCGGAGGGCAGCATAGACATGGCGTTCGGCTTCGTGATGGAGGAGCTGCCGGAATGGGTAGTGAGTGTCCTTGCCCTGCATGGGACGACGACGCCGGTCGCGAGCCGGAATAATCAGCGCCTGGCCCGCGCCGGAATACAGAATCGCGGCATGATTCCGCTCGACCTGTTTTGTGAGATGCCGCAGGTGTTCTTCGGGCCGGCGGGCAAGCTCGCCGGCGAGGAAGATGCCACCCTTGCAACCATGGGGCGCCGGCGCAACGTCGTGGTGACCGTGCCCGATTTCTTCAGCGTCGCACGGGTGGCCGCGCAGACTGATCTGCTCGGTCTCCTGCCAGATAAGTTCGCCCTCTCGGTCGCTGAAGTGCTAGGACTTCACATCTATTCGCTGCCATTCGACATGCCCCTCATTCCGCTACATTTGTGCTGGCACCAGCGACACAACGATGACCAAGAGCACCGCTGGATACGCGAGCATATTCTTAAACTGCTAGAGCCTCTGGATGCGGCTCGCTACCCAGTCTCCTTCTCACCCGGCGGCCGCATCGCTGGAAATCGGTAAGGCAAGCCCGGCGAGAGATGATGAAACGCTCTGCGAACCTGCCAACAATTCAAAATGCCTGGCTGACTGCGATTCGCATCGCCTCATCCGATGAATGTCGACTCTTTGGTCAGGAGTGGACCCTCACTCTGCCATCATCCCATCCAGCAACCGCTCCGCCGCCTCGGGAACAACCGTGCCCGGCGGAAAAATCTCCGCCGCGCCCCCGGCGCGCACAGCCTCGAAGTCCTGGGGCGGGATGACCCCGCCGGCGACGATCAAAATATCGTCGCGGCCAAGTTTCTTGAGCGCGGCTTTGAGCTCCGGAATCATCGTAAGGTGACCCGCTGCAAGCGATGATGCGCCGACGATATGCACGTCGTGCTCGTCGGCGATCTTGGCGATCTCCTCCGGCGTCTGGAACAACGCGCCGACGGTCACGTCGAAGCCGAGATCGGCGAAGGCGGTAGCGATGACCTTCTGGCCGCGGTCATGTCCGTCCTGGCCCATCTTGGCGACGAGGATGCGAGGTCTGGAGCCTTTTGCCTTCTCGAATGCCGCGACCTTGATTTGCACGCGATCCACGACCGGGTTCTCGCCGACGGCTTCACGATAGACGCCGGAAATCGTCTGAACCTCGGCGACATGCCGCCCAAACGCTTTTTCCAGCGCCAGCGAGATCTCGCCGACCGTCGCCTTGGCGCGGGCGGCGCGAATAGCAAATTCCAGCAGATTGCCGTTTTCGCGCGCGGCTTTGGCCAGGTCGTCCAGCGCGGTCTCGACCGCCGCGACGTCGCGCGTCCCCTTGAGCTGCTGCAACTTGGAAAGTTGGCGGGCGCGGACTTCGGCGTTGTCTATTCTGAGAACGCTGACCTCGATGTCCTTTTCCGGACGGTAGGTGTTGACGCCGATCAGGTTCTGCTCGCCGGAATCGATGCGCGCCTGCGTACGTGCGGCCGCTTCCTCGATGCGCAGTTTGGGAATGCCCATTTCCACCGCCGCCGCCATGCCGCCAAGCTGCTCCACCTCGGTAATGTGGGCGAGCGCCTTGGCGGCGAGGTCATGTGTCAGCCGCTCGACAAAGGCGGAGCCGCCCCATGGATCGATGAAGCGTGTCGTGCCGGATTCCTTTTGCAGGATAAGCTGCGTGTTGCGCGCGATGCGCGCCGAATGGTCGGTCGGCAGCGCCAGCGCTTCGTCGAAGGAGTTGGTGTGGAGCGACTGGGTGTGGCCCTGTGTCGCGGCCATCGCCTCGATCATGGTGCGCACGATGTTGTTGTAAGGGTCCTGCGCCGTCAGCGACCAGCCAGACGTCTGGCAGTGGGTGCGTAGCGACAGCGAGCGCTGATCCTTCGGCGAAAAATTCTTCTGCATCAGCGCCGCCCAGATCAGGCGCGCGGCGCGCATCTTGGCGACCTCCATGAAGAAGTTCATGCCGATCGCCCAGAAGAACGACAGGCGCGGCGCGAACCGGTCGATGTCGAGGCCCGCGGCCACGCCGGCGCGCGCATACTCGATGCCGTCGGCGATCGTATAAGCGAGCTCTAGGTCGGCGGTGGCTCCGGCTTCCTGCATGTGATAGCCGGAAATCGAGATCGAATTGAACTTCGGCATATTGGCCGAGGTGTAGCTGAAAATGTCGGAAACGATCCGCATCGAAGGCTTCGGCGGGTAGATGTAGGTGTTGCGGACCATGAACTCCTTCAGAATGTCGTTCTGAATGGTCCCGCCCAGATCCTTCTGTGCAACGCCCTGTTCCTCTGCCGCTACGATGTAGAGCGCCATGATCGGCAGCACGGCGCCGTTCATGGTCATCGATACGGTCATCTCGCCGAGCGGAATGCCGTCGAACAATTGGCGCATGTCGAGGATGGAATCGATCGCGACGCCCGCCATACCGACATCGCCGGCGACGCGCGGATGGTCACTGTCATAGCCGCGATGCGTGGCGAGGTCGAAGGCGACCGACAGACCCTTCTGACCCCCGGCGAGATTGCGGCGATAGAAGGCGTTGGACTCTTCCGCCGTCGAGAAACCGGCATATTGCCGGATCGTCCAGGGTTGCTGGACATACATGGTTGGGTATGGCCCGCGCATGAACGGCGCGAGGCCGGGGAAACTGTCCAGAACCGGCAAGCCGGCGACGTCGCTTTCCCCATAAATGCGCTTGACGCCCAATCCTTCAGGCGTTTTCCAGACCCCGTCGTCGCGCGCCGTCAGTGCAGCGGGTTTCGGCCTCTGCCAGCCGATAGACGAAAAATCAGGGATCATGCGTTGATCAGCTCATCGATGCGTGCCGACTGCAGCGGTTGGCAAAACACAGTTCCATCGGTCGGCAGCGGGCGAGGTGAGGCGGGCAGCGTCTCGACCGGCGGTTCGGACCTCGCCGCATACATGGTCGTTCCGACAATAGCGCGCTTGCCGGACTTGTACGCAGCCAAGCGGCGGTTGCGGGCCTCGATGACACGGTTCTGGATGTGGCCGGCGGCGAGACTGTGCAGCAGCCCGCCCTCGCTCTCGATCTTCTGGAACTCGGTCCATCCCCTCTCGCACAGCGCGTCGGTCAGCGCTTCGATGCTGCCGGCACCAGCGACCGGGTCGGCGACAAAATCGGCATGGCTTTCGGCGGCAAGCACCAGCTGCGTGTTGCGCGCGATGCGCCGCGCGAATGCCCCCGGCAGTCCGTGGGCGATCGTGTGTGGCAGTACCGAGATCGTATCCGCGCCGCCGACGCCCGCCGCGAAGGTGGCAAGCGTCGAGCGCAGGATGTTGGTTTCCGGATCGAGCGCTGTCATCATCCGATACGATGTCTCCGCATGGATCGACGCGCGCGAAGGTTTGATAGAGACCGCTTCCTGCACGCGTAGCCACAGAAGCCGCAGCGCCCTGATCTTGGCTATGGTCGTGAACTGGTCCTGATCGACGCTGATCGCGAAGCCGACATAGGGCGCAGCGTAAATCAGCGCCTGGCGCGCCTCCGCGAACAGCCTGAGATGCGCTACGGCACCCGCCAGCATCGCACCGAGCTCCTGCGCTTCGGTCGCGCCGGCATTGTGAAAGACGCGGCCGTCCGCCTCCAGCAGCACGCCCGGTACGCCGAGCGCGAAGAAATGCGCCAGCGATTGCGGCGTTGAGGCTTGCAGCGCCTCGATCGACATGCGCAACCGACCGGTCCCGGCAAAGATTGCCGCCGTATCGATGCCGAGCGAAATGCCCGTTCGCGCCGGATCGGCGCGCCTTTTGGTCAGGAAGCCGACGAGATGGTCGGCCATAGCCCGGCTCGACGGGTGGGCGTCGACGCGCAAATGGATCTTGTCGAGCGGCACGCCGTCGAGCGCTTTGTCGAGCGTGGCGGGGTCGTTCGGCAGGCCGTAGCCAAACGCGTTAGGCGCTCCCTCGAACACCAGTGCGAGGCCGGTTGCGCCATTGGCGACGTCGTCGAGCGCCTGGGCGTTGGCGCGCACCGGATCGGTATCGTCGCAGCGCTGCACGATCCGCCACGGTACGACGGGATTGCGCCGCGCGATCGGCATGGCATTTGCGCGCCGTGCGGCGAGCGGGTCGATCGGCAGCCCATCGTCGGTTCGGGCGAGCATGGCGTCGTCGAAGGAAGCGCCGCCCAGCGCCTTCTCGACCAGCCCGAGCCAGCGCTGGCGGTCGGCCACTGGAAAGGCGGATTCGCTGATAAGGCGGTCGATATCCATCCTCGTTACTCCTCAGTCCGGCGCCAGGGTGCACGATGCAGCATCGGTGCCGACAGGCACAATTACCGATTGCCAAACACCGCCTGCTGGCGCAAGTCCGCAGATCGCAATTCGTTCCTTCAACCATTGTAGCACGACCAGTGCGACACTATACCATTGCTCGGAATCCGAATGGGTTCGAAGCGGTGTTTTCGGGAGACAATTCCTTATGGCCGATCCAGCCAGCATCTTTCTTGGCGCCAGCCGCAAACCCGACGACACCTACCAGCGGCCGGAAGAACTGCTGCTGAAATACGGCAACCGCCACGGCCTGGTCACCGGTGCAACCGGCACCGGCAAGACGGTGTCGCTCCAGGTCATGGCCGAAGGCTTTTCGAAGGTTGGCGTGCCGGTATTCTGCGCCGACATCAAGGGCGACCTTTCCGGTATCGCCATGATGGGCGAAGCCAAGGATTTCCTCATCAAGCGCGCCCAGCAGGTGAAGCTTGATCCGTACGAATACCAGGAGTTCCCGGTCATCTTCTGGGATCTTTTCGGGGAACAGGGCCATCCGATCCGCGCGACGGTCTCGGAAATGGGGCCGCTGCTGCTGTCACGCCTGATGAACCTGACCGAAGCGCAGGAAGGCATCATCAACATCGCCTTCCGCATTGCCGACGAAGAGGGGCTGCTGCTTCTCGACATGAAGGATCTGCAGTCGCTGCTGGCCAACATCGCCGAGCGGGCCGACGAGATTTCAAGACGCTACGGCAATGTGACCAGGCCGTCGGTGGGTGCGATCCAGCGCACGTTGCTGGTCCTTGAACAGCAGGGCGCCAACCATTTCTTCGGCGAGCCGGCATTGCGCATCGCCGACATCATGCGCACGACCCATGACGGACGGGGCGCTATCAACGTGCTTGCCGCCGACAAGCTGATGATGAATCCGCGCCTTTACGCGACCTTCCTGCTCTGGCTCATGTCCGAGCTGTTCGAACAGCTTCCCGAAGTCGGCGACCTCGATAAGCCGAAACTGGTGTTCTTCTTCGACGAAGCGCACCTTTTGTTTGACGAGGCGCCCAAAATCCTCGTTGACCGCGTCGAGCAGGTTGTACGCCTGATCCGCTCGAAAGGGGTCGGCGTCTATTTCATCACCCAGAACCCGCTCGATGTGCCGGAAACGGTGCTTGCGCAGCTCGGCAACCGCGTTCAGCATGCGCTGCGCGCTTATACGCCGCGCGAGCAGAAGGCCGTGCGCACCGCGGCCGATACGTTCCGTCCGAACCCGGATTTCGATTGTGCCAAGGCGATCACCCAACTTGGCGTCGGGGAAGCGCTGGTCTCGACGCTTGAGGACAAGGGCGTTCCGTCGATGGTGCAGCGTACGCTGATGCGCCCGCCGGCTTCGCGCCTTGGCCCGATCACGCCCGAAGAGCGCCGGACGATCATGAATGAAAGCCCGGTCTCGGGCCAGTATGACGAGACAGTCGACCGCGAATCCGCCTTCGAGGTGCTAGCGAAGAAGGTGAAACAGGCGCAGGGCGGCGACGGCTCAGGCGACGAGCCGGACAGCAACCACCGTGCTAGTGGTGACAGTGGCGGCCGCTGGACTTTGCCGGATTTTGGCGGTGGAAGCAACGACGATGACTACCGCGATGCATCTCCGAGCCGCTCCCAGCCTCGCCAGAGACAATCCGCGCCCCGGTCTTCCGGTCGCCAGACGGTTGCCGAGGCGGCGGTGAAGTCGGTGGTGCGCTCAGTAGGCTCCTCGCTCGGCCGCGCCATCGTCCGGGGGATACTGGGGAGTTTGACTAGGCGGTGAGTTGTCGCCCACCTCTGCGGCAGGAAAAGCGTTGGAAATCAACAGTTCCAAGTTTCCATGAATCTCCATCGTAACTGTTGGAACTCGGCTTAAAGTTGGCCGAACAGCTTCGGATCCTCGCCAACCGACTGCTCGGTGGGGACGGTGGCCGCCGTCGGCTGCGATACTCCGCCGCCAGTCACGACGATCGGCGAGCCTTCGGGCACGCGGCCGTAGAGATCGATGATGTCCTGGTTTATCAAACGCACGCAGCCAGAGGACACTGATTTGCCGATCGAGTTCCATTCCGGCGAGCCGTGCAGGCGAAAAAGCGTGTCCTTGCCGTCCTGGAAGATGTAAAGGGCCCGAGCGCCAAGTGGATTCATCGGACCCGCCGGCATGCCGCCTTCCCAATTGTTGGTTCCAGGAATTTGACGCGCCCGGTATTGTTCCAGCTCCGGCTGGCGCGCGATCATTTCTTCCGGCGGAAACCAGCGCGGCCATGGCTGCTTCCATTCGATGACGCCCCGCCCGGACCATTCGAAGCCCGCACGTCCCAGCCCGACGCCGTAGCGAATTGCCTGCCCACCCTCGCGCACCAGATAAAGGAAGTGCGACGACGTATCGATGACGATCGTCCCCGGAAGCTCACCGGTCGGGTCGGCCACCAGCTGCCTCAGGAATTGCGGATCCATCTGATCGATCGGGATGGCAGGCAGATCGAAGCCGGTATCGACTGTGGCGCTGTATATCTGTGCATGGCTTTCGATCGGCTCAGGAGGCGGTTGCGGCGCCGGCTCGACGTAGCGTGGATAGCCTTGAGCTGTCCCGCAGGACGCCAGCGCGACAGACGCCGTGCCGACGCAGGCCAAACGCAGTATGTGCCTGCGGGAGACGTTTCGGGACACTTCGCTCAAGCGCACATTCCCCATTCTTTTCCGATGTCGATGATAAGCGACCGAACGTAGTAAAATTATGGTCGCCGCATGGCACGGCAAGCTGATAACGCACGGAAAACAAAGGTGTTCCGAGTTTGGTCACATCTGGCATCATGTTTTTGGCGATGCTGTGGTTGACGCGGGCCGCCAATGCGGCTTTCCATTGCCACCCCGATTGAAGGTGCCGTCCCATGAACTCTTGCAGCGAAAGCTCAATCCGCGACCTGGACATACGTCGATGACGACTGGCATGAGGGCAATGTCGCGATCGTCGGCCCGCGTACTCATGCCTTCTGGCTGGGCTCGAGTGTGTTCGACGGCGCCCGCTGGTTCGAGGGTGTGGCTCCGGATCTCGACAAGCACTCGGCACGTGTCAACGCTTCGGCGATCAGCCTCGGTATGAAGCCGACCATGAGCGTTGCTGAGATTGTCGCCCTGACGTGGGAAGGCTTGAAGAAGTTTGACGGTAATACGGCGGTCTATATTCGTCCGATGTATTGGGCGGAGCACGGCGGCTACATGGGCGTACCAGCCGATCCGGACTCGACCCGCTTCTGCCTTTGCCTCTACGAATCGCCGATGATTGCGCCGACGGGCTTTTCGATGACAGTTTCGCCCTTCCGCCGTCCGACGATCGAAACCATGCCGACCGACGCCAAGGCTGGCTGCCTCTATCCGAACAACGGCCGTTCCATCGTCGAGGCGCGCATGCGCGGTTTCGACAATGCGCTGGTGCTCGACATGCTAGGCAACGTTGCCGAGACAGCTTCCTCCAACATCTTCATGGTCAAGGACGGCCATGTGTTCACCCCGGCACCCAACGGCACTTTCCTGTCGGGCATCACGCGCTCGCGCACCATCGGTCTGCTTGGCGACTATGGCTTCCGCACTATCGAGAAGACGTTGACGATTTGGGATTTCCGCTTTGCCGACGAGATATTCTCGACCGGCAATCATTCGAAGATCGTACCCGTTACCCGCTTTGACGATCGTGAATTGCAGCCCGGCCCAGTGGCGCGAAAGGCGCGAGAACTCTATTGGGACTGGGCGCATTCGACTTCGGCGGTGTGAGCCGCTAGAAGGGAACCGACACTCGGCGAAGGCGTTTTGCGTCCGAGTCCGCGACCTGTCTTCGCCGGCGCGAAAGGCGCTGGCTTTCTGCCAACGAGGGAGAATTTCCATGGCTTTTGAACTGCCCGCCCTGCCTTATGATTATGAGGCCCTACACCCTTTCATGTCGAAGGAAACGCTCGAATTCCACCACGACAAGCACCACAAGGCGTATGTCGACAACGGCAACAAGCTCGCCGCCGAAGCCGGCATGGACAAACTGTCGCTCGAGGAAGTGGTGAAGCAGTCGTTCGGCAAGAATGCCGGCCTCTTCAACAATGCCGCCCAGCACTACAACCACGTCCATTTCTGGAAATGGATGAAGAAGGGTGGCGGCGGCACCAAGCTGCCGGGCGCGCTTCAGAAGGCCGTCGACAGCGATCTCGGCGGCTACGACAAGTTCAAAGCCGATTTCGTTGCAGCCGGCACCACGCAGTTCGGTTCTGGCTGGGCGTGGGTTTCGGTGAAGGACGGCAAGCTTGCCATTTCGAAGACCCCGAATGGCGAAAATCCGCTGGTCCACGGCACGACTCCGATCCTCGGCGTCGATGTGTGGGAGCACTCCTATTACATCGATTATCGCAACGCCCGCCCGAAATACCTCGAAGCATTCGTCGATAGCCTGATCAACTGGGACTACGTTCTCGAACTTTACGAGAAGGCGAAATAAGCTTCGGCCAAAGCCTCTTCGAAAGCCCCGGTTCGCCGGGGCTTTGGTCTTGATATCTCCGCGCATTCACACAACCGTGATCGCGCGCGGAGCAATATGTCGTGGATGTTCTGCGTTGTTTCCTCAGGCAGCAAAATCGCAACCCAAAGGATCAATCATGAGACGCCAGCTTCTCGCCGCTTCATTCCTCGCATTCGCCACGCCTCACCGCTCACGCCGATCCGATCGCAGATCGCCAAGCACTGATGAAGGCCAACGGAAAGATCATGGGTGAACTTGCACCCGTCGCCAAGGGCGAGAAGCCGTTCGATGCAGCCGTGGTTCAGGCGGCTCTGACGGCTTTGAACGAAAACGTGCAGAAGCTGGATGTCGTAGCGCTATTCCCCAAAGGCAGCACGAGCGACAAGTCAGCTGCCTCGCCGAAAATTTGGGAAAACTGGGACGGGTTCCAGGGACTGCCGATAAATTCAAAGCGGATGTCGCGGCGGCAGCAGCAACGCCACCGGCTGATCTCGCCGCGCTTCAAGCCGCGATGGGCACGATCGGCAATAATTGCGGCACCTGCCACGAGAACTTCCGCCTCAAGAAGGACTAAATGACGATAGCTTCCCACCCGTGTGGTGGCATCGGCAGGGGACGCCGTGATTGGCTGCGAACGTTCTCACGGTGTCACCCCGGCCAAGGAAGCGAAGCGGTCGCCGAGCCGGGACTCAGCGACCGGTCGTTCGGCATTTTCGCGCATGTGCGCAAATAGAACGCGTTCGGCGAGTGTTCCGCTGGGTCTGCCCTCGCTGCGCTCAGTCGCCGGGATGACGCCGTCGGAAGGCCCTGCACCAATCGCCTCCATCGAGGTTGATGACAGCGTGATGTCTTGCAATCGGATGCAAACACCATGGGCATAGCTAGGAAACTCGCCGCCACCGCTATCGTCCTGGGCGTCATCGGTGGCGCGAGCTTTTGGTTTCTGACGGAACCGCAGCTTCTCGATGAATCGGTATCAGCAGAAGTCGGAAGGGGCGATGCGTCGCGTGGCGAGCGAATTTTCTGGGCGGGTGGTTGCGCATCCTGTCACGCTCGGCCTAAATCGGAGGGCCTGGCGCAATCCGAACTCGCGGGCGGCGTCGCGCTGAAGACGCCGTTCGGCACCTTCGTCGCGCCCAACATCTCGCAGGATGCGGCAGACGGCATTGGCGGCTGGTCCTCGTCCGACTTCGCCAACGCCATGCTGAAAGGCGTGTCGCCCGGTGGCTCCCATCTTTATCCTGCGTTTCCGTACGCGTCCTATGCCCGGATGAAGCCCTCCGATGTCGGCGATCTTTACGCCTATCTGAAAACCTTGCCGCCCGTTGCCGGCAAGGCGCCGGATCACCAGCTGGGTTTTCCTTTCAACATTCGGCGCGGCCTCGGACTGTGGAAGCTGCTTTATCTCAGCAACGAGCCGGTCGTGGCCCTTCCGGAAGGCACGGCCGAGAACATCCTCCAGGGCCGCTATCTCGTAGAAGGGCCAGGGCATTGCGGCGAATGCCATACGCCACGCGATTTCGCCGGCGGCGTGAAGAAAGACCAGTGGCTGGCAGGCGCGGTGGCTGCCGAAGGGAAGGGCAATGTGCCGAACATTACCGGCGGTGAAGGCGGCATCGGCGCTTGGTCGGAAAGCGAGATCGCCTATTTCCTCGAGAGCGGCTTCACGCCCGATTTCGATTCAGTCGGCGGCGCGATGACCGAAGTCCAGCGCAACATGGCCCGCCTGACGTCGGACGACCGCGCCGCAATCGCCGCCTATCTGAAGGCTATTCCGGCCCATGCCAATGGCTATCCTGCGAAGCAGTAGGCGAGTTATGGAGACCGTCCTCTCAAAGCGACCGGATTGCCCCTGAGCCCGGCAGGCGCCGCTCTTCATCGGCAACATAATCGCGAATGACCGGCACATCGTCACGGCGGGCCGAGATCAGCATCTGGAAGACGAAGTTCGAACCGTTGAGGAAGCCGAGTTCGGCCGACGCCAGATAGAAATCCCACATCCGGCAGAAGCGATCGCCCATCATGGCGACTGCTTCGTCGCGCTTGGCCTCATAGCCGCGCCGCCAATCGCGGAGTGTCCAGTAATAGTGCAGCCGCAGATTCTCGCAGTCGGAGCACCAGATGCCCGTACGCTCCAGCGAGGCGAACACCTCGGAAAGAGCCGGCACATAGCCACCGGGAAAGATGTATTTCCGGATGAACGGCGCCGTCGTGCCGGGCGGTGACATCCGCCCGATCGCATGCACCAATGCGAAGCCGCCCTCCTTCAGCAAGCCACGAATGGTGGCGAAATAGCTGTCGAAATGTCCAACGCCCACGTGCTCCATCATTCCGATCGAGACGACACGGTCGAACTGCCCGCTGATCTCGCGATAGTCGACCTCGCGAAAATCGATCAGGTCAGCGACCCCAGCCTCGATCGCCCGAATCCGCGATGCCGCCAATTGCTCTGTCGACACATTGATGGCCGTGACCTTCACGCCGCAATATTTCGCGAGATAAATGGCGAGCGCCCCCCAGCCAGAGCCAATTTCCGCCACATGCATGCCCGGCTCAAGCTTGAGCTTGGCGGCGATGTGGCGAAGCTTGTCCATCTGTGACTGGAACGAGGCTTTTGTCCGGCGTCGTGTAATAGGCGCAGGAGTAGGTCATCGTCTCGTCGAGCCAAAGCTCGTAAAACTTCGTCGGGATGTCGTAGTGATGCTGGACGTTCTTGGCGGCGAGACCGAGCTTGTTGTTCTGCTGGCGCCGGCGCAACGCCCGCCAAATCTTACGCAACGTCTTCTGAACCGGATGCGCGGCCAGCCCCGTCCGGTTGACGGAAAAAAGCAACAACAGATCATAGACCTTGCCGCCGTTCTCGATCACCATTCGGCCATCCATGTAGGCTTCGGCCGCCTTCAGTTCCGGATTGAAGAATATCTCGCGTTCGACTGCCTTGTCGGTCAGCCGGATCGTCACGTCGGGCCCATTCTGGCCGCTGCCGAAGGTTTGCATGGTGCCGTCCTCGAAGACGACAGTCAGGCGTCCGTTCTTCACAAACCGGGAAAGCAGATTGGGCAGCAGACGCATTATGGCTCGATTCCCCGCCACTTGGTTTGTGACAATGACGATCCGGGCTCGCTCCTGTCAACGCCGGTCGGCGATATCAAGCGCTACGCCTTCCACGAGCAATGCAAACTGCTGACTGCGTTGCCCCGCCCGAGGTGAGGACTCACCCAGCCTTGCCCACCACCTTCAGCGCAAACGCGAAGTTGTAGGCAATCTCCTCCAGCCGCGAGAAACGTCCCGAGGCGCCGGCGTGACCTGCGTCCATGTTGATCTTGAACAATACGGGATTGCCGTCGGTCTTGAGCTTGCGCAGTCGGGCCGCCCATTTCGCCGGTTCCCAATAGGTGACGCGCGGATCGGTGAGGCCGGCCACGGCCAAAATTGGCGGATAGGTCTTTGCTCCGACATTGTCATAGGGCGAATAGGCCGCGATTGTCTGATAATCGGCATCCGACAGGATCGGATTGCCCCATTCCGGCCATTCGGGCGGCGTCAGCGGCAGCGTGTCGTCGAGCATGGTGTTGAGCACATCGACAAAAGGAACCTCGGCGATGACGCCGCCAAAGGCCTCGGGCGCCATATTAGCGATTGCGCCCATCAGCATGCCGCCCGCAGACCCACCCTGTGCGATGATGCGGTCGTGTGAGGTGTATCCTTCGGCGACCAGATGCTTCGCCGCGGCGATGAAGTCGCGGAACGTGTTCGGCTTCATCGCGCGCTTGCCGTTCTCATACCAAGCGTAGCCCTTGTCCTTGCCGCCACGGATGTGGGCGATGGCGTAGACAAAGCCACGGTCGGCCAGCGAGAGGCAATTGGTGTTGAAGGACGCCGGAATGGCGATGCCATAAGCCCCGTAGCCATAGAGCAGGCACGGTGCGCGGCCGTCGGTCGGCGTGTCGCGATGGTGGATCAACGATACGGGGACGAGCTCGCCATCGTGCGATGGAGCCATCAGCCGACGCGTCACGTAATGCTCCGGGTCATGGCCGGAGGGCACTTCCTGCGTTTTAAGCAGAGTCCGCTCGCGGGTGCGCATATTGTAATCGAAGACCTGTCCTGGCGTCGTCATCGACGAATAGGAAAACCGCACAACATCGGTGTCGTACTCGTACGAGCCGGCGAGTCCGAGCGAATAGGCTTCCTCCTCGAAGGCGATCATGTGTTCGTCGCCGCTGGCGCGCTCATGGATGACAATGCGCGGCAGGCTGTCCTTGCGCTCCAGCCGGATCATGAAATCCTTGAACCCCATGACCGACAGGATCAGCCGGCCAGGCTCATGCGCGACAAGCTCGGACCAGTTTTCGCGGCGCGGATCGTTGGCCGGCGCGGTCATGATCTTGAAATCCTTGGCGCCATCGGCGTTGGTCAGGATGAAGAAGACGTCACCGCCCTCCTCGAGGTCGTATTGCAGTCCGGCCTCGCGCGCAGCCACCAGCTTCGGCTCGCCGCCCGGGTTACTGGCTTCAAGGACTCGATATTCAGAGGTCTCGTGGTCGTTGATGCCGATCATCACCCAGCGATTGTCGCGGGTGCCGCCGGCATTCATGAAGAAACCCGGATCGGTCTCTTCGTAGACCAGCCTGTCAGTGGCGGTATCTGCGCCGAGCTTGTGATAGAAGACTTTCGAAGGCCGGTGATTTGGATCAAGGCGAGTGTAGAAAAACCCTTCGTCAGCGGCATCCCAAACGCCTGAACCGGCGGTGTCGGTGATGCTAACGGCCAAATCGCCGCCGCTCGTCAGATCACGCGTACGCAGCGTGAAGAATTCCGAACCCTTGTCGTCATATCCCCAGACCAGCTTCCGGTGATCGGCCGAATGGTCGATGCCGCCAATATGGAAATACGGCTTGCCTTCGGCCTCGGCGTCGCCGTCCAGAATAATCTCCTCCGCGCCGCCGTCGCGTGGCGTGCGAAAGAAACGCGGCTGCTCGCCGCCCTTCTTATAGGAGGAGCCGTAAGCATATGGGCCGTCCTTCATGGGAACGGATGAATCGTCCTCCTTGATGCGGCCCTTCATTTCCTGGAACAGCTGCTTGCGCAGCGCCTCGGTGTCGGCCATCAGCGCCTGCTGATAAGCATTTTCGGCTTCGAGGTGTGCGCGGATCGCCGGGTCGAGAACGGATGGATCGCGAAAGACGTCCTGCCAGTTGTCGGCACGCAGCCACGCGAATTCGTCCGTGCGCACTATACCGTGGCGGGTATCGTTGGACGGACGCTCCTCGGTCGTCGGGGGAGCAATTTGCCTGAAAACTGATTGCTTCATTTCATCTCGCGAAGACATATGTTGAATGCCGCATGAATAAGTGCGCTTGGCCTGCGTTCAAGGAGTCGGCTGTAAGGTCACGAACTGTAAACAGCGATATAGCGGAGCACGGCTATGGCGAATACCCTTGTGAAGACAATAGCCGCATCGGCGCTCGCCTTTCTGGTCGCGCCTGGGGCCTACGCAACCGTATTCGCCGCATGGAAGGTCGCCAACCTGAACGTGGGCGATACGCTGAACGTGCGCAAGTATCCGTCGGGTCAATCGCAGAAACAGGCAGCCTACCCGAATGGAACGGTGTTGCAGATGACCGGAAAAATGCACGGGCGGTATTAATCTGCTTGATATTGCCGGTCAACCAGACTGGAAGCAGGAAGCCCAGGTGCGCCACAAAGTGGTGCGAAGTCTGGCATGATCCTGCCCGCGACTGGAATTTCAAACTGGCTGGATTCTATGGGCGCTACATTACCCCGCACTAGGCGAGCGAAGGGCAACGAACTCCAAACTTGATCTCACGGCACCGATTTGTTGCGGTATTCAAAAGAGGTCAATCTGTAAATAAGCCGTTTGTACTTTAGCACTAGTTTGGCTTGGCGTTGTACGGAAACTGTTGACAGGCCCGCTACGGTGTTCCAAGCACTGCCCTGGCACTGCGAATACAATAACAATTGCGCAGAAAGCAGCCTGGAGGCGGACCCCTACTACTCTGAGTAGTAGAGGCGTTGCAGGTACAATATTGCTTGTGCAGCATAGCAAGCATCATCGCCCAAAATTGTCTATTGACGCGGCGTCATGCTCTAGAAATAGGAGTTCGCTTTGCGTTGATGAAGCTCGTTCCAGCACAATTGAGTTCAAGTTTTTTTTTACAACTGGCTTGATTTGCATATTTTATGACTTTTATGTTGACTTGACTTGCAAAGCACCCCATTTAATCGCCATGACACAACTCGTTGAGTACGCGTTGATGTCAATTCAGGCGCAGCCCTGCATTTCTAGACCACAGATAGGGCGCGCAAACACTAATTGGGGCCCGAAAACGATGGATGCGACTGATACGATTGGAAAGACTGGCGAAATGCTCATAGAGCTCACCGCTGATGTGGTTGCCGCCTATGTAAGTAACAATCCGGTGCCGGTTGGTGAACTGCCAAACCTGATTGCAGACGTTCATGCGGCGCTCGGCCGTGTTGGCGCTCCCTCAGACCAACCGGTTGCAGACAAGCAAAAGCCTGCGGTAAATCCGAAGCGCTCAGTGCATGATGATTACATTATCTGCCTCGAAGACGGAAAGAAGTTCAAGTCTTTGAAGCGGCATCTCATGACTCATTACAACCTTACCCCCGATCAATATCGCGAGAAGTGGTCGCTCGACCCTTCGTATCCGATGGTGGCGCCGAATTACGCCTCCGCTCGGTCGCAGCTTGCCAAGAAGATGGGTCTTGGACGCAAGCGGAAAGCCCGTTAAGCGCCCGCGACATTCGTTCGCTTAGTTGACGGCGCCTTCGGGCGCCGTCTTCTTTTGGGCGCCTGCTCTTTGTCCGAACGCTCGGGTCCTCGGATCTTAAATCATCGGCCGCCTGCTTGAGTGCGATGTGGCGGTTGAGGTCATAGCTCCAATGGCCGGCAAGACCCTTGAGGCGCTCCCGCTCGAGCAATCGATCAATGCGTCCGACGGCGAGCGCCCGTTGGCTCGCATCCGTAGCCTTCAGTGCCACCAGGTCGAAGCCGCAGACGATCTGCAACGCAGCCATCTGCCGTGATTCTGCCCATTCGGCCTGCCGTTTGGCTAGAAAGCCGAGGATATCGCTCTTCAAATTGGTCATGTCGCTCTCGCTGGATTTGGATCGCGTGAGCGTAAGCGTCGTCATGGGGGAGGGGATAAAATCAGCTGAAAATTCCTCGCGAAAAACAAAAACATCATAAAATACAGATGTTTATAAGTTTTCGAGCAAAAAATCGTTCACATTTTGTTCCCGTTCTTCGATATCCTGATATAAGAAGACATTCCTATATTCAGGAGAAAAGCGGTGCATACAAATACGGCGTTGGCAGTGAAGGTCGGGGGCACGAAACCACATGAAATAGAACGAACCGAACGTGATCCAACGCGTTCGGAAATTGGGTATAACCAAAGCACGCATCATGCCGAGCGGATGATGGAAGTATGCGAGGCGATGATCGACATCTGTGCCGCGCTTTTCAACGTATCGAGCAAGGAAATGCGCCAGACGGGTCGCACCGGCCAGGACGCGGCTCGTGTCCGGCAGATCGCCATGTACGTCACGCATGTAACGCTCGGCCTCAACATGCATCAGGTCGGTCGAGGCTTCGGGCGAGATCGCGGCACCGTCCGCCATGCTTGCATTGCGGTCGAGGATTTACGCGAGGACCTCGATTTCGACCGCGCTGTCACCACGGCCGAACGCGTGGCGCGTGCCGCTTTCAACAGACGCCTGGAGGTTTGACTTGGAAGCTGAGCATGAAAAGAAAGTAATCCGGGTTCTGGGGCTGCTGGCTGCCGGCCCGGCGACTGTTGAGCATTCGGCTGTGTCGGCCAGATTCCTGTTGCGAAACAAAATGGGTGCAGTTTCGGTCGGCGTCGGCACTCTGACGGAAATGGCGAGCAGTGGGTCGGTGACGCGCAAGGGAGATCTCATCGTGGCGACCGATGCGGGTCTGAAAGCAGGTCTGCGTGCCGCCCATGCGGTCGGCCAGTATCAACGTCAGCATCGCGAATTGGAGCATGCGGCACTCGACGACGGCGAGGGACCGATCGTTGCCGAGATCAATCTTGCAGAGTCGCCTCTTGCACAACTGATGCGGCGAAAGGGCAGGGACGGCAGTTCTTTCCTGGCGCTCTCGGAGTTCGAGGCCGGCGAGCGTCTGCGCTGTGACTATACCCGCGCCGGGATGATGCCCCGACTTGGCGCTGACTGGGAATGTCGCGTCTCGCCGCGCCAGCGCGGCGAACCGGGCGGAATGGTGAAAATGACGGATGCAGCACTTGCCTCCCGCAGGCGCGTAGACCAGGCCCTGCGGGCTGTCGGGCCGGAGCTATCGGGCATTCTGATCGACGTTTGCTGCTTCCTGAAAGGGCTGGAAACAGTTGAGCGCGAGCGCTCATGGCCGCCTCGCTCCGCCAAGATGATGCTCAAGGCAGCGCTCGGCATGCTTGCCCGCCACTACAATCCGATGGAGGGTGGCAAGCCTCGCATGCAGCACTGGGGCGGTGAGGGTTACCGGCCGGAATTGGGTTGATGGTCACGCGGAACTTGCGGGGCTGGCTGATGCCAGCCCACAGGGAGACGCCGATCTCACCCCAGCGCCATCCTCACACCCTGCTCGATGTGACTGATGTCGCGCTCATGCTCATGGCAACATCATACCGTGTCGGGACATCGCACTCGAACAGCTCCAGACGCGTCGAACGTCTGGCGTCATCGTCGAAATTCATGGCGGACTCCCTTCGGCAGCCCGGTCACCGTGCATCTTTCGCCGCAATGAGTACTGACCGATTTCCGATGGTTTTGTGAAACCTGCGCCGGCGGCACCGCGTTCGAGTTGGCCGAAGATGGAGCGATTTGTCGGAAAATGCATTCCTGCGGCGTCCTCGCCTGGAGGTAGCGCTTTGCGCATGTGCACCTCTGGCGCCCGCTTCTGGGGAACGCTCGGTGCCAAACAGCATTCTGCTCAACTGAAAGGAGACTCCAATGACCGAAACCGCCAACGGGCTTGTACCCGCAAAGGAACTGGCCGCGAGAGACGAGTACAGGGTTCCAAACGAAAGCGCCGAGTATAGGCGCGCCCGCACTGCGCTGCTCGCCGAGGAGATCGAGCTTCGACGGCATATCGAGCGGGTTTCCGAAATGCGCCGAGCTCTCCCGCCGGGTGCTCCGATCGAAAAGGATTACGTGTTCGAGGGCGAGAACGGACCAGTGCATTTCGCCGACCTGTTCGGCCGCCATAGCACGCTGATCATTTACAACTACATGTTCGGGCCGGAGCGCAAACGGCCTTGTCCGATGTGTACGGCTCTGCTCGGCGCGTTGGCCGGCAACGCGAACGACATCCAGCAACAGGCTGCCCTTGCGGTGGTTGCAAGGTCACCGATCGACAAGCTCCTGGATTTCAAGCGCGAGCGCGGCTGGCGGCACCTGCCGTTCTACAGCGACACGACGGAGGAATTTGGCCGGGATTTCCAGGCCTGGACGGAGGAGGGCGACAATGCGGCCTACAATGTGTTCACCAGGCGCGATGGTACGATCCGCCACTTCTGGGGCGCCGAGATGGGCGGCGTCACCGCTGATCCAGGCCAGGATCCGCGCGGTGCGCCGGACATGACGCCGCTGTGGAATGTACTCGACACTACGCCGGAAGGCCGCGACCCGCATTGGTATCCGAAGGTGGATTACAACTGATGGGCCGAACGTGATGCAGCATCCGTAACGCTAACGTTGATCGCCTGCGGTAAGCGCTCGGGTTTCATCGTTGATGATGCCCAATCGCGCTTCGATGACTGCGTTCTTCTCAGGCGTATCGGCGGCGCGTGGTCTCGATGTCGATGAACAGTTGTTCGAACTAGGCGCAGCGTGTCACGCCGGCCAACGGTAACTTTCGACTTACGCGAGACATTCGATTTTCCCGACGCAGGAATCAGGTGGCGCTGATGTAGACTGGCCGCTACGAAGTCCGATCGCGACCGAGGAGCTCCTGTGATGAACACGCCGCTTAGCCTCGCCTATCGTGCCGCAAGTGAGTGGATTGACGGGTTGGACGAGCGTCCGGTTGAGGCAAGGGCAACCTTGCAGGAACTGAGGCGGTGCTTTGGCGGCCCATTGCCGGGACACGGCACCAAACCTGAAGACGTTGTGCGGGCGCTGGCAACGGATGCGGGAGCAGGGATGAGCGGCTCCGCCAGCGGCAGGTTCTACGCCTGGGTCATCGGCGGTGGACTGCAGTCCGCACTCGCGGCGGACTGGCTTGTCGCCGCGTGGGATCAGAATGCCGGCATGTTTGGAACCAGCCCCGCCGCGTCGGTAATCGAGGAAGTTGCCGGCGAGTGGGTCAAGGACCTGCTCGACCTGCCACGCGATGCTTCATTCGCCTTCACCAGCGGCTGCCAGATGGCGCATATGACAGCGCTTGCGGCCGCACGCGGCGCCGTGCTGGCCCGTGCCGGCTGGGATGTGGACCGCGATGGCCTGTGGGGAGCGCCGAAGGTCAGGGTGCTCGCCAGTGATCAGAAGCACGTCACCGTCGAACGCGCCTTGCGTCATCTCGGCATGGGGCGAAGCGCCCTCGAACACTTGCCGGCCGACGATGATGGCCGCCTCAGGCCCAACGTGCTCGAACGCGCGCTTTCCGGCCGCAGCGGACCGACGATTGTCGTTCTCAATGCCGCCGACCTGAACATCGGCGCCAGCGACCCGTTCGTGGAGCTAATCCCGTTGGCGCATGCCGCGGACGCGTGGGTCCACATCGACGGCGCCTTCGGCTTGTTCGCGCGGGCGAGCCGGAAATACCGCCATCTGGTCGAAGGTCTGGAGCGCGCCGACAGTTGGGCGACCGACGGCCACAAATGGCTGAACGTCCCCTACGATTGCGGCATCGCCATCGTTCGGGACCGTGACGCGCATCGAACGGCGATGACCTCCAGCGCCTCCTATGTGGCGCCGACATCGGCGGCCCGCGATCAATTCGACTGGAATCCCGAATATTCGCGCCGGGCGCGGGGAATACCGGTTTATGCTGCGCTGAAGGAATTGGGCCGCGACGGCGTCGAGGATCTGGTCGATCGCAGCTGTGGACACTGCGCCGCTATCGTCGAGGGTATCGGCAAGCTGCCCGGAGCCGAAATCCTCGCAAGGCCGATCCTCAACCAAGGCTTGCTGAGGTTCAACCGCCCCGGCGCGACCTCGCCGGAGAACGACGCCTTCACGGACGAGGTCATCCGCAAGATCAACGCGACCGGCGAAGCATTTTTCTCCGGCTCGCTTTGGCGAGGCCGCTACGTCATGCGGGTCAGCGTCGTCAACTGGCGCACCAGCGAACGCGATGTGCAAAGGGCCGTCGATGCGGCGGCCTCGGTGCTGGAGAAGGAGTTGGTGGACGAAGCCGCATTGTAGGCGACGGCCGTCAATTCCGACGCTTGCCCTCGCCTTCGGGGCGCGTTACGCCGGGTCCTGATGTTTCGCACCGCATGGCTCACGCTTTTGACGATTGCCGTCGCCCTTGGCGGCGGAGTGGCGAGCGTTTGGTTCGCATTGCGAACACCCGAGGGTGTTGGTTCGGTAACGATCGCCGGCTGGACAACCTATCCGGATATGGGAACGCCAGACGCCAATCCCTATTCCAAGGCGCGTGCCGGCTACGATGGGCAACTCGCGCTTGGCCGTGCGGAGGGCCTTGCCTTCGTCGCCCGCGAGGATGCGAATGGCGATCGGCTTCGGCGGGAATGCCGCTATACGGTCGCGGGCACCTTCCCGCCGGCACGCATCTGGACCTTTCATGCAATCGACGCAAAAGCGACAGCGATTGCTTCGGGCATGCAGATGTCCAATTCGCTGAACTCGCAAGGCGTGCTGTTTCAGCCCGACAACTCGCTGCTTCTGGCGGTCAGCCCCCGGCCCGAACCGGGCAACTGGTTGCCGGTGAGCGGAACGGGGCCGATGTCGCTGGTGCTGACGCTCTACGACACCCCCGTCGCGGGAAGCAGCATCGCTGCCGATCTCGCGTTGCCGCGTATTGTTGCAGTGGGGTGCGATGTCTAGCGCGCGCGCTATCGATGACGAAATCCGCCCGGCGCCCGGAAAAAGGCGCAGCGTGGTCTACGCGCTGCTGCTCGGCCTGGTCGGTGCAGGCATCGTTCATGGTGTGCTGCTGCTCGCCATTCCCGGCCTTGCCAAGCGAGACGCATGGGCGCGGCTGTCGCCCGTCTCGGACCAATATGAGATTGTCAGGGTGGGCGCCGGAACCGTCGGCGGGCCGGTGGTAGGCGCCGCCGATCCATCTTTCCTTGCCGCGGTTTGCCGCTTCAAACTGACCGACGGTCCAGTACACCTCACCGCGCCGGGAAGAATGCCATTTTGGTCTGCCTCGGTATACGGCCGCGACGGTGCCAACCTTTTCAGCCTTACCGACCGCTCCGCCACTGGCGGTCTGCTCGACATTGTCATCCTGCGTCCCGAACAAATGATCCAGGCGCGCAAGAATCCGCCGGAAGACTTCGAAAAGTCGATCTATATCGAGCTGCCGCTTGGGGAGGGCCTGGTGCTGTTACGGGCTTTCGTCCCCGACAGCACCTGGCGGCCGCAAATCGACGGATATTTGTCGAAGGCGAAGTGCGAACTCGAGCGGTAGCATCGCGGCTTTGCGCGGCTCCGCTGCGGACGCCGCCTACTGCTTTGGAACTCATTTCGGCGATGCGGGCTTTGCGGGGGGCACCGGGGCTGTTTCGCTAAGGTCAAAAGCGGCGCTTCCCACATCCCTTGGCGGGACGCTGCCAGTCACGACCGTCTTGTCAGACTCACCAAACTTTTCGTCGAGCAGTTCCAAGGCGATGCGGGCAGCCTCGCGGGCGCGCACGCCAACCGTGTTCATAGCCGACTTGCCGATTTCGCAAACCTCCGCCTTGCGGTCGCAAAGGCCGCTGAAATCGGTGATCGCCTCACGCGCAGCGAGGAAGGTCTCAATCGCGCCGGCAGGTTCCGCTTCAGTCCCAGCGGCGATGCCTGCCTTGTCGTTCGTGCTGCGCCCCCCGAGCGGGATCACAAGCAGAACGAGTGAAAACCAGAAAGCCATGCGGAACAGCAAACGCATCGAAACATACCTTGCGTAGAGCCGGCGATTTGCCCGGCATCATGGATGCAAAGTGTCACAAGGCTGCGAAGAATCCGTTTGCGCCGATTCGCGGCATTTTTGTCTACTTTGAAAGAAAATATTAAGGTTTGGATCCGCGAAAAATGCGAGCAAATATTGATTTTTACTTAATTCAATATTTCGTAAACTACCTAAGTTGATGAAAAATAACCACAATCCATGTGGACGTTTTATCAGCGCGCGCACGCCGGCCGTCGCCACGGCGAAAAAACATGGGAAACGCTCCATTTACCATGACCGGAAGTTGGGATGCTGCTGGCATCTGCGACGCGGCTTTTGGCCTCTGCGACGACAAACGGCCCCCCGCTTTTATTCTTTCCTTAAAGGCTCGATGCGACTGTCGGATTAATCAAAACCGATCCGCCAGGCGGACAGTTTCGGATGCGTTGAGTTGAGTTTGATTGCGACCAAATACGCTGAGTTGATGCGCGCCGTCACTGCCGGCTGTGACCGTCTGGTGCAGCCGGGGGTTGCGGAAGGTGCTGATCGCGACGAGCAGCGCCGGCTGATCGGAATGCTGATCGTTGGCCCGTTCCTGCTTTCGGCCATGGCATGGATACTGCTGCCCTCCTGCATCGGCGTCGCGCCGACCTTCGGCCTGATCTGTGGATCCTTCTTCGTATCGGGCTTTGGCGCACTCGCGACGACCTCCAGCCGCGGAATTGGTCCGGTCATGGCGATCGCGCTTCTGTTGGCCACCGCTCAGATTGCGTTACTGATAGCCGCCGCCGGCGGACTGGCTTCGCCGCTTGCCGCGATTGCCGTGGCTTTGCCGGTCGAAGCCTGGCTTGCCTACCGCACGCGCCGATCCATGACGTTTGGACTCGTGGCGATGGCAGCCGCTCTTGGTTTCCAACTGATGCCACAGGTCGCGATCTTTGCCGCCGTCAAGGCTGCGGACTGGCATTGGCTGTTGCCGCTGGCCTACGCCATGCTTGCTTTTCCGAGGATGTCTCGCCCTGTATCGACCGGGCAGCGATTGGTCATCCCGGATGTGGAAACAGGCCGCGTCGCGGTTCGCTTTGCCGCCAACGGCGATCTTCTCGACATTGCTCCCTCGGCTGGCAACTTGCTCGGCATCGACCCTGATCTCCTATGCGGCTCCGGATTCTTCGAGCGTGTTCAGGTCGGCGATCGCGTCGGGTTCCTTTGCGCCATGGCCGAACTGCGTGACGGCGCGCCGTACCGCAAGGTAGAGCTTCGTTTGCGCCTGCCTGGAAACGGCGAGGGGACTGCCGGTGTTCATCGCCCGCTGGCGGTTGAACTGGTTCGCGTTGGTGGCGATGACGTCACTTTTATCGGCAGCCTCAGCGACAATTCGGAAATCACCGAACTGCGCGCCGCGCTTGTCGCCGCAACAGAGAACAAGGCGAGCCTGGAACATGCAAAAAGCAGCTTCCTGGCTGCGGTTAGCCACGAACTTCGTACACCCTTGAACTCCATCATCGGCTTTTCTGACATGCTGCTGTGCGAAATCCATGGCAAGTTCGCCAATGAACGCCAGCGCGAGCATGTCGAAATCGTGCGCGAAGCCGGAAATCATCTGCTCGCGGTAGTTAATTCGATCCTCGACGTCTCGAAGATCGAAGCGGGATCCTATGCGACCAATCCCGAGCCGTTCCCGTTCCATGAGGCGGCTGTCTTGTGCGGCGCCATGGTGGGCCCACAAGCCGAGCAGAAGGGTGTGGTGCTCAATCTCGACGTTCAGCCGGCTGTTGGCGAGATCAAGGCCGACCGCCGCGCCGTCCAGCAGATGTTGATCAATTTGCTGTCCAACGCCATCAAGTTCACGCCGAAAGGCGGCGAAGTCAGCGTCGGCGCCAATCGCATCGGGTCGATGCTGCATTTCTGGATCAGCGATACCGGCATCGGCATTGCCGCCGACGACCTGACAAAGCTCGGAACGCCGTTCGCGCAGATTCAGAACGACTATACGCGACAGTTCGAGGGAAGCGGCCTCGGGCTTGCGCTGGTCAAGGGACTTGTGAGCTTGCATGAAGGCTCGATGTCGATTGATAGTGCGCCAGGTAAAGGTACGACGGTGACCATCAGCCTGCCGGTCGGCGGCCCATCGCTGGGGGACAGCGAGGAAACACTGACGCACTTGCCAGAAAATGCATCGGAAGAGAAAAAAGATGGCTCGTTCCGCAAGGCCAGCTAAGCGTCGCGCTCCGCCGCGCGCCTTCTGGGCGGATGGGCTTACCACGGCAGGCGGCGTGATTGCACGCAATCCAGTGGTGGCAGGCGGCTCGGTGGCGTTCCTCGTCACCTTCTCTTTCGTTTCGGCCAATGCCATCTGGTATCAGCCGCATGCGCACCGAGATGCGTTCTTCCCTACGCGCGACTTCGTGCGCTCGCTCTACGAGGAGCAGGGGGAACCGGAGACGACCTTCCTGATAGAACGGCCGGATCCGGCGGCAAGGCCGCGTCCCGCGCCAGTCGCCGACCCGGTGACGGCGGAGGTGCAGCGGGTGCTCAGGGAACTCGGCTTCTACGACGGCACGGTGGACGGCCTGTCCGGCCCGGCAACCTTCAAGGCGATCGATACCTACCGCCAGACAGTTGGGCTGGAGGGCGCGGCCAAAATCGACGCAACCCTGCTGGAGCAACTCGGTATCGAGCCTACGACGTCCGGCATCCTCCCGCAGCCCGCGCCGCGCGAAATCCTGCAGTCCTCGCAACCCGACTCGGAAGCCATCGCACTGACCAGGAAGGTGCAGGCGGGGCTGAAGGTCCACAAATACGCCGACATGGAGATTGACGGCATATTGGGGGCGCGCACGAAAGCCGCGATCGAGGAATATCAGGCGGAAGCCGGCTTGGCTGTCACCGGCGTTCCCGACAAGAAGCTGCTGGCCAAAATGCGGGCGCAGAACCTGGTGAATTGAACGTCCTTTCCCCCTCTCATAAAGGGGCGCTATCGCATCGGGCAGGGCCCGACGGGTAGCGATTAGCGATGAACGCCTCCTTGTCGTCATTCCCGGCCTCGCGAGCGAGCGAAGCGAGCAGAGAGTGTCGGGAATCCATGCCCTCCATTTCCGGGTGGCTTCTGTGAAGGTAACGGATTGAATCTACATACCTATCTCTTCTGCGTCGGCATTATCGCGGAGAGTCCGAGGCCTGGATCCCCGACCCTCTCCGTTCGCTTCGCTCACTCACGAGGTCGAGGATGACGACAGGGAGGATCGCCATTCGCCAGTCCCCTGCCGCTGGAGCTTGCCACATGCGATTGCCCCTCGCCATAAATGGCCGCAAAGGGAGGGGATACCTTCAACCGCATTGCCAAACCCGACGGCTCACGCCATAGCCGGAAAATGCGTGTCACATCCGACTTCTTCGTCGCAGCCTTGCTAAGGCGCGCCTTTTCCAGCGGTGGCTATGGCGCCGTGGTGAAGCGCGGTTCAACCGAGGCGGGCGCGGTGTTTGTCACCAGCCGCGACAGGCTGGGCGAGACGACGCTATATGGACCCGCTTCGCAAACGAGCTATGACGACGCGCGCCCGGACGAGCGGCTTTTTTCCGAGCTGTCGAAGGGTGAGGAGGCGATCGTCAACGCGCGGCTCGAAAAGGAGCAGCGCTTCGATCTAGACATCTGGGTGGTGGAAATCGAGGCCGGAAGCGTGCCGCTCGCCGAGCTTCTGGAACTGGCGAAGCGATAGGCGCGCGGGTTCCTATGCACGCCTATTGCGCGCCTCTTCCCATTGAAGCCGATTGGCCAAGGCCTCGAGCTTCCAGCCGCGTACGCGTTCTGCGGCCGTCTCCTGGTCGAGTGAGCGATAGCGCGTGGCAAACAGGCGGATCGCCTCCGGATGGGCGAATTGCGCCGGGAAGATCGCGGCTGCAAGCATGAAAGCCTGCTCCTCGCCGAGATCGAGCGCGCGGAGCGCCGCGAGTAGCGGAGAATAGCTCGGAGTTTCCGTTATCCTGCGCGCGGAGGTGGCGGCCATGCCGAGCGCCTCGCCAAGGACTGTCTGGAAGAAGGTGGGATCGCCTGTGAAAGCCGCATCCCGCAGCTTCGGAAATGTGTGGGCGTCGGGAATGCGGCCAACATAGGGAGCTTGGTCTCGCGGCTCCCGGTGCATCATTTCACGCAGCCGCTGCCGGACCGCTTCGGCAGCCTGGCCACGCACCTGGTGCTTGGCGATTTCCATCAGCGGCAATGCTGCCGCAATAGCGTTCCTGGGCTGCATAACTGTTTCGATCTCCGATACCGGCTGCCGGGTTGTGGTGGAACTGCCGGGCTTGGTTGGTGCTGCCTGCTTCGCCGGTGTTTCCAACCGTCCCCGGATGATTTTGCGTGAGTGCTCCGTCTGGTCGGCTGCGGCTTCCGGCGTCGTGTTGGCCTTCACGGCCTCGACCATTGCGGTACCAGACTTGGCGGGGGCCGTAGCCTCCAGGGCGCGGATGAGATGCATGATGGTGGGATTGAGGCCCAGGCGGCGCGCAATCGCCCGTGCATATGGAAGGCCGTGCCTGCCGATCAGCGCAATCAGGTCGACGTCGGTAAGCTGAGCGGAGCGCATCAGCAGGGGGGCCGCGATGTCGACGCGGTCGTCGGCCAGGCGAGCAACCAGCCGGGTGGGCGCAATCGCGCATTCCGAGAGGGCAGCGGCCACGAAACGGCGCGCCTCTGCGGAAACCTGGGGGTAGAGCGGCAGGGTGAGATCGTCCAGCTGCGCAGCCTCGCGGCGCGACGGCCGGGTCAGCGTGCAGAATGCGGAGACTGAAGCCCGGAACAGCCTCTCCGCCTTGCTGGCATCGTTGTTGGCGGCGAGGTTGTGGAAATCGGCTGCGGTCACAGGGTTACGCTCGACGCTCGTGCACTCGCCGGCAAACTCCCGCCAGCGCCGCTAAAACTAGCGCCTATGTGCTAACGCACTGTTAATTATGTTTCTTGCCGGTCCGGCGCATTGTTGGCTTATATGTATAGTAATATCAATACCTTAGCGATTGTCATAATACCGCGTTCTCGTCTCGCTGAGAGGGCGCCAAGGCGGAGAAAACTCAAGCTTGAGGCATTTACGCAACACTTCGGTGAAGCCAATCACGCAGTTGCGGCGCGAACGGCATTTGCACGGTCAGGTAGACTGTAAGGAAGTTTGAAAAAGGGGGAACTCATCGCAAGGTCTGCGGCGAGCGCCGGCCACGCTTCGATTTCATGGCCGGGCAATCGGCGCTGGCAGATCGCAATAACCGTATTAATATCAATTTGTTAACCGGATTTGCCGCGGCTTCCGCCGGGTTTACGCACTGTTAACCGTATCGTGGCCTTATAAATGCAATGGAGGCGTTGCGTTTGCTCCCGATTCGAGAGGGCAAGACATGGGCAGCATACTGGCTTTCCGTCCGCGTAAATCAGCCAAGACCAGGAGTCCGGGCGACAGCGCGCCTGCGACCGTCATCATTTTCCCCGGTGTGCGCTATGAGCAACTGGGCAGTGTCGGCGAGGCCATGAAATGGTCGCCCGTGGAGTGGCGGGTGTGGCAGCGGCCAAACCCAATGCCTGCGAACTGAGGGCTCACGGAAGCAACTTTATTCGGCGGCGGATTGCTTCCAGTCGCCTGTCGTGTTCCACCAGCGGTGCGGGTTGGCGCTGTCGTCCAGCCCCTTGGTCCGGCTCGTCAGAATGGATTCGACACGGATGACCGGCTCCTGATAGCTGTGAATCTGAAAGATCGCCTCGGCCACTTGCTCAAGGATCGACTGGTCCGCGGGCAGTTCAAAGCTTACTTCTACCACTCCCGGCCGCTTGCGAACATCGGCTTCGGCGCCCGCGACAGCCCCTTCGCGTGGCCGATAGCGCTCGACGCCCGCGCCAGACTGAAAGGCGTTGCTGTCATATTTGCCCATCCTTAGCGGCGCGATCCTCGTCACCTCGCCCATGATGCGCTCGACATCGTCAAGCGGCGCCTGCACGGTAATCAGATACATGCGCTCCATGCGAACCGATTTGGTCTCAAAACCGTCGATCATCCCAATCCTCCCGATCATTGTGGTGTGGGCACCATGTACCAGCGCTCCTGACACCCTCGGTCAGCAGAGTTTCAACGGCAATACGGACGGCACGGAGCATGCTGGCGCCACTCACTCCAGCCATTACCCCGTGACGTTTGCACCGTTCGCGCCTATATGCGGCATATGACGACGATTGAAGCCATCCGCGATGATTTTGCCTTCCTCGATGAGTGGGAGGACAAGTACCGCTACGTGATCGAGCTGGGGGAATCCCTGCCGCCTTTTCCGGAATGCGCGCGTGACGCCAAGCACAAGGTTCAGGGTTGCGTCAGTCAGGTCTGGTTGATTTCGGAGCGCGGCGGGGGCGCTGATCCGGCGATCACCTTCCAGGGCGATTCCGACGCGCATATCGTGCGCGGACTGGTGGCGATCATGCTGGCGCTCTATTCCGGCCGCCGCGCCAGCGAAATCATTTCGACCGACGCGGAAGAACTGATGCGTTCGCTCGACCTCAATGAGCATCTCAGCCCGCAGCGCGCCAATGGTCTGCGCGCCATGGTCAAGCGCATCAAGCAGGACGCGACAGCGGCGCTGGCGGAGCGGGTTTGAGCAATCACCGTTGCTTGGTAAGAGTCCACAACTTTTGAGCTAGTATTCCCAAGTTGATTGTGCATACTTGCAAATGCAATCCATGGGATTGCGAGTATGCTTTTTGACTGCGCTCTTCACCCACAACGTCATCCCGCCCTTAGCCCAGCAACCCGATAAATCAGCGCAAGATTCCATGACCCATCCACCACGCGAAGGCAGCCGCGATACTGGGTTTGGCATCATCGTCTCGATCTATCCGGACGTGTGCTTTGCCAAGAAGGATCCGGTTCCTTTCATCATCTACGCCATCCAGGGCGAAGACGCGAATACAGCACCCACGGTGCGGATGACCGGCCAGCGGGCGCACAAGAAGACCTCGACGACGACTTGCTGCCACGGCGACGAGGCCGGTGTTGCCGGCGTCGTATCCGGCACGGTGATGAGTATTTGTGAACCAAAGACCTGGTCGAGCACGGTAAGGAATCGAAGGTCAGCCGGCCATTCGCCACAACGACGAATGGTGGATGAACAACCGGAATACCGTCGGCAAGCTGACCTGGGTAGTCAACACAGAGATTTGCGAGCCGACGCCGCCGATCAACAAGCGGGGCCTCGTCCAATACGCGGAAGCCGCCACGGGCGTGATGACGGATTTCCAGCCCGGCGCAGCGGTGGGTAGCGGAAAGCCGCTCGCCGGCGTGAAGCCCGGTTGGAAAAACCCTTTCTCCTCCCTCGCGAATGAACTGACAAAGGGCGAGGTGGCGCAATATTATGTCGGGCGTGAGATCCTGCGGCTTGAACACCAGCTGACGGTACCCACTACGCCGCCACTGACTTCTGAAGAAATCGCCATCTACGAAGGCGCGATAGAGGATATTAAGACAAACGACCTTCCCGTTGGCGATGTGGAATCTGCGGAAGCGAAAGCAGACAACGCCATTGACCAGGTCTTTGTCTCCCAGATCGCAAGGGCCGGCGCCACCGCCGGCAATGTGCGGGTCTCCGGCCAGGCAAAATCCGAATGCGACGAATTGTGCGAGTTAGCCTGCCAGTGCATGAACGGTGGGCGGGTCGGGAATGAGAAGAACCAAGAGTGCGTCGCGCGCAAGCTGCGCGAGAAGTATTACGACAAGGCCGGACCGAAATATAAGGACGGTTCGCCCCGGCGGCCTCAAAGCGCTACAGGCGATGGCCCTCGGCCCGAAGCGAGCTACGATCCTAACAACAGCTACGCGCCGGTCGAAAGCGCGACCGACCCGGCATGCATTCCAGTCAGGTTCCGATAACAGGCAAGCCGCGCCCGGACATCTCCTGGTGGAAGGGCGGCAAGCTTTGGAAGATAATTGAGATGAAGTTTCCGGGGAATACGAAGGAGATCCGATGCAGGCCCGCGGTGAGTACGAAAAATCGCAAAAGCTAATGATTTCATCCCAAGAACGACCTCATCAAGCTTGACGTAGGGAAGGATTGCGAATGCCAGAATGGCGGCGGCAAGGCTAAAGCGGTAAATGCTGAATTGGACTTTGCAATGATTTTTCCAAGGATTTACGGCGTGATGCAGCCGATATTGAGCAACGGGGCGTGCTTCGCGACGATGTCGTTGGAAAGATTCGGTCTCGCGTTGGTATTCTGCTGTCCATCTACTTCATAGAAGGGTGGCGACGCGAAACGCGTGAAGCCCTTCTTTTGAGTTTGCAGGACTATCTCGCGACTTTCGGAAGCAAGGTGACTCATTTCCAAGTGGGGGGCGAATCCCGCTTTCGTCGCTCATCCGCAGCTTCCGTGCCGTCGGCTGTGCATGACAATCTCGCTTCGGTGTCTGCGGAAAACAGTTTCTATTTCAATTTTCGCGATATGGACGCAAATGAAACCGATGATCCAGCGCTTTGGCGCATCATGGCATTTGGACACGAAAAGAGTACCAACTGGCCGCTGTCGGGCTTGAAGGCGCATTTCCCTCCAAGCTTCGTATTTGACGATCCGCGTCGCTATGTCGAGTTGGTCCGAAGCTGGAGCGCACGGCTTGGTGCTGTTCACGGCTCTTCCGGTCTTGGAACTTTGTCGGTGCCGGGCTCCGAAACAATGGAGGATGCCTACTATTACCCGTGGCTGATGCAGTATCCCGCACTTGAATACGATGCGATGGGCGACTACTGGAGCGAGACCGACGAAGGCGGTTATGAATTTCCCCGCTCCTCCAACTGGCTGACTGTTCTTGGGCGCGACAACATCGCGCGCCTGGGCGGCATTGAAGCAATCCGCGCCAAATTGACGCCCGGTATGAGCCTGATCCCATTCGCTGGCGGCGTCGTAGTCCGCGCGTGCGAGTTGCCAGCGCTCGGCGATGAGGCCACGGGTGGAATCCCCGATGGCTATCGCACTGCCGCCCGCATCATCAAGCCGATCCGCTTCGAGGGATATCGCTTCGGCGTTATCAAGGAACCGTTTCCCGTGGACGGACCGGAAATCACGCTTCAATGGATACGCCGCTTCGATTGATCCGCAGCCAGCCTGCCAGTGCATGAACGGTGGGTGGGTCGGGAATGAGAAGAACCAAGAGTGCGTCGCGCGCAAGCTTCGCGAAAAATACTACGACAAGGCCGGACCGAAATATGAGGATGGCACGCCCCGGCGGCCTCAAAGCGCAACAGGCGACGGTCCCCGGCCCGAAGTCAGCTATGATCCCAACAACAGCTACGCGCCGGTCGAAAGCGTGACCGAACCCGGCATGCATTCCAGTCAGGTTCCGATCGCGGGCAAGCCGCGCCCGGACGTTTCGTGGTGGAAAGGCGGCAAGCTGTGGAAGATATTTGAGATGAAGTTTCCGGGAATACGAAGCCTACACCGATGCAGGCGAATGGTGAGTATGAAAACATTGCGAGAGAAAACGGAATTAATCCGAAGGAGGATCTCATCAAGCTCGATGTCGGCAAGGATTGCGAATGCAGGAATGGGGGCGGTAAGGCAAAGTCCGGCAGGTGCTGATTTTGGGATTTGGAGAGGTTGATGGAATTCCCCACTGACTTGAAGCTTGATCCGATCGACATTGAAGACCGCGGCGTCCTGCGTGACGATGTTGTGGGCAAGATCCGCTCCCGGGTCGGGGTGCTGCCAGTGCATGAACGGTGGGCGGGTCGGGAATGAGAAGAACCAAGAGTGCGTCGCGCGCAAGCTGCGCGAGAAGTATTACGACAAGGCCGGACCGAAATATAAGGACGGTTCGCCCCGGCGGCCTCAAAGCGCTACAGGCGATGGCCCTCGGCCCGAAGTCAGCTACGATCCCGATAATGGCTATGCCCCGGTCGAAAGCGCGACCGACCCCGGCATGCATTCCAGTCAAGTTCCGATCGCGGGCAAGCCGCGCCCGGACGTTTCGTGGTGGAAAGGCGGCAAGCTGTGGAAGATCTTTGAAATGAAGTTTCCGGGGAATACCAGTCAGACACCGATGCAGCGGGGCGGTGAGTACGAAAATATCGCAAAAGCCAATGGTCTCGATCCGGACGAAGACCTGATCAAGCTTGACGTGGAGAACGATTGCGAATGCAAGAATGGTGCCGGCAAGGCCAAGGGCGGCAAATGCTAGAATGTCGGCAGAGCGGCCAAAAACGGAAATGCTGATTAGGGTGCGGCCATGATTTTTCAAAAGACCTTCGACGTGACCCTACTGATATCGAGCAGCGTGGCGTACTGCGTGACGAAGGCGTTGGCAAGATTAGGTCGCGTGTCGGCATTCTGCTGTCAATTTATTTTCTTGAAGGGTGGAAACAAGAAAAACGTGTTGCGCTGCTGGATAGTGTCCAGGACTATCTCGGCTATTTCCCTGATCAAGTCACGCACTACCAAATTGCGGATGAGTTGGACTATCGTCGCCGACCACCGAACAATCCGCCTGAAGATTTGATTGAGCACCAGTTATCTTGTCGCGAAGCGGACACGCTTGCTTACAGCTTCCGCCGTATCAACAGGAAGGAAACCGATGATCCTGAATTGTTCCAGATGTTCGCTTTCGGATTTGCTGCGCTAAGGAGAAATAGGCCTCTATCGGGCTTAAAGGCGCATTTCCCTCCCAGTTTTGTCTCCGCCATTTGATGGATAGGATTGAGGGTGCATCTTTCCGGCTCGTTTGTCCAGCATTTGCAGATGTGTTCGTATGGCGTGAGGCCCTTCAGGTCTTCAGCCTTCGGCCGAAATTGTAGGCCAGGACGAAGTCGGCAAGGTGCCGACGCAACTGGTCGTGATCGTCGTAGTGGAAGCGTTTGACGGTCGCTTCCTTGATCGTCCCGTTCATGCGTTCGACCTGACCGTTTGTCCAGGGATGCTTGATCTTGGTGAGCCTGTGCTCTATGCCTTGCTCGCGACAGACGCGGTCGAAGATGTGGATGAAGGCCTAACGATGCCTATCCTGGTTTGTGAACTGGATGCCGTTATCCGTGAGCTCGATATAGATAGCATAGGGAACGCTAGCGATGAGATTGCGCAGGAACTGTGCTGCGGCTATCTTGCCAGCCTTCTCATGCAATTCTGCATTAGCGAACTTTGAGGTCCTGTCGATCGCCACGAACAGATAGAGCTTGCCCTCAGCGGTCTGAACCGCGGCAATGTCGCTGTGGAAGTAGCCGATCGGGTAGCTCTTGAACTTCTGCTTCGTCGGCTTGTCGCCCTCGACATCCGGCAGCCTGTCGATGCCATGGCGCTGCAGCAGCGATGCGTGACGAACGGCCACGTGTGGAATAGTTGGCTGCAGCGCATAGAGGCTATCGTCCAGTGCCGCTGCGTATGCATTCGAAAAGCCACGATGATAGCCTCTTCCTCGAGCGACAGCATCATCGACTTCGGCTTCCGCGGAACCTCAACACTCGGCACCGAGACGCGCTTCTTCCACTTCGCTACGGTCTTCTGATTGATGCCGTAGCGCTTGGCCAGCGCCCTCAGGATCTCCTGACTATGTTGTATCGCTCGACGCACTGCCTCTGTCGTCGTGGCGCTCCCGTGTATAATCTGTCCCATAGCGCTTCCCTTAATTCGTGCGATAATGATGCACCATCAAAGTTCAGGATCCGGCGAGGCGAATTCTCACAATGCCGATAGCGTTTCCGGTTCTTTCGGCGGTTCGATCGGCTTGGCGTCGTGGAAGGTTTTTGACATCTCGAACAAGAGCCGCGTCGTGACGCGGGAAAGTTCGGCGGGGCGCTGGGCTTCCTGTTCGGCGGCTTCGGCCAGCCGTTTCTTTTCCGCCTCGTCGGCCTTGGCCGCGACCTCCGCGTCGACGAACGGCTTTTCGATGCCGGGGATCGGCTTGAGGTCGATATCGCGGTGCGCGGCCGCCATCAGCCGCTGCCACACCATTGCCGGCAGCGAGCCGCCCGTCATCTCCTTGCTCGGCGAGAAATCGTCATTGCCGAGCCAGACCGCCGCCGTGTAGTTGCCGGTAAAGCCGATATACCAGGCGTCCGATAGGATCTGCGTGGTGCCGGTCTTGCCGGCCGAGCGAATGCCGGGCAGTGCGGCGCGGCGCGCCGTGCCGATTTCCGGGATCTGCACCAGGATCGAGTTCATCGAGGCAACCGCCTGTTCCGACAGCACGCGCCTTGGCTTCGGCGCGTCGCGGTCATGGTCGTAGAACACCTCGCCGGAATGCGTGGCGAGTTGCAGGATGGCGTGGCGGGTGCCGGCGAAGCCGCCATCGGCAAACATGTTGTAGCCCGTCGCCTGATCCATCACCGTCATGCCCGAAGTGCCCAGCACCATGGTCTTGTGGCCGTTGAGCGGCGATTCCACGCCCATCGCTTCCGCCATCGCCTTGATCGGCGGGATTGACAGGTGATCCTTGGCAAGCCGCACCGGCACGGTGTTGATCGACTTGATCAGCGCGGTGGCGAGCGTCACGCGGCCCGAAAAACTGCGGCCGTAATTTTTCGGCGACCAGCCGCCCCAACTGATCGGCCCGTCCGAGATCACCGAGTCCGGGCGTGAAGCCATGCTCCATCGCGGTGGCGTAGACATAAGGCTTGAACGACGAGCCGGTCTGGCGCAGCGCCTGCGTGGCGCGATTGAACTGGCTCTCGCCATAGTCGCGGCCGCCGACGATGGCTTTGACCGAGCCGTTGTTGTCGAGCACGACGATGGCGCCCTCGCTGACGCGGTACTCCTTGCCGTGCTGGCGCAGATTGAATTCGAGCGATTCCTCCGCCGCCCGCTGAATGCTGGCGTCGAAGGTGGTGCGCGCCACGATCGAGCGCTGGTTGCCGTCTTGGCCGCGAGCTTCTTTGCCTCGTCGAAAGCGAAGTCGAGGAAATAATCGGGGTCTTCGCCTCGCCGCGATCGACGACGTCGGCGGGGTGGAGCCGGGCGGTCAGCACCTGGCCTTCGGTCATGAAGCCGCTTTCGACCAGATTGTTGAGCACGACGTTGGCGCGGGCGCGCGCGGCCGGCAGGTTGACGTGCGGCGCATATTTCGCCGGCGCCTTGAACAGGCCGGCCAGCATGGCGGCTTCAGCAAGGTTGAGGTCCTTCACCTCCTTGCCGAAATAAAAATCGGCTGCCGCCGCGATGCCGAACGTGCCGCCGCCCATATAGGCGCGGTCGAGATAGAGCTGCAGGATCTCCTTCTTGGAGAGATTGGCTTCCAGCCAGACGGCCAGAAACGCTTCCTTGACCTTGCGCTCGACGGTGCGCTCGTTGCTGAGGAACAGGTTCTTCGCCAGCTGCTGGGTGATGCTCGATCCGCCCTGCACGACAGAATTATGGCGCATGTTTTCCGACATGGCGCGCCCGAGGCCGATGAAATCGATGCCGTAATGCTCGAAAAAGCGCCGGTCCTCCGTGGCCAGCACCGCCTTGATGACGTGATCGGGCATTTCGTCCACCGGCACGGAGTCGCGCTGGATGATTCCGCGCCGGCCGATTTCGTTGCCTTGCCGGTCGGTGAAGATCACAGCGAAGTCGTTCTGCGTGCGCCAGTCGCCGGCGGTCTCCTGAAAGGCCGGCATGGCGAGGATCAGCATGACGACGGAACCGGCGGCGCCAATCGTAAAGCCCTCGCTGGCGAGTTCGACAACGCCTCGGCGCCAGCCGTCCACGCGGAAGCGGCGGAAGAAGATCGTGATGTCTTCCCAGGTGTCGGCAATCCGGAAACCGGCGTCATAGACCGTCGAATCGATCCAGGCGTCGATCGCGAGCAGCGTCGCGGCGATACGGCCTCGCTTCTTCGGCGGCTGGAGTGGATCGGCCATTTAACGCGTTATCCCACTGCGGAGTCGATGTACCCTTGGATACCCATGAGGGCATTTTCGGGGCCGCAACTATCCGGGCGCGGAGAATGCCATGATAACCTTAACGGACAAGAACCCGCATCTAAATTCGCGAAACTTCGGAGATAGTTGGTGACGCGAGTTTCAACACCACGGAGGGAGTGATGGCGAAGTCCACGCGCCTGCTGCAGCGCGCCTTGAACAATGTCCTGCGGCGTATCGAGAAAATTGTTTCGGGAAGCAACGGCGATGTCGATCACCTGCTGATGCAGGCGCCGGAGCTGGAAAAGCTGCTGACAATTCATCGGGCGATCGAAGTTGCGACAGGAGCGTCGACAGTCGCGGCTTCGCCGCTGGTGAACCTTTCCGGATTTCTCGCCGCCTACAACCAGCATACCCATCTCGTCAGCGGCAGCGGCGAAATATCTGGCCCGCCACGCGAGCCATTGACACTGAGCGCTGACGTAGCCCTATTCGGCATTGCAGCGACGAGGTTGATGCGATGGCGATGAAAGCAGTCCGGCAAGTAGGCGTGGCCGCTGTTCCTGTTCGTTTCCGCCTATCTGCGCGAGCCGCCTGAACGAACAGTGCCCGCATCTTATTGCGGAATGGGAAACGCATGACTGAGGTGATCGAAACGCCGCGGCTATCGATGCGCAACTTTCGCGCGGGAGATCTCGATGATCTTTGCGCCCTTTATGCCGACCCCGAGATTAGGCGCTATTTTCCGGAAGGCACGCTGGACCGGACACAGACCAAGGAGGAGCTCGACTGGTTCCTCGACGGCAAATATCCCGGATTTCCCGATCTTACGGCTTTGGGCGGCCATACACCGGCAGACGGGCCGGTTCATCGGTCGCTGCGGCTTTATCCTTTGGACGATAGACGGCAGCGAGGAAACGGAAATTGCCTATCTCCTGGACAAATCCTTTTGGGGTCAGGGGCTCGGTGCGGAGGCGGCCGCCGCGCTGGTCCGCCACGGTTTCGAGCGGCTCAAGCTGCCGCGCCTGATCGCGCTGATCGATCCCGGCAATACCGCATCCAAACGCACTGCGGAGAAAGCCGGCCTGCGCTTCGAACGCGTCTGTGATATCGAAGGAGGCAAGGCCCATCATCCGAAACACCATCAGCCGATAGTCTTGAAGGAACCTGGAACGGAAACATTCACAATGCGTGTCGAGAACCGCTTGAAAATGCCAGGCAGTCGACGGGAGGGACGCGTTGAACGCCAACGATTTATCGCAGCCCAAAATAGTCTTGCGAACTGCCACGCTTGCGGATGCCGATGACGTTTCCCGTTTTGCGGCGCGTGTATTCGATGAAACTTTCGGACATACCGCAACGCCGGAGGACATGTCCCAGTACATCGCCGATGCCTATAACCCCGCTATCCAGGCCGAAGAAATCGCCGACAGCCGCGCGATCCTCTTTCTGGGTGAAGATCACAGCGTCAAGGGCGCGCCGCTGGCCGGCTATGCGCATCTGATCGTGGATACGGACGCTGCTTCGATCGAACTGAAGCGCATCTATGTCGACGCCAGCTGGCATGGGCGTGGTGTCGCGAGATGCCTGCTCGACGAGGTGCTGGCCGAATGCCGAAGGCGCTGCGCGCAACGCCTGTGGCTGACCGTGTGGCACCAAAACCACCGCGCCATAGCCTTCTACAATAAATCAGATGGGGTATTCGGCTTGAGCCCCTTCTTGGTGGGATGTGTGGAGGTGCTGCGCTTCGAGCTGATGATAGAACGTGGTCTGTCTGGAACAGCCACAAGCATCAGAGGAGAAGCGCAGCATGAAACATTATGCCGGATTAGATATCTCAGTAAAAGAGACGTCGGTTTGCATCGTGGACGAAACAGGCGCGGTCTGCCGCGAGTTGAAGGTCTCCAGTCACCCGGAAGATCTCGTCCGAGCCTTGAAAAATCCCGGGTGGCGGCTCGTGCGCATCGGACTCGAAGCTGGTCCCTTATCGCAGTGGCTGTTCAGCGGCTTGGTCGAGGCTGGCCTGCCGGCAATCTGCATCGAGACCCGGCATGCGAAGGCCTTTCTCAAGGCACAAGTGAACAAGACCGACCGCAACGATGCACGCGGGATCGCTCAGATGATGCGAGTCAATCTGTTCCGGCCGGTGCACGTCAAGACGCTGATCAGCCAACAACGTCGTGTTCTGCTGACCGCGCGTAGGCTGCTGCAGGAGAAGGCTATAGCCATCGAGAACGATATCCGCGGGCTGTTGCGCAACTTTGGGATCAAGGTCGGCATCGTCGGCGTAATCGGGTTTGACGAACAAATCCGGGAGCTCATTGAAGAACGCCCGGAGCTTGGTGGGGTCATGGAACCTTTGCTGGCCGCCCGGCACAAGCTTCGTGAGACATTCATGGAACTCCACCGCAAGCTGCTTTCGATCGTGCGGGATGACGAGGCCTGCCGACGTTTGATGACAATCCCCGGTGTCGGTCCCGTCACCTCGCTTGCCTTCACCAGCACCATCGATGTTCCGGCTCGCTTCAAGAACTCACGAGCCGTCGGTCCGGCGCTGGGATTGACCCCGGTGCTGAACCAATCGGGCGAGAGTCATCGCGTCGGCCGTATCTCGCTACGTGGCGACGCCATGATGCGCACGCTTCTCTACGAAGCGGCGCATGTGATGCTGACCCGTGTAAAGAAATGGTCCTGGCTGAAAGCCTGGGCAATGAGTGTCGCGAAACGACGCGGCCGGCAGAAGGCCATCGTTGCACTGGCGCGCCGACTGGCGGTGATCATGCATCGTATGTGGTCCGATAGCGCCGAGTTCCGCTGGACAAAGGAAGGCACGCCGATGGCTATCTGATCGACCACGGAAAAAGGAGGCGACAGAGTTCCACTTGCCGGTGGACAGGCGTCCTTTGCGGGACGATGGATGAGGTGAGTTCGTTGAAGCCCTGTGTCGGTCGCATCATCGCGATCAGAACGCGAATCAGATTGGGCCACCTCATTCTACCGATCCCATGCTGGGAGGGCCGAGGAGCCGATCCCGAAGAGAAGCAAGAACCCGCGAACGACGTCAATCACCGGCAGAGCGGAAAGCTTCGAAGCGCTTGACCTCAACGCGCCGAATAGAGAAGAGAAGCAAGAACCCGCGAACGACGTCAATCACCGGCAGAGCGGAAAGCTTCGAAGCGCTTGACCTCAACGACGCCGAATAGCCGATCGCGAAGAGAAGCAAGAACCCGCGAACGACGTCAATCACCGGCAGAGCGGAAAGCTTCGAAGCGCTTGACCTCAACGCGCCGAATAGAGAAGCGCTTGACCTCAACGCGCCGAATAGAGAAGCGCTTGACCTCAACGCGCCGAATAGAGAAGCGCTTGACCTCAACGCGCCGAATAGAAGAAGGGTTTCAGGTTTCCGGACGTATTGCGTTCGATTGGGGCGATGGCGACGAAGCCGGCCTGATCATGGAGCTCACAGGTCCGCAGGTTTCAGAACTGCCGGATAAAAGCGAATAGGAAAATTTTCTGATAAAAGGAAAAAATTCCTTGACCACCGTGACGATCGTTTGCTATGATCTTCATATCGTCAGAGAACTGTGACCCGCTAAAGCAGGCGCAATCGACCCCGGCTTTCGGACTATCCACAAATCCGGCACACCGCGCTAGGGTTGCCTCGGAGAGGGCGCACTTTGCGGCGCGCGATGAGATCGACCAGGGAGGACGGCCTTTGAAGAAGATACTCAATGATCCCTTCAGCTACGCCGAGGAGACGCTGAAGGGGCTGACCCGCGCCTATCCGCACTATTATCGGCTGGTGCCGGACACGACCCGGGTGATCGCCCGCGCCGATGGTCCGATAAAGGGCAAGGTCGGCATCGTGTCGGGCGGCGGCTCCGGTCACCTGCCGATCTTCACCGGCTATGTCGGCCCAGGGTTTCTCGACGCCGTGGCGTGCGGCGATGTGTTCGCCTCGCCTTCCGCCGACGAGATGGCGACCGCCATGCGCGCCGCCGATGGCGGGGCAGGAGTACTGCGGCTCTACGGAAACTACGGCGGCGACGTCATGAACTTCGACATGGCCGGCGATCTCGCCGAAATGGACGGCATCACCAGCACCACCGTGCTTCTGGCCGACGACGTGGCGAGCGCGCCGCTGGCCGAACGCGAAAAGCGCCGAGGTGTCGCCGGCATGGTGCTGACGTTCAAGATCGCGGGTGCCGCCGCGGCCGCGGGGCTGGACCTCGACGGCGTGACGGCGATCGCGCAGCGCGCGGCGGATGGCTGCCGCACCATGGGCGTGGCGCTCTCGCCCTGTACGGTTCCGCAGGCTGGCAAGCCGACCTTCACCATCGCCGACGACGAGATGGAGGTCGGCATGGGCATCCATGGCGAACCGGGCGTCAAACGCGGCAAGCTTCGGCCGGCCAATGAGATTGCCGACGCGATGCTCGACCCGATCCTGGCGGACCTGTCGCTGCCGCGCGGCGCGCGCGTCACTGTGCTGGTCAACAGCCTTGGCGCGACGCCGGTGGAAGAACTTTTCATCCTCTACAACCGTGTTGCCGACCGCATCGCCGATGCCGGGCTGACGATCGCCCATCCGCTAGTCGGCCGCTATGCGACCTCGATGGAGATGGCGGGGGCGTCGCTGACGGTGCTGCCGCTCGATGGCGAACTCGAGGCATGTCTGACCGCGCCGGCGGCATGCGCCTTCTGGAAGGTGTGACATGGACCTCACGGTCGAGTCGCTCCGCCACGCTGTCTCAAGCATCCACGCCGTACTCGAAACCGAGCATGAGCGGCTGACCAGCCTCGACGCCCAGATCGGCGACGGCGACCTCGGCATCACGCTGATCAAGGCGTTCCGTGAGCTTGATCGGATCAAGGGCGATTTCCCCGACGATCTCGGCCAGGCGCTGATGCAGGGCGCGGCGGCGGTGGCGAAAGTCTCGAGCTCGAGTTTCGGAACGCTGCTGGCGACGTCTATGATGGCCGTCGCCAGGCAGACGAAGGGCGCGACCTCGGCCGCATGGAGCGATCTGCCGGGATTTCTGGACAAGGCGGTGGAGGCGATGATGGCGCGCGGCAAGGCGAACCTCGGCGACAAGACCGTTCTCGACGCGGTATCGGGCGCTGCCAGGGCGGCGGCCGGCGAAAGCGATCCGCACGCACTGCGCGCCGCGCTAAGGCGGGGCGCCGATGCGGCGATGGCCGCGTTCCGCGACAAGCCGAACAAGATCGGCCGCGCCCGCATTTTCGCCGAGCGCACGATCGGCATGGACGATCCGGGTATGGTGGCGTTCCAGCTGATGCTCGGCGCGGTTTAGGGCTCGCCGGATATGCAATTGCGTATGGAAATGCTGGATGGTTTAAGGCTTCACTACCCCCACCCCTAACCCCTCCGCACAAGGGGAGGGGACCTGGGCGACGGCCATGCCGCGCAAAACCGTCGACGATTGACGCCAAGCAGCGAAGCAGCAAGTCCCCTCCCCCTTGAGGGGAGGGGTTATGGGTGGGGGTAGCTCCATTACCGATACCTTGCCTAGAGGCGCATCAGTCCTCCCGCAGAACTCGTTCGAAAATCGCCAGCGCTTCGGCAAAGCCCTGTTCCTGCATGCCGAAGCCCACACGGAAATGGTCGGGCACGCCGAAGCAATCTCCCGGCGCGACCAGCACGCCGGCTTTGGCTAGCGCCTCGCAGAAAGGGCGGCTGTCGCGGCCGTCGCGGAACCATGGGAAGCAGACCGTGCCGCCCGAGGGCCTTACCCAGGCGAGCCGGTCGGGGGCGCGGTCCATGACATCGGAGAGCAATGCCAGGTTCGCCATCGCGGTCTGCTTGAGCCGAGACAGAACGACGTCATGATGCAGAAGCGCCTGCGTGGCCAACGTCTCCATCACCGGCGAGCCGCTGATGGTGAAATAGCTGCGGGCATCGATGATGCGCTTGCGCCGCTGCGGATCGGCATCGACCAGCCAGCCGATGCGTGTGCCGGCAAGCGACATCGCCTTCGACATGTCGCTCATGACGATGACATTTTCCAGCGAGGCGGCCGACGCCGCGGCCGCGCCGAAATAGAGCGGATGATAGACCTCGTCGACGATCAGCGGCACGCCGCGCGCTCCCAAATCGGTAGCCAGCTTTTCGATCTCGTTGCTGTCAATCACCGCGCCCGTCGGATTGTGAGGCGAGTTGACGAGCGCCAGCACCGTGTCGGTGTCCGCCGCACCGGCAATATCGTTCGCCGCATAGCCGGCCTCGCGCCGCATCGCATAAGAGCGCACGCCGAGGCCCCAGACATTGGCCATCACCTCGAAAGCCGGGAAGGCGGGCGAGGGCAGGAGCACATTGGCGCCGGGCCGCGCGGCGAGGCAGAACAGGATTGACACCGCCTCGGACGCGCCGGTGGTGACCAGGACCCAGTCGGGATCGACGCCGAGAAACGCGCCGATCGCGTCGCGCAGCGCCCGGTCGCCTTCCGGCGGGGCGTAGCCGACCTTGATGTCCTCGATGCTGGTGTTGCCGAGTGCCAGCAACTCGCCGACGCTCCATTTCGGTCCGGTGCTGGAGGCGAGATTGTGGGTGATGGGCGGCACCGCGAACTCGTGCGCAGCCATCCAGTGGTCAAGCAGAAAGGGTGGAAGGTTCATGCGCGTCTCCGGGAAAGAGGCGCGAGGCTAGGTGGATTTTCGGCCGCGTGGAAGGCAGCTGCTTGTCACCCTGACAAGTTAGCGCCTCAACGGTTTTCGAAGATGTAGGAAAAAAGTCCTTGACAACCGTTACGGTGGTTTGCTAGTGTCTCGATATAGTCAGAGGTTTGTGACTGGCCGGAGAGATCCAAGCTTCTGGCTTTTGTGGACAACAAAGGAAAAATTCAAGAAACCAAACCACTCTCATGATTGCTGACAATGGCCTTTGGCGTAGAAATTGGTCCGCTGATCGAGGGGAACAGGCAGCATGTATTTTCGAGGGAGGTAGGGGAGTTTCCAAGATTGTCAGGAAGCGACATGAAGTACTTGAAGGCTTCGCTCGAAATGTACGGGGAGATGTCTTTCTCTCGGCTAAAGGAACTATCCCACAGGGACCCGGCGTACGAAGCTGCATGGCAAAAGCCAGGCGCGGCGAACGAGATGGATATTGAACTCTGGTTTGACAATTTTGAAGATCCTGAACTTGCGAAAGTCCAGCTTCGCGAATCCGCACTGTTTTCAGCTTAGTGCATGCAAAAGTGGCAGGTTGTTCGCATATTCTGTGATTTCCTTCAGAGACCTTTGTATCTGCATATGCCCTGAAGCCAATCTGTTTCTATTTATAAATAGCGAAGAGCCTCAGTTTAGAAAGGCCCGAGCGCTTGCCATAACTATAGATAGCAATGAAGCGTTGTTCCTTCGACATTATCTTTCGTCGACACAACAAGGCTGGAAGCAATCCCTGACCAACTCGTGCAGGCAGCATTGCTTGACCCTAACCGGAATCATGGTGTGGTCGCGCCTTTCTTACGGGAACGGATTAACGAGGGTGTTGCTGCTCATGAGGTCATGGAGCCCGCGCATCGGGATAAGGTTCTGACAGACTAAGCGTGTCGTCACAACGCAATGCAACTCTCGGTTTGTGACTGGCCCAGGCGGGCAATAAGGCCGAAGGCTGGTTCCAGCAAAACGCCGCCAGTTTCGCTATTGCGGGAGCGGTAGATTGTACTCACGCCATGCCTGCTGGAGGATCTGCACCGACGAATTCAGGAACATGCCGGCCATCAGCGCGGCGACGACCGCCAGGGCGCGGCTGGGCGATGCGGCTCGGTTGGTGGAGTGGATCATCGCGGATGTGACGAAATGGCGGCCCGCGCGCCAATACGATATCTGGCACGACCGCGCCGCGTTCCATTTTCTCACAGCGCCGGAAGACCGTTCCGCTTATGTCGAGCGCCTGCTGGCGGCGGTGAAGCCGGGCGGCCACGCCATCATCGCCACCTTCGCGCCGGATGGGCCGGAGCGTTGCAGCGGACTGCCTGTGATGCGCTACGACGCGGCGTCGCTGGCCGATGCGGTTGGCCCGTCATTCGCGCTGACGGCTGAACGCCGGCATCTGCATACAACCCCCTGGGGCTCCGCGCAGGCCTTCCAATTCGCGGTCTTGCGGCGTTTGTGAGGCTGGACGGTTGTAGGAACAAAATCATATAATAAGAAAAAAGTCCTTGACAACCGTTACGGTGGTCTGCTACGATCTCGATATAGTCAGAGATTTGTGACTGCCCCCGGCCGGGCTGAGAAATCAGCCGGCCGTGTTGGCTTTGCAGGCTCTGGCAACCCCCAAGAAAAATCAGGAGTTTTGAACCGTGAGCATGATGGATGCACGGCTCGCCGTTGCGCGTGAGCTTTTTGAAGGCGCGACACCGACGCTGAAGAGGTTGGCGCTGCTTGGCAATTGGCTGGAAGCCACGGTGGCAACAAAGATCCGCACGCAGGGCTGGAAACGACCGCCAGCCACCCGCAAGGAAATGCAGGCACGCATGCATCGCCGGCTCGAAAAGCGGCTCGACGAACTGCTGGCGCTGGAGGAGGCAGGTGCAAAGCTTTCGCCCGCCGCCGCCAAGGCGCGCACCGACGAATTCTTGAGGATCGACAGCGCGTTGCGCGTGCCGCTGCGCGGCGGCGAGCGCGACGGGGAAGCTCAGCAGGAGCAGGCCAAAAGCGATGCAGAACTTGCCGCAATACTGCAGAAAATCGACGACCGAATCTTCGAACTCGCCCGACACTTCGCCGCTGAAATGGTCGCTGGAGAGCGTGCCGGCGGCGTTCATCCAGCGAGTGCACTCGGAATGGGCTCTGCAGGCGCATAATCGCCAGTATAGGCACGAAAAGCCGCACATCTGGCTGATGGTCGGCGGGCGCGGCGCTGGCAAGACGCGGCTCGGCGCCGAATGGATCAATGCGCTGGAGCGCGGGTTTGCGCCATTCGCTTCGCAGGAGCAAAGGTATCAAAGCTTTGCGCTGGTCGGCGAAACCTATTCCGACGTGCGCGAGGTGATGATCGACGGCCCCTCCGGCATCCTCGCCCATGCGCGAGGCGACCGGCCGCGCTACGAGGCGACGCGGCGGCGGCTGGTGTGGCCCTCCGGTGCCGTGGCGCAGGCGTTTTCATCCGAAAATGCCGGAGCGCTGCGTGGACCGCAATTTTCAGCCGCATGGTGCGACGAGCTGGCGAAATGGAAGGATGCCGAAGCCTGCTTCGACATGCTGCAATTCGGCTTGCGGCTGGGCCACCAGCCGCGCCAGCTGATCACCACGACGCCGCGCCCCCTGCCGCTGATCAAGCGGCTGATGGCCGACGAGGCGGTGCTGGTGTCGCGCATGGCGACCGTGGACAATGCGGCGAACCTTGCCGACAGTTTCCTGTCCACGGTGCGCGACCGCTATGGCGGCACGCGGCTTGGCCGGCAGGAACTCGACGGCGAGATGATCGACGATCGCGAGGATGCGCTGTGGTCGCGCGCCATGCTGGAGGCGGCGTTCTGCGCCCAACCCGGCGAGCTGCGCCGCATCGTGGTGGCGATCGATCCGCCCGCAAGTTCGCACAAGACGTCCGACGCCTGCGGTATCGTCGCCGCAGGATTGGAGGGCGAGGGCAGGGTGGTGGTGCTGGCCGATGCCAGCCTGCGCGCCGCCCGGCCGCAGGATTGGGCGGGCAGGGCGGTGACGCTGTTCCACAGCCTCGAAGCGGACTGCATTGTCGCCGAGGTGAACCAGGGCGGCGACATGGTGACGGCGGTGATCCGCGCCGCGGATGCGTCCGTGCCGGTCAGGGCTGTGCGGGCGAAGCGCGGAAAATGGACGCGCGCCGAGCCGGTGGCGATGCTCTACCAGCAGGGCAAGGTACGCCATGCCGGCCGGTTTGCTGCGCTCGAGGACGAAATGTGCGACTTCGGCGCCGATGGCCTCTCTGGCGGCCGCTCTCCCGATCGCGTCGATGCACTGGTCTGGGCGGTGACGGAACTGATGCCGGAGCGAAGCGTGGAGCCGCGAATCCGGGTGCTGGGGTATATAAGCGCTTTACCCTCCCCCTTGTGGGAAGGGTCGCGCCGCAGGCGCGGGGGTAATTGTGTCCGACCTTTCTAGGGATACCCCCACCCAGTCTCGCATCTCGTCACTTCGTTCAGATTTGCTCGCCGACCCTCCCCACAAGGGGCAGGGTAAGGGCGGCGCCTCGCGAACCTTCCAAACAAGGACATTTATCATGAAACTGAAATGGCCCTGGTCCGCCGGATCGGGAAGGGACGCCGCGCGTCTCGAAAGCAAGCACACCCCCGCTTTCGTCGCGCTGCATATGCAGGGCGAGGCGTCATGGACGCGGCGCGACTATGCGACCCTGGCGCGCGAAGGGTTCATGAAAAATCCGGTCGTGCATCGCGCCGTGCGGCTGATCGCCGAGACGGCCGCCGCGGTGCCGTGGCTGCTCTATGAAGGCGAGGCGGAGCTTTCCGAGCACCCGCTGCTTAGCCTGCTGGAGCGGCCAAATTCGCGCCAGGCCGGCGCTAGTTTTCTTGAGGCGCTGTACGGGCATCTGCTGATTTCCGGCAACGCCTATGTCGAACTCGCAGAAGCCGGCGAGACCTTGCGCGAACTGCATCTGCTGCGTCCCGACCGGGTGGCGGTGGTCTGCGATGCGCAGGGCTGGCCGGCCGGGCTCGAGCACCGCACCGACAAGGCGAGGCGCGGCGTGCCGCTGGGCATGGCGGGCGAGGGCGGGGCGCTGCATCTGGCGCTGTTCCACCCGCTCGACGACCATTGCGGCTTTCCGCCGCTCGAAGCCGCGCTGATGGCGCTGGACACACACAATGCCGCCGGGCGGTGGAACAAGGCGCTGCTCGACAATTCGGCGCGGCCTTCCGGCGCGCTGGTCTATGCGCCGAAGGAGGGCGGCCAGCTTTCCGCAGACCAGTTCGACCGGCTGAAGGCCGAACTTGAGCAAGGCTATTCCGGCCCGGCGCGCGCCGGCCGCCCCTTGCTGCTCGAAGGCGGGCTCGACTGGAAATCCATGGGCCTGTCGCCCAAGGATATGGATTTCATCGAGGCCAAGCACTCGGCAAGCCGCGACATCGCGCTGGCTTTCGGCGTGCCGCCAATGCTGCTCGGCATTCCGGGCGACAACACTTACGCCAATTACGCGGAGGCCAATCGCGCCTTCTATCGCATGACCGTGTTGCCTCTGGTGGCGCGCACGCTGCGCGAGTTTTCCGCCTGGCTGGCGCCCGGCTTCGGTCCGGACCTGCGCATCTGGTACGACGCTGATCAAGTCGATGGGCTTTCCATGGAGCGCGACGCGCTATGGGCGCGGGTCGGCGCCGCCGACTTTCTGAGCGACGACGAGAAGCGCGCGGCGGTGGGGTATGGCGCCTCGTCTCGATGATCCCGCAGGACCGGCAACAGATCGCTGATTGAAAATGTCATCGGCAGCGGGCGGTGGCGGGACGGTTATTCTTTCATTGCCAAGCGTTGGCATTTAGGCTACTCCTCAATCCAATATTTCTAGGATTATTGAAATATGGATGAACGTCAAGCCCTGCTTGCTTTCGCGGCCCTCTCGCAGGAGACACGGCTGCGCATTTTGCGCATGCTGGTCGATGGCCGGCCCTGACGGCATGGCTGCTGGGACAATCGCGGAGAAGGCGGAGGTTTCGCCGTCGAACGTCAGCTTCCATCTGAAGGAGCTCGAACGCGCGGGACTAACTAGAGTACGCCGGGATTCTCGCTCGATCATCCACAGTATCGAGTTTGGAGCCCTGAGCGGCCTGATCCGCTTTTTGATGGAAGATTGTTGTTCCGGCCACCCGGAGATTTGCTCGCCGATCGTTACCGCCGCAGCCTGCTGCGTTCCCGCCAAGGAGGTTACGCAATGACCGACCGCATCTACAACGTCCTGTTTCTTTGTACCGGCAATACCGCCCGTTCGATCCTGGCTGAAGGCATACTGCGAAAGGACGGCGCAGGACATTTCAATGCCTTTTCCGCTGGCAGCCAGCCCAAGGGCGTCGTGAACCCGTTCGCACTCAAAGTGCTTGCCGCAATGGATTATCCGACCGAAGGTTTTCGGTCGAAGGCTTGGGATGAGTTCGCTGTGCCAGGTGCGCCTGTGATGGATTTCGTATTCACCGTCTGCGACAGCGCGGCGGGCGAAGCGTGTCCAGTGTGGCCAGGGCAGCCGATGACGGCGCATTGGGGAATAGAGGATCCCGCGGCCGTAGAGGGCACCGACATCGAGAAGGAACGCGCCTTCTCTACAGCTGCGCGCTACATGAAGAGCCGCATAGGCGCCTTTATCAGCCTGCCGATCGGGTCGATCGACCGGATGGCGCTTGGCACCAGGTTGAGCGGAATTGGCACGATGGATGGCTTGACGGTGCAGCAGGACAGGGCTGGTTGATGCGTGCATTCAACCTGGCACGCCGCGCCGTGGCGGAAGCGCTAGGCGCGGCGATCCTGGTTGCCACGGTCGTCGGGTCAGGCATCATGGCGGAGACGTTGACCGACGACGGCGCCATGGCGCTGCTTGGTAACACCCTCCCGACTGGCGCGATCCTGATTGTGCTCATCACTGTCCTCGGGCCAATCTCCGGCGCGCATTTCAATCCGGCTGTCTCCATGGTCATGGCGATCGGCCGCGACCTGTCATGGCGGGATTTCACGGCGTATGTCGCTGCGCAGCTCGCCGGCGCTATCGCCGGCACCTGGATCGCGCACGCTATGTTCGGCCGTGAACTGTTCGAACTTTCGCAGACGGTGCGTTCCGGCGGCGGGCACTGGTTTTCCGAGGCAGTCGCCGCTTTTGGTCTGGTATTCGCGATCCTGGGCGGGCTGCGTTTTGCTCGGGGATCGGTGGCCTGGCTGGTCGGTCTTTACATTGCCGCCGCCTATTGGTTCACGGCGTCGACGTCATTTGCCAATCCCGCTGTGGCTGTCGCGCGCGCTTTGACGAACACATTCTCCGGGATTCGGCCTGTCGACGTGCCAGGCTTCATCGTGGCAGAGCTTATCGGAGCGCTGGCTGCACTCGCCCTCTGTTCATGGCTCATGGAGGATGAGGGTTGACGTTTGCGCTTCCTCGGCAAGCGAATCCCGAAAGGGCGGCTCCCTGCGGTTCTGCGCTTGTCTCGAATACTTCTCACAGACAGCTTCAACAATCTCGGCAGGCGTTCGGCGTCACTTTTTTCACAAATATAGGAAAAAAGTCCTTGACTACCGTAACGGTGGTTTGCTATGATCTCGATATCGTCAGAGAACTGTGACTGGCGGGGCTGACGCAAGGCGCCGCGAAACAATCCAACACATCCACGCCTGATGGCGTTTGATTGAAACCGTAACGTTTCGCCGCTGGCCAACGGGCCGGTCGAGCGCGGCGTTCAACCACCCAAAAATCAACCGCCGGCCGGCCGACAAGAACTTTCCCAAAAGGGCAGGGCAGCGGCGGCACGTCCAGAAACGGAATCCCAACATGACCACACTCTCCGACGCGGCCTGGCTGTGGGTCGCGAAAGGCGCGGGCGCGGTTGCCGGTTCGGCGATCTCGCTTGCCTACATCCTGCCGACCGGGCGGCGCGAGGCCGCGGTACGCTTCGCCGTCGGCCTGGTCTGCGGCCTTGTCTTCGGTGGCACGGCAGGGGTCAAGCTTGCCGCCGAACTCGGTATCGAGAATGCCATCGGCCCGGGCGAAACCGCGCTGATCGGCGCGGCCTTCGCCAGCCTCTGCGCCTGGTGGGCGCTGGGCTTCCTGCAGCGTGTCTTCGACTCCGGCGGCATTCTCAAGCGTTTCAGAAAAGGACCATCCGAATGACTGCCATCCGGCGCGAGGGCGCCTGCGAACGCAAGTTCGCCAATATGAAGTTCGGCGAGATCGAGGATGACGGCTGCTTCGCCGGCTACGCCAGCCTGTTCGGCGCGGTCGATCTAGGCGGGGATGTGGTGCTGCCCGGCGCGTTCACCCGCTCCATCCGCGAGCGCGGCGCCTCGGGCATCCGCATGCTCTACCAGCACGACCCCGGTGAGCCGATCGGCGTCTGGCAGGAACTGCGCGAGGACGGGCGCGGCCTGTTCGTGCGCGGCAAGCTTGCCAAGGATGTCGAACGCTCGCGCGCGGTGCTGTCGCTGATGCGGGCCGGCGCGCTCGACGGTCTGTCGATCGGCTTCCGCGCTGTGAAGACGCACAAGGACGCCAAGACCAAGGTCCGCAGCATCGTCGAGGCCGATCTGTGGGAAATCTCGGTGGTTACGTTTCCGATGTTGCCCGGCGCGCGGGTCGCGGCGGTGAAGAGCCGCCCGCAACTGCCCAGCATCGAACGCTTCGAACACTGGCTCAAGGAACAGGCCGGGCTGACGCCTGGCGAAGCCAAGACAGTTGTCGCCAAGGGCTACGCCCGCCTCGTTGCGGGACGCCATGCCGCCGGATCGACGGCAAGCCTCGTGAAACGCCTTCGCGAGGCAACACGCATCATGCATATCAAAGGGACTGAATGACCATGACCGACCAGACGCTTCAAACCAAATCGGCCGAGGACCTGACCGAAGCCTTCGGCGACTTCATGGCCAGCTTCGAGGCTTTCAAGGCGGCCAATGACGAGAAGCTGGCGCAGATCGAAAGCCGGTTCGGCGCCGATGTGGTGACGTCCGACAAGGTCGAGCGTATCTCGGCCGCGCTCGACGAACACAAGCGCCGTCTCGACAATCTGACGCTCAAGCAGGTGCGCCCGCCGCTCGGCGGCGGCGGAAGAGCTCATCCGTCGGAGCATAAGGCCGCTTTCGACGCCTATCTGCGGCGCGGCGAGGACCGCGCGCTTCGTTCGCTCGACATGAAAGCGATGTCCTACGGTACCGGCTCCGATGGCGGCTATCTGGTGCCGGAGGAGATTGAAACCGAAATCGGCAGGCGCCTGGCGAATATCTCGCCGATCCGTTCCATCGCCTCGGTGCGGCAGGTGTCGTCGGCGGTGCTGAAGAAGCCGTTCTCTGTCACCGGACCGGCAGTCGGCTGGGTTGCGGAGACAGCCGCGCGCCCGCAAACGGCCTCACCGGTGCTGGATGAGCTGCAGTTTCCGACCGCCGAGCTCTACGCCATGCCGGCAGCAACGCCGTCGCTGCTGGAGGATGCCGTGGTCAATCTCGACCAGTGGATCGCCGCCGAGATCGAGACCGCCTTTGCCGAGCAGGAGGGCGCCGCCTTTGTCACTGGCGATGGTGTCAACAAGCCGAAGGGTTTTCTCGCCTATCCGACCGTCGCTGCAACCAGCTGGAGCTGGGGCAGCCTCGGCTATCTCGCGACCGGCGTTTCCGGTGGCTTGCCGGCGAGCAATGCCTCCGACAAGCTCATCGACCTGATCTACACACTGAAGGCGGGTTATCGACAGAACGCCACTTGGGTGATGAACCGCAAAGTGCAGGGCGATATCCGCAAGCTGAAGGATGCCGACGGCAACTACCTCTGGCAGCCGCCGGCGATGCCCGGAGGTCGCGCCATGCTGATCGGCTTCCCGGTCGTCGAGGCGGAAGATATGCCCAACGCCGCCGCCGATGCAAAGCCGATCGCCTTCGGCGATTTCGCGCGCGGCTATCTGGTGGTCGACCGCACCGGCGTGCGCGTGCTGCGCGATCCGTATTCCGCCAAGCCCTATGTGCTGTTCTACACCACCAAGCGCGTCGGCGGCGGCATCCAGGATTTCGATGCCATCAAGCTGATGAAATACGGGACGGTTTGAGGCTTGTCCTCCCCCTTGTGGGAGGGTCGCGCCAAAGGCGCGGGGTGGGGGTCAGACAAGATCGTTTACCCCCAACCCGTCTTACGAATTCCACTTCGCTCCATTCGTTCGCCGACCCTCCCCACAAGGGGAGGGTAAGGCGCTCCCAAGGACCCCATCATGACACTGACATGCACCGGCGCGCCGGAGGCGGAGCCTGTGACAGTCTCCGAGGCGAAGGCGTTTCTGCGCCTCGGCACTTCTTCCGAGGACGAACTGATCGCCAGCCTGATCCGTGCCGCGCGCGAGGACGTCGAGCGCGCGACGGGATTGGCGCTGATCGACCAGACCTGGCGGCTGACGCTCGACACCGTGCCGCAAAACGGCATCGCGCTCCTGTTGCGCCATCCTGTCAGGGAGGTGATTGCCGTCACCGCCCATGGCAGCGAAGGCGAGGTCTCGCTGGTTGCGGCCAACGACTGGCAGGCCGACGTGATCTCACGCCCGGCGCGGCTGTTCTTCCACCGCCCGCCGGCGCCGCAACGCGTCATCAACGGCATCGACATCGACTTTCGCGCCGGCTTCGGCGAGGCAGGCACGGATGTGCCCGACCTTATCAGGCGCGCCATCCTGGCACTGGTCGCGCACTGGTACGAGTTTCGCGCCGGCTACGGCCCGGATGGCGAGCCGACATCCTTTCCCCCGCACTACGAGCGGCTGATTGCCCCGTGGCGCGACCGGAGGCTGTGATGACGTTCATCGATCCGGGCGCGATGCGTCACGAACTGTCGCTGCAGATGCAAGTGCAGACACCGGACGGCATGGGCGGCCACACGCTCGACTGGCAGGAGACTTCGATCGTCTTCTCGCAGATCGAACCGGTGTCGGCTGCATCGTTCTTCGGTGCCGACCAGACGATGGAGGAAACGACGCATCGCATCGCTATTCGCCATCGCGATGGCATTGCCAGCGCCATGCGTTTCGTCGGGGGCACAAGGGTCTTCGCTATCCTCACCGTCCACGATCCGGATGAGACGGGCCGCTATCTGGTCTGCCGGGTGAAGGAGGCGGGCCGGTGAATATTTCCATGAAGATCACGCTGGACGGCCTGATTCAGGCTCTGAGGCTCGACGTGCAACGCCTTGCCGATGCTGCGGAATTCGGTCCGCGAGCCAGCAGCGAGCCGCGGCCTGAGCCGCGCCGGCCCACCCGGACCATGAGGAGTGACGACGATGACCGCCGCCGCGAGTGACCTGCAACGCGCCGTCTTCATCGCGCTTTCGGGCGATATAGGCCTCGCCGCGATGATCGGCGGCAACAAGATCTACGACTATGCGCCGCCGCTGGCCGGCTTTCCCTACATCACCTTCGGCCGCTCCAGTGTCTTCGACTGGAGCACCGGTACGGAGTCCGGCACCGAGCACATCCTGACGCTTCACGTCTGGTCTCAAGCAAAGGGCAAGAAGGAGGTGTTGGAAGTGATGGAGCGGGTGGGCGCGCTGCTTCGGGACCTCTCGCTGACACTGAGCGAACACCACCTGGTTCTGCTCCGGCTGGAGCAAAGCGAAGTCCGCTTCGAGCCGGATCTTTCCGCCCACCACGGCACGCTCAGGTTTCGCGCGCTGGTGGAGTGAGGTTTGTCGTTTCGTATTTATGCGGCCTTCGCGCCTGGTCACGCCCCCCTCTGTCCTGCCGGACATCTCCCCCACGAGGGGGGAGATTGGCAGCTCCACCGCCAGAGCGTCACTGCCTCGTAGACGGGTGGCAAAGGCAGGCGTGAGAGCTGATCTCCCCCCTCGTGGGGGAGATGTCCGGCAGGACAGAGGGGGGTGTGAGGGCACTCGAAGTAACAAGAGGGAATCCCAAAATGACAGCACAGAAGGGCAAGGACCTCTTGCTCAAGATCGACCTCGACGGGCTGGGTAGCTTCGTCACCGTGGCCGGGCTGCGGTCGCGGCGGCTGGCCTTCAACAGCGACACCGTCGACATCACCAACGCCGATTCCGCCGGGCGGTGGCGCGAGCTGCTCGCAGGCAGCGGCATCCAACGCGCCTCGATGAGCGGTTCCGGCATTTTCAAGGACGCGCAATCAGACGCCTCGATCCGGCAGAAGTTCTTCTCCGGCGAGATCGTCGACTGGCAGATGGCCATTCCCGGCTTCGGCATTGTCGAGGGTCCTTTCCAGATCACCGCGCTCGAATATTCCGGCAATCACGATGGCGAGGTGACCTTCGAGATCGGGTTGGAATTGGCTGGCGCGCTCAGCTTCGAGGTGTTGCCATGACGGCGAACAAACGGCGCGGCGAGGTTGCCGCTGAACTCGACGGGCATGGCTACCGGCTCTGCCTGACGCTGGGCGCGCTGGCCGAGCTGGAGACCGCCTACGCGGCCGACGATCTCGGTGCGCTGGTCGAGCGCTTCGCCTCGGCACGGCTTTCGGCGCGCGACCTGATCCGCATCGTCGGCGCAGGATTGCGCGGCGCAGGCAATGAAGTGAGTGACGCAGAGGTGGCGAGGATGCAGGCAGCGGACGGCGCCGCCGGATTCGCCGCGATCGTCTCGGATCTGCTGACGGTGACGTTCGGCGCGAATGCGGGAGAGTCCACGTCGCGCCCTTGAAAGCCGCACCGGGCGAATTCCCATGGGACACGGTAATGGCCGTGGGGTTTGGCCTGTTGCGGCTTTCTCCAAAGACTTTCTGGTCGATGACCCCGCGCGAGATGGAGCGCGCCATGAGTGTGATTTGGCCTGCCTCTGGCTTGAACTTGGGACGCGAAGAGCTGGCGGCACTGATGTCGGCGTTTCCGGACTGAGTGAGGCCATGACTGGCGTGCTTGCCGTGCAAAGTTCGCGCTCCTTCGCACCCCCTCTGTCCTGCCGGACAGCTCCCCCGCGAGGGGTGAGATCGTAGCGCGAGGGCGATCACGCCATCCAGCATGCGCGCAGCGACTCCAACTGCGCTGGCGCCTGGTACACGGACCCCGTCGTCCAGCTGGTCGAGCCATGCCTGCTCCACACCGCCTACGGCAGCGCTTGCCGGATTTGCTCGCGCGTCCACAGCCCAAGGTATCTCGGCGGATACGGAGCGACGAAATCCGGGATCATCTGCATCGGACGCGGCAAGTTGAACGGCGTGCGGCGCAGGTTGATCAAGCGAGCTCCGCCCGGTTTAATGTTCCGGTTCAGCCGCTCGAAATTGTACGTGGTGGTGAGGAGGTAAGGGATCTCCGACTTCGCGAACAAACGCAGCGTCGTGAGGATGTCCTCGTTGGGGAAGTGAAAAAGAGCATCGCGGCAGAGCCAGAGATCCGCGGCCGGAAGCGGCCCCGCGACGATATCCAGAAGTGTGAAGCAGTGGGTCGCGTCGCCCCGCTCGGCGGCGAGCTTCTGCACCAGCGGCGGGACGATGTCGCCGCCGATATAGCGCGTCCCAGCCGGCAGTTTGACGTGGCGCATCCAGTTGAAGTCACCGCAGGGCGCATCGAGGAATGTGTTGATGCGAAGCTCGCCCAGCAGATGCTCGAGACGCGGGAGAAGCTGCTGCGTGTAGCTGAGTTCGCTGCCACGCCCGCTTAGCGGATTCTTCCGACATCCAGCGGTTCTCGTCGTAGATGCGCTGGAACGCCTCCTGGCGCCCCTCGTACTCGCCGCCGAAATAGAACTCGTCGCGCCTGAATAGTGGATAGAGCACCTCCCACGCCGGATTGGCGACGCCGGGATAGGTTCTCATGGCCGCTTTCACGGCCGATTTCATCGTGCTGACAATACCCATGCGCGTCACACTACGGGCAAGGGCATGCGTTGTGAACTCCTAATCGAGCATCGGCAGGTAAAGGCAGCGCCGGACACAGTTGTCGCAGCGTGTCACATGTGTCGTGTGTCGTGGTTAATGGGACGGCCGCCGTAAATGGAGGCGAGAAAGCTCGCGCCGCTCGCCTCGTGATCGCTCTTGCGAATATTGCGAGTGCGACCACCGATCATCCTGTCGGACATCTCCCCCTCAAGGGAGGGAGATCAGCCTTCATGCCGATCGATCTCAGCCAATCGTCGAGGGTCACAGACTGGGCGACACGGGGAAGCCGCCAATCTCCCCCTCGAGGGGGAGATGTCCGACAGGACAGAGGGGGGTGTGAAAGAGCGCGGCTTTCGAAAGTTTGGCGGCAAAGACAAACGCTAGTATCGAAAGTGGAAGAAACAATGCCCGAAAATGTCGTCGTCTCGATCGAGGCGGATACGCAGCCCTTCTTGAACTCGCTCGACAGCCTGCAAAAGCTCTCCGCGAGTTTCGGTTCGCAATTGACCGGCGCACTGAAGAGCGCGGTGGTCGATGGCAAGGAACTGGATTCCGTGCTGCGCCGTATCGCGCTGAACCTTGCAGGCACCGCGCTGAACCAAGGCCTGGCGCCGCTGCAAAACATGATCGGCTCGATGTTCTCCGGCTTCACCGGCGGGCTTTCCGGCCTGCTGCCCTTCGCCAAGGGCGGGGTGGTGCCGTTTGCGTCTGGCGGCGTGGTTTCAGCGCCGACCTATTTCCCAGCAGGCGGCAATCTTGGGCTGATGGGCGAGGCAGGCGCTGAGGCGATCCTGCCGCTGAGGCGCGGCTCCGATGGCCGGCTGGGCGTCGCGTCGGGCGGCGGTGGCGGCGGGGTGAACGTCACCTTCAACGTTACCGCCCAGGACGCGGCCTCTTTCCGCAAATCCGAAGCGCAAGTCACGGGGATGCTGGCGCGGGCGGTGTCGCGGGGAACGAGGACCTTTTGAAGTCGGTCGACGTTCGCAATTCGTTGTTCGGTTTGCTCGTAGTGCTGCGAATGCCGAACCACCACCGACGACCAGCCAATCACAACCGACGACCGACTAACCACAACAAACGCGAAGACCGACACCATGACCCTTTCCGCCTTCCACGACGTGCGGTTTCCCCTCGCCGTTTCCTTCGGCGCGACCGGCGGGCCGGAGCGGCGCAACGAAATCGTGACGCTGACTTCGGGCCACGAGAAGCGCAATGCACGCTTCGCCTTGTCGCGCCATCGCTACGATGCCGGCACGGGCCTGCGCTCGCTCGCCGACCTTTATGAGATCGTCGATTTCTTCGAAGCGCGGTGCGGCTCGCTCCATGCTTTCCGCTTTCGCGACCCCTTCGACATGAAATCCTGCCGCGTTGACCAGACACCGACCGCGACGGACCAGACGCTCGGAACCGGCGACGGCAGCCGGGCGCGCTTCGCTCTGGTCAAGCGCTACGGAGACGCGGCCGGCGCCTATGCGCGGCCGATCCGAAAACCGCTGACCGCGAGCCTGAAAGTCGCGGTCGCAGAAACGCTCGCCGCTACCGGCAGTTACGATTTTGACGACGCAACCGGCGAGATTGTATTTTCGCCAGCTGCCATTCCGGATGCGGGGCAGGCGGTTACCGCAGGTTTCGAGTTCGATGTACCGGTGCGCTTCGACGTCGAGCGCCTGGAGATTGGCATCAGTGCCTTCAAGGCCGGTAAGATCCCGTCAATCCCGCTGATCGAGGTGCAGATATGAGCATTTATCCCGCAGCACTTGCTACACATCTCGAAGGCGAGGCAACGACCGTCTGCCATTGCTGGCGGCTGACCCGGCGCGATGGCGTCATCAAGGGCTTCACCGACCACGACCGCCGGCTGGTGATCGATGGCGACGCGTTCCAGCCGCTCACAGGCTTCATCGCCACCGAGGCACGCGACACGCTGGGGCTGGCGGTCGATACGGTCGATGTCGAGGGCGTGCTGTCGTCGGACGACATCGGCGAGGCCGACATTGCCGCCGGGCTCTATGACGATGCGGTGGTGGAGACGCTGCTGGTCAATTGGGCCGCGCCCGCGCAATTCGCGCGGCTGCGCAGCGCCACGATCGGCAAGATCACGCGGCGTGATAACGCATTTGTGGCGGAATTGAAGAGCCGCACGCACCGGCTTGACGAGATCAACGGCCGGGTGGCTGCACGCAAATGCGACGCCGAACTCGGCGATCATCGCTGCCGCTTCGCGATCGGTCAGGCAGGGTTCTCGGCGGCCGGCACAGTGGCGTCGGTATCGACGCCGGAAAATATCACGGTCTCCGGGTTGAGCGGTTTCGCGCCCGGCTGGTTCGCTCTGGGCACCATCGAATGGACGAGTGGCGCGCTGGCGGGGCGCAAATCCTTTGTCACCACCCACCTGAAGGGCGCTGGCGGCGTCATACTTCGGTTGCAACCGGGCGAGGGCGCTGTACCGGCTACGAGCGACGCGTTCACAATCCGCGCCGGTTGCGACAAGGCTTTCGCGACCTGCAAGGCGAAGTTTGGCAATGCGCTGAACTTTCAGGGCTTTCCGCATCTGCCCGGCAACGACGCGGCCTACCACTACGCCGCCGATGGCGATGTGTTTGATGGTGGAGCACTGGTGCGGTGATGGGGGTAGATGTTGAGATAGGACAGGCGTCGAGCAGCCCCCTCTCTGCCTCGCTTCGCTCGGCACCTCTCCCCCTTTCCGGGGGAGCGGATGGGAGCCAAGCTGGACGCCCATCCTCTCCCCTCACGAAGCGGGGGAGAGGTGTCCGCGAAGCGGACGGAGAGGGGGGCAGCAACGATCAGTCGCTATCCGACAAGGCCACCCCCATCACCACCGAAGCCCTGACCTGGGTTGGCACGCCATATCGCCATCAGGGCAGGCGAAAGGGCGTTGGCTGCGATTGCCTCGGGCTGCTGATCGGTGTGTGGTGCGAGGTGTATGGCGCGGCACCTGAAGAGCCAGGACCTTATGCGGCCGATTGGGCGGAAGCCGGTGGCGCCGACAGTTTTCTCGGCGCGGCGCGGCGGCACTGCCGTGAAAAGCCGCTGAGCGAAATGGGCGAGGGCGATCTGATCCTGTTCCGTTGGCGCCCGCATCTGCCGGCCAAGCACGCCGCAATCCTGATTTCGCCTGACCGCTTCGTGCATGCCTACGAAGGCAGCGCGGTAGTGGTCTCGACGCTTGTGCCGCAATGGAGGAAGCGGATTGCGGCGGTGTTTGCGTTTCCGGAAGTTTGACTGAACACTTCTGCTCCATGCAACACCCCTCATCCGTCTCGGCTTCGTCTCGACACCTTCTCCCACAAGGGGAGAAGGTCTGAGCCGCCGCCTCGCGCCTCGGCAGTCTTCGAATGCTCGCGATTGGCTGTGGCGCGAATGCGGCGCGTTCCCTTCTCCCCTTGTGGGAGAAGGTGTCGAGACGAAGCCGAGACGGATGAGGGGTGCCTGGTGCGGCTCAAAGAAATCCAGCGATCAAATTCCCAACCAACAGGCTCATATCCATGGCAGTTCTCCTCCTGCAGGCCGCGGGCGCGGCGATTGGCGGGCTTTTCGGCCCTGTAGGCGCGGCGATTGGCACCGCTGCCGGCGCGATAGCCGGCTACGCCATCGACAAGGCGCTGATCTCCGGCACGCAGCGCATCGAAGGGCCGCGGCTCTCCGGCGCTCAGCCCTTCGTGGCCGAGGAGGGCGCGCCGATCCCGCGCCTTTACGGCACGGCGCGGCTGGGCGGCATCATGATCTGGGCGACCCGCTTCGAGGAAGACAAGACCACCCGCCGCCAGGGCGGCAAGGGCGGACCGAAAGTCACCGAATACACCTACTTCGGCAATGTCGCCTTCGCGCTATGCGAGGGCGAAATCGCTGGCGTGCGCCGCGTCTGGGCGGATGGGCGCGAGTTCGACCTGACCAATGTCGAGATGCGCGTTCACAACGGCGGCATCAACCAGCCGCCCGATCCGCTGATCGAGGCGCGGCAGGGCGCGGGCAACACACCGGCATATCGCGGTCTGGCCTATGTCGTGTTCGAGCGCCTGCCGCTCGGCGACTATGGCAATCGCATCCCGCAGGTCCAGTTCGAGGTGCTGCGGCCGGTTGGCAAACTTCGCGAAACCATCCGGGCGGTGGCGTTAATTCCGGGCTCAACCGAATACGGGCTTTCGACAAGGCAGGTGACCAAGCGCGCGAGACCGGGCGAAAGCCGGTCGGAAAACCGCCACACGCTCCGCGCCGACACCGATTTCGCTGCATCGCTCGACGAACTGCAGATGCTCTGCCCGAACCTCGAGCATGTGGCACTGGTGGTGTCGTGGTTCGCCAGCGATTTGCGCGCTGGTCATTGCCGCATCGAGCCGGGCGTGACCAACACGACTGGCGGCTACTCGAGCCAGTGGCTGGTTTCCGGCATCGAACGAGCGGATGCCAAGATCGTATCGAACCATGGCGGCGGTTCGGCCTATGGTGGCACGCCGACCGACCGATCCGTCATCGAGGCGATCGCCGAGATCAAGGCGCGCGGCCTGAAAGTGACGCTCTATCCGTTCATTATGATGGACGTTCCGCATGGCAACAGCCTGCCCGATCCATATGGCGGCGCGGCGCAGGCGGCTTATCCGTGGCGCGGACGTATCACCTGCTTTCCCGGGCCGGGCCAGTCGGGAAGTGCCGACAAGACCGCCGCGGCGCGAGTGCAGGTGCAGGCTTTTTGCGGCAGTGCCGCGCCCAGCGATTTTTCCGCGAGCGACGGCGATGTCGGTTATGAGGGCAGCAGCGGCGATTGGGGCTATCGGCGGCTGGTGTTGCACTATGCGCATCTGGCGCAGGCAGCAGGTGGCGTCGATGCATTCCTGATCGGCTCGGAACTGCGCGGGCTGACGACATTGCGCGAAGGCGCCAACGCCTTTCCGTTCGTCGAGGCGCTTTGCCAACTGGCGGATGAGGTGCATGCGCTGCTCGGGCCGGCCACCGCCGTCACCTATGGCGCCGACTGGACCGAATATTTCGGCCATCAGCCGGCGGATGGTTCCGGAGATGTGTTCTTCCATCTCGATCCGCTGTGGGCGCGGCCCTCGATTGCTGCTGTCGGCATCGACAATTACATGCCGCTCGCCGATTGGCGCGACGCCGATTATCAGACCGGCAATCCGGATGGCGCAAGCGGGCCTTACGATCCTGCTGCCTTGGAAGCCGCGATCTCTTCGGGCGAGGGGTTTGACTGGTACTATGCCAGCCATGCCGACCGGCTGGCCCGGCAGCGCACGCCGGTCACCGACGGCCCTTACGGCAAGCCCTGGGTGTTCCGCTACAAGGATTTGGTCGGCTGGTGGTCGCACTCGCATGTCGATCGCATCGGCGGGATAGAGCAGCCATCACCAACCGCTTGGGCGCCGCGCGGAAAACCGATCTGGTTCACCGAACTCGGTTGCCCAGCGGTGGACAAGGGGCCGAACCAGCCGAACGTCTTCGTCGATCCGAAATCGAGCGAGAGCTTTACGCCATACTTTTCCAATGGCGGGCGCAATGATCTGGCGCCGAAGCGCTTTCTGGAAGCCCATGCCGCGCATTGGGACCCGGCAAACCCTGACTTCGACGCCGCCGCCAATCCCTTGTCGCCGGTCTATGGCGAGCGAATGCTCGACCACAGTCGCAGTTACGTCTGGTGCTGGGACGCGCGGCCTTTTCCGGCTTTTCCGTTGCAGACCAATGTCTGGACCGATGGCGCAAACTGGCACCTGGGCCATTGGCTGAACGGGCGGCTGGAAGGCCTCGACGTCGGATCGCTGATCAATGCCATCCTTGCCGATCATGGCCTGCCGGCTGCTAATGTCTCCGAAGCTGATGGCACTCTGCAAGGCTATGTCATCGACGAACCGGGCGCGGCGCGCTCGGCCATCGAACCCCTGGTCGATCTCTACGATCTGGCGGTGATGGAAGGACCGGATGGGTTGGTGTTCCGCAGCACACGGGCGCGATCCGCCGATCCGGAAGCGGTCGACATCATGGTGGCCGAGGAAGATGGCGCGTCGCTGGAAAAGGTGCGTACGCCGGATCATGAACTGCCAGCCGAAGCGATGCTTGTCTATCGCGACCATATGGTCAGCTTCCAGGCGGGTTCGGTACGCGCAACCCGCGTCGGCGCCACAAACCAGCGGCAGCGCACGTTGAGTTTCCCCGGCGTGCTGGAGCGCGAGCAAGGCCAGGTGCTGATCGCCGACTGGCTGGATCGCGTCTGGGCCGGCCGCGAAACCGCGTCCTTCTCGGTGGCGAGCTATCGCCAAGGCTATGAGCCGGGATCGGTGATCACGCTGCCGGAACAGGGGACCTCCGAGTTTCTTGTCGCCGAAGTGGAAGACGGGCTGGTGCGCCGCATCAAGGCGCGTCGTATCGACCGCGCCGCACCGGGCGCCTGGGCGAATGTGCCGAGCGAGCCGCAGCCGGAACCGGTGATCCATGCCGGCCTGCCGCATGCGCTGTTTCTCGACCTGCCATCGCGAACAAGTACTGCAGCCCCGCAGAACCAGTTCCGCGTTGCCGCCTGGCAGAAGCCGTGGAAGAGCCTGGTGCTGCTCGCCTCACCCGAGGATACCGGCTTTTCGCAGCGGGCGATCATCACCCAGCCGGCGGATGTTGGCGAACTTGTCGAGCCGCTGCCGCCCGGATCATTCGAAGGCCGCATCGACCGGACAACGGCGCTCACCGTCTCGCTGTTCGATGCGGAGACGGCGAGCATCAGCCGTTTGCAACTGCTGAATGGCGCCAATGCCGGCGCCGTGCGGGCGCAAAACGGCGTCTGGGAAATCGTTCAGTTCTCGACCGCCGAAGAAGCCGCGCCCGGCATCTGGCGGCTCGAGGGTTTGCTGCGCGGCCAATTGGGCACCAGCGACGCCATGGCCGCAGGTGCAGCAGCCGGCTCGCCTTTCGTCATTCTGGATGACAGGATCAGGCCGGCGGGTTTGCTTGCCGGTGAGGTCGGCCTGCGGCTTAACTGGCGGGTAGGGCGGTCCGGAGCAATTCTGTCGGACGAAACCTTCACGCGTCAGGAAGAGGCAGGGGGCCTTCGGGCAAGACTGCCATTGTCGCCGGTGCATCTGCGCTGCCGCGGGGCTGGCGGCGACCTGGCGTTTTCCTGGGTGCGGCGTGGCCGCGTCGATGCCGACGATTGGGCGACAACCGACATTCCGCTCGCCGAGGAGCGCGAGGAATATCGCCTCGACATCGCGCCGGTGGGTGGCGCGGTCATCCGCTCGGCAACGGTGTCATCTTCGAACTGGACGTATCCAGCCGCTTCGATCGCAGCCGATTTCGGCGGTATGCCTGCGGCGCTCGACATCACGGTGCGCCAGATCAGCCTTGCGGCAGGCTTCGGCATTCCGGCCATGCGGCGGTTTGAGCTGTGATTGCATTGATCGCAGGGGAACGACGCGCCAACGCCTCTTGAATCCACTCCGAAACAAACCTTGGTAAATCATTGAAAGGACAAGCCATGAACGACACCAAGCCCTGGTATCTGTCGCGCACCGTCTGGGCGTCGATCGTCACCATCGTCATCGCCTGCTGCGGGCTTTCCGGCGCGCCGTTTGACAGTTTCGACGAAGCGTCGTTCATCGACGCGCTGTTGCAATTGGCAACGGCCATTGCCGGTGTCGTCGCCCTTTTCGGCCGACTGCTTGCGCAATCAAGAATAGAGTGAGGTCCAAGGGTAGTGTCTCAGTTGAAATTCAAAATCGTTAGATCGCGCGTTTAATCGTCTGGCGGTGACACTCTGATGCGGAAGCGGTAAATGCTTTCGGTAAGTCGCTGACTATGTAAATCCGTTTGTCTCCACACCTCGCTGCCGCAAAAAGGCGCTATGCGCAAAATAAGCACGACGCCTGCAAAGCTGCAGAGGCGTTGGCAACACATATTGGTACGTCATACCAGATAACAGAAGTCAGTGGTCGCGCGCTTCGTTACATCTCTGATGCTTGGGGTAGTTCGCACTTCGACTGGCCGGAAGTGCTTCGGCGGCACAATGAGCCGGACGTGATGCCTATCGCTATATGGCATGGCGAAAGGCTTTGTGCTCTTGCATTAGCGCTTACCACGGGGCAAGCCGTGGTCTTGCGGTTCCTTGAGGGCGACGCTAGATCAGACTGCCCCCTTAAGGGCCGCCGTTTCCTGATGCGCTCGAAGCGTGCGTGAATTATGCTCAAGCGCGCGGCAAAAAGGAAATTAGGCTGCAACCCAAGAACGACGCTCTCGTTTACCTTTACGAGAAAGTTTACGGGTTTACGCTTAAATCGCCCAAAAATGAGACGCCATATTACAGGAAAGGAGTTTGACATGTATGCTTTGAGAAAAGCATTCCAGACGTCGCTCTCCCTCTGGTACGGGGAAAAGAAGCCCCTGCCGGAGCCTGAACCATTTTACGCGACACCTCGTCCTATGACAGGGTTTTTCGCTACGCTGAGTGATGAGCAAAAGAAGCTCGCCTTGAGCTATCGCGGCGAAGAAACTCATGGCGACGCCCACTTCGCGCGATAAGCTGCTACAGAAGCTGTATCGAAAGGCCTCGGAGACACTACCCCAAGGCTAGCGAAATTGCCGCTGGTTCCTCGTTCGGCAGTGAGTTCTAGTTCGCCCTGTTGCCCGCAACAGTCCGACATCATTTGTATCCGATTTGATCCCCAGGCAGGCCGCGAACAAGTGGAGGCCCGTCCTGTCTTCGTCACGTCGCGTCACAGGTTACCGGCAAGATCCGAGCGCTTCTCGGCCTGTAAGCGATGCCCAAGACGCGTTCATTCCACGTTCAGCAGGGATAGGCTAGAACGGCAAGCATGAAACGGATCGTCTCCATCACTCGGCTTGCACTGACTGCGCTCGGCGCGGCGAGTTTGTTCGCCGTTCAGGCTGTCGCTGCTCCGCTTACGGTTCCGGCTCCCGGCCATGGTGACCCGGTCGTTCGGGTCCAGTCGGATTGCTATTCCATCGGCCTGCAGGTTGCGGCCGATCGTGGCGGGACGCTGGCGAAGGCGCAGCAGACCACCAAGGGCGGCCAAGCGGTTTGCGTTATCGTCGTGCTTCTGCCCGGCAAGGATGGCGGACGGCCGCGCCGGGCCCAGGTCGTCGTGCCGTTGAATTGACCTGCGCGCCGAAAACCCACTCCTGTAAGATGCTGGCTTTCAAAACGGGCAAATGATTCCATGCGGATATTGGTCGTCGAAGATGACAAGGATCTCAACCGGCAGCTGACACAGGCGCTGACCGATGCCGGTTATGCCGTCGACAAGGCGTTCGACGGCGAGGAGGGACACTTCCTCGGCGATACCGAGCCGTATGATGCAATCGTGCTCGATGTCGGCCTGCCGCAGATGGACGGCATCAGCGTGGTCGAGCGCTGGCGCCGCGACGGCCGCAAGACGCCGGTGCTGATCCTCACCGCGCGCGACCGCTGGAGCGACAAGGTCTCCGGCATCGATGCCGGCGCCGACGACTATGTGACGAAGCCCTTCCATATCGAGGAAGTGCTGGCGCGGCTCAGGGCGCTGATACGTCGCGCGGCGGGGCACGCTTCGTCGGAACTGACATGCGGACCGCTGCGACTCGACACCAAGGCCTCCAAAGCCGACATGGACGGCGCGCCGCTGAAACTCACCTCGCACGAGTTCCGGCTGCTCGCCTATCTGATGCATCATATGGGCAAGGTGGTTTCGCGCACAGAGCTGGTCGAACATCTCTACGACCAGGATTTCGATCGCGATTCCAATACGATAGAGGTGTTTGTTGGCCGGCTGCGCAAGAAGATGGGCATCGACATGATCGAGACCGTGCGCGGCATGGGCTACCGCATGCGTGAGCCGGAGGCGTGACGGCGGAACTTCCCAAGCCCGTCAAATCGAGAGCCTGGCCGGTTGCGCTGGCGCCGCGCTCGCTGGCTTTCCGCGTCCTGGCGTTTTCGACGATCTGGGCGATCGTCGCGCTGATCCTGATCTACACCGTTATCGCCACGCTCTACCGGCAGACGAGCGAACGCGGCTTCGACAGTCTCCTGTCGGCGCACTTGTTCAACCTGATCGGTTCGGTCGGGGTGTCCGAAACCGGCGCGCTGACCGGAGCGCCGGACCTTGGCGATCTGCGATTTTCCGAGCCGCGCTCCGGCTGGTACTGGGCGGTGGAGCCTGTTTCGCAAGGCCTAACGGGCGAATTGCGGTCGCTGTCGATGACCGAAGCTATCCCCTCGCCAAGCGTCGCCGATGCGCCATTCAATTCGAGTTTCCAGCGAAGCTATGTAACCGACGGCATCAACGGCGAGGAGCTTGAGGTCTTCGAGAGCGAGTTCGTGCTGGACGAAAAAAACCGCGTGGCGCGGTTCCGAGTCATGGGCAATCGCAGCGAACTGGAGGAGGAGATCGACGCCTTCGAATGGCAGCTTTTCACGTATCTGTCGCTGTTCGGCATCGGCATGATCGCCATAAACGCCGCGGCGATCCTGCTGGGCTTGCGGCCGCTGGGGCGGGTGCGCGAGGCGCTGGCAAAGGTGCGCGAGGGCACGGCGCAGCGGCTTGGCGGCAGCTTTCCCACTGAGATCGAGCCGCTGGCGAACGAGACCAACGCGCTTATCGAGAACAACCGCCGCATCGTCGAGCGTTCGCGGACGCAGGTGGGCAATCTTGCCCATTCGCTGAAGACGCCGCTCGCCGTGCTGCTCAACGAAGCGCGCGCGCTTGGCGGAGACAAAGGCCGGATCATTTCCGACCAGGCATCGGCCATGCAGAGCCAGCTTGAGCATTATCTGCAGCGGGCGCGCATCGCGGCGCAGCGCGACAGCGTCGTCTACCGCACGCCGGTTACGCCGCTGCTGGAGCGAATGGTGCGGGTGATGGCTAAGCTGGGGAGGGGAACATCGGTAACGTTCATTCCGCCGGCGAACGACATCCTGTTTGCCGGCGAGCGGCAGGATCTTGAAGAAGTCGTCGGCAATCTGCTCGAAAATGCGATGAAATGGGCGAAAGGCAGGGTTGTCGTCACACTGGCGCCATCGCCGCCGCAGGACGACCACAGCATGTTTTTGATCACCATCGAGGATGATGGCCCGGGCATACCTGAAGACAAGGCGCGCGAGGCGATGAAGCGCGGCGAGCGCCTCGACGAGAGCAAGCCCGGCACTGGTCTTGGGCTGGCGATCGTTTCCGATCTGGTCAGCGAATATGGCGGGAAGGTCGAACTTGGCCGTTCGACGATCGGCGGGTTGAAAGCTGTTGTTCTTCTGCGCTAGCGTCGAGTAGACGAAAAACAGGTTCGCAGCGAGGGGGCTTCGAGCTTAAGCTTCGGCCCAATATCAACCTGTCGCTGTGGTGTCCGAAGGAACCTCAAGCGGCTCGAATCGGTGGTGAAGATGACGTTTCGCGCGGTGCTGCTCGTTGCTCTTATTGCGGTAGCCGGCTGTGGAACGACATCCGGGATGAACGGCAAGAAGTCCGGCGACAATACGGGTGGCAGCACGGTAGATGTGACGCCGCGGGACGGCAGCGGCAAGGCGAGCATGGTCGGCGGACTTATCACTGGGTCGGTCGGCAGTGGCCTTGGTTCGGGCGACAAGCGCAAGGCGCTGGAAGCCGAATACAAGGCGCTGGAATACACGCAAAGCGGCCAGAAAGTGGCCTGGACGGGTAATCGCGCCGGGCGCTCGGGCGAGGTTGTGCCGGCGCAACCCTATCGCGTCGGCTCGCAGGATTGCCGGCAGTACACTCACGCGGTCACAGTCAACGGCCAAACGCGGACTGCGCGGGGCACGGCCTGCCGCAATGAAGACGGTAGCTGGGCTACGTTGAGCTAGGCGGCTAGCGGCGGTCAATCAGCCGCACGCCTGCGGAATTGGCAGGATCGACAAGGGCGGATATTGGAAAGCGCATGCTGTTCTGGATTGTCGCCGCGTTGCTGACACTGGCCGCAAGCCTGGCGGTCATGCTGCCGCTGGCAAGGCAGTCGGGCCAGCCCACCCGTCCGCAGGACAATGATATCGAGGTCTATCGCGACCAGTTGCGCGAGGTCGAGCGCGACGTCGAGCGCGGCCTGATCGGCGTCAGGGAAGCCGAAGAAGCCAAGGCTGAGATCGGCCGGCGCATCCTGCTGCTGGCGGACAAGGCGGAACCGCTATCTGTGTCGAATGGAAGACCTGGTCTGGGCTCGGAGCAGGCCTTGAAGAATGTCAAAGCGCCGAGATTGGGGAGAAACACGGCGGCAAGAGCAATAGGCGCCGCGGCGATTCTATCGGTTCCGCTCGTAAGTTGGGGCCTTTATGCCGAACTCGGGTCGCCGACGCTGCCGAGCGAGCCGCTGAGCGCGCGCCTGGCGGAGGACCCTGCCAAAAGCTCGGTCGAAGAACTCGTCGCCCGCGCGGAAGCGCATCTTGCCGCCAATCCGGAGGATGGGCGTGGTTGGGACGTTCTGGCGCCGATCTACATGCGCGGCGGGCGTTTCGCCAATTCCGTGATGGCCTACCGCAATGCCATCCGGCTTGTGGGCGAAACCGGTGATCGGTTTGCCGGACTGGGCGAGGCGATTGCAAGTGCTGCGAACGGCCTTGTCACGGCGGACGCGCAAGCCGCTTTCCGGCGCGCCGTCGAGATCGAACCGGCGAACCCGAAGGCAAGTTTTTACCTGGCGACGGCTCTCGCGCAGGAGGGCAAGCTTCAGCAGGCAGTGGCGGCGTGGAAGGACATGGTCGCCAATCTGCCGGAAGACAGTCCGTGGCGACCCGCCGCCCAGCAGGCGATAGCCGAGGTCGAGCGCATCGCGGCAGGTGGGACCACTCCACCATCCGCTCCGGGTCCGACACAGGAGCAGATCGGCACGGCATCGTCGATGTCGGAAGCGGACCGCAACGCCATGATCGAGCAGATGGTGGCCGGTCTTGACGCAAAGCTGCGCGAAAATCCGCGCGATCCGGAAGGTTGGATGCGGCTGGTTCGTTCCTATGCAGTGCTTGGCAAGCCCGCTGCGGCGCGCGATGCCCTGACGCGCGGACTGCAGGCACTGGACAGGGGCAGCGAGGACGGCAAGCGGCTATCTGCTCTGGCCGCATCGCTCGGCCTGACGGCGACGGAGTGACTATGTCTTTTGCAATGTGTGTGTCACTAACCCCCCTCTGTCCTACCGGACATCTCCCCCTCAAAGGGGGAGATCAGCCGTCCGATCGGCCTTCGCGAATCGCAGGCGTCTTAAAGACTGCTGAGAGGGCGACACTGCTGATCTCCCCCTCTGAGGGGGAGATGTCCGGCAGGACGGAGGGGCGTTTGAAGCGCGCCGTCTTGCGAAATCTGAGCAGCAAAGCTGCTACGGAGCGCCAGGTATGACCCGCAAGCAAAAGCGATTGTCGGTGATTGCGGGCGCGCTGGCCTTTCTCGGCGCGGCAACGGCGCTGACCTTCTACGCGCTTGGTCAGAAAGCCTCGTTCTTCTATATGCCCGCCGAACTTCAGGCGGCAACGCTGCAGCCGGGCCAGCGCATCCGCCTTGGCGGCCTGGTCGAGGCCGGATCGGTCAAGCGCGGGCAGGGAACCGAAGTGTCCTTCGCGGTTACCGACACTGAAAAGTCGGTGCCGGTCACCTACACAGGCATCCTTCCGGATCTCTTTCGCGAGGGGCAGGGCGTCATCACCGAAGGCACGATGGGCGCGAACGGCGTGTTCATCGCCGACAGCGTGCTTGCCAAGCATGACGAGACTTACATGCCGAAGGAAGTTGCCGACAAGCTGAAGGAAAAGGGCATCTGGCAGGAGACGCCGGCAGGAGCCGGTTCATGACCGTCGAGATCGGCCATTTCGCGCTCGTCCTCGCCTTCGCGCTGGCGCTCGTCCAGTCGCTGGCGCCGCTGATTGGCGCGCGCATCAATGACGAGCGGCTGATGGCGGTCGGCGGGCCGGCAGCGGTCGCCGGATTCGCAATGGTCGGGATCGCCTTTGCCGCGCTGACCACCGCCTATGTCCAGTCCGATTTCTCGGTCGCGAATGTCTGGGAGAACTCGCATTCGCTGAAACCAATGCTCTACAAATTCACCGGCACCTGGGGCAACCATGAGGGCTCGATGCTGCTCTGGGTGCTGATCCTGACCTTCTTCGGCGCGCTGGTTGCGGTGTTCAGCGGCAATTTGCCATCGACCTTGCGCGCCAATGTGCTCGCCGTGCAGGGTTGGATCGGCGCGGCTTTCCTGCTCTTCGTGCTGACTACCTCCAATCCGTTTATCCGGCTGGTGCCGGCGCCGTTCGAGGGGCAGGACCTCAACCCGATCCTGCAGGATATCGGCCTCGCCATCCATCCGCCGTTGCTCTACCTCGGCTATGTCGGGTTCTCGGTCTGCTTCTCGTTCGCCGTCGCGGCGCTGATCGACGGCAGCGTCGACGCAGCCTGGGCGCGCTGGGTTCGGCCGTGGACTCTCGCCGCCTGGATGTTCCTCACCGGCGGCATCGCGATGGGGTCATATTGGGCCTATTACGAACTCGGCTGGGGCGGTTTCTGGTTCTGGGATCCGGTCGAGAACGCTTCCTTCATGCCATGGCTGGCGGGCACGGCGCTGCTGCATTCGGCGATCGTCATGGAAAAGCGCTCAGCGCTGAAAATCTGGACGATCCTGCTTTCCATCCTCACCTTCTCGCTGTCGCTGCTTGGCACCTTCCTCGTGCGCTCAGGCGTCCTGACGTCGGTGCATGCTTTCGCCACCGATCCGACGCGTGGTGTCTTCATCCTGGCGATCCTGATGCTGTTCATCGGCGGGTCGCTGACGCTGTTTGCGCTACGCGCCGGCACCCTGACGGCAGGCGGTCTGTTTCATCCGATTTCGCGCGAGGGCGCGCTGGTGCTCAATAATCTCTTCCTGACCACGGCGGCGGCAACGGTGCTGATCGGCACGCTCTATCCGCTGGTTGTCGAGGCCTTGTCCGGCGACAAGATTTCGGTCGGCGCGCCATTCTTCAACATGACGTTCGGCCCGCTGATGCTGCCGCTGCTGGTGCTGATCCCGTTCGGTCCGCTGCTGGCGTGGAAGCGCGGCGATGTGTTTGCTGCGACGCAGCGACTGATGGCGGCGGCCGGCGGTGCGCTGTTGATGATGCTGGTGGCGTATCTATTGATCGACCGCGCGACGGTCTTCGCCGCGCTCGGCATCGGCCTTGCCGTCTGGATGATCCTTGGCGCTTTGACCGACCTTGCGCAGAAATCGGCGCTTGGCACTGTGCCGCTCGCGGTATCGCTGCGGCGGTTCACCGGCCTGCCGCGCTCGGTCTATGGCACTTCGATCGCACATCTCGGCATGGGGCTGACCACGCTGGGCATTGTCGCGACCTTGGCGTTCCAGGCCGAGCACATAACGGTCATGAGGCCCGGCGAAACGGCGGAAATCGGCAGTCGCATGCTGCAGTTGGAGGGCGTGTCGCCGATGCAGGGTCCGAACTACACCGAGACGCGCGTGCGCTTCGCGCTGTTCGAGGGCGGTGTGAAGCAAGGCGAAGTGAGTGCCGCGAAGCGTTTCTACACGGCGCGCAAGATGCCGACCACCGAAGCTGGCATTCTGACGCTGGGCTTGGGTCAACTCTATGTTTCGCTTGGCGACGAAACGGCCGATGGCGGCATCGTCGTGCGCATCTGGTGGAAGCCACTGGTCACGCTGATCTGGTTTGGCGGGCTGGTGATGATGGCCGCCGCCGCTGTTTCGCTCACCGACCGCCGCCTGCGCGTCGGCGCGCCGTCGCGGCGCAAGGTTGCGGTGGCGGGGTAGAACAAATGGCACTGTCATTTGTCGTGCCAATAGGATTCAGCAGGCTGCTTCAGGCTTTGTTGGGGCGAATGCCCCCTCTCCGTCTCGCCCTTCGGGCTTCGACACCTCTCCCCCACTTCGTGAGGGGAGAGGATGGGCGGCGGCACGCTTGGCGCCCATCCGCCACCCTGCGTAGCGGGGGGGAGGTGCCGAGCGAAGCGAGGCGGAGGGGGGGATCACTGCGCGCCTTTGGACCGTCACATTCCAATTACACCAAGCATCTCCTCGCGCTTATCCTAACCCTCTTCGCCGCAATCCCGGCCATAGCCGTGCAACCCGGCGAGATGCTTGCCGACCCGGCGCTGGAGGCTCGCGCCAGGGCGCTGTCGGCGGAACTGCGCTGCATGGTTTGCCAGAACCAGTCGATCGACGATTCCGACGCCGAGCTTGCGCACGACCTACGCGTGTTGGTGCGCGAAAGGCTGGCGGCGGGCGATAGCGACGAACAGATTCTCGACTTCGTCGTCGCGCGCTATGGCGAGTTCGTGCTTTTGAAGCCGCGCTTTAACATCCGCAATGCCCTGCTTTGGGCAACTCCAATAGCGTTGCTGCTAGCCGGTGGCCTCGTCATAGCGCTTACCGCGCGGTCGAAGCGACCGGCAGCGACAAAGCTCTCGGATGAAGAGCAGGCGGCGCTGGACCGCATTCTCGGCGAGGCCGAGAAATAGCTGTCAGCCTGGCGCTCCCTCCAACTCGAACACCTCCTGAGCTTCGTCAAATCCTCTGAGCATCTGCTTGCCGAGGGAGGTGACCATGTCGGCCGGCAGGGCCGATGCGACATCGTGCGAGCACACGGCCTGGCGGTTGAGCATCTTGGCAACGCCTTCGAGCCGGCTGACGTAGTTGACCGTCGGGCCAACGACCGTGAAGTCGAGCCGGTCGAGACTGCCGATATTTCCGTAGACAACCGGACCGACATGCAGCGCGGCGACAAACGGTAGGTCCGCGACGGTTTCCTGGCCAAACGCGCGGTTGATGCTGCGGGCAGCGCGCAGGCAGGCTTCGCGTTTTCCAATGCCGTCCGCCGAGAAGACGGACAGCACGCCATCGCCGACGAATTTTAAGACATCGCCGCCTTCGGCGCGCACAGCGTTTACAACCGCCTCGAAATAGGTTCCCAGCCGGTCAAGAAGGGCGGCGGGCTCGAGCCGTTCGGACAACACGGTCGAACCGCGCAGGTCGGTCATCAGGACGGCGGCCTCGATCTCCGTCGTCTGCCCGCGCTGGAACGCGCCCTTGACGATGCGTTCGGCCGGGCCGTTGCCGAGATAGACCTCGAGCAGGCTGGTCATGGAATGGCGCATGGCCGCGGGCTCCATCGCGGCGGCGATCGCCGGCGCCAGGCCTTCGATCAGCAGAGCCTCCCGATCGGCAAAGCCGCCAGGACGATCGGTGGTGAAGGCGCCGACCTGCACTGACCCATCGCCAAATTCGATCGGCAGCGCCAGATAGTCCGTGCTTCCGGCTGCTGCCAGTTCGACGAGGACAGAGTGTTCGCGGTCGGTTTCAAGATGCTCGAGTGAGCAGCGGAAGCTCGCCCGCGACTCGATAACACGTTCGAACGGGCTGCCGTGGTACGCTGGTGTGGTAAGTATGCCGCGCGGGATCGTGTAGAGTTCGGCACCGCCTTCGCGGGTCCAGGCGACGCCCCAGGCGCCGATCATAGGATTGGCTACTCTCTGGCCGATTCGCACGCGCCACATCGGAATGCCGGCGTCGATCAGACGGTTGGCCAGACCCGTTACGATGTCCTCCGGCGCAAGCTCCCGCCGCGCCGGACCGATGAGCCAGGTGGTTATGTCGGGGAGGGTTGTTAGGTTTTGATCTGGCAAGCGCTTTGTTCCGTTGGGGCATAAGCTTTTCGCCGGTTTCGGTGGTGCGCGCAATGCGCCGCGGGTCGTTCAATGCAAGTAGAAAGGGAGGGTGCGAGGGCCGCACCGAAACATTACCTAAATTTCATGTGGCGGAAATGGCGCCGTAATGTGCGCTCTCCTATTTCTCGAAGCACAGGATGCCACCCGAGACGCATCCCTGCGAAGAGGAATAGAACCATGAACACTCCCGAATCCCGCGTTTCGCGCACCCACAAGAATCTCATCGCCGCAACCGCTTCGATCGCCATTGCTTCGGCCATCGGCTTCGGTGCCGTAGCCACCGGCACGGCCCCTGTTCTCGCCGAGGCCGTCCGCGTTCAGGCGCCGCAGGTGCCGAGCTTCGCCGACGTCGTCGAAAAGGTTTCGCCGGCCGTCGTCAGCGTTCAGGTCAAGGCCAAGATCGAGCCGGCTGCTGATCGCGGTGGCGATCCGTTCGGCGATCAGAACTTCGACAATCTGCCGGACGACCATCCGTTGAAGCGGTTCTTCCGTGAGTTCGGCAATGGCGATCAGGATGGCGGCCCGCGCTGGCATCAGGAGCGTCGTGGCGACCGTGGCGAACGCGAACACAAGCCGCGTCCCGTGGCTCAGGGCTCCGGCTTCTTCATCACCGAGGACGGCTATCTGGTCACCAACAATCACGTCGTCGAGGACGGCTCGGCCTTCACGGTTGTCATGAACAACGGCGACGAACTTGATGCCAAGCTGATCGGCACCGATCCGCGTACCGATCTTGCCGTTCTGAAGGTCGACGACAGCCGCAAGTTCACCTATGTCGACTTCGCTGACGATAGCAAGGTTCGCGTCGGCGACTGGGTGGTTGCTGTCGGCAATCCGTTCGGCCTGGGCGGCACGGTGACCTCGGGTATCGTTTCGGCACGTGGCCGCGACATCGGCGCCGGTCCGTACGATGACTTCCTGCAGATCGACGCGGCGGTGAACCGCGGTAATTCCGGCGGTCCGGCCTTCAACCTCAGCGGCCAAGTTGTCGGTATCAACACCGCGATCTTCTCGCCGTCGGGCGGCAATGTCGGCATCGCCTTCGCCATTCCGGCTACCACGGCCCGCGAGGTCGTGCAGGACCTGATGCATGACGGCAGCGTTTCGCGCGGCTGGATTGGCGTTCAGATCCAGCCGGTGAGCAAGGATATCGCGGACTCGCTTGGCCTCGCTGACGCCAAGGGCGCGATCGTGTCCGAAGCGCAGGCTGACAGCCCGGCGCTCAAGGCTGGCATCAAGGCCGGCGACGTGATTACGGCCGTGGACGGAAAGGACGTTGCCGGTCCGAAGGAACTGGCTCGCATGATCGGCGGCATCCAGCCTGGCAAGGAAGTCGAAGTGACGCTCTGGCGCGGCGGCAAGTCCGAAACCGTCAAGATGCAGCTTGGCACGTTGCCGAAGTCCGACAAGCAGGCTTCGACGGACGAAGACAAGGGACAGAAGCAGGCCGAGCCCTCATCGCTCGCCGATCTCGGCCTGACGGTCTCGCCTGCCGAGGATGGCAAGGGCCTGGTGATCACCGATGTCGACCCTGACAGCGACGCCGCCGATCGCGGCATCCAGCCCGGCGATGTCATCACCTCGGTCAATTCGCGCGAGGTTGCCGACGCCAAGGACGTGACCGCCGCGATGAAGGATGCCGAGAAGGCCGGTCGCAAGGCGGTTCTGATGCAGGTAACCCGCGACGACAACAGCCGCTTCGTCGCGTTGCCGATCAATCAGGGCTGATGACCGAATGTGCCGCGCGCCCCGACCGGCGCGCGGCACCGCAAAGTTTACGAGTAGTCCGCCGCGCGAGGTTGTACGCAGTCAAGCGCGGTGATGCGGCTCTTGAAGAGGTTCCCGATCGAGTGCCGCAACAGGGAGCCGGCCCTTGGGTTGGATAAACCGGGGAGGGCCGGTTCCGCGGCAGCAGTTCAATCGGCTGCTGCCGCATTTGTTCTAGGAGCAAGCGCGATGAATATCGCCTCGTCAGAGTTTCAGGATTTCACGTATGATCAGCCGATGAAGATTCTTGTCATCGAAGACGATCGCGAGGCAGCCGATTACCTCCAGAAAGCCTTGGGCGAAGCGGGCCACATGGTTCATACCGCGAGCGATGGTGAGGCGGGCTTTGCCATGGCCGACAGCGGCGACTATGATGTGCTGGTGGTTGACCGCATGTTGCCGCGCCGCGACGGGATTTCGGTGATTGCCGGCCTTCGCGCCAAAGGCAACTCGACGCCGGTCCTGATCCTATCGGCGCTTGGCGAGGTGGACGACCGGGTGACCGGCCTGCGCGCCGGCGGCGACGACTATCTCACCAAGCCTTACGCATTCACCGAGCTTCTCGCCCGCGTCGAGGTGCTGCGCCGCCGCGCCAATGCGAAGGATGTCGACACGACCTACAAGGTCGGCGATCTCGAACTGGACCGGCTTTCGCATACGGTGCGCCGTGCCGGACGCGAGATCGTCCTGCAGCCGCGCGAGTTCAAGCTGCTCGAGTATCTGATGCGCCACGCCAGCCAGGTGGTGACGCGCACCATGCTCCTGGAAAATGTCTGGGATTATCACTTTGACCCGCAAACCAACGTCATCGACGTTCATGTGTCGCGCCTGCGCTCCAAGATCGAGAAGAGCTTTGACAGCCCGATCCTGCATACCGTGCGCGGCGCCGGCTACATGCTGAAGGCCACCTAGCGCATGCAGCTGCCGGCGGCCCTGAAGACCACCGCCGCGCGCCTCTCGGCGCTTTACATGCTGCTTTTCGGCATTTGCGCGATCGGCATCGTCTTCTACATGACCGCGCTTTCAGTGCGGATGCTGACCTCGCAGACGCAGGATACGATCAACGAGGAGGTCGTCGGCCTCGCAACGGCCTACCAGCGCGGCGGCCTGCCGCTGTTGGTTCGCACAATCGAGCGCCGTTCGCGCCAGCCGGGCGCCAATCTCTATTTGATCGCCAATGCCAATGGCCAAATCCTCGCGGGGAACGTCGAGAGCCTCGAACCTGGCGTGCTCGATGTCGAGGGCTGGACCGGCAGGCCGTTCTCATACGTCCGATATGGCGAATCCGCGGCGGAGCGGCGCGTCAAGGGGGCGACGGATGCGGAGACGTCGGGCGGCGACACGACTGGAACGCCGGAAGCGGAAATCGGGCATGACGCGATTGCCCTGGTGTTGCGCCTGCCCAATCAGATGATCGTTTTGGTCGGACGCGACCTTGGCGAACCTGAGCGGTTCCGCGTGGTGGTGCGCAAGTCGATGGGCGCGGCACTTGGTGTCATGGTGCTTGGCGGCCTGCTGATCTGGTTTTTCGTCGGACGCCGCGCGCTGAAGCGCATCGACAGCGTGTCCGAGGCCAGCCGCCGCATCATGGGCGGCGATCTGAGCGGCCGGCTGCCGGTGAGCGGCGCGGGCGATGAGTTCGACCGGCTGTCGGAAAACCTCAACGCCATGCTCACGCGCATCGCCGAGCTCAACGAAGGGCTGAAGCAGGTTTCTGACAATATCGCCCATGATCTGAAAACGCCGCTGACCCGGTTGCGCAACAGGGCGGAGTCCGCACTCGCCGGCACGGACGGCAGCAAGGATTACCGCGAGGCGCTTGAGGCGACGATTGGCGAGTCCGATCAACTCATCCGCACCTTCAACGCCATCCTGATGATCTCGCGGTTGGAGGCCGGCTATTCCGCCGAGCAGACCGCGAAGGTCGATTTGAGCGAGGTGGTGGGCGATGTCATCGAGCTCTACGAGCCGTCGGCGGAAGAAGCGGGCGTTGAGCTGGACGTCGAGCGTCGAGCCGGACCTGCTGATAGAAGGCAACCGCGAACTGATCGCGCAATCAATTTCGAACATCGTCGATAACGCCATCAAATATTCGCCGGGCAGCGCTGACGGTAGTTCCTCGCCCCCACGAGTGGAGAGGTGGCGAGGCCCACGAAAGTGAAGGTGGCGAGCCCGAAGGGCGAGACGGAGAGGGGGCGCTCGAGAATGCAGATGCTGTCACACCCGCCAGCACTCTCGCTTCTGTCGATACCCCCACCCCTAACCCCTCCCCTCAAGGGGGAGGGGGACTAACGCGCGAAGCTCCACCGACAATCGAAACTGAAGTGGTACCCGATGAGCCGGAATCCCCCTCCCCCTTGAGGGGAGGGGTTGGGGGTACAAAACCATCGGATCCCAGCCGAGGCGCGACTGAAAAACCCAAAGTCACCGTCAAACTCTCTCGCGTCGCAAACGAAATTGTGCTGACGGTGTCCGACAATGGCCCCGGCATTCCAGATGCCGCGGACCGCAACCGCGCCACCGAGCGCTTCGTCCGGTTGGAAGCAAGCCGCTCGCAGCCGGGGTCCGGCCTTGGCTTGAGTTTGGCCAAGGCTGTGATGAAATTTCATGGTGGGCGGCTTGCTCTTCAGCCTTGCAGTCCTGGACTATCCGTCATCTTGAGTTTTCCGCGCAAGGAGGATGGGTAGGTGACGAAAGTGCAGGCCAGGACAGCGACGAAGCCGAGTCTTTTCGGCAAGCCGCCAAGGCGATTGTCGCCGCTGGACGCGACGGCGTCGCGGGAGAGGATGCGCGATCTCGCGACGCGCGCAACGGAACGGGGGTTGCCGCGACTGGCCGCGCTGCTTTCGCGTCGGGACGCCGAGGCAGCATTCCTGTCCGCTATCTTCGATCTGTCCGATTTCATGCGCGGCTGCGTCCGCCGCCGGCCGGAAATCCTCGATCTGCTCTTTGACACCAGCATTGCGCACCGGCTGGACACGATATCGGCGGCTGCCCGCCAGTTGCCCTTCGCGGAAGGCGTCACTGAAAAGAGCTTGATGACCGATCTACGCCGCCTGAAGCTAGAGGCGCATTTCCTGATCGCGCTGGAGGACCTTGCAGATCTTGCCGATACGAACACGACCGTGCGGCGGCTGAGCGCGTTGGCCGATGCCTGCACGAATGCGGCGATCGATTTCCTGCTGCGCGATGCGCATGACAGCGGCAAGCTGAAACTGCCCAATTCGACAAGGCCAGGCGAAGGTTCCGGCTGGATCGTCCTCGGCATGGGCAAGCTCGGTGCGAACGAGCTGAATTTTTCCTCCGATATCGATCTTGTCCTGTTCTTCGACCCGGAGGCGCCGGCAATTGTCGATCCCTACGAGGCGACCGATCTTTTTTCCCGCCTTGCCAAGCGGCTGGTGCGCATCCTCCAGGACCGCACCGAGGCCGGTTATGTCTTTCGCACCGACCTGCGTCTGCGCCCCGATCCCGGCTCGACGCCGCTGGCGATCCCGGTCGAAGCGGCGCTGAATTATTACGAAGGGCGCGGCCAGAACTGGGAGCGGGCGGCGATGATCAAGGCGCGGCCCGTCGCGGGCGATATCGCGGCCGGCAACGCCTTTTTGAAAGAGCTGGAGCCCTATGTCTGGCGCAAATACATGGACTTCGCGGCAATCGCCGACGTTCATTCGATCAAGCGCCAGATCCACGCGCATAAGGGGCATGGCGAAATCGCGGTCAAAGGCCACAACGTCAAGGTCGGGCGCGGCGGTATTCGCGAGATCGAGTTTTTCGTCCAGACCCAACAACTGATCGCCGGCGGACGGTTCCGCGAATTGCGTGGCCGAGAGACGGTGCCGATGCTCGCCGAACTGGCAAAGCGCAACTGGATCACCGATGAGGCGCGTGACGCGCTGGCGAAGCAATACTGGTTCCTGCGCCGCGTCGAGCACGCCATCCAGATGGTGGCCGATGAGCAGATCCACACGCTGCCGGAAACCGACGCTGGGCTTGAACGCATTGCCCACCTGCTCGGCTTCGAGGACGCGGAGGCTTTTTCGACGGCCTTTCGCGCGTCTCTGCATGAGGTGGAGCGCCACTACGCAGCGCTGTTCGAAACCGCGCCGGAATTGTCGTCGGGTATCGGCAATCTGGTCTTTACCGGACAAGTGGACGATCCGGGCACGTTGCAAACGCTGGCGACGCTCGGCTTCGAGCGGGCAAGCGATATTATCCGCATCATCCGCACCTGGCATTTCGGGCGCTATAAGGCGACGCAATCGGCCGAGGCTCGCGAGCGGCTGACCGAACTGACACCGGCGCTCTTGCAAGCATTCGGCCAAACGCGCCGCGCCGACGAGGCACTGCTGCGGTTCGATGCGTTTCTGGCCGGTTTGCCTGCCGGCATCCAGTTGTTCTCGCTATTGCAATCCAATCCGGCGCTGCTCAAGCTGCTGGCGACGATCCTCAGTGGGGCACCGGCACTTGCCACGATCATCACCCGTCGGCCGCATGTTTTTGACGGCCTGCTCGATCCGGCACTGCTCGCCGAACTGCCCAGCCGTGACTATCTGGCCGGCCGGCTCTCCGCTTTCCTGGAAAACTCCACGGCGCATGAGGAAGTGCTGGACCGGCTGCGCATCTTTGCGGCGGAACAGAAATTCCTGATCGGCGTGCGGCTGCTTGCCGGCGCGATCGATGCCAACCGTGCGGGCAGGGCGTTTTCGCATCTGGCCGACCTGACCATCGGTGCGGCGCTCGATGCGGTCATCGCCGAGTTCGCAATCCGCCACGGCAAGGTGCCGGGCGGCCGTGTAGCGATCCTCGGCATGGGCAAGCTGGGGAGCCGCGAACTGACCGCAAGCTCGGATGTCGATCTGATCTTGCTCTACGATCATGACGCCGATGCCGAGGAGTTGGACGGCGAGAAGCCGCTTGCGCCGTCGCATTACTTCGCGCGCATGACACAGCGCCTCATTGCCGCTGTCTCGGCGCAGACAGCGGAGGGCGTGCTTTATGAGCTTGACCTCCGGCTGCGCCCGTCCGGCAACAAGGGTCCGGTCGCCACGCATGTCGAAGCGTTCAGGAAATATCAACGTAACGACGCCTGGACATGGGAGCATATGGCGCTGACGCGCGCGCGCCCCGTCGCCGGAGACAATAGCCTGTGCGCAGAGGTGGAGGCCGAGGTCGAGGCGGTGTTGGCGCTGCCGCGCGATGCCGACAAGATTTTCAAGGAAGCCGCGGAGATGCGAGCCTTGATCGAAAAGGAAAAGCCACCGCGCGATTCCTGGGATATCAAGCTGGTTCCAGGCGGCCTGATCGACCTCGAATTCATCGCGCAATGCGCGGTGCTGACGGGCGAGGTCGAGGGTATTGGCAGCAATCCACGCGCGCCCGGAACGGCCGATACCCTAGCCCGGCTCGCATCGGGCTTCGCCGACCCGCAGACCCGGCAGGAACTCTGCGACGCGTATCATCTCTATGTCTCGCTGACGCAGATGATCAGGCTCTGCCTGACCGGGCCGTTCGACCGGAAGGACGTTCCGCCCGGCCTGACCGACCTGCTGATCGGCATCACCGAATTGCCAGACATCGGCGTGCTGGAAGCGCATGTCAAGGAAACGGCACAAACGGTGCGTACACATTTCAACCGTTTGTTTCGTGCCGGAAAAGCTTGAGCGATGGGAAGCCGCAAGCCGTTCTGGAAACGGGGGTAAGTCCAATGGAGAAGACGATGAATACATCGACAAAACTCGCAATGGCTTTCCTTGCTGTGGCAACGACTGCCGGTGCTCCGGCATTCGCGGATGAGAAACCGGAAGGCCGCGCGGAACGCGGCAAGCAGCGTTTCGAGCGGACGGACGCCGATTCTAGCGGCGACATCACGTTCGAGGAATTCGCCGCCGCGATGAAAATTCGCATAAGCAATGCCGACAAGGACGGCGACGGCAAGATGACGGTTGCTGAAATCGCCGCAGACATTGTGCGAATGCGCGCCGAACGTGCGGCGGAACGCATGATCGAACGCTTCGATGCCGACGGTGACGGCATGCTCACGTTGGTCGAGATCGAGACCCAGCAAAAGAAGATGTTCGCGCTGCTCGACCGCAACAACGATGGCAAGATCGTCGCGGAGGAAATGCCGCGCCGCGAACGCGAAGGCGATCGTGAGCGCAGGCGAGAGCGCGAGGGAGATGTTGAGCTAGAGGGAGATCAGGAACAGTAACGTCTACATCCAATATGTCAGGCGAAGCGCGGCTTCGCCTGCATATAGCTTTGCGCGTCAGCCAGCCGCAATTTCCATCGGTGACGTTGCAGCGACATCGAAATGCAGAAAGTGTTTTAGATTGTGCGTGACGATAGTCAGGCCCTGGGATTTTGCAGAGCCGGCGATCAACGCGTCGGCCATGCCAGGACTATGGCCGCTCGCAATCGCACTTGCTTCGAGTTGCCCTGACAGCGCCGCCACAGCAACCGTAATCGGTAATATCCTGTCGTCATAGGCCGTTGTCAGGCCGGATAGCCAAAGCCGGATGCCAGTGGCCTTAGCGCTTGCGCCCTTGCTTTCGAGCAAGGCTATGCCCTTTTCAATCTCGTGGATCGTAACAGCTGACAAATAAAGCTGGTCCCGCGAATCCTGGTCTTCCGCCCAATTGATAAATGCCTTCGACACCTCGCCTCTGGACGGTGAAAGCATTGAAATGACGTTGGTATCGAGCAGGAATCCGCTCACAACTCAACGTCTCGCGAAGGCGTCATATTCCGTTCAAATTCGATCCCCCCGGGGAACCTGCCTAGATATGATGCGAGACCCGGACGGGCCTTTCGTAGCGCGCGTTTCGCGGCTTCCGCCGCATCGATCGAAACCAGCGCCGCGACCGGCTTGCCGTGACGGGTGATTGTCACAAACTCACCCCGTATGGCCTCATCTACAAAGCTCGACAAGCTGGCTTTCGCATCCTTGAGGCTCACCGTGGGCATCTGATATCATTTCCTAAAGTAGTCATTAATGACTACTTTAGTGCCTTGATCTCAGAAATCAAGGTCATACAGTCGCGAACGCCTTACTCCGCGGCTTCCCGGATCGGCTTGACTGCCTCCGGAGCCGGTGCGGGAGATTTCCGCGATGGAATGCGCACCGACACGATGGTGCCGATGTTTTCCTTCGAGCGGATCTTCAGCGCGCCGCCGTGAAGCTGCGCGAGCGAGCGCGAGATAGCAAGGCCAAGGCCGGAGCCGGTGTGGTTTTTAGAAAACTGGTTTTGAACCTGCTCGAACGGCTTGCCGAGTTTGTTCAGCGCGGCCTTGGGGATGCCGCAGCCATTGTCCTCGATGGATAGCATCATCGCGCCGGAAATCTTTCGGGCGCGCACCAGAATACGGCCACCCTCTCCGGTGAACTTCACGGCGTTCGATAGCAAGTTGATGACGATCTGCTTGATGGCACGCCGGTCGGCGTCGAGGGTCATGGCTTCAGCGATCTTGGTTTCCACCGAGATCGACTTTTCGGCAGCCTGGAGCGAGATCACCCGCACAGTCTCGCTTATCAGAGGATTGAGGTCGATTTCTTCGCGCTCCAGCGTGAAATGGCCGGCTTCGATTTTCGACATGTCGAGAATGTCGTTGATGACGCCGAGCAGATACTTGCCGCTGCTGTTGATGTCGCCGGCATATTCCTCGTAGCGCTGCGACCCGAGCGGCCCGAACAGCTTCGTCTCCATCAACTCGGAGAAGCCGATAATGGCGTTGAGGGGAGTGCGCAGTTCGTGGGACATGTTGGCGAGGAATTCCGACTTGGCGCGGTTCGCCGCCTCGGCGCGGTCTTTCTCGTTCACGTACTTCTTGTTGAGCTCCTCGAGTTCACGCGTGCGCTCTTCCTCGTTTCGGCGCGCGTGGCTGAGGTCATGAATGGTCGCCATCAGGCGCCTCTCGCCGTCCACCAGCTTGTCCTGATGCTGCTTGATCAGCGTGATGTCCGTGCCGATCGACACGCAGCCGCCGTCTCTGGTCTTCAACTCGTTGACCTGCAGCCAACGGCCGTCGGCGAGCTGCCGCTCGAAGGTCGCGCCGCCGCGCGGGCCGTTCGGGTTGGCCATGCGGCGCTCGGCGGCAAAGGCCGTCATCCGCTCTTCGAGATCGTCGCGCAACGCGCCGGGAACGGTGTCCCGCTCCGAGAGGCCGCTGTCCTGCTGGTATTTGGTGTTGCACATGACCAGCCGGCCGGCGGCATCCCACAGCACGAAGGATTCGCTGATGCTCTCGATCGCGGTGCGCAGCCGCAAATCCGCCGCTTCGGATCGCGCCGCAAGATGCCGCTGCTCGCTGACATCCACCGCGATGCCGATCAACTGGATTTCCGGCGCTTCCTTGTCGATGACCTGGGCGCGGGCGCGAACCCAGACCCAGTGTCCATCCGCGTGGCGCATACGGAAAATCTGGTCGATATTGTCGATCTCGCGCGCCACGATCTTCTCAGCGAGCCTGAACAGGTCGCCATCGTCGGGATGGATGATCTGGTGTACGTCGCCGAACGACAGCATGGACTCGCAGGGTAGGTAGCCCAGCATTTCGTACATGGAGCGCGACCAATACATCTTGCCGCGCACCATGTCCCAGTCCCACAGTCCGCAACGGCCGCGGATGAGCGCGAGGTCGATGCGCTCATGCGCATCGCGGAAGATGCGGTCTGCTACCGACGCGCGCCCGGCCTGGCGGAAATAGGCGTACAGCACGACAACCAGCACGCCGCCGGTCAGAATGAATAGAGTGATGTTGAGGGTGACGGATTTCTGCCAGTCCGCGAATATGGCCGCCTCCGGAACCATCACGGCCGCCGCAACGCTGCGATCGTCCGCCAGATCCATCGCCGCGAACCACGGCTCGCCCTCGATCATGACGTCGAGAACGCCGGCGCGATCTCCGAACATGAAGAGCGGTTGACCCTCGCGTACGATGGTGTCCAGCCGCCGGTCCTGCCATGCGGTCGCCGATCGATGATACGCCAACGACATTGAAGCGCTCGTCGGTCACGGCAAGCACGTGGCGCGTGCCCAGCATGGCGCGTTGCGCTGTGCGGCCAATCAGATCGAGGACCAATCCTTCCGATCCCGGCTCGACAAGGGTTTTGGAAAGCCCGCTGCCAAGCTCCGCGGCCGATAGTGTCAGGATCGTGCGTGCGCTACGGTCGATCTCGTCATGCTGCGCAAGCAGCGCCAGCGTCCGGACAGCCGCAATCACGATCAGAAATATGACGATCAATGCCGGTATGGATCGCCTGAGCAACGGCTCGGCCGCCAGAAGCCGCCGATACGCTGGTTCCACGAATATGCTGCTTCCGCCCGCCCGCCTTTTTCGGGTGAAAGCTGATCCCCCGGCCGCGCCCCACGCGTCCGCCCTTGCCATGAAAAATGGCTCTCCGATCTAGGTTTCTTGGTAGATGCGGGACAAACCGTACACCCGAATCTGTCTTAAAGAATCAGAGCCGATTCGCGTTGTCCAGTGGTCGTAAAGAAAATCTTGCAAGACTGGCCGAAAATTGATCACAGATCATTTTTCCTCGCTAAGCCAGAGTGCGTTCCACAATGTCACTGAGGTCCGCCGACAATCCCTTGGTCGAGGCGATCGTTACCAGCGCCTTGCGCGCCAGTTCCTGGCGCCTCGGTTCCAGCGAACGCCATGACCTGAGGCCCGTGGCGAGGCGCGCGGCGACTTGCGGATTGCGCTTCTCGATTTCGAGGATCGTCTCGGCAAACAGCGCATAGCCGGCGCCGTCGGCGCGATGGAAGCCGGTTTGATTGCCACTGAAGAAGGTGCCGAACAACGAACGCAGACGGTTCGGATTGCCAACCGAAAAGGCCGGATGCGCCGCGAGCTTCCGCACCGCCTCGACCGCTCCAGAACCCGGCGCCGCAGCCTGGATGGCGAACCACTTGTCCATGACCAGCGCGTCGCCCGAAAAGGATTTCTCGAACGCCGCCAAAGCCTTCCGGGCTTCGGGTGAATCAAAGTGGCGGTAGGCCAGCACGGTCAGCGCTCCGGCGCGATCGGTCATGTTGCTCGCCGAAGTGAAATGCTTCAAAGCAAGGCCCGCGCCGCCCTCCAGTGCGGAGAGATAATCGAGCAGGACATTGCGCAGTGCCCGCCGGCCGGCGCTGGCGGCGTCCGGACTGAAGGGGCGATCATCCCTCAGGCCATTGTAGACGGCGGCAAAATGCTGGCGGTTGCGTTCGGCGGTCGAGCGCACCAGCGCCTCGCGCGCAGCAAAGATCGCGTCGGGATCGATGTTGCTGCCCATCTCGCGGGCAATGTCGGCCTCGCCGGGTGGCGTCAGCGCTAGCGCGCGGAAAGCATGCTCCAGCCCGTCGTTCGCGGCGATGGCTCCAGCCAAGTCGGCGATGGCCGGCACGAACTCCGGCGCACGACCGCCCAGCACTTGCTTCGATCCGGCAATCAGCGCATCGGTCATCACCGAATTGAACGCCTGCCAGCGCGAAAACGCATCGCTGTCGTGATTTGCGAGGAACAGGTGATCCTCGGGCTTTTGCTCGATCGACAGCGTCACCGGTGCGGAGAAACCGCGGTTGAGCGACACCGCCGGGCGCTCCGCGACGCCGGAGAAGCGGATCGAATGCCGGCGCTTGCGCAAATGGATGACGCCGTTCTCGATGGAGGCGCCCTCGACCGACGAATAGCGAAGGTCTTTGCCGTCGGCGCCGACCAGTCCGAACTGCAGTGGAATATGCATCAGCCGCTTGCGGCTCTCCGACGGGGTCGGCGGCACCGATTGCTCGATCTGCAATGTGAACGTGTTCGCCGCCGCATCATGCGCGGAAGTGACCGTCAGGTTGGGAGTGCCCGCCTGATGATACCAAAGTGCGAACTGCGACAGGTCGCGTCCCGAGGCATCCTCGAATGCCTTCAGGAAATCCTCGATTGTCGCCGCATCGCCGTCATGACGTTCGAAATAGACGTCCATTCCCTTTCGGAACGCATCGGCGCCAAGGATGGTGCGGATCATGCGCACCACTTCGGAGCCTTTTTCGTAGACGGTCGCCGTGTAGAAGTTGTTGATTTCGCGATAGCGGCGCGGCCGTACCGGATGCGCCAGCGGCCCCTGATCTTCGGGGAACTGATGGGCGCGCAGCGTACGCACCTCGGCGATGCGCTTGACCGCGCGCGAGCGCTGGTCGGCGGAAAACTCGTGGTCGCGGAAAACCGTCAGCCCTTCCTTGAGGCAAAGCTGAAACCAGTCGCGGCAAGTGATTCTGTTGCCAGTCCAATTGTGGAAATACTCATGCGCGATGATCGCCTCGATATTGGCGAAATCGCTGTCGGTGGCGGTGTTCTCGTCGGCCAGAACGTATTTGTCGTTGAAGATGTTGAGGCCCTTGTTCTCCATCGCGCCCATGTTGAAGTCCGAGACAGCGACGATGTTGAAAACGTCGAGATCATACTCGCGCCCGAACACCTCCTCGTCCCATTTCATCGAGCGCTTGAGCGAATCCATCGCATAGGCGGCAAGCCGCTCCTTGCCATGTTCGACATAGATGCCAAGCTCGACCCTGCGGCCCGACATTGTCACGAACTCGTCGAGGACAGCGCCCAGATCGCCGGCGACAAGCGCGAACAGGTAGGACGGCTTGGGGAACGGATCATCCCACACCGCGAAATGGCGCCCATCGCCAAGGTCGCCGCGCTCGACCGGATTGCCGTTGGAAAGCAGCAGCGGCGCTTCGCTGCGCAAGGCTTCGATGCGAACGGTGTAAACGGACAGGATATCAGGACGGTCGAGGAAATAGGTGATACGACGAAAGCCTTCAGCCTCGCATTGGGTGCAGTAAACGCCGCTCGACCGATAAAGCCCCATAAGCACCGTGTTCTTCGACGGCGCGATCTCGGTCACGAGCGTTAGTTCGAACTGGTTTGCCGATGGTGGCGCGTGCACGACCAACTGGTCGGGCGTTGCCGAGAAAGCGTTTGGGGAGAGTGGCTTGCCGCTTATCGCGACAGAGCGCAGCACCAGCCCGTCGCCATTCAGCATCAGCGGTGCGTTGCGCGCCGCGGTGCCGCGCCGCCTTATGGTCAATATGGCGGTGACGATCGTGCTGTCGGGGGACAGCTGGAATCGCAGGCTGGTCTTTGGGATCAGATAATCACTCGGGCGGTAATTCTCGAGCCGGAAAACCTGGCCGGTATCTGTACGCATTTATGTGCCTTCTTGCGGCGGTTGCAGGCTGCCAGAGCCGGCGTAAGCTGGCTCAACAATTACGGGTCGGTGCTCTTTACACGAAACATTCTCTCGACAAAACTAACGTCACCCCTCGATGAAACCAATCGCGCGCCCATCTGCACTCGCGCAGATTTGCCACAATCTCCGGAGCAGACATGACCGTCTTCACACCCAAATTCGGGATGGGCGCTTCCGTCACGCGGCTGGAAGACGCGACCTTCATTGCCGGCAAGGGCCGCTATACCGACGATATTTCTCTACCGGGTATGCTGTATGGCTTCGTGCAGCGTTCTCCCGTCGCCAAGGCGAGTTTTATGATCGGCTCGCTGGACGCGGCCAAGGCAGCGCCGGGCGTACATCTCGTGCTCACCGGCGCCGATCTGGCGCATCTAGGGTCATTGCGATCCGGTGTCATGCAGCGCCAGCCGGATGGCACCAAGGCGCCGACGCGTGACATCCCAATTCTGTGCAAGGACCGCGTGAATTACGTCGGCGATGCGGTTGCCTTTGTTGTTGCCGACAGCCGCGCGCTGGCGCAGGACGCCGCCGAACTGATCGAGATTGACTATGATCCCGAGGATGCCGCCGGCCTGGGGGCGACCGCACTCGATCCGGAAACGCCTCTGGTGTGGCCGGAACTCGGCAGCAACCGCGCATTCACCTATCAGATGGGCAGGCCGAAAGAGGCGACCGCGGCGTTTTCGAAAGCCGCGCATGTCACGCGCATCGAATTCTCCAACAATCGGCTCGTCAGCAACTACATGGAAACCCGTGCCGCGATCGGTGAGGTCGAGGGGGGTACCGACCGTTTGGTGCTAACCACTGGATCGCAGGGCGTACATTCAATGCGCTACATCCTAGCCAAGCAGGTCTTCGGCATCGACAATTCGAAGCTACGCGTCATTACGCCGGATGTCGGCGGCGGATTTGGGCCAAAGGCGCTCGTCTACCGCGAATATGCGCTGGTGCTGGAAGCCGCGCGCCGGCTGAACAGACCGGTAAAATGGACCAGCGACCGAACCGAGCATTTCCTTACCGACGCGCATGGGCGCGACAATCTCGCCGTGGCGGAAATGGCGATGGACGCGAATGGCCGGTTCCTGGCGCTCAAGGTCAGGCTGACGGCCAATATCGGTGCCTACATCTCGCAGTACGGGCCCTTCATTTCCTTTGGCGGGGCCAGCATGTCCACCGGCGTCTACGACATTCCCGAAATCGATATCGCGATCACCGGCATCTACACCAACACCTGCCCTGTCGATGCCTATCGTGGGGCAGGGCGGCCGGAAGCGGCATTCCTGATTGAAAAGCTGGTCGATACGGCAGCGCGCGAACTCAACCTTCCACGCGAAGAAATCCGCCGCCGCAATTTCATCCGGCCGCAACAGTTCCCTTACATGACCGCCACCGACCGCCTTTATGACGTCGGTGAGTTCGATGGTCACATGACGCGGGCGCTGGAAAAATCGGGTTGGTCGGGCTTTGAGGCGCGCCGCGAGCAGGCGCGGGCGAACGGGAAAGTTCGCGGCATCGGCATTGCGACCTATATCGAGGCCTGCGCCTTTCCCGGATCGGAGCCGGCGCATGTCCAACTCAACACCGACGGAACGGTGACGCTGTTCATCGGTACCCAGACCAACGGTCAAGGCCATGCGACGGCCTACGCGCAGTTCGTCTCCGAGAAGCTGAACCTCGATATCGACAAGATCATCGTCCACCAGGGCGACACCGACCGGCTCGACGATGGCGGCGGCACGGGCGGTTCGCGCTCGATCCCGCTGGGCGGCGTGTCGGCATCGCGCGCCAGCGAGGACCTCGCGGTGAAGCTGCGCAGGATCGCGGCGGATGAGCTGGAAGCCTCCGCCGACGACATCGAACTGGTGGCCGGCACCGCGCGCATCGTCGGCACGGATCGCGAAATCACCTTCGACGCAATCGCCAAGGCCGCGAAGAAACCGGAGGATCTCAAAGGGTTCGGCGAATTTGTTCAGGAAGAGGCGACCTATCCCAACGGCACGCATATCTGCGAAGTGGAGATCGATCCCGAGACGGGCCGCACGGTTGTGGTCAATTACACCATCGTTGATGATTTCGGCATGACTGTGAACCCGATCCTGCTTGAGGGCCAGGTGCACGGCGGCGTTGTCCAAGGCCTGGGTCAGGCGCTGACGGAAGACACGATCTACGGCGAGGATGGCCAGCTGCTGACCGCAAGCTTCATGGATTATTGCGTGCCGCGCGCCGACGATGTGCCTTCATTTAGCTTTGAGACCCGCAACGTGCCGTCGACAACCAATGCCATGGGCATGAAGGGAGCCGGCGAGGCGGGAACCATCGGCTCTACGCCGGCAGTGATGAGCGCGGTGACGGATGCCCTTTGGCGAGCCTACGGCATCAAGCACATTGAAATGCCGGCGACACCTTCGCGCGTCTGGGCGGCTATCGCGGAAGCAACGGCGAAGTGAATCCGGGACTGCCTGCCGGGCCGGGTCGTCCGCTCACCGCCATTGCCTTCAAGATCGCCTCGGTTGCGATCTTTGTCGCGATGTCCACCATGATTAAGGCCGCCGGTTCTTTGCCGGCGGGAGAGGTGGTGTTCTTCCGTTCGCTTTTTGCCATGCCGCCCATTATCGTGCTTCTGGCAATGCGCGGCGATCTGCCCGGCGCGTTCCACACGACGCGCCCGTTTAGTCACTTCGCGCGTGGCTTTGTCGGCGTTTGCGCGATGGGCCTGGGCTTTTTCGGCCTTGCCCGGCTGCCACTGCCGGAGGCGATCACGCTGAACTATGCGCAGCCGCTGCTCGTCGTGGTCTTGAGCGCCGTGATCCTGCGAGAAACCGTCCGCGCTTATCGTTGGAGCGCGGTCGTGGTCGGATTGATCGGCGTGTTCATCATCGCCTGGCCGAAGCTGACGCTGTTCAGCGGCGACGGTGCCTTTGGCAGCGACGAGGCGGCGGGCATCATTGCGACGCTGAGCGCGGCGGCGGCATCGGCGTTGGCGATGATCCTGGTACGCAGCCTTGTCCACACGGAAAAGACCGGCACAATCGTTTTCTGGTTTTCGTTCTCCGCAACCGTCCTCTCGCTTCTGACGATACCGTTCGGCTGGGCCGCGCCCACGTTCGAGCAGGCGGCGCTTCTGATTTGCGCCGGCATGTGCGGCGGCATCGCGCAACTCTTGATGACGGAGGCCTATCGCCACGCCGAGGCAAGTGTGGTCGCGCCGTTCGAATACACATCGATGATCCTCGGGATTGCGGTAGGTTATCTGCTTTTTGGCGACGTTCCGACAATCCATATGCTTGCAGGCGGCGCTATTGTCGTCGGCGCCGGCATCTTCATCATCCTGCGCGAACGCCAACTCGGCATTCAGCGTGCCGCCGCGCGCAAGGCGACCCCGCCGCAATAGGTGGTGATGGCGCTTCTGTTGAATCCGATCGTCAGGCAAGCGCCATAAGCCGTGCCCGTACCTCGAGAAAATCGCGCCAGGCGAATTTCTTGTGCGCTGGGTTGCGCAGCAGATAGGCCGGGTGAAGCGTCGGCATCGCCGGGATGAGCACGCCGCCCTCCGTCGCATGCTCGCGCCAATTGCCGCGCAGCTTCATGATGCCGGTTGTCGAGCCGAGCAGCACGTTGGCAGACGGTCCCCCAAGCGTCACGAGCACCTTCGGATTGGCAAGTTCGATCTGCCGCTCGATGAAGGGGCGGCAGATCTCGGTCTCGTGCGGCGTTGGCGTCCGGTTGCCCGGCGGCCGCCACGGAATGACATTGGCGATGTAGGCCGATTTCCGGTCGCGCCCGATCGCCGCGAGGATGCGGTCGAGCAACTGTCCCGAACGACCGACGAAAGGCAGTCCCTCAATGTCCTCGTCGCGACCCGGCGCTTCGCCGACCAACATCAAATCCGCTTCGGGATTGCCATCGGCAAAGACCAGGCCCTTGGCGGTCGCCTTGAGATTGCAGCCATCGAAGTTGAGCATGATCTCGCGCAATTCGTCGAGTGAAGCAGCCGAGCGGGCGAGATCGCGCGCATGCGCCGCCTGTGCACCATCCGGCACGACGGCGGTCCGCGGACGGGCAGGCGGTGGCGGCTGGGTGTCCGGCAAAAGCGACATGCGTTGTGCGGCGGGACGTTCCTCACGCGTTTGCTGAGGGACGGCCTCGCTGCTTGGCCGGGTAGCCTGCCTTGCCGCCGACAGCCGGTTCTTCTCCGCGGTCGCCGCTGCGAAGCGGTCGATCGGCCTGTCCGACAATGCCTCGTCGACGCCTGCCTCCGCGTAGAAGGCGAGCAGGTCTGCGAGGTCGGTCGGCCGTGCGGTGGTTGAAGCCATGTCGGACAATTGTCCCGCGCCGCAGCGAGATGCAAGTCACATCAGCGGAATGCGCGGGTCTTGCACCAGATAGAACTGGCCGCGCGGCGTGAAGTCGGTGATCAGAAAGGAAAATCCGCTCGTATGACCGGGGTCGACCTTGCCGTCGGTGAACAGCAGTTTGTCGAACGGCTCGAAGTCGCGGCTGTATTTGCCGAAGGAATCCGACAAGATGTAGCCCTTGTCGCTGTTGCGCTGATCGAATGAGAGGCCGTCGCCGAAGACGCTTGCCTGATGCAGCAGCTCCTGCAGTTCGAACTCGAACTCCACCCAGCCTTGGCGACTGCCATTGCGCGTCAGGATGCGCAGGTAAAGGATACCATCGGAATAGAACTTTCCGGTTGCGTAGAAGTTGGCGCGGATGACCAATGTTACCGGCGATGACGACGCAAAGGTTTCCTTGAGGATGATCGGATCGGCATGCGTGCCCTTTCCAGAGACGCTCTCGATCCTAAAGCCACCCAATTCATCTGAGAAGGAATACGAGCCAGCGCTCCAGACGCCGATCGTGTTGTCTTGCGCCGTGCTGGTCGCAGCCGCTCCAAGCAGCATCACGCTTGTTGTCAGCGCTCGCAAAGCAACGCCTGCGGATTTCGGTAGCAGTGCGCGAAAACGAGCATGCGAGACCAGAGGCATGTCGCGAGTATGACGCACAATAAGCCCCGCGCAAGCAGTGTATTGATGACTTTCCTGGCATCGCCACCGCCGGATGACGCTGCGAACGCGTCGCTTTGCCGCCTTGCGCTGTCGCCGGAATGGTTTCCCGGCAAACCGGGATGCGCTATGGAGCGCTAGAGCAAGATGAGGTTAGTTTCGGTCAGTTCTGTTTCACGGACGGCGAGGCGATCCACGCGGAGGGTTGCGAAGGTCGATGGGTTCCATCGGCCGAGCGAGCCGATAAAGTGGGCGCCCGCCGCCCGGAAACCCGAATCGCCGGGCTGGTTTGGGCCAAATCCTTCGGCTTTTGCCTTGGCCGTACCAATGGGTACGACCGCGGCAAAATCCTTGACCTTGGCCCAAACCATCGCCGGCAGAACGACTGAACCTAATCTCATCCTGCTCTTAACCAGCAAACGCCTAGCGCAGGACGTAGCCAGTTTGGAGGGCGGATGAGCGAGATCGAACGCGAGAGCATGGAGTTTGACGTTGTGATCGTCGGCGCCGGCCCCGCAGGGCTGGCGGCAGCCATCCGGCTCAAGCAGGTCAATCCCGAATTGTCGGTCGTCGTGCTGGAAAAAGGCGGCGAGGTCGGCGCCCATATCCTGTCCGGTGCCGTCGTCGACCCGATCGGCATCGACCGCCTGTTGCCCGATTGGCGCTCTGAAGGCGACCATCCGTTCAAGACGCCGGTGACGGCGGATCATTTCCTGGTGCTCGGACCGGCGTCATCGTTCCGGCTGCCCAACATCCTGATGCCGCCGTTGATGAACAATCACGGCAACTACATCGTCTCGCTCGGCAATGTCTGCCGTTGGCTCGCCACCCATGCCGAGGCGCTGGGCGTCGAGATCTATCCGGGCTTCGCGGCCGTCGACCTGATCCATGGCGATGCCGGCGCGGTGACGGGCGTCGTTACCGGCGACATGGGCGTCGAGCGCGATGGTTCGCACGGTCCGGCCTTCACACCCGGCATGGCGTTGCTCGGCAAATACGTTCTGATCGGCGAGGGCGCGCGCGGCTCGCTGGCGAAGAAGCTGATCGCCAGGTTCAACCTCTCGGACGGTCGTGATCCCGGCAAATTCGGCATCGGCCTCAAGGAACTCTGGCAGGTGAAGCCGGAGAACCACAAGCCTGGTCTCGTCCAGCACTCCTTCGGCTGGCCGCTGGACATGAAGACCGGCGGCGGCTCGTTCCTTTATCACCTTGCGGACAACCAGGTGGCGGTCGGCTTCGTCGTCCACCTCAACTACAAGAATCCGTATCTCGCGCCGTTCGAGGAATTCCAGCGTTTCAAGACGCATCCGGCGATCCGCGGCACTTTCGAGGGCGGCAAGCGCCTGTCCTATGGCGCCCGCGCCATCACCGAGGGCGGCTGGCAGTCTGTACCGAAGCTATCCTTCCCGGGCGGCGCGCTGATGGGTTGCGCGGCGGGCTTCGTCAACGTGCCGCGCATCAAGGGCTCGCACAATGCTGTTCTGTCCGGAATGCTCGCGGCTGAACATGTCGCCGCGGCAATCGCCGGCGGGCGCGCCAACGACGAACTGATCTCATACGAACAAGCTTGGCGTGCCACCGACATCGGCAAGGACCTGAAGAGAGTCCGCAACGTCAAGCCCCTGTGGTCGCGCTTCGGCACGCTGATCGGCGTCGCCGCTGGCGGGCTGGACATGTGGCTGAACACGCTTTTCGGGTTCTCGCCCTTCGGCACGATGAAGCATGGCAAGGCCGACTACGCGACGCTGGAACCTGCCTCGCAGCACAAGAAGATCGACTATCCGAAACCCGACGGCGTGCTGACCTTCGATCGCCTCTCATCCGTGTTCGTGTCGAACACCAACCATGAGGAAGATCAGCCGGTGCATTTGCTGGTCAAGGATATGGCCTTGCAGGTACGCTCCGAGCACGACCAGTATGCGGGGCCTTCGACGCGATATTGCCCGGCGGGTGTCTATGAATGGGTGGACGCAGACGGCAATGCCGCTGCCGATCCGAACGCCAAGGATGTGCGCTTCGTCATCAACGCGCAGAATTGCGTGCACTGCAAGACCTGCGACATCAAGGATCCGAACCAGAATATCAACTGGGTGCCGCCGCAAGGAGGCGAGGGACCTGTCTATACGAGCATGTAGACTGCGGCGCTCCCCGCCATTACCCGATCGGTGATGGTGACGATACTCCTGGGTCAGCCCGCCGTAGCCGTAGGCATCCGCGCGCATCCTGCACGTACAGCGCCGCGCGTCCTTTCGGACGCGCAAAGGACGCTGTATCTCTTTGATGCTACGCATCGTGCTTTTCCGAAAATCGATTCCGATTTTCGGGCCGATGCGGTAGATGTAGCTCTCCTCGGGCAGATCGCCGAGCAATGCGGCGAAACCGTCAAAGGCGGCGCGAATGTAGCGTGCCTTTTCGTCCTTGGTGTTGGTCTCGTCCGTTATCTTTATGTCGAAATACACGCTGGACTTGCCTTGTTCCGCCAACGACTTACCGCCGACGAGCGGGCTTGCGCGAGAAGGGTGGGAATAGGAGGTTGTCAAGGGCGATCGAGAACGTTGAATCTTTACTGTTTACCCGCCGCGGCTACTGCGCATAATAGCGGAATGTTCCGCTCGACGCGTTTCTCGCCAGTATTGGCTGTGCTTATAGTGACCGGCTTCACCGGTGTCACAGCGCACGCCGGCGTCAAGGTTTCCGAGAAGATCGAGACCTATCGGATTACCGGCGACAGCGGTGAGGCTCTAATGAGGGCGATGGACCGCAGCGGTCCGCGTCATGGCTTCCTTTTTGCGCGCGCGATCGCACAAACGCGCTATTCGGTTGCCTGGGATATCGCCTACAAGGCCGACGACGAAAAGCTGTGCAAGGTCACTACCGCAAATGTGAAGCTATCGGTGAGCTATCGTTTTCCGGAACTTGCCGGCAAACCGACCGCCTCCATGACGAGGTCGTGGACGAATTTCATGACCGGTGTGCGCAAGCATGAAAAAATGCATGGCCGGATCGCCCGACAGATGGCGGTGAGCGCGCAAAAGGCGGTGTCGAAGGTCAGCGTTGCGAGTGACAACTATTGCCGCAAGACCAGGCGGGAAGTGACGCGTATCGTGAAGACCGCCTACGATGATTACGAGGCGCGGCAAGCCCGCTTCGATGCGCTAGAGCATCAGCCCGGCGGCACGGTCGATCGCCTGGTTACGGCCTTCATCAAGCGCAGATAGTTGTCAGCTACGGCGAAAGACCGGCCACGTCCGTCGAGGGCTTTTCTTCCTCAACAGGACCTGGCTTGATGGAAAACGTCACCAGCACGGGAAGATGATCCGACCCGACCGGCGCAAGGGTATTGACTGATTGAACGAAGATGTTGCCTTTCGCGAAAACCTGATCGATCGGCAAGCCGGCGAAGAAGAAAGAAGCCGGAAGATGTTTTGGCAGCCACGTGGAGCCCGGCGACGGCATGAGGGCCAGCCCGCCAGCCTCACCCACTCGCCTTGCCGAAACACTCCACGGCGCAGCGTTGAGGTCTCCGGTGAGGATCGCCGTATCGCCCAGCTGCGCAAGGAAAGGTGAGAGCTCGCCAATTTCCAGAGACTGGTCAAAGGGCCAGGGCCAGTTGAGATGCAGCGCCGCAATATCCGCGATCTGACCGCCGAAGCTTATCTGGGCAATGGCGAGGGCGCCGGCCCTGTCGCAGAATGGCACCGTGCCCTCGACAAACGGCCGCCGCGAGACAATCGCGACGACGCCGGATCGGCTACGCTCGGCCGGGCAGATAATCTGGAATTGATAGGTCGCTTTAATGAGCGCAAGCCTTTCGACCCACATCGGCGAGACCTCGTTCAGCGCAATCACGTCCGGATTGAGCCGCCCGACAAGTGACAGCACGAGTTCAGGGTTCTGATTGTTATAGAGAATGTTGAGGTGGAGAAGCGAATATGTCGTCAGCTTCGGGTCTTTTGGGTGAAGCGCGCCATAGGTCATCCCGAGCACAGGTACGGATCCGGATGCCGTGGCGATTGCCAGTAGCGATGTCAGCAGCACTGCCACGCCTGATTTGACATAACGGATCGCCATCAGCACCAGCGCCACCAGACCGAGCGCGACTCCGAGATGCACCCTGAAATGCGCGAAGGAGTCCGCCGCCGGATGCAGGTCGCCGAAGAATCCCAAAGTGAGGGCAGCAGCCGCCGCAAAGGCTGCGAAAAGCACAGATGTTCGAAGAGGACGCGAGCCAAGTGTCATATGCGCTGTTCGCCAAACAAATGCGGCCCATTGATGGACGGGCCTTCGATTGGCTAAGTAACCCCATGGTCGAACTTGTTCGGGTGATGCGAATGAAATTCAGCGTGCAGGCAATAGCCGCTACCTGCCTTTTTCTGGCAACGACCGCCGTCGGTCAAGCCGACGCGGCGTTCACGATCAAGGAAAAGCATTTTGCCGTGTCCGGCTCGACCGGCCTCGAACTCTATGAGTCGATCGGCCGAAACGGCCGAGGCAACGCCATCGCCCACACCAGCTATGCGATGCAGTGGTTCAAGAAGTTCAATGAGGAAGGTGGCGGATGCCGCCTGCTGCGCGCGCGGCCGGTCGTCACCATCACCTATACGCTGCCAATGCCCTCAGGAAAGCTCGCGCCTGTGCTGCGCAAGCGGTGGGACGCCTTCATCGCCGGGGTCCGCAAGCATGAGGAAGAGCACGGCAGAATGATCCGCGAAATGATCGCGCAAGCCGAAACGGCCATCGCCGGAGCGTACGTTTCAGACGATCCGTCATGCAGGAAGGCCAAGCGCGACGTGCTCGACCGGGTCGAGAAGATCGCGCTAACCTATAAGGAGCGCAGCCGCGCCTTCGACAGCGTCGAACAAAGCAATGGCGGCAATGTTCATCGGCTGATTCTGGCGCTGGTGAACGGTGATTAAGAGCATCGCGCTCGATCGGCATCACCGCAAACTACCGAAACGTCCGCGCCGCCTCTTACCTGCCTGCCGGCTTCCTCTCCCCGTACGAACGGGGAGAGGCGAACAGCTCCAATGCCGCGGATCATTCTGCAAAGGTAGGAGATTGGCGGAAGCTGAGACGAGAGCGCTCCTCTCCCCGTTCTTACGGGGAGAGGAAGCCGGTAGGCTGGTGAGGCGCGGCACCAGCCGTTAAAATTGGGCGCCGCTTTGCCTCGTTCTTGTAGGATGCGGCGCGCTTAGTCGGCGGCCAACAGCCCTTACTGAAACGGTGTCTCGAGAAAACTGCGCAGCTTGCGGGAGTGCAGCCGGTCGAGCGGCATCTTGGCAAGGCGCTCCATGGCGCGGATGCCGATCGACAGGTGTTGCGCCACCTGCTTCTTGTAGAACTTGCTCGCCATGCCCGGCAGCTTCAATTCGCCATGCAGCGGCTTGTCGGAAACGCAGAGCAGCGTGCCGTACGGCACCCTGAAGCGGAAGCCGTTAGCGGCGATCGTTGCTGACTCCATATCGAGCGCGATCGCCCGCGACTGTGATAGCCGCTGCACCGGTCCGCGCTGCTCGCGCAGTTCCCAATTGCGATTGTCGATGGTGGCGACCGTACCCGTGCGCATGATGCGCTTCAGATCATAGCCCTCAAAGCCGGTAACCTCGGCGACGGCTTCCTGCAGCGCCACCTGGATCTCCGCCAGCGCCGGGATTGGCACCCAGACCGGCAAGTCGGCGTCCAGAACGTGGTCCTCGCGCACATAGGCGTGGGCGAGAACATAGTCGCCCAATTCCTGCGTGTTGCGCAGCCCAGCGCAGTGGCCGAGCATGAGCCAGGCATGCGGTCTCAGCACCGCCACGTGGTCGGTTATCGTCTTGGCATTGGACGGGCCGACGCCGATGTTCACCATGGTGATCCCGCCGTGCCCGGGCTTCACCAGATGATAGGCTGGCATTTGCGGGGCGCGCGCGGGCGTCGTGCCGGACACGGGACCGCCTTCGCCGGCCGGCGTCACGAGATTGCCGGGTTCAACAAAGGCTGTGTAGCCGCCTCCGCCGTTCGCCATCAGCTCCCGGGCATAGACGCAGAACTCGTCTATGTAGAACTGATAGTTGGTGAACAGCACGAAATTCTGGAAATAATCGGGTGATGTCGCCGTGTAGTGCGGCAGCCGATGCAGCGAATAGTCGATGCGCTGGGCGGTGAATGGCGCCAGTGGGCGAGGCTCGCCAGGGACCGATTCATAGGTGCCGTTGGCGATCAGGTCATCCGTGCCGTCGAGGTCCGGAACGTCGAAGAAATCGCGGATAGGACGCTTAAACCGCGCGGCCACCGAGCCGTCCACATGCGTGCCTTCGAGGAAGGCGAAGTGCAGCGGGATCGGCGTGTCAGACTCCGAAACCACGACCGGCACGCCGTGATTGCGGATGAGCAACTGCAACTGCTCGATCAGATAGGTCTCGAACAGATCGGGTCGGGTGATTGTCGTCGTGAAACGGCCCGGCGCGGAGAGGTGGCCGTAGGCCTGGCGGGAATCGACCTGCGAATAGGATGTCGTGGTGACGCCGACTTCCGGATAGTACGCGCGGTAGCAATTCTTGACATCGCCATCGCGGGCCATTGTCGCAAAGGATGCGCGGAGGAACTCGGTATTGCGGGCGTAGAGTTGCTTGAGCGCATCGACGGCTTCGCCGGCGTCGGTGAATGTACGGCGCGCAAAAGGCTCGGGTGAAATGATCGTGAGGGCTGGTTCGGGATAGATTCGCTTTTCCATGACCCATTATAGAGATCGAATATGACATCCGGGAGGGGGGAGACCCTGACCGCGACAATTCTCCCTAAGGAAAGGTAAGTTGTTAGTTGCGCTGCAAGCTCATGAGAAGGACAAAGCCGGCGCCGGTCTTCTTCATGCCGGGAGCCTCGATCTGCAGGCCGCGGTCGCTACCCATTACCGGAACCGCAAGCACCGGAGCAACTAGCACGGCGCCGAAGACTGCGGCGCGGATCATCGGCGGAACAATCTTGAGGGACTTGGCAGCGAGGCGAAACATGGTCTTTGGCTTTCGGGTTCGTTTGTAAGGCTGACTATGCCCGTGCCCGACTGAACCCGTTCTGAGGCATGTATTCATTTTAGGTTCAGGTTTGTCCAACGCTTGTGTCGCCGTGACCGTCCCGGGTTTCAGGCGGACGCTCGCAATAAGGGAATAGGCAGTAGGCAGTAGATAGGAACAAGGCATCAGAGCTGAAAAAAGCAGATTGCGGCAGAGATGGCTGTCCGACCGTCGCCCTGACTGCCTACTGCCCTACGAGCTACATCTTCGTCCAGTTCTGGCTCTTGCAAAGCAAGCCGCCAAGAACGCAGCCCTTCATTTTCATGCTGCTGCCTGAAATCGAAGCCCTGCCGTTGTAGGTTTTGTCGGTTGCCGGGTCGGTGATCGAACCGGAATATTTGCCGTCGCCCTGCGCCGAAATCTTGCCGATCCCCTTGCCCTTGTATTTGCCGGTCAGCAACGTGATGCAGAAGCCGCCGCCGCAATCGCCGATCGCGGCCGTTTCGCCGCTCTGCGTGAGCCAGTTGCCTTCGATGGGATCGGCATAGGCCGCGCCCGCGGAAAAAAGCAGCGCCACCGCAATCATGGTCGATCTGCGAAACATTTATTCCTCCCTGAATGGTCGGATCTTCGCCCGGTATTTCGTGGAAATGTAAGCTAGCGGAAGGCGCGATTGAGCGAAAGCAGGTCTCGTTGCGTCACCCCGAGCCATTGTTTTGCCCATGTAGTCCGTGGAAAGCGCCGCAGGATTATCGAAGCAACCGAAATTTGTGGTGAAGGAAGAGTTCACGCCGCTCGCGCAATTTCTTGGGTAATTTCAGGTTAACTCCTGTTCCCGCAAGGCTTTCGATCCTTAACAAATTCCGAGGTTTACCAGTTGTTTTGGTTTCGTTTGCCGACGGTTAAGGACGCCGCTTAACGCCGGTTTTAAGCCTTCGGGGCATCCTTCGAACCACAGCAGGAGCAGCGAAGCGGCGGACAGGCCGGGCTCTCGGGAAAGGGACAGGGACAATGGCACGCTTTGAAATATATGATGCCGATCTCGGCACAACCGGCACCACGGCACAGGCTGATGTCCTGTGCGAACTCGGCCTGATGTATGCGACCGGCCGCGACTGCGAGATCGATGCCGTCGCCGCGCACAAATGGTTCAATATCGCGGCGATCAAGGGGTCGGCCCGCGCCGCGGAACTCCGCTCTGAACTTTCGGCCACCATGTCGAAGCTGGAAATCGCTGCGGCGCTTCGCCAAGCGCGCGAATGGATGACGATGCACTAAGCAGAAGTTTTCTACCACGGGGAAACAGCGCTCCAACGCCCCCGTGGCCGCCAAAGACGGCATAAGCCGCGTGGCACAACGGGGGGCAGGATAGGCGGGGGACGTACTATCCACGACGCCGCGACCAGCCGGAACAAGGCTGGCGCGGCGTCCGCCTTTTTACCGGGCTTCAAGCGCCATTTCGACGATTTTTGGAAGCCCGTGGTCCGATGCCATGGACCATGCTCCACGCGATGTTGGCCCTGCCGCACCATTGACGTGACATGGCAATTCCTTATCTCCCTTGAAATCATAGCTGGTTGCATCAAACGCCAGCAGCATGAGGAGGAAACAACTGATGAAACTCACAACACTTCTGGGCGCGGCCGCGCTCAGCCTGGTGCTTACCGCCCCGGCTCTGGCCGACGACCTCAACATCGCCGTTATCGGCCCGATGACTGGCCAGCTCGCCAACATCGGCGACCAGTTCAAGCAGGGCGCCCAGGCTGCCGCTGCCGCGATCAATGAAAAGGGTGGGGTTCAAGGCCGCAAGATCAACATCATGATCGAGGACGACGTCTGCGATCCCAAGCAGGCCGTATCGGTCGCAAACCGAGTCGTCGCCGAAGGCGTCAAGTTCGTTGACGGCCACGCCTGTTCCGGTTCGAGCATTCCGGCGTCGGCCGTTTATGCCGAAGCCGGCGTGCTGATGATGACCCCCGCGTCGTCAAACCCGGAATTGACAGATGCCGCGGCGAAGAGTGGCTGGCCGACGATCATGCGCCTTTACACCCGCGATGACGGGCAGGGCGCTTTCATCGGCCCGTGGATCGCCAAGAAATATGCCGGCAAGAACGTGGTCGTCCTGCATGACAAGAGCGCTTACGGCCAGGGCGTTGCCGATATGGTCAAGGCCAAGATGAACGAGGGCGGCCTCAAGGAAATCATGTATGAGGGCATCAACGCCGGTGAAAAAGACTACAACGCGGTGGTGACCAAGCTGAAAGAACTCAAGGCCGATGTGGTCTATTTCGGCGGTTATCACCCGGAGGCCGGCCTCATCCTGCGTCAGGCTGCGGAGCAGGACTTGAAGTTCCAGCTGATCATGCCGGACTCGATCGCTTCTCCTGAATTCTGGGCGGTCGCGGGTCCGGCGGGCGAGGGTACGATGTTCGTGTTCCCCGCCGATCCGCAGTCGCGCCCCGAAGCCAAGGAAGCGGTGGAGAAGATCAAGGCTGGCGGCTTCGTGCCGGATGGCTTCACCCTGTTCTCTTACGCAGTGATCGAAGCCTTCGCGCAGGGCGTGGAGCGCGCCGGTTCGGACGACCCGGCCAAGGTGGCCGAAGCGCTGAAGAGCGGCGGGCCGATCAACACGGTTATCGGTCCGATTGCCTTCGACGAGAAGGGCGATATCAAGGACGCCAAGTACGACATCAATCAGTGGCACGACGGCAAATATGCGCCGATCGCACAGTAAGTACTTCTAAAACAATGAAACGGCCGGGCATTGCCCGGCCGTTTTGTTTGGGGTCGAGCAGTCGAGCGGCGTCAGATCGCCGCTTCGACAAATCTCACGAGGACCGCGCCTTCCGACACCTGAGCGCCCTCAGGGACGATCTCTGCGATTTCGCCATCATGCGCAGCGGCGATCGTGTGTTCCATCTTCATGGCTTCGAGAACCAGGAGCGGCTGGCCCTTCTTGACCGCCTCACCCGCCGTCGCCCGCACAATCTTGACCATACCTGGCATCGGCGCGCGCATCGATCCGACGGCAGCTTGCGTCTCGTCCGACCGGTCCAGCGGGTCGGCAACGACAAAATCATATCCGGCCGCGCCGTCAAAGATCGTGACGTGTCCCGGCCATGCCGCAAGACGTGGTGCGGAGAGCAGGATAAACGGCGCTGCCGTCAATCGTCACCTCAACTTCGCCGCCATCGACTCCGACCTTGCCGACAATCTCTTCCTGTCCGAACCGGACCTTGGTTCTCCGCGTCATCGGGTGAAAATGCGAATAGCCAGCGTAACGCCGTCCAAGGGTCTGCGTCATATGTGAAATTACCCCCACCCCTAACCCCTCCCCACAAGGGGGAGGGGGACGACGGCGCTCTCGCTAAAGCTTCGGTCGAAGCAAACTCCGATAGCGATGGCTGGTGCTGCAGGCGCTGCGTGCGTTCCCCTCCCCTTTGTGGGGAGGGGTTGGGGTGGGGGTATCCTGGTTTCGTGCCCCAAACCGCTCGCTTCCAACAGGGCCGTGGCGACGATTTCTCGGCTTGGCATCACAAGCGATGTCAGTGCTTCCTGCTTGCGGCTGATCAGTCCGGTATCGACATCGCCGGAGCTGAAATCCGCGTCGCGCGCCAGTCTGGCCAGAAACGCAAGGTTTGTGACGGAGCCGGCCACCTCGGTGGCTTCCAGCGCGTCAGACAAGGCTGCAAGCGCGCTTGGCCGGTCCGCTCCGTGTACGACCAGCTTTGCGATCATCGGATCATAGTAGGGCGAGATCATATCGCCGGCGCGCACGCCGGTCTCGACACGGATTTCGGTTCGTGCCGCGGCTGAATCCGGGAACATCAGGTGATGCAGCGTGCCGGTTGCCGGCAGAAACCCTTTTGCCGCATCCTCCGCATAAAGCCGCGCCTCGAAGGCATGGCCGTCTAGGCGGATTTCATCCTGTTGCTTCGGCAAGTTTCTCCCGCCGCCACGCGCAACTGCCATTCCACCAGGTCGATGCCGGTGATCATTTCCGTCACCGGATGCTCGACCTGAAGCCTGGTGTTCATTTCCATGAACCAGAAGCGGTCAGCGCGCAGACCGTCGGACGCGTCGACGATGAACTCGATCGTGCCGGCGCCGGAATAGCCGATCGCCTTGGCGGCTTTCACCGCGGCCTCTGTCATTGCAGCGCGCAGTTCCTCGGTCATGTCCGGGGCTGGGGCTTCCTCGATCACCTTCTGATGGCGGCGCTGCGCCGAGCAATCGCGTTCGAAGAGATGAACGGCATTGCCGAAATTGTCCCCGAAAACCTGCACTTCAATGTGCCGCGGCTTGTCGACATATTTCTCGATCAGCACATGGTCGTCGCCGAAGGCCGACTTTGCCTCCCGCTTTGCGCCGGCGAGCGCATCGGCGAATTCGTCGGGATTGTCGACGCGACGCATACCCTTGCCGCCGCCGCCCGCCCGCGCCTTGATCAGCACCGGATAGCCGATCTCGCGCGCCTCGCTGGCAAGCAGCACCAGTGCCTGCGTATCGCCGTGATAGCCCGGGACGACCGGCACGCCTGCCCTCTCCATCAGCGCCTTGGCCGCGTCCTTCAGCCCCATGGCGCGGATCGAGGCCGCCGACGGTCCGATAAAAATGAGGCCTGCAGCAACAACCTGATCGACGAAATCCGGGTTCTCGGAGAGAAATCCATAGCCCGGATGGATCGCTTCAGCGCCGGTCGATAGCGCCGCCGCAGCGATCTTGTCGCCGCGCAAATAGCTTTCGCCTACCGGGGAGCCGCCTATGTGAACGGCTTCGTCGGCCATTTCGACATGCAACGCCTTGGCGTCGGCGTCGGAATAAATCGCGACGGTGCGGACACGCATTTTGCGCGCCGTGCGGATCACCCGGCAGGCGATCTCGCCGCGATTGGCGATCAGGATCTTGGAGAACAACCTGTCACTCCCTCAGGCGCTTCACTGCGCCTGAGTTTATTGAGATGCGCACGTGACGGACAGCGGAATTTACTCCCGCTGCGCGATTCACCTGCCGTTTGCCAACAGCGAGAAATGCGCGCCCTGCGGGTCGACGCAGTTGACGATCCACTGGCCGCCGGGCACTTCCATCGGGCCGTTGACCACCTGGCCGCCGTTGGTGGTCACGCGAGAAACCCCTGCGTCGATGCCGGCGACATTGAAATAGTAGCCCCAGACAGGCTGCGGCATGCCTGGCATCATGTTCATCATGCCGCCGGTCGACACGCCATCAGCAGCAAAGGTCTGGTAGGTGCCCATTTCACCCATGTCGACCGCCTGATCCTTGGTCCAGCCGAACTGGCGGGAATAGAAGTCGAAGGCCTTTTCCCAGTCTTTTGCATAGAGCTCGCGCCAGCCGACCGTGCCCTGTGCACCATCTGGCGCCAGTTCGCGTTCGTAGTCGCTTCTCGGGTTGAACAGCATGAACGCCGCGCCCTGCGGGTCGGTGACGACGGAAAAGCGGCCAACATTGGGGATGTCGGCGGGTTCGCGATACACCTTGCCGCCTTCCTTCCTGACTCGATTCCGTCTGGCGCATCGACGTCGGCGGAGTAGATGTAGCCGGCCCAGTGTGGCGGCACGCCCATGGCCTTGGCCTCTTCCGGAATGGTCATCATGCCGGCGACTCCCGCTTTGCCGACCTGCCCGATGGTATAAGGCATGTCGCCCGGCATGGGCTCCGTGTTCCAGCCAAGCACAGCCTTGTAGAAGGCCTCCGCTCCGGCGAGGTCTGACGTCATCAATTCGTACCAGACGAATGGTGAAGCGGGCATGGTATCCTCCTGTATTGCACGCAAGTTCTTGAATTTAGGGCCCGCCATGTGGCAGGACAACGACCTATGGAGCAGGTCTGCAAACTTCTTGTGACGGTTCCTACGCTGGCGCGATGAAGGGCTGCGAGATTTCCTGGAATACGGGCAAAGCCTCCAAGCGCGCGCAATGCGCCGACAAGGCAGGGTAGTCGGCCAGCGGGATCAGCCCGGGATGCAGAGTCGGCGACATGGCGCATTGCCGCCGCGACAGCGATGTCGGCATGACCGATGCGCTCGCCGAACCAGTAGGCGCTGGTGCGCGCGGCGCGGTCGGCCTCCAGCATGGCCAGCGCGCCAAACATCTGTGACCGGCAGCGTTCGACCCACAGCTCGGAAACGTCCTTGTGCAGGCGCATCTCGTAAAACAGGCTGACGCCCTTGTCGGCGAAGCCCGTCGCCAGCGCCGCGACTTTCAGCGCCTGATGCCGCGCGGGTTCGGCTGTCGGGAACATGCGCCGCTCCGGTGGCACGAGGCCGTCGATGTAGTCGAGGATGATATGGCTCTCGATCAGCACATCGCCATTGTCGAGAACCAGCGTCGGCACGCGATGCAGCGGATTGTAGGGCCGGATCTTGTCCGCTTCGCCGAAGGTCGACCAAGGCTTGTGCTCGAACGGAATGCCATAAAGCGCCAGCGCGATGCCGACACGTCGCACGAACGAGGAATCATATTGGCCGATGAGGATCATGAAGCTGCTCCGAAGCGTGCGAAAATGTCACGAGGCCACGGCTGGCGGCAAGTCTATGTCGGTGTTCTGCTGACAAGCCGTGTCAGTGTCCTCACATCCTGAAAACACCAAACCGCGTCTCCGGTACCGGCGCATTGAGCGCCGCGCTGAGGCTCAGCGCCAGCACTTCGCGCGACTTCGCCGGGTCGATGATGCCGTCATCCCACAGCCGAGCCGACGAATAGAGTGGGTGGCCTTCGCGCTCGTATTTCGCAAGGATGGGCGCGCGGAACTCGGCCTCATCCTCGGCGGACCATGCGCCGCCCTTGCGCTCGATGCCCTCGCGCTTGACCAGCGCCAGCACGGTCGCCGCCTGCTCGCCGCCCATGACCGAGATGCGCGCATTCGGCCACATCCACAGGAAGCGTGGCGAAAAGCCCCGGCCGCACATGCCGTAATTGCCGGCGCCGAACGAACCGCCGATGATCATCGTCACCTTCGGTACCTGCGCGGTGGCGACCGCCGTCACCAGCTTTGCGCCATCCTTGGCAATGCCGCCCGCTTCGTATTTCGCCCCCACCATGAAACCGGTGATGTTCTGCAGGAACACCAGAGGGATTCTGCGTTGGCAGCAGAGCTCGATGAAATGCGTGCCTTTCAGCGCACTCTCGGAAAAAAGCACGCCATTGTTGGCGAGGATTCCGACAGGCATGCCGTGGATATGGGCGAAACCGGTGACCAACGTGGAGCCGTAATTCTGCTTGAACTCGTCCAGTTCGGAGCCGTCGACGATGCGGGCAATCACCTCGCGCACATCATAGGGCTGGCGCGTGTCCTGCGGGATGATGCCGTAGACTTCATGTGGATCATGAAGCGGCGGAATCGGTTTCTGTAAGTTCTGGCTTACTGCCTTGTTTCGATTCAGATTTCTGACGATGCGCCGAACGATCGCCAGCGCGTGCTCGTCGTCGACCGCGTAATGGTCGGCCACTCCGGACAAGCGCGTGTGGACCTCGGCTCCGCCGAGATCTTCCGCCGTGACGTCCTCGCCGGTTGCCGCCTTCACCAGCGGCGGGCCGCCAAGGAAGATCGTGCCCTGATTGCGCACGATGACGGATTCGTCCGACATCGCCGGCACATAGGCACCGCCCGCCGTGCACGATCCCATCACGCAGGCGATCTGCGGAATGCCGGCGGCCGACATCGTGGCCTGATTGAAAAATATCCGGCCGAAATGGTCGCGGTCGGGAAACACTTCGTCCTGGTTGGGCAGGTTGGCGCCGCCGCTGTCGACCAGATAGATACAGGGCAGGGCGTTCTGCAGGGCGATTTCCTGTGCCCTGAGGTGCTTTTTCACGGTCAAGGGATAGTAGGTGCCGCCCTTCACTGTCGCATCGTTGACGACGACCATGACCTCGTTGCCCTCGACCCGCCCGACGCCGGCAATCATCCCCGCCGACGAAATGTCGCCCCCATACATGTCCCATGCTGCGAATTGGCCGACTTCGAGGAAAGGCGAACCTGGATCGAGCAGTTGCGCCAGCCGCTCGCGCGGCAGCAGTTTGCCGCGGCTGACGTGGCGCTCGCGCGCCTCATCCGACCCGCCGAGCTCGACGATCGTCGCCTTGTCGGCGATGTCGGCGACCATAGCCGCCATTCGCGTCTGCATTTGCTCGGAAGGTCATCCGAGGCGAGGGAGATCTGCGATTTATGACGGGCATACGGTCCTCGGCGTGAATTCTTTCAGTTTGACAGCTAGGGCGACTCCGAAGCGACGAGCCGCACGATCAACTTTCCCCCATCATCTCCCGGCCGATCAGCCATCGCCTGATCTCGCTGGTTCCTGCTCCGATCTCGTAGAGCTTTGCGTCGCGCAGAAGCCGTCCGGCCGGGATATTCGTTGGTATAGCCATTGCCGCCGAGCAGTTGAATCGTGTCCAGCGCCATCTGCGTCGCGCGTTCGGCGGCATACAGGATGCAGCCGGCGGCATCCTTGCGCGTCGTCTCACCGCGATCGCAGGCGGACGCCACTGCGTAGACATAGGCCCTCGCCGCGTTCATCGTCGTGTACATCTCGGCGAGCTTGCCTTGCACCAGTTGGAACTCGCCGATCGGCTGGCCGAACTGCTTGCGCTCGTGGACATAGGGCATCGCAACGTCGAGGCAGGCTGACATGATGCCAAGCGGCCCGCCGGCGAGCACGGTGCGCTCATAGTCGAGCCCCGACATCAGAACCTCGACGCCCTTGCCCTCCTCATGCAGCAAGTTGTCGAACGGCACTTCGACATCCTGGAAAACCAGCTCGCCGGTGTTGGAGCCGCGCATGCCGAGTTTGTCGAGCTTTTGCGCTACCGAGAAGCCGGGCATGGTCTTCTCGACCAGGAAGGCGGTGATGCCACGCGATTTCCGCTCCGGGTCGGTCTTGGCGTAAACCACCAGCGTGTCTGCGTCCGGCCCGTTGGTGATCCACATCTTCGAGCCGTTCAGCACATAGCGGTCATTGTGCTTTTCGGCTTTCAACTTCAGCGAAACAACGTCGGAGCCTGCGCCGGTTTCCGACATTGCCAGCGCGCCGACATGCTCGCCGGAGCAAAGCCGGGGCAGATATTTCTCCTTCTGCTCGGCTGTCGCCCAGCGGCGCACCTGGTTTACGCAGAGATTGGAATGCGCGCCGTAGGAGAGGCCGACCGACGCGGAGGCGCGAGAAATCTCTTCCATTGCAACGACATGGGCGAGGTAGCCCATGCCTGAGCCGCCTTGATCGGGATCGACGGTGATCCCAAGCAGGCCGAGATCGCCAAGTTCTCGCCAAAGAGGGGCAGGGAATTCGTTGTCGCGATCGATCTTCGCTGCCAACGGTGCGATACGGTCCTGCGCGAAGCGGCGAACCATGTCGCGCAAGGCATCGATTTCCTCTCCTTGACCGAAGTTGAGAACTTTCTCGTACATGGCATCCTCCTAGGGCAATCATCGGGATGATACCCTTCGCGGTCAACCCGCGCGGCGGACAAGTGCCAAAGAGAGGCCTGCCCGACCATCTCGATTTGCTCTTCCCGCGGGTCGCATTATTTTCGCCATTGTGTCGGAGCGTTGCGCCGGCCAACGTCTTCATCAGGAAGGAAATGAAAATGCTCTATGCCGTCCTCTGCTACAACGACGAAAGCGTCACTTCGGCCTGGTCGAAGGAGGAGGACGACGCGGTTATGGGCCGGCTGATCAAGGTTCAGGCAAAGCTTGCCGCCCAAGGCAGGCTGGGGCCCGTGGCAAGGCTCTTGCCGACAACTGCCGCCACGACCTTGCGCAAGACGAACGACGAGCCAATTGTCATCGACGGTCCTTTCGCCGAGACCAAGGAACAACTGCTCGGGTTCTACATGATCGATTCCAAGTCGCTGGACGAGGCGCTTGAGGCCGCCCGCGAACTTGCCGTCGCCAACCCTGGCGTAGGCTCTTACGAAATCCGTCCTGTCGGCTATTTTTCCATGAACGGGATCGCCGAATGACCGAACAGGTCTGGATCGAGGCCGCCCTTTCATCTGCCCGGCCACAGGCGGTCAGCGCATTGCTGCGCTATTTCCGCGATCTCGACACGGCGGAGGAAGCCTATCAGGAAGCCTGCCTGCGCGCGCTGAAGAACTGGCCGAAGAATGGCCCGCCGCGCGATCCCACGGCATGGCTGATCTTCGTTGGGCGCAATGCGGCGGTCGATGCGGTGCGGCGCGGCAAGCGCCTGGAGGCGCTTGCCCGACGAAGACAAGCTGTCCGATCTGAGCGATGCGGAGGAAGCCGTGGCCGAAAGGCTGGACGGCGCGGACTACCGCGACGACATCCTGCGCCTGCTGTTCATCTGCTGCCATCCGGACTTGCCCGCAACCCAGCAGATCGCGCTCGCCCTGCGCATCGTCTCCGGTCTATCGGTCAAACAGATCGCCCGCGCTTTTCTGGTTTCGGAAGCGGCGATGGAACAGCGCATCACCCGCGCCAAGGGTCGCGTTTCGGCGGCCGGCGTGCCGTTCGAGACGCCAGGCCCCATCGAACGCGCACAGCGCCTCGCGGCGGTTGCGGCGATGGTCTATCTGGTTTTCAACGAGGGCTACTCGGCAGGGGTCAACGAGCGGTCGGCCAAGGCACCGCTTTGCGAGGAAGCGATCCGGCTCGGCCGGCTGCTGTTGCGGCTTTTCCAGACCGAGCCGGAAATCATGGGGCTGATGGCCTTGATGCTGCTGCAGCATGCGCGCGCCGACGCCCGTTTCGATGCTGACGCCAATGCGATCCTCCTTGACGATCAGGACCGCAGCCTGTGGAAGCAGCCATTGATCTCGGAAGGTCTCGCCTTGATCGACAAGGCCATGCGCCACCGCCAGCCCGGGCCGTATCAGGTTCAGGCCGCGATCGCGGCGCTACACGCACGGGCCGCGCGGCCGGAGGATACAGACTGGCCGCAGATCGAGTTGCTTTACCGGACGCTGGAAAACCTCCAGCCATCGCCGGTGGTCACGCTCAACCGGGCCGTGGCGGTCGCGAAGGTTGATGGCCCCGCCGCAGCGCTGGACCTGATCGAGCCGCTTGCCGACCGGCTGTCCGGCTATTTCTATTTCTTCGGCCTGAAGGGCAATCTGCTGATGCAGCTTGGCCGCAACCAGGAGGCGCGGATTGCCTTCGACCGGGCTATAGCGTTGGCCAACACCGCGGCCGAGGCAGCCCATATCCGCATGCATCTCGACCGCCTCATCTCCGATGCCGGCGGCGATCAGGAAAAACGCGGCGCGCGGTAACCTTTTTTCTGGGCGGCTGTCGCGACCGCTTCGGCGTGACCTGGGGCATCGTCGGCCCAGCTTCATAGTTGCGGTAAGTGCTCGCCGGGGGCTTTTCAGTCGGCGATGCGAAAGCCGGAGGGCGTGGCTTGCTCTCCGGCCTCCTGAACGGCTACGTTTGACACTGATGCGCCGCGTGGACCTTTCCACAGCAGCTCCAGCATCGCGGAAACGGCAGGCTCGGTCCCGCTGATCAGCGCCGAAACCGAGCCGTCATTCTCATTGCGCACCCAGCCGTCGAGCTGCAGTCGTTCGGCTTCCCTCTGGGTCCAGATACGGAAGCTGACGCCCTGCACCCTGCCGGTGATCCGCGCCAGCACGGCTTTTCGATCCTGTGTCATTGGCCCTGCCTCCGTTACAGTCGCGGCACAGCATGTCTCCAGAATACGCAGCGGTTCTCGCTGACAACATGCGCGATTTAATACTCAAGCGCGCCGCACGCATCCGTTTCACTTCGACGGACTTGAAGCCGCCGATCTGCAGATCAGCCGCGCGCGAACGCAAGAGCGCGGGGCAGTTCCTCGGCAAAAATGTCGAGTTCATGATCGAGCCCAACACTGACTCGGACGCAGCGATCGAGCACCGGCACCATCGGTTTGCGGATGAACACGTCGCGTGCCAGCAGATCCTGCATCACTTTCAACGCGAAAGCGCCATCTGAGCCGCAGTCGATGGTGACGAAATTGGTGGCGGACTCGATTGGTGAAAGGCCGTTTTGGCGGGCAATCTGAGCGATGCGCCGGCGGCCCGCCGCCACCTTGCTCTTCACCTCGAAAAGATAGGCCTGATCGGCAAGCGCAACCTCGCCGGCAACCTGCGCCATGCGGCTGGTGCCATAGTGATTGCGAATTTTCTCGAAATCAGCGATCACCTGTTGCTCGCCAATGGCATAACCGCAACGCAGCCCCGCCAGCCCGTATGCCTTTGAGAACGTCCGCATGCGGATCAGGTTCGGCCGGTCGACAGTGATCGGCGGCAACGCCGAATCCGGACCTGTTTCGCCATAGGCTTCGTCGAGGATGAAAACCGTCGTCTCCGGCAGCGCCTCGGCGAAACGCGTAATCTCGTCAGCCTCCCACCACGTGCCCATGGGGTTGTCGGGGTTGGAGAGGTAGACTATCACCGCATTTTCGCGCCGCACGGCGGCAAGCAACCCGTCAAGGCTTTCGCGGTCGTTCTCGTATGGCACCTTGATCAGCCGTCCGCCAAAGCCATCGACATGGAAGTTGAAGGTCGGATAGGCGCCGAGCGAGGTTACCACCGTATCGCCGGGCGCGACGAAGGTTCGTACGGCAAGGTTCAGCAGGCCATCAATGCCTTCGCCGACGACGACGTTCTCGATCGCGACGCCATGATGCCTGGCCACGGCGGCCTTCAGGTCGAAATTGTCCGGATCGCAATACATCCACTGGTCGGCGGCGATCTCCTGCATCTTGCGGATAACTGACGGCGCCGGCCCAAAACTGCTTTCGTTGGCTCCAATCCTGGCGCGGAAGGCGCGACCGCTGGCGCGCTGCTGCGCTTCCGGACCGACAAAGGGTACGGTGACGGGCAACGCGGCGACGATTGGAGCCTGTTTTGGGCGTAGCGGCATGAGAAGTCCCGATATGATGGCGGGCGGCACGTTTCGCCGCAGCGAATAGCAGAAAATCCGCAATATGCGCGACCGAAATTGCGTGGCCTATGCCCGGCGAGACGGTCCCGACCGGTTGACGTTCCGGCCGGTCCGGAAAGCTAGCCGATCCGGCGATGCGCCAGTCCGATCAGATAGGTCGTAGCGTCGAGCGCTGCTTTTGTATCGCCGAGAACCACGGAGTTGATATCGAGGCCTTCGCAGACGCGGCGGCGAGAAAGTTGAAAAGACCATCACGCTGCCTACCGAGAAGGTGACTTCGGAGAACGCGCAAGCCATTCTCAAGGAAAAGGGAATGTAAGCAACCTTCCTGACGGCGGGCGGCGTTCGCGCCGCCCAGCCTTTTGACAGGATTGAGTAGTACTAGCCGCGCTGCAAAACTCGAGTAATGTTGTTGCGGTGCTTGCTGACGATACGCGCGGCGCGTTCCCTCCGTGCAATGCAGTGAGTTCACCTATACGTCAGAACCCGCTTGTAAGGGTTCTCTGCAATCGGGCTTTCATCGGAAGAGCCTGACTGATCGCTGACAATCAATCATGCTGAATAGGATCGCCGATGAGCCGATCATATTTGCGGTGGCGCATCGGCTCGAGCTTATCGAATGTCGGGCGATAGAGCCTACCCCCGGGCACCCCGGTCGTCCGACACAGGGAGCGGAGGAGGTTCCCGCCAAAAACTCCGCTCCCGCCTGGTTTTTTGCCGGACGCCCGGTGCATTGCCGGTCAATTCGTCGGGTTTGCCATTGCCCCCTGTCGCCGGCTCTCTAGTCTAGTTGAGGCCTACGTGCGAGGTCTGGCGTGGATCGTTACGCCAGGTCAAACCTGCGCTACGATCTATCCCAGATCACGAGGAACGCTAGAAATGACCGGTTCTGCCGAATATACACCGCCGAAAGTCTGGACCTGGAACAAGGCGAATGGCGGGACGTTCGCCAACATCAATCGTCCGATCGCCGGCCCCACACATGAAAAGGAATTGCCTGTCGGCAAACATCCCCTGCAGCTCTATTCGCTGGCAACGCCGAACGGCGTGAAAGTCACGGTCATGCTTGAGGAGCTCCTGGCGCTTGGACACAGCGGCGCGGAATATGACGCGTGGCTGATCGAAATCGGCAACGGCGACCAGTTCGGAAGTGGTTTCGTGGCGGTAAATCCAAACTCCAAGATTCCGGCGCTCATGGACCGCAGTCGACCGAAGCCGATCCGCGTGTTCGAATCCGGCGCGATCCTGCTCTATCTGGCCGAGAAGTTTGGGGCGTTCCTGCCGACCGAGCCGGGCTTGCGGGCCGAATGCCTGTCATGGCTGTTCTGGCAGATGGGAAGCGCTCCTTATCTGGGCGGTGGTTTTGGCCATTTCTATGTCTATGCGCCCATGAAGATTGAATACGCAATCGATCGCTTCGCCATGGAGGCAAAGCGCCAAATGGACGTACTTGATCGGCGTCTGGCGATAAGTGAGTTCCTGGCAGGCGACGACTATACGATTGCCGATATCGCCGTCTGGCCTTGGTACGGCGCGCTCGCGAAAGGCCGGGTTTACGAGGCTGGCGAGTTTCTTCAGGTCGATCAATACAAGCATGTCCAGCGCTGGGCCGACCTGATCGATGCACGTCCCGCCGTGCAGCGGGGACGAATGGTCAACCGAACCTTTGGTGAGCCCTCGAGCCAGTTGCATGAGCGCCACGACGCCGCTGATTTTGAGACGCGCACGCAAGACAAGCTGGCACCCGCGAATTGACCAGCATTGGTTCGCGCCAATATAGGACTTCAGGGCAGGTCGTTGCGTGCGGTGTTGACGTTCCTTCGACGCGCGGTTGCAGTACGGCGTGTCCTAGCAACTTGTTTACCCTTGGTTCGTTTAGAGGAGGGCCTTTCACGCAACGTTTAGAACCTGAGTCATACTTTGTTTAGGTTCATTGGAAGCATTGCAGTTGCATCTAACGCAGGGATTAAGCAGATGACTGGTGAGAAAGCGAAAATTCGCGTGGTGCTGGTCGATGACCACCCCGTTGTTCTCGCGGGTGCCCGCGCCCTGATCGAAGCATCGGACGACATGGTCTGCGTTGGCGATGCAAATGACGGACCGACAGCTCTCGCGGTGGTGCAGGAAACCGATCCAGATGTTGTTGTCATGGACGTCTCGTTGCGTGATGTGAGTGGTTTGGACCTTGCGCAGCAGATGATCGAGCAGGGATGCCGCGCTCACATAGTCATGATGACGCTCTTCGAAGAGCGCAAATACGTTGATAGAGCGCTTCAGATCGGCGCCAAGGGTTTTGTTCAAAAGCGCTCCGCCGAACAAAACCTCCCGCTCGCCATTCGCACCGCGATGCTTGGCGGGCTATACCTCGATCCTGCGACGGCTCAGGAGATGGCAAACCCGGCAGCCGCGCCGGCGCCTGGCCCAGATCTCGGCCTTACGAACCGTGAGCGGGAAGTTTTGCAGATGGTCGCTCTGGGATACTCAAACAAAGAGGTCGCTTACAAGGCCTCAGTGAGTGTGAAATCCGTAGAAACCTACAAAGCCCGCGCGACCGAAAAACTGAAGCTCTATTCTCGAGCCCAGATTGTGGATTTTGCGATCAAGAATGGCTGGATGACGCTGCCTCAGCAGGGACAACAAGCCGAATCTCGCTGAACCGAAGCGGGTCCGATCTACTCACTCGTGTCATTGACGGCGCCCGAGCCCCCCTGCTCGGGAATCGGATCGCAGTTCTCGCCAACGCATTCGATCTGGGCGTTTGGCGGAGCAGCAGGTTGGCTGCAATTCTGGCCGTCGCATTCGACCACAGGATTGCCGTGCTCCTGCGCACAATTTTGACCCTCACATGCTGTAGCGGGGACGTCCTCGGCAATCGCCTGGTGGCTCCAGGCAAACAACAGTGCACCAAAAACAGCCGTTCGACGCAGTACCATAGCGGCCTCCTATCGTGGAGCAGTGAGGTTAGCACCGATAACCTACTTGTTCGTTTAATAAGCACAGATAAGAGTTTGGGCATGGTACAGGGGGTCTGAGTTTGCTGAATTCTGTTTGACGGACAATGTTGAGGATGCAAAGTTGCCTACGGAGGGCGTGATTACGTGTTGCTGAAGGGGGCGAAAGCTCTGGCGTCTTGAGCCGGCGCTTTTAGCCGGACGGCACTTGCCTCTATCGCCCAACCATTGGGGAATGGCGGCATGATCGAACCATTGCTGGTGCTCGATAACGTCACCAAGAACTACGGTGCCATCGAGGCGCTGAAGGGCATCAGTTTCTCGATTGGCAAAGGCGAGGTTGTCGCATTGTTGGGCGATAACGGCGCGGGCAAGTCGACGCTCGTGAACATCATCGCAGGTGGGCTGGCGCCAACTTCCGGTCGGATGATTTTCGAGGGCAGGGAATTTCTCGCCAAGTCTCCCGCGGAAGCCAAGGCCGCCGGCATCGAGACCGTTTACCAGGACCTATCACTCGCTACCAATGTCGATGTCGTTGCCAATTTCTTCATAGGCCGCGAGATCACCAGAAGCTTTCTCGGCATCCCCATACTCGACGAAGGGGCTATGGAGGCAATAGTCGCCAAGGCACTCTCCAATGCCGGCACGCACATCCCGTCGCTGCGTATCAAGGTCGAGCATCTTTCTGGCGGCCAACGGCAAGCCATAGAGCTCAACCGGTTTGTTCATTGGGGTGGCAAGCTTGTCTTGCTCGACGAACCCTTTGCGGCGCTCGGCGTTGAGCAGACGCGTCGCGGCCTCGACATGATCCGCCATGTTGCGGCTCAAGGCATCGGGGTCGTGATCATCACGCACATCATGCAGCAGGCTTTCCAAGTCGCGGATCGGATTGTCGTTATCCGGCAGGGCGTCGTGGCGGGCGATGTCTTGCGCAGCAAAACAAGCCCCGATGCTGTGATCAACATGATCACAGGGGAAACACTCGCCGGCGCCGGACCGGCAGGCGCATACGGGGTGAACTGAAAATCCGGCGCAAGAGGAGCGAACGATATGAAGCGAATACTTGTAGCCGTATTCGGCGTCGTGGCACTTGGCCTTGCCATGCTCGCGCCGGCCTTCGCCCAAACCAAGGGTACAGTCTACTATCTGGTGCCGACACTGCTCGACGAATTTCAGACCGGCTCGGTGAGCGCTTTGGAGATGTTTCTGAAGCAGGTCGGCTACGAGATGAAAACGCTGAACGCCGACAACAAGACCGACGCGCAGCAATCACAGATGAATGACGTTATCGCATTGAAACCATCGGCCATCATTCTCGCGGCCGTCGACTTCAATGCGCTCAAGCCGTCGATAGAGGCGGCCCGAGCCGCCGGCATACCGGTGGTCGAATTCGACCGCCAGATCACGTCTACACCGTCTGATTTCACGTCGGTTGCTGGCACCATCGAGATTGGCCATGTCGCTGCCGACCAGGCGGAAAAGCTTCTGATGGCGAAAAATGGCTCCGTGAAAGGCAAGGTTCTTCAGGTGCTTGGCGATCCAGGCGATCCGTACACCCTCGACATCCAGAAGGGTTTTGAGGAAAAGATGAAAGCCTTTCCGGAGGTCACGATCATTTCCCTCCCAGCCATGCTGTGGGCCCCGGATGCGGCCGGGACAATCGTCAACGACCAGCTTGTCGCCAATCCCGACATCGACTTGATCTTCAGCCACGCTGCCCACCTTTCGGTCGCCGGCGTCTCATCGCTTGAAGCTGCCGGCAAGAAGCCGGGTGACATCATGATGATGAGCTCGAACGGCGCTCCGGTCGGCCTGGACCTGATCCGCAAGGGCTGGTTGAATGTCGAAGTCGAGCAACCGCTCTACGCGCAGGCCGCGGCCGTCGCGATGTTCATGGACAAGGTGGCTGGCAAACAGGAAATCAAGCCTGGCGAGTACGACGTCCTTGGCCTGAAGAGCACGGTGACGAACGAGGCGTGGGGACCGAATATCAAGATTCCCGGTGCCGCGATTACCAAGGAGAACGTCGACAATCCTGCCTTCTGGGGCAACATGAAGCCGCCGACGGATACCGTCAAATCGGTCGAATAATTACCCCATCCAGAGCCCCGGGCTGAACGCGGCTCGGGGCAATCCTCCCCGTTGGATCATCTGATGAACCCCCGAACGCGCCGCGCCCTAGAGTTCGTTCTCGACAATCTTGTCTGGTTTATGTTGCTGTTTGTGCTGGTGGTTTTCTCGATCTTCGTTCCCAACTATTTCCAGCTCGGCATCTTTGCCAATATCATCGAAGCGTCCAGCGTTCTGGGCGTTATGTCCATCGGCCTCGCGCTGGTCATCATAGCCGGCCATATGGACCTCTCGGTCGAATCCGTCGCGGCGCTGAGCGCTATGGCGGTCGGCATCGTCTTTTGTTCGGCAGGCATTGGCTTTGGTGTCAAGCTCTACCCCGAATGGCTGATGGTGCCCGTTTCGCTGCTTATCGCTATTGGGGTCGGCCTCCTGATCGGTGCCCTCAATGGCTACCTCGTCGTCAAGATGAAGATGAGCGCCTTCATCATCACTCTTGCGTCCTACATCTGGGTGCGCGGCCTGGTGCTCGCGGTTTCCGGTGGGCGCTCGGCGCAGGATTTGGCGCCGGCGATCCGTTGGTTCGGCATCCAGCGTCTGTTAGGCTTGCCGCTTACTGCCTGGATTGCCATTTCGTGTTATGCCGTCTTCTCGCTCATCATGGTCAAGACGCCGTTTGGCCGGCACCTGATCATGATCGGCGGCAATGAAACAGCAAGCTTCCGGGCGGGAATTCGCGTCAACCGCTATCTTGTGATTGCCTTTATGCTCGCCGGCGCTATCGCTGGCCTTGCCGGCTGGCTGCTGGCGATCCGGACGTCCGGCGCAACCGCAAATCTCGGCGTTGGCCTTCTCTTCAATGCTTTCGCCGCTGTGGTCATCGGTGGCGTCAGCCTGAAAGGCGGCGTCGGTTCGTTGCCGGGCGTGTATGCAGGCGTGCTTTTGCTATCTTCCATCAACACCGCAATCAATCTGATGGGACTTCCGGCCAATTTCACGCAGGTCATTCACGGCCTTTTGGTTCTCGCAGCCGTTCTGCTTGACGCTTTCAAACAGACCATCCGGCAAAAGCTCGCATAAAGGGACTGGCATGACCGGCAGGCTGGAGGGCAAAGTCGCGCTTATCTTCGGTGCGGCCAGCGGCATCGGCAAGGGAATCGCCGCCCGCTTCGCCGAGGAGGGCGCCAAGCTGGTGCTCGCCGATGTGGAGAATGAAGCGGGCCGCGCGACCGCCAACGAGTTTGGTACGGCTTTCATCCAGTCCGATGTCTCGCTGATGGCGGATGCCGAGGCGGCAGTCGCGCTCGCGGTCAAAAGCTACGGCCGTCTCGACGTCGTCGTCCAGAATGCCGGCATTTATCCGTGGCAACTGATCGAAAATACCAGCGCCGACGACTGGGATCGCGTCATGGCGGTCAACCTGCGGGGAACGTTCAATGCAGCCCGTGCCGCTCTCGTGCCGATGAAGGTGCGAGGTTTCGGGCGCATGCTGTTCACCTCCTCCATCACCGGCCCGCATGTGACCAGCCCGGGTCACGGCCACTACTCAGCCAGCAAGGCGGGAATCAATGGTTTCATCCGATCCGCCGCACTGGAGTTTTCTGGCTACGGAATCACCGTCAACGGTGTCGAACCAGGCAATATTCTCACCGAAGCCATCCAATTGCATCGCGGTCCAGCTTTCATGAAGAACATGGAAGACGCCATACCGCTTGGTCGACTCGGAACGCCGCGCGACGTTGCGAACGCATTCCTGTTTCTCGCCTCGGATGACGCAAGCTACATAACCGGCACGACGATCGTCGTCGATGGCGGGCAGCTTCTGCCCGAGGGAAAGGACTTTCGGCTGCTTCCGCCATGATTCTTGAGTTCGGCGACGGCTTCTTCCTGCGTGGCGCCACTGCCGCGGATCATCCCGCATTGCTTCGGGTCTGCCTGCAGACAGGTGACGCGGGCGAGGACGCAACCAATATCGAGGATGACGGCGAATTGCTCGGCCTCATCTACGCAGTTCCTTATCAGGTCCTCGAACCCGATTTCGCTTACGTCGTTGACAGTCCTGGCGGCGTCGCGGGTTATCTTTTCGGAGCACCGGATACGCTGACATTCAACCTGCGTTTGGCCATGGACTGGTACCCTGCGCTTCAGCAGCGCATTGACGATCCGGGACCTGACCGCACGCAATGGCGCGGCAGCGATTGGGCCCGGCGCCTGATCCACCATCCTGACTTTTCGATTCCCGATTCTCTCGCCGCGTATCCCTCGCATGGCCACATCGACCTGCTTCCGGCGGCGCGGGGCCGGGGGATCGGCAAGCGGGCGATGGCCTTTATGGAGCACCGATTGGCCAAAACCGGGTCCGCCGGTCTTTTTCTGCAACTCGATCCTCGCAACGAGAAGGCATCTCGATTCTATACGTCCATCGGCTACGAGGCGTTGCGGGGAAGCGACCTGCCGGGACCATTCAGATATCTAGGAAAAAGGTTGGCGCCGCCATCTCTGCCGTAGCTGGACGGCGACGGCATCTCCGCGGCCTTCCCGGAACAAGATAGCATCGCGCGGCACAGCCGCGACGCTCCAGCACCGCCACGCACAGATCGAGGTCGTGTGTCGCCAGATGCGCGCAGCCCGCGTTGCCCCTATCGACAAACTGAGCGTCGCGTCCGTGGACGGCGGTTTGCCTCGACCTTTTAGTTCAGAATAGCCAGAAATAGGTTGGCAAATAACCGATCACCTGGAAATATTCGATACCTTCGATGGCCGGAAAGACCGCCAGAAAGTAAAGGGCATCGAAGAACGTGCTCCGTAGCGCTTTAGTGGAAAACGAGTGCTGACGCTCGTCGCTGAACAGCCATGGCTTGGGCCAGAACCGCGGCGTTCTGGCCGCATACGCTTCGAACGTTGGACCAAATTTGTCACGAAGAAACGCTTCTTCCTTTCGGGCCGTCATCCCGAAAACCGCATAGGTGCACACACCAAGAACGGCGGCGACCATTATTGATCCGAACATTAGGCCGATGCCCAATGCTCCAATTGTCGAAAACAGATAGAGGGGATTGCGAGTGATCGAGTATGGCCCGCTTACCGCCAACTCACTATTCTTCCGGCCCCCGATATAGAGGATGCTCCACAACCTCCCGAATATGCAGATGAGGATCAGGACAAAGCCTATCATCTCAACAAACTCATGAAGGGGAGATGCCTCATCCCAGCCGGGACGAGAGAACAGAAGCGATCCGATCGCCGCTATGCTCAAGCCCTGGACGACCAGAAGTCTCTTCCGCTGATTGAATGGTTGCGGGGCAGTGGAAGCGGACATCATGTTTCCTTCGGTAGAGGCTTTTGGCGCTCGAGCCAAGCATGGGGTTCATTAAGGCCAATGACAGCAGAGTACCAGCGCCGGGCCTATTCGGCCCGATTCCTTACGTCTCCGATCAGGACTTCACGAGCCCGGTTATGCCGGGAGCGCTTGCATTCCTTCTTGTCGATGAGGCCAGCGCCGGCCAGGTGACCGCGCCGCCGGCGTCAGACAAAAAGAAAATCGGAGGCATCGATCCGCGCGGAATTGAAATTGGCGATCTCGACCGTTCCCTCAGCAAAGGCCAGCACGGTCGACCGTCCGTGCTGCGCGACGGTGATGTCGTCGAAACTCTCGACCTCCGTATAAGTCGCGATCTCGATGAGATCGGTGCCGTTCTCAAAGCGCCGGATCAGGTCCTCGCCGAAGGGGATCAGGTCGAAGACGAAGACGTCCTCGGCGCCGGCTTTGCCGCGGAGGGTGTCATCGTCCGCGCCGCCGGACATCCGCGCCCCGCCGCCACCGGCCGAGAGCCGGTCGTTGCCCTCACCACCCTTGAGATCGTCGAAGCCCTTGCCGCCGAAGAGCCGGTCATTGCCCTCGTCGCCGTGGAGTTCGTCCTTGCCCTTGCCGCCGAAGAGCCAGTCCTTGCCCTCGCCCCCTTCGATCACGTCGTCGCCCTTGCCGCCGGAGAGCTTGTCATTGCCCTCCTCGCCGGAGATCTCGTCGTCGCCGGCGCCGCCAAAGGCGCGGTCATTGCCGTCGCCGGCTTCGATCTGGTCGTCGCCGCCGCGACCGCGGATCACATCGTTGCCGTCGAGCGCGATGAGCTGGTCGTCCTCGTTGGTTCCGAGCAGCCGATCCCGGTGGTCGGTTCCGACCAGGCGGCTGATGTCGGTCGCCTCGACGAAAGCGTTGACGGTATCGGCGCTAAGCGGCAAGTCGCTGACGGCAACAAAAGCGTCGTCGAAATCGCCGTCGAAATCCTCGGTGCTGGCAAGGCCATCCTCGAAGCTCACGACGCTGACCCCGTCGGTTGCGTCGTGGACTTCGCTCGCGAGCACGTTCTCGCCGGCCACGGGGTTCAAGAAGTTGAAGCCGTCGCGATTGCCGACGGAATGGAAAGCGCGGATCGGCAGCAGGTTGCCTTCCGCATCGGTTAAGACCGGCGCTATGCCATCGAAGATTGTGGCCGGACCTGGCGTGAACGTTGTCGCGTCGTCACCATCATAAAGGTCCGCGACGCTGCCCGTCTGCAAGTTGCGGAAGAAGAGGCCGCCGTCGGCGAAGTCGTGGAGATCGACGCCGAGATTGTCGACATCGGGGATCAGGAAGAGGCCGAGCGACTGGCCCGCAGGCACAGTCACCGTTACTTTCGTGCCCGTCCTTGCCGTCCCGGTGTCAACGAAGAGAACGCGCGCCTCGCCGATCTCGCCCGTCACCGGATTGAAGGTATAGGCGCCGATCGCGCTGTTGGTGCTGGCGTCCTCGGTGATGAATGTGATGGTCTTGGCAGTGCCGTCGCCGGTGAAGGCGAGATCGCTCGGGTCGACAGGGGCGGCGGCGCTGACCTGGCGACGGTTTACGAGCTGGCTGACGAGCTCGGGATCGACCTGCGAAAGCACGACCTCCTCCTCCAGGACAAGGCCGATGCCGGGCGCGAAGTATTTGAAAGCACCCACGCCAGGCTCCAGGTTCGACGTGTCGAGTATCTTGACGACATTCTGAAAGGACCCGAAGTCGGTCTCGATATCGAGCCCGGTTGCGATCACCAAGCCTTCATCCTCGGCCACTCCGGCGTAGAATTCCTGGAAATAGCTGTCGCCCGGCATCGGATCTGCGCGCATGATCCAGCCTGGAACGGCGCCGTCGACACCTGCTTCCCAAGACCCGCCGAAATCGGTCCCGATGAACTCGCCTTCGTCGTTATAGTTGTAGTTCGTCGCAATCTCGCCAAGGTACCAGACGTTGCCGTCATCGTCCTGCGCGTACCAGTCGAGCGTGTCCTCGACGAGAACCCCGTCCGCATAGGCCGTGTCGCGGACGACGACGACCGTCACCCCTTCGATCGTCCTGGTATCGAAGGTGGCGAAGTGATCGTTGCGTTCCGTCTCCATCTCGCCGGTCTCGGGGTCGATCTGGGCAGCGGCGTAGCTGTTGATGGTCCCGCCGGGCAGCGGGAAGAACTGGTTGTTGATGGTCGTGGAACTGCCGAACGCGGCGGCGGCGAAATTGGGCAAAATGGCCATGGGAAGGTCCTCCGAGGTGGATCGCGTCGCGGGCATGTTCAGGGGCCGGCCGCTCGCCGCAGTCGGAGCATGGCTTGTCCCTCTCCTCACGGGAATCCGCCAGGTGTGACGGGCAAAATGACCCGGCCTTTCAAAGCCCTAGACGGCTCATCCTACGGATGTGAGATATACTGCCGACGGCAGTTGCAGAGCATGACAGCCTCGAGGCTAAGGGCGGACCAAAATGAGGGAGAGCGGTGATGGCTTATTCACGGGACGCTTGGCCATCATACGCGATGGCAAATGGGGCGCTTGGCTCCGTGCCGACATGCGGCGAACCACTTGGGTTTGCCAGTCTCTACCTGCCAAACTCCACAACTCCGCTGAAATCGAACGCCGTACGCTGAAAATGTCAGCGTTCGCGTGATCCGCAATCTACGCAAACAAATAGGCGGCGCCAAGTCCCCGCTTTCGGCCGACTTGAGTTCGGTTGGTGGTCGGTGACGTTAGCCACGGACTAAAGTCCCATTCGGCCGGATCTTTCGCCCCTATTTTCCCCGCAAATGACCCGGGACGCTTTCGGGTGGGGGCATACCAGTCAAATCTGGCGCGCAGTGTGAATATGCACACTCGAGGAGCTGGAGATACAATGATGAAACTGAGATTCGTTTTTGGCCCGCCGCTGGCTCTGGCAATAGCACTAGCGCCGGTATCTTTGTCGGTAGATGGTAGTGATCTAAAAATCGTGGCGGCAAAATCCTACGCCGAGAGTGGCAGTGGCTCAAGCGGTAGTGGTTCCAGTGGTAGTGGTTCCAGTGGTAGTGGTTCCAGCGGTAGTGGTTCCAGCGGCAGTGGCTCAAGCGGCAGTGGCTCAAGCGGCAGCGGGTCGAGTGGGAGCGGTTCTGGAGGCAGCGGTTCCGGTGGAAGCGGCTCAAGCCACGGTGGCACCTCGGGATCTGGCGGTGGCCATGATGACCACGGCGGCGACGATCGCGGTCGCAATGGCGACGACGATGGTGGGAGACATGGAGCGGAACACGTCAACAGCGCTGGCCAAAAGGTCGAGCGCCGTGGCAACAACATTGAGGTCGTCCACGCCAGCGGAATCAAGGAAGAGATCGAGGGCGGCGTTTACGAGATGAAGGACGCCAAGGGGCGCACGATAGTCGAGCGGCGGGCAACCTCGGCTGATATTGCTCGCCTTTCCGGATTCTTGCGCTAGCCTTTCGACGATTGGGTGGGCCTGGCGTGTTAGGCCTACCTATCTGGCTCGGAGGACCATCGCCGCTTCGGTCCGATTCCGCACCTTCAGTTTGGCCAGGATGTGCGTCATGTGGTGCTTGACGGTCTTTTCCTGCAAATCCAGACGCAGTGCCACCTCTTTATTGCTTAGCCCTTCTGCAACCAGTTGAAGGATCTGCTTTTCGCGCAATGTCAAATTCGACATTGGATCGGCGGCACCGCCAGAATTTTGCTCTTTGAGACTGACCAGCAATTTCGCCGCGAGCGTGGGTGAAACGTAATTCTCGCCGGACGCTATAGTCTTCAAGATTTCAGCCAGCATCTTGGACCCAACACCCTTAAGAACGTAGCCGTCCGCCCCAGCGTTTAGCGCCGCCGAAACATCGTCGCTCGCTTCCGACACCGTCAACACAACCAGTTTCTGAGTGGGAAAGGCTTGTCGGATGTTCTCGACGGCGAAGAGACCCCCGCCGGGCATGCTGATGTCCAACAGAAGTATGTCGGCACCTGCATCTTTGGCCAACCGATACGCATCTCCTGCAGATGCTCCTTCGCCGCAAATCTCAAAGTCACCAGTCTCCGAAAGACTGCGGCTGACGCCCTCTCGAAACAGAGGATGGTCGTCGACGATGCCAATCCTGATTGTCATTTTGCCTCCGTTGGTGAAACCGGCAGGGTGATCGAGACGTTGGTTCCGCGACTTGAGGTGGTTAGGTCGAATTGTCCGCCGATGGCCTCGGCCCTCTCCTTGAGCCCCGCGAGGCCGAGGCCTTCCGGGCGCCGCGCTTCCGGGTCGAAGCCATCGCCCCGGTCCGACACCGTCACCGTAAGCGTACCGTGGTTCATCGAAACATCGATTGACTGACCTTTTCCAGCGGCGTGCTGGTAGGAATTGTTGAGCGCCTCCTGAAGGAAGCGAAACACGCAGATTTTCTGCGGCGCGGACAGATTTGGCGAGACCATCGAAGTTGGCCGATCTACCGAGCTTCCGGTCCGCTGCTCGTGGGCCGTTACCACTTGGGCGATTATGCGAGGGAGTTCAGCCGCTTCGATGTGGGGAAGAACCAAGCCGTTACAGATAGCGCGGATCTCCGTTATGGCCTCATTCAGGCTTCCGCGAACCGCGTCGATTTCATTCTGCCTCTTTCGGGAAGACGAACTTGCCATTGCGTCGCTGTCCATTCGCAAAGCGGCGAAGGCAATGTGCTGTGCTGGGCCATCATGGAGATCGGCGCCGATGCGCCTCAGATACTGTTCGTTTAGGCTGGTAGCCCGCTGTGACGCGGATTGAACGCGCTCTCGCAATCTCGAGACCTCCGCAACGCGCTTTTCCAAAATGGTTTGCTGACGCTGAATCATGCGGCTGCCGCGAAATACGATGCCGGAAAGCAGTGCCGTAGTTGCAAGCGTGATCAGTGCAACGACCAGCCAACTTTCCCGGCGAGCCGCCCGCAACTGCGCTTCTATGTCCGTGGCGATCTCGTAAAATTCTGATACCGCGACGACTGCGCCTGACCATGGAGCGCGCACCGGGTTGTAGATTTCCATCAGTGGCACGCCTTTGGCGCGCTCCGATTCACTTTCTTCCGCGTCGAGGTCATCCAACTCAGCGGCGACTTGACCGCTGAGAGCCCGTTGTAAAGGCTCAGTCGGAGGAAACTTCTTGCCGATCAGTGTTGCATCGCGCGCGTACAACACGGTACCATTAGGATGCCAGATCTTGAACGAGACCAGCCGCTCTCCCAATTCGCCTTGTGACAGGACCTCGTCGAGCGCTTTCCTCACACCTTCGTCCAGCGGGCCATCGTCTCGAAACTCCGGCAGAAGCGGCGCGATCACACTGTCAACGTAGAGTGCCGTCGAGCTTGCCGCATTGGTTGTTATGCCCTCTTCGATTACGCTCGTTACCCAAGTGCCCAGCGCGAACATTGCGCAACAAATGACGGCGACGCCGGCGATGCAATATTGCACCGCAAGAGACATCGCATTCCATCTCTCCATCAATCGGCCGATCAAGCAAGCACTCCCCATTTGCGCGACTATAACTGCCAGCCGTCAGCTGGAGTATCCGGACTTCGGTCGCGCAGTTGTCAGACCTTCGTCTGATTGCTGTTTGGCGCACTGCTCGTGCGATCGTTTGCGACTATCGCAAGCTTGTGCCCCCGGGCGATCGAGCTGCCGAAGGAATGTCCGGAATGGGTCTTGGCCGTGTCAAACGCGTTGGCACCGGGTCGAACGATGATCGACAGGAGCGGAGGTTCAGATTGGTTCGTCTCGCCGCTCCAGATAAGGAAGCCCACGCGAAAGCCCGCGGATTCGGCCGCTAGTGGCGTAAAATCACCAGTAAAAACAATTAGTTAGACTAGATGGCGGAGAGGAAGGGATTCGAACCCTCGAGAAGCTTTCACCTCTACGCCCTTAGCAGGGGCGCGCCTTCGACCACTCGGCCACCTCTCCGTGCCGCCCCACTAGCCCGGGAGCATAAGAGTATCAAGCGCTTTCTCAGACGCAGCCGAATTGCTGCTAGTGTCTTTTGAGATGAGTTCGAGCGGAGGGCTGGGGAATTAGCATTGTGCATTGCATATAGTGGTCGATCTACGAAGCTATCAGAAACGAATCGAAAATGCTCATGACCGGCCAGTGCTGCCTGGATTCGGTATCAACACTGCCTGGCTAGGAAATGCGGCATCGGATTCGTCCCGCTGGACGCCAAAACGGGGCAAGTTGGTTAACAGTTTCTTCGCGCGGGCCATCAAATCGTGTCATTTGTGCCACATGCCCTAGCCATAGCGCTCGCAACACTGGTCGCCGGGAAAGATCGCTGTTGAACCCTCGGAATGGATGGGTAATGTCGGACAGGAGAAAGCGGCGAGTGATCGTGTCTTTTTCGATTTGGGGATGGGGCAGGGAACGCTGTCCTTCAGCAAACAAAAGCCCAGACCCGTTTTTAACTTTTGACTGGAGGTCAGAAAATGAACATTAAGAGCCTGCTTCTCGGCTCCGCTGCGGCCCTGGTCGCAGTTTCTGGCGCTCGTGCGGCCGACGCAGTCGTTGTCGCTGAGCCAGAGCCAATGGAATACGTACGCGTCTGCGACGTGTACGGCACGGGTTACTACTACATGCCGGGCACCGAAACCTGCTTGAAGGTCAGCGGCTATGTCCGTGTTGACATCAAGGGCGGTGATTTCTTCGAAAACAACAGTAATGCCCGCGACGAAGACGGCTGGCGCCAGACCTACGACAACCTTGCTCGCTTCCAGCTGCGTGTTGACGCTCGCTCTGAGACCGAACTCGGCACGCTGCGTTCGTACGCCGCTATCAACTTCAACTATGAAGCGACCGGTTCCGAAGGCACCTACGACAACGAAGACAATATGGGCATCGAGCATGCCTATATCGAACTCGGTGGCTTCCGCATCGGCAAGACCGACTCGCTCTTCGTCACGTTCACCGACTATTCGTCGGGTGTGATGACGGACGGTATCGTTCCTTACGGCCCGTTTGCCACGCTGCAGATGGGCTACACCTACACCGGCGCGAACGGTTTCTCGGCTGCAATCTTTCTGGAGCAGGGTGATGAGGACGAAGGCGAAGACGCAAGCGGCATTACCGAAGACTACGCTCCGTACGTAGTGGGCGGCGTGTCGTTGACCCAGGGTTGGGGCAAGATCGGCGTGGTTGCCGGTTACGACAGCTGGGAAGAGCAAGTCGCAGTCAAGGGCCGCTTGGACGTCAACATCACCGAGGCCGCTTCGGTCTTCGTGATGGCTGCCTGGGACTCCGGTGGAGACGAGGGCCCTCCCGGTCCCGACAACGGCAGCAACTTCTACGCTCCGTGGAAGGGCGACTGGGCCGTCTGGGGTGGCACGTGCTTGGAAGTTCACCGAAAAGGCAACGTTCAACGCCGAAGTTGGATATGACGACTTCGAGAACTTCTCGGTCGCCGCCAACGTAGCCTACGAACTGGTCCCGGACTTCACGATCACGCCTGAAGTTGTTTACTACGACAACTTCCAGGACGATCCTGATGCCGGTGACGATGAGGACGATCAGTGGGGCGCTCGCATCCGCTTCCAGCGTAACTTCTAATCGGCTTTACCAAAGCTGATTTAAGAAACCCGGCGGTTATCCGCCGGGTTTTTTGTTTGCGGGTCAAAGCCGTGGTGATGCTCTCCCGCTTCGTCGCATCGACTTGCCTGTCTGCTATTCGGCTAACCACGATCGGTCAGCACACGCCGACGCGCGAGAAACGTTAGGAGGCGGCGGAATCGGCTTTTGCCAGAAAGCCCGCGATTACTCTCGGCAATTGCCCGGTTTCCAGCATTGGCGGATGACCTTGACCGCCGACGGTGACTGCTTTGAGACCTGGGTGCCGGCGCTGCATCAGCGCAACCGTCTCAGCAGACAGCAGGCGCGAGTATTCGCCCCGAATCACCAGCATCGGTACTTGTTTCAACGTGTCGAACTGCTGCCACATGGCAGGAAGTGGCTTTGAGAGGTCCAGGCCAGCCAGCATGTTGACAAGGTTCGGGTCGAAGTCGGCGACTAGGCGGCCATTTTCGTTGCGGTAGACCGCAGCAACCATTTTATGCCAGTCGGCCTCGGTCAGTGCCGGGAATGCGCTGCCGTGGATTTTACGCTGAGTCTGAAGCGCTTCAGTAAAGCTTTGAGGTGGAATGGCGGTTTCGAGGTAAGATTTGATATGCGCGAAGCCACTTGCTTCGATGACTGGCCCGATATCGTTAAACACCACTGCCTTGATTGAGCCGAGGCGCAATGTTCCCAGAATATGGATGATCAGGCCACCGCGCGACGTTCCGATGAAGGATGCGGCGGGAATGTCGAGGGCATCCAGCCCGGCAAGAATATCCTCCGCCTCAGTCAGTATGTTGTAATTTGTCCATTGCGGGTCATACTCCGAACCGCCTCGGCCTCGGTAGTCGAAGGATACAACGTGCCGCGGTGTTTCAGCGTCGGTGGAAAGAATTACCGCAAGTTCATGAAAATCCCGAACATTACGGGTCAGGCCAGGAAGGCAGACGACAGGCAATCTTTTGCTGTTGGGGACGCTATACACACGAGCGTGAAGTCTGAGCCCGTCCTTCGATGTAAAGAAGGCGTCGCTGAATTGGTCTGAGTTGGTCATACCTACCACCAGTTCCGTTGGTCAGGCCAAAAACCACGTACGGCAGGATTTCGGAAGCTGGCACTGGTGAAATCGCAGTTGAAACATTTGACGCTTCAACTTTCGTATGAATTCGAGTGACGTCCGATCAGCCCGGCTGTCGGCAGCAGGTTCTCACGTTGTTGCCTGGAGGGGGACGCCGCGTGGATTTTTGTCGAAGAGGCTCGACAACCACAGTTGTCGCGAGTTGCTTCAGCGGCCGGTGACAAGGTCGTGTTCGATATCGAATTGTCCGGTCAGACGCATCTTGTAGACTTGATAGTTTTCCATGACGCGTTGAACATAGCTGCGCGTTTCGGAATAGGGGATATGTTCGATCCAGTCGACGACAGTGTCGATATCCTTGCCACGCGGATCGCCGTACCGCCGGATCCATTCCAGCGCCCGCTTTGGGCCAGCATTGTATCCGGCAAAGGTAAGCACGTAGGAGCCGTTGAACCGTTCGAGCTGGCTGCCGAGGAATGTGGCACCAAGCGTCGCGTTGTAGCCGGCGTCGGAAGTAAGGCGCATTGCCGAGAAGCTCAGGCCCGCCTCCTTCGCGACCGAAGCTGCGGTGTCCGGCATGAGTTGGAGCAGTCCGCGCGCGCCCGCATGCGAGACGGCGCCGACATTGAACTCGCTCTCCTGGCGCGCAACTGCATAGGCGAGCGCCTTGCCTGAGCCAGAAATGTCGGCGGACGATGGGATCGCCCCAACTGGATACAGCAGCGCACCGGTTTCAATGCCCCGTGCAGCGGCGATCTTGGCGATTCTCAGCGCCAGATAGTGGTTTCCGCGGTTTTCAGCCATGGTCGTAAGCAGTGCGAGTTCGCCTGGGCTGGTCAACTGGCCGGCCAAGTCGCGATAAAGCGTGTCCGCCAGGTTCTGGTAACCGGCAGCCTCCAGGCGCCTTATGGCAGCTACGGCTTCCCGCTTGTGGAACAACATCCGATCGGAGGCGCTCGGCAAGGGGGCGGTCGGGTTGATCGTAGTGAGCCCGATTCTGGCGGCGGCAAGTTGGCCGTAAAAGCTGGAGCTGAAGGCGGCCGCGCGTTGATAATAGTCTTTCGCGTTGCCCGGGCCACCTGCTTCGGCGCAACGGCCAAGCCAATAGTAAGCGCGCGATCGTGAGATCGGCCCGTCTGCGATTTCGGCTAGGCGGGCGAAATGCCTGGCGCCGGTCACGGCATCCCCCATACCCCGAAGGGCATACCATCCGGCGTGGAACTCGGCGTCGACCTGATTAACGGTGCTTTCGGCGGAATGACCGGCGGCTATTTTGTATGCGTTCCTGGCGTCGCCATGATCGAGCAACTCGCGCGAAAGCACCCGTCGCTCGATCCACCAGGCGTCCGGATCGATAAGCTCGCTGTCAGTGTTGGGGGCCCGCAGCACGATAGCCGCCGCATCGGAATATTTCTCGTTGCGCCTCAGATGCTTAGCCTTGGCAAATAAATATCCGGCCGAACGTTGCGCGATCGGAACGGCTTCGAGCAATTTCGTTGCCAGTTTTTGTTTCTTCTCTACGGCGACCCAGGCGTTGAAAAGTGGCAGCGCGCTGGTGCGCTCGGCCAGCAGCCTGGCGGAATTGACACGACCTGCATAAAGCATGCGTTCCATGCGGATTCGATGATCTGCGGCAGGGATGAGATCGCCGAACTCCTTGAGGATCGCCGCCTCGTCACCAGGTTCGATCTTGTTCGTTCGCCAAATGGACAGCAGGGTGCTCAATGCGCTCTTCGAGTCGCCGACGGCGACATACGCCCTTGCCAGAGCGATAACGCCCTTCGTTGTTTCGGGCTGAGGTCCACCCAGAAATTGGATAATGGTCAGCGGTTCTGAATTTTCACGAAGCAGAGCATGCTCTCTGTTCCGTCGCAAAGCCTCAGCGCCCGGCCAGTCAGCAAGGATCTTGACGACAGCGGATATTTCACTGCTGGAAATCTGTCGTCCGCCTTTTAGCGCAATGATCCAGTCGAGAACGCGTCGGTCGAGCGAGGTGACCGGCAGGCCGTCGCGTACTGTCCTCGCAAGGTCAAGATCGCCCGACGTGAGCGCATCGATGCCGGACTTCAGCACTGAGATGTCGACAACTCCCAGGCGGTCGGTCTTCGCAGTCGTTCGGACAATGCCCGAGGTCGCTGCGTTGTCCAATGCCTCACTGGATGTGGAAACCGCGATCATCGCCAGGGTCAAAAAAGCGCAACGCCACGTGTTGGAACTGCTCATCAGCTTCCCGGTTCTGCAGCCAAAAGTACGAGCGGTGGCTGGATCATAAGGTCAGGCCATGAATTGGGAATGAAGAGCAAGCGGTCACGATCGCATGTTCCTCATTATTGCCGCTGGTCCATGTCAAGACTATGGTGAGTAGCCTTGCTTTCGGCTAGAAGGCGGCCCAATCGAAAAATAGTGCAACCGCTGCGTTGCGGAGGAGTTTGACCTGATGCTGAGAGGCTCATTGACCGCGCTTGTGACCCCATTCGAAAAGAATGGTGCGCTGGCCGAGAAAGCTTTTCGCGATCTGGTCGAGTGGCAAATATCTGAAGGCACGACTGGCCTTGTACCCGTGGGCACGACCGGAGAGTCGCCGACGCTGTCGCATGAGGAACACCGCAAGGTAGTGAAGGCGTGCGTGGAGGTGGCAAAGGGAAAGGTGCCGGTTGTCGCCGGCGCCGGTTCCAACAACACCGAGGAGGCTGTTGGGCTGGTCAAGTATGCCGAGGAAATTGGCGCGAACGCGGCTCTGGTGGTCACGCCATACTACAACAAGCCGACGCAGCGCGGCCTTTACCTGCACTATGCGACGGTCGCCAAGGCAACCAAGCTGCCGATCATCATTTACAATATTCCACCGCGCTCGGTGATCGATATGACGCCGGAGACCATGGGTCGATTGGTACATGATTTTAAGAACATCATCGGAGTCAAGGACGCCACTGGTAAGGTTGAGCGCGTGTCGGAACAACGTTTGACCTGCGGCAAGGATTTCATCCAACTGTCCGGAGAGGATGCCTCCGCGCTTGGTTTCAACGCGCATGGCGGTGTAGGCTGCATTTCGGTCACCTCAAACGTTGCGCCGCGTCTATGCGCCGAATTTCAGGAAGCAACGCTCGCTAACGACAAGAACAAGGCGCTTGAACTGCAGGACCGGCTGATGCCGCTGCACAAGGCGATTTTCCTTGAGCCGGGCCTTGCAGGGGCAAAGTATGCGCTGTCGCGGCTGGGCCGTGTTGAGAACGTTGTGCGGTCGCCATTGACCACGGTCGAGGATTCGACTGCGGAGAAGATCGACGCGGCAATGAAACATGCCGGCTTGATCAATTGAGGCAAATGCCCCATCTGACGGCACCATGAACCAAGTCAGAAAAGCCGATCCGAACAACAAGACAGCTGCTGAAAACCGCAAGGCCCGATTCTCCTATGAGATTCTGGACACGGTAGAGGCTGGCATTGTGCTGACCGGCACCGAGGTGAAGTCGCTGCGCCAGGGGCAGGCTAACATCCAGGACGCCTACGCCTCGAACGAAGGCGGCGAAATCTGGCTGATCAACTCCTATTTACCCGAGTACCTGCAAGCGAACCGCTTCAACCACGAACCGCGTCGTCGCCGAAAACTGTTGCTCAACAAGCGCGAAATGGCGCGGTTGACCCAGAGCGTCGAGCGGGAAGGTATGACCATGGTGCCGTTGAAGATCTACTTCAACGACAAGGGCCGCGCTAAATTGCTGCTCGGCGTCGCACGCGGCAAGAAGCTGCACGACAAGCGCGAAAGCGAAAAGCAGCGCGACTGGTCGCGCGAAAAGGGGCGCTTGCTCAAAGAGCGGGGATAGCCGACCCGCTTTCGATACGCGCGACGCCGCAAAACAAGCGGGTTTCCCGTGATGGCTGCAGCTTCGAATGTCCGGTTCCTGGCTATGCTGCGCAAAACGATCGTCACCCTGCTTCTGGCTGGCATCATCCTGGCTGGCGGAATCCTCTATTTCCTCGCATTCTCGCCTGATCGGGGAAGATACCCAGTCAGGGGGATAGATGTTTCCCATCATCAGGGCGAGATCGATTGGCGACGCGTTGCCGCGGACGATGTCGCGTTCGCCATCATCAAGGCGACCGAGGGTGGCGATTACTTAGACCGCCTGTTTGAGGTCAATCTACAGCAAGCGCGAGAAGCCGGGCTTGCGGTTGGAGCGTATCACTTTTTTACATTCTGCCGGCCCGGTACGGATCAGGCGCGAAATTTCATCGCAACAGTGCCGCGCGATCAGGCGCTGCTGCCGCCGGTAGTCGATATCGAGTTTGGCGGAAATTGCCCGCGCAGACCAACCGTAGAAGAGCTGAAGTCCGAACTTGCTGCTTTTCTCAATCCCGTGGAAGCCGCGTTTGGCAAGGAAGCGGTCATCTATGTGATCGGTGATGCGGCGAGTGTTTATGCCGATGCGTTGCCCGAGCGTAAGCGTTGGGTGCGGTCGCTAGCCCGGCATCCCGGGCACGACAACTGGACTTATTGGCAGTATCATAACACGGGCCGGGTCGATGGAATTGCCGGCCCTGTGGACCTGAATGCGCTTCAGGGGGAACGATCGATGTTGCAAGCGCTTGTCGGCGGGTAACCAGGGAGCGCCTCGATTGGAATCAGCCGTTAGCCAATGGTCGAGCCATCAATAGTCGTCTTCCGCACCGACGGGTTCAACCCGCCGGAGCGGGCGTTCGGCCGGGTCGCGTCCCACCTCGTTCTTCAGCGAAACGAGGTCGATGAAATGGTCGGCTTGTCTGCGCAGATCGTCCGAGATCATCGCAGGTTGTGACGCCATGGTTGAAACGACGCTCACTTTGCGGCCACGCCGCTGCAAAGCTTCGACAAGCGTGCGGAAATCACCATCGCCGGAAAAGATCACATAGTGGTCAACCGTATCGGCCAACTCAAGGGCGTCCACAGTCAATTCAATGTCCATGTTGCCTTTTATCTTGCGCCTTCCAGTAGCATCCGTGAATTCCTTGGCCGGCTTGGTAACTACTTTATAGCCATTATAGTCAAGCCAATCAATCAAGGGGCGGATAGACGAATATTCCTGATCTTCAACCAAGGCGGTATAGTAGTATGCGCGCAAGAGATAGCCGCGCTTCTGGAACGTCGCAAGAAGTTTGCGATAGTCAATATCGAATCCAAGTGATCTTGAAGTTGCATATAGATTCGCGCCATCGATGAAGAGCGCGATCTTCTCGCGGGGATCGAACATTGCTTTGTAGTCCTTCGTCAATAAATTGTGTAATAATCATAGCTGCGTATGAAACGCGCCATCGGCATCACATATGGCTACACATAGCTTCGAATCAGTCGCTTTCCAAGATCAATAAGAAATCTATCGATCCACAAAGGTCCCTACGAAGGTGTCAGCTGCGTCCACTTATGAGGCCATAACGCTACCAGGAAAGCTTGTTTTTACCTGACAACCGGGTTATGGACCTCGCTGTTTTCCATCATTTCCAGGTATGAAAGGGGCAGTTCATGGCCCGCGTAACCGTTGAAGACTGCATCGACAAGGTCGACAACCGCTTTGAACTCGTTCTGCTGGCCGGCCACCGCGCCCGTCAGATTTCGCAGGGCGCAGCGATTACCGTTCCTCGTGACAATGACAAAAATCCGGTCGTTGCTCTACGTGAAATCGCTGACGAAACGCTCTCGCCGGGAGATTTGAAGGAAGATCTGATCCATTCGCTGCAGAAGCATGTGGAGGTCGACGAGCCTGAAGGCGAGGGCGCCGAGATCACCGACCAGACCGTTGCTACGGCGGCCGAGGAAGCGGACCGCGACGAGGACAGCAACATCACTTTCGACCGCATGTCGGAAGAGGAACTGCTCGCCGGCATCGAAGGTTTGGTCGCTCCGGAAAAAAGCGACGATTTCTAGGATCAGTCGATGGCCGCGGGCTTCCGTGGCCAGCAGTTCATGGCTATCTATCTCATGCGCCGTGTCACCCCGACACGGCGCATGAGCTTTTTGGGATGCCATAGGTCATGATGCGTCAATACGAGCTTGTCGAGCGCGTGCAGCGCTACAAGCCCGACGTCAACGAGACATTGCTCAACAAGGCCTATGTCTACGCCATGCAGAAGCATGGTCACCAGAAGCGCGCGTCCGGCGATCCGTACTTCTCGCATCCGCTCGAAGTCGCGGCAATTCTGACCGATATGCATCTCGACGAGTTGACGGTTGCCGTCGCCTTGCTGCACGATACGATCGAGGACACGTCCGCCACGCGTCAGGAGATCGACCAGCTTTTTGGTCCGGATATCGGCAAGCTGGTCGAAGGCCTGACCAAGCTGAAGAAGCTCGACCTTGTTTCGCGCAAGGCGGAGCAGGCGGAAAATCTCCGCAAACTGCTGCTGGCGATTTCGGAAGATGTCCGTGTCCTGCTCGTCAAGCTGGCTGACCGCCTGCACAATATGCGCACGCTTGACCATATGCGCGAGGACAAGCGTCTGCGCATCGCCGAAGAAACGATGGAGATCTACGCGCCGCTGGCCGGCCGCATGGGCATGCAGGGTATGCGCGAGGAACTTGAGGAACTCGCGTTTCAGCACGTCAATCCCGAAGCCTACAAGATGGTGACGGCGCGGTTGACCGACATCTTCGAACGCAATCGCGGCGTCGTCGCCGAGATCGAGGCGTCGCTGTCTCAGCTGTTTGAAAAGCGTTCAATCAAGGCGAAAGTCAAAAGCCGGCAGAAGAAGCCGTGGTCGGTATTCCGGAAGATGGAAGCCAAGGCGCTGTCCTTCGAGCAGCTTTCAGACATTTTCGGCTTTCGCGTGGTCGTGGATACGGTCGAGGATTGCTACCGCGCACTCGGTGCGATCCATACTAGCTGGTCGATGGTTCCGGGCCGCTTCAAGGACTATATTTCGACACCGAAGTCGAACGACTACCGTTCAATCCATACGACCATTGTCGGACCGTCGCGCCAGCGCATCGAGTTGCAGATTCGCACTGCGGACATGAACTCTGTCGCCGAATACGGTGTCGCGGCTCACGCGCTCTACAAGGACGGCCGCACAAAGGCAAATGGCGCGGGGCATGCGATTTCCAAGGAAACCAATGCCTATGCCTGGCTGCGCAGAACCATCGAACAACTGGCGGAAGGCGATAACCCGGAAGATTTCCTCGAAAATACCAAGCTGGAGCTGTTCCAGGACCAGGTCTTCTGCTTCACCCCGAAGGGAACGCTGATCGCGCTGCCGCGCGGCGCGACGCCGATCGACTTTGCCTATGCGGTTCATACGGAGGTGGGCGATACCTGCGTAGGCGCAAAGATCAATGGCCGCGTCATGCCTTTGATGACCGAGTTGAAGAACGGCGATGAGGTCGAGATCATACGGTCGAAGGCGCAGGTGCCGCCCGCCGCGTGGGAGTCGATTGTCGTCACCGGCAAGGCGCGCGCAGCAATCCGCCGGGCGACGAAGAACGCGATCCGCAAGCAGTATTCCGGCCTGGGCGTTCGTATTCTAGAGCGCGTGTTCGCGCGGGCTGGCAAGGAGTTCGCCAAGGAAAGAGTCAAGCCGGTCCTGTCGAGGCTAGCACGCAAGGATGTTGAGGACGTGCTGACAGCCGTAGGGCGCGGTGAATTGGCCTCCGCGGATGTGCTGAAGGCCGTCTTCCCTGATTACAAGGAAGAGCGTGTCACGACGCCACCGGCACAGCCGCGCGAGGAGGGCTGGTCGAAGATACGCAATGCGGCGGGCATGCTGTTCCAGATACCGGGCCGTAGCACGCGCAAGGAACGCAAGGAGCAAAAGGCAAGCGGCGCGGTACCGATTCGCGGCGTCAGTGGCGATCTGCCAGTACGCTTCGCTCCGGATGGTGCGGTTCCAGGCGACCGCATCATCGGTATCATGCAGCCTGGCGTCGGCATCACCATTTACCCGATCCAATCGCCTGCCTTGACCGCCTTCGACGATCAGCCGGAGCGCTGGATCGACGTGCGCTGGGACATCGATGAGGGCAATCGCGAGCGTTTTCCGGCCCGCATCTCGGTTACCGCGATCAACGCCCCTGGCTCGCTCGCCGAGATTGCGCAGGTGGTCGCCGTCAACGACGCCAACATTCATTCGCTTTCGATGCTTCGCACGGCGCCGGATTTCACCGAGATGCAGATCGACCTCGAGGTTTGGGATCTGAAGCATCTAAACCGGTTGCTGTCGCAATTGAAAGATTCGGCAGCTGTCAGCGAAGCCAAGCGCGTCAATGGATAAGACGTCGGGAGAGGGTATGGATACCAAGGAAGTCCTGGAGATTTTTCGCGAGGCGGGCGCGGTGCTGGAAGGGCACTTTATCCTGACCTCGGGCCTTCGCAGCCCGGTATTCCTGCAGAAGGCGCGAGTCTTCATGCATGCCGACAAGACCGAACGCCTCTGCCGCGCTCTGGCGAAGAGAATTCGCGAAAAGGTGCCGGGTCGAATTGACTATGTCGTCGGTCCGGCTGTCGGAGGCCTGATCCCTGCATATGAAACGTCGCGCCATTTGGGCGTTCCGGCGATCTGGGTCGAGCGGGAGCAAGGCGTCTTCCGGTTGCGCCGCTTCGAGATCGAGAAGGGCGCGCGCGTGGTGATTGTCGAGGATATCGTAACGACCGGCTTGTCCATTCGCGAGACCATCACCTGCCTTCGCGAATTTGATGCGGAGGTTGCAGCGGCGGCGTGCATCATCGATCGGTCGGCCGGCAAGACCGACGTTGGCGTGCCGCTGGTGTCGCTCGCCGACTATGAGGTGCCGGCTTACCCGGCCGACCAGTTGCCTCCTGAACTCGCGGCAATTCCGGCCATAAAGCCCGGCAGCAGGAATATTTGACGATGATTATCGGCATCGGCAGCGACCTGATCGACATCCGCCGCATCGCGAGTTCGCTCGATCGCTATGGCGAGCGCTTCGTGAAGCGCATCTTTACCGACGTCGAGCAGTCTAAGGCCGAAGGCCGCCGCGAACGCGCCGCGACCTATGCCAAGCGCTTCGCCGCCAAGGAGGCGTGTTCGAAGGCGCTCGGCACCGGCATGTCGCGCGGCGTCTTCTGGCGCGACATCGGCGTGGTCAATCTGCCAGGCGGTAAGCCGACGATGCGGCTCACCGGAGGAGCTGCGAAGCGGCTGAAGGCAATGCTTCCGGCTGGGCACAGTGCCCAGATTCACCTGACGATCACGGACGATCATCCACTTGCTCAGGCATTTGTGATCATTGAGGCACTGCCAGTCGAACAACAGCCATGATTGTGGCATTGAAGGCTGCGGCGCGGCGTTGCCCCGCCAGCGGCTACCACGTATATCGAAACAGCTATTGAGGACGACATGAGCGTGGCTGAAAAAACCGAAAAGAAATCTGGCGGGCTTGGCGAGATCGTCAACGTCATCGTCCAGGCGCTGATTCTCGCGCTCCTCATCCGCACGCTGTTGTTCCAGCCGTTCTCGATTCCATCCGGCTCGATGCGTCCGACTTTGCTTGAGGGCGACTATTTGTTCGTGACCAAATGGGCGTATGGCTATTCGCGCTATTCTTTGCCTTTTTCACCCAACCTGTTTTCCGGCCGCCTCTTCGGCAGTGCGCCGGAACGTGGCGACGTTGCGGTCTTCAAGTTTCCGCCAAATCCATCATTGGACTACATCAAGCGCGTGATCGGCTTGCCGGGTGATCGCATTCAAATGAAGAGCGGGCAGCTTTTCATCAACGGCCAGGGTGTTCCGCGTGAGAAGGTCGGCCAGATCGACAATCCCGACGTTACCGAGGTCGACCATCCGGTTGATGTCTATCGCGAAACGCTCCCCAACGGCGTTTCCTACGACACGCTCGATCTCACGCCGAATGGCGTCAGCGACGATACGCGGGAATATATTGTTCCGCCCGACCACTACTTCATGATGGGCGACAATCGAGACAACTCGTCGGACAGCCGTGTTTTCGGTTTCGTGCCGGACGACAATCTTGTTGGCCGGGCGAATATGATTTTCTTCTCGATTGCCGACAAGGCAAGCCCATTCGAAATTTGGAAGTGGCCATCGTCAGTCCGGTTGAGCCGTTTCTTCGATTTCGTGCGATTAGGTCCCGATACTAGCCATGGCGCTCAAAAGGCCGACCGGAGAAGCGCTCGCCGAGGCGCTGCGCGAGCGCATTGGTTACCTGTTTCGCGATCATCAGTTGTTGCAGACTGCGCTGACCCATTCCAGCGCCGTCAAGGCAACGAGCAACAATGAACGCCTCGAATTTCTCGGTGACCGCGTGCTTGGGCTGGTCGTTGCGGAAATGCTTTTTCGGATTTTCCCGGATTCGCGTGAGGGAGATCTCGCCCCGCGTTTCAATGCCCTTGTCGATGCTCGGACTTGCGGTGCGGTTGGAGTAGAGCTCGGCCTCGATGTCCTTATCCGCGCAGATGCCGCGCTAAAGGCGTTCAAGGGCGGAAGGACCGGCAACTATCTCTCCGACGCTGTCGAGGCGTTGATCGCGGCGATCTATCTCGATGGGGGCATGGAGCCGGCGCGGGCCTTCATCATGCGCTATTGGGAACCGCGCTCGCACAGCGTGGTGGATAAGCCGCGCAATCCGAAGTCTGAACTACAGGAATGGGTCGCGCAGAAGAACGGTGCGCGGCCCGAATACACGATCGAAGCCCGCGAAGGGCCTGATCACGAACCCATATTCACTGTCGTCGTAAACGTATCCGGCTTCTCCCCGTCGCGTGCCAGCGGGCCTTCTCGCCGCGGCGCCGAGGAAGCTGCCGCCACCGCCTTTCTCATCCGGGAAGGCGTTTGGACAGAAGAAAGTACCGCATCATGACCGAAACCCAGCCTGGCGACACGCATTCCGGCTTTGTCGCGCTGATCGGCGCACCGAACGCCGGCAAGTCGACGCTCGTCAACCGGCTGGTCGGTGCGAAGGTGTCGATCGTCACCCACAAGGTGCAGACGACGCGTGCGATCGTGCGCGGCATCGCCACGCATGGCGCGGCGCAGATCGTCTTTGTCGACACGCCCGGCATTTTCAAACCGCGCCGCCGTCTCGATGAGGCAATGGTGACGACAGCCTGGGGCGGCGCGAAAGATGCCGACGTCATCATGGTGCTGATCGATGCAGAGCGCGGCCTGCGCGGAGATGCCGAAGCCATGCTCGAAAACCTCAAGAATGTGCGCCAGCCGAAGCTCCTCGTTCTCAACAAGATCGATCGCGTGAAGCCGGAAGCGCTGCTTACATTGGCAAAGCAGGCAAATGAGCATGTCGCCTTCGAGCGCACTTTCATGGTTTCAGCGCTGACCGGCGCCGGCTGTGACGACATTCTCGACTATTTGGCCGCGTCTCTGCCCGCTGGTCCTTGGTACTATCCTGAGGATCAGCTTTCCGATCTGCCGATGCGCCAGTTGGCGGCGGAAATCACGAGAGAAAAGCTATTCCTGCGCCTGCACCAGGAGCTTCCTTACTCTTCTCATGTCGAAACGGAGAGATGGGAAGAGAAGAAAGACGGCTCAGTGCGCATCGAGCAGGTCATCTTTGTCGAGCGCGAGAGCCAGAAGAAGATCGTGCTTGGGTCGAAAGGCGAGACAATCCGAGCGATTGGCCAGGCTTCGCGCAAGGACCTTGCCGAGATACTGGAGCAAACGGTCCACCTTTTCCTGTTCGTGAAGGTACGCGAAAACTGGGGCGACGACCCGGAGCGTTATCGCGAGATGGGGCTCGAGTTCCCGCGCTAGGGCTGGCTGCCGCGCGAAAGCAACGCTGAAACAAGGCTTTGCAGGCTTTCCTGGATATAGGCCTCGATCTTGCCTTGCGGGTCGAAAGCCCACCAGATCAACGATCCCTGCCATTGCGAGGCGAGGAGAAGGCCGATACCAGGCGGCGCAGATGCAGTTTGCGCGAAGCAACCTTCGAGAGCATTTGACAACACTGCTTTCCACGCAGCGCCGCGCGCCCGCAGCGCCGGGTCGCGAAGGTCTTCCCTCAGCACCAGCAGCCCTTCGGCGTAGGATTCGATATCGCCATAATGGGAAAGCCCCACCAGCATTGCAATCGCGCCTTCCGGCGTATTGGGCGTTTCGGCTGCCAACGCGGCCGTTCGCTCGTCCAGGCGATTCCATGCATTCAGCAGCGCAGCTTGCTTTAGCTTCGCCTTGGTTTCGAAGCGCTGCACCAGCGTTGCTGGTGAAAGCCCGCATGCTTCGGAGAGGTGCGCAAAGGTGAGTGCTTCGGGTCCCTGCTCGTGAATGAGCTTCAGCGCAGTTTCCAGCACGTCGTGATCGGAGCGCGTTTTCGGACGAGGCATCTTGACTTCCATTTATAACCGAATGATCATTTATATATTATCTGATATCGATGCGCCAGCCACGGTCAATGGCCGGCGTGTATGTTTGGGAGAGTTCCATGAAACTTACAGGAAAGGTGGCGCTGGTCGCAGGTGCTACGCGTGGCGCGGGCAGGGGAATCGCCGTCGAACTGGGCGCTGCCGGGGCAACCGTCTACGTCACTGGGCGCACGACGCGGGATAGACAATCCGAGTACAAGCGACCCGAAACGATCGAGGAAACCGCAGATATGGTGACGGCAGCTGGCGGCAGGGGCGTCGCGGTGGCGGTCGATCATCTTATTGCAGACGACGTGCGAAAGCTGGTCGATCGTATTCGTGCGGAGCAGGACCGCCTCGATATCCTTGTCAACGATATCTGGGGTGGCGAGACGCTTTTCGAGTGGAACAAGCCCGTATGGGATCATGATCTGCAGAATGGGTTGCGCATGCTGCGGCTGGGCATCGATACGCACCTGATTACCGCGCACCATGCTTTGCCCCTGTTGATCGAGCGCCCGGGCGGACTGCTGGTCGAGGTAACGGACGGAACCGCGGAATACAACGCTGATCATTATCGGCTCTCGCCATTCTATGATCTTGCCAAGGTGGCGGTGAACCGTATGGCATGGGCCCATGCCAAGGATCTCGCGGGGCGTGGCGCGACATCCGTATCCATCACGCCCGGCTGGCTACGCTCCGAGATGATGTTGGATCACTTTGGCGTTGCCGAGGACAACTGGCGCAACGCCACGGCGAAGGTGCCACATTTCGTTATTTCCGAAACGCCGCACTTTGTTGGCCGCGCGGTTGCAGCACTTGCAGCCGATCCGGATCGCGCACGCTGGAACGGACAATCGCTTTCGAGCGGCAGCTTGGCCAAGGTCTATGGTTTTACTGACCTCGACGGCTCGCAGCCGGATGCGTGGCGGTACATCGTGGAAGTCGAGGAAGCGGGAAAGCCCGCCGACGCAACCGGCTACCGCTAAGTTTGGCGGTGCCGAAGGGGCAAACTTGATGGGCAGAAAATGACCACCACGCCGGCGAATCACGCAGTGTCACCCAGCCAGGCCAAGGGCATCGCCCTGATGACGCTGGCCGGGCTATCCTACCCGCTGGTTGATGGCATCGCCAAATATCTGAGCGCCAGCTATTCGCCCTTGTTCATCGGCTGGGCGCGCTATGCGGCCGCCTGTCTCATCGTCGTGCCGCTGGTAGCGGTCATGCGCAGGGGCAACATATTCCCCGCTGAGCGCCGCGCATTGCATGTCCTGCGCACCGTCTTCCTAGTCACCGGTATGACGCTATATTTCCTCGCGATCGCCCGTATACCGCTGGCAACCGCAATCTGCGCCTTCTTTGTCGGGCCGATCATCGGCGTGGCCCTGTCGGTGATTCTGCTCAAGGAGCGCATGACCATCCGGAAGGCGCTGAGCCTTGCGCTGGGCTTTGCCGGGTCGATCATTATCCTGCGACCAGACGGATCGCTGAACGCCGGCATCCTCCTTGCGCTGGGCGCCGGCGTCGCCTATGCCTTCTACCTGGTCACCACGCGGCAGGCGTCACAGCGGAGTGATCCGCTGAAAACGCTGGCGTTCCAATGTGTTATCGGGACGCTGCTGCTGACGCCTCAGGCCACGTACGCCTGGTCGGCGCCGGCCTGGAGCGACCTGATCTTCTTCGCCGGTCTCGGCCTGTTCTCTGCGCTCAGCCACGTGCTCTCCATCGCCGCCTTCCGTTTTGCCGATGCCTCGACGCTGTCGCCGCTGGTGTATGTCGAACTGATCGGTACGGCGCTGATCGGCTATTTTGCGTTCAACGAAATTCCTAGTGCGGCAACGCTTGCCGGCGCGGCGATGATCGTTGCAGGCGGGTTGGTGCTGCTTCAGCGCCGCAATCCTTGATATTGCCGCGCTTCGCGTTCAAGCTCCGCGCATGGAATGGCGCGACGAAGGCATCATCCTCGGTACACGCCGGCACGGCGAGACCAGCGTCATCCTTGAGGTGATGACGAGGGCGCATGGCCGCCATCTCGGCCTCGTGCGTGGTGGCCGTTCGCGCAAGCAGCAGCCGGTTTTGCAGGCAGGAAACCGCGTCGATCTTGTTTGGCGGGCCCGGCTCGACGAGCATCTCGGTACGTTTCAGGTGGAAGCCATGGAATCGAACGCCGCGCGCCTGTTCGACAGCGCCGCTGCCGTATTCGGTCTCCAGACGATTGCCGCGCATTTACGCCTGATGCCGGAGCGCGACGTCCACGCCGGCCTCTATGAGGCTCTAGGACTGCTGGTCCAGCACCTCGACGAACCAATGCTTGCCGGTGAGCTGGTGGCCCGCTTCGAGCTTCTTATCCTCGACGAACTGGGTTTCGGCCTAGATCTTAGCGAATGCGCGGCGACCGGCGCGCGCACCGATCTGGTTTATGTCTCGCCGAAATCCGGCCGCGCCGTATCGCGGGGTGCGGGCGCGCCCTGGCATGACAAGATGCTGGCGCTGCCCGACTTCTTCGTTGTCGGACCGGGCCGGCGCGCCGATCCGGTTGCCATCGATGACGCCTTTCGATTGACGGGCTTTTTCCTGGCAAGGCATGTCTACGAGCCGCGCGGTATGTCCGAACCCGAGGCACGGGGCGGATTCCTGGCCGCACTGCGCAAGTTGAACGGCGCGTCGGCGCCCGGGGAAAATGCTGCATGAGCGAAGTCGAACTGTTTCCCGGCCATGTCTCGCGTCTCGGGCTTGGCACGATCCCACACGCCGAACTCGCGCGCTACTCCGGGCTTGATCTGCTGAGACGGTTGATTGCGGGTGAATACCCGGCGCCGCCGATTGCCGGCGTACTCAACTTTACGCTGACCGAAGCTGATCCAGCCCGGGCAGTGTTTCGCGGCCTGCCGAACGAGAACCATCTCAATCCGCTGGGCGGAATCCATGGCGGCTGGACTGCGACCATCATGGATTCGGCGCTGGCCTGCGCCGTGCAAACCACGCTTGAAATCGGAGAGGCCTACACGACCGCCGAATTCAAGGTGAATCTCGTCCGGCCGATAACGCCGAGGACGGGAGAGGTCATGTGCGAGGGCCGCGTTGTCCATCGCGGCCGCACGCTCGCGGTCTCGGAAGCCAGCTTGAAGGATGCATCCGGCAAGCTTCTGGCCTTTGGAACCGAAACATGCTCCATCTTCCCGCTGGGGAATCTGGCGAGCCGGTAGCCAAGCAGGGCAGGGGCGTCAATGTTTGACGGGATTTTCGGTCTTTTCAGCCTGGTCGGCGTCGTTGGGTTGATCGTTGTTTTGGTGCGGCAGGAAAACCGCATCAAGCTGCTTGAGCGCGAACTCGGCGCGTTGCGGTCGTTCGTCCTGTCCTTCCCAATTCCGGGGGTCGGAGCGGTCAAGCCGGAAGCCTCGCCCCTGGCGGGCGCCGATGCCGAGCCGATCGCGGACGCTGTAGAAACACCTACTATAAAGGCTGATGAATCGGTTCTGCCCGCCAAGGCCGAACCATCGCTGCTGAATGAGGTCGCCCATGACGAAGCGAATGAGCTAACGGCGGCTTCGGTCGAGCCGACCGCGCCTCGCGAAGCCGCGGACACCGCTGCGTCGGCCACGGAGCTGGTCAGCGCGTCGCCCGTCATGCCGAAGCGGCCGGACATCGAAACCGCACTGGGGACGCGCTGGGCGGTCTGGGTCGGCGGCGTTGCACTGGCGCTGGGCGGCATATTCCTGGTGCGCTACACAATTGAGGCCGGCTTCTTCGGACCGGGCATGCGGCTCACGCTCGCCGGCATCTTTGGCCTGCTGTTGGTCGCCGCCGGCGAGTTCATCCGCCGCACCGGCTTCCGCATGCCGGTAGAAGGTATTGCAAACGCCTACATTCCCGCGATCTTGACCGCCGCCGGCGCGTTCACGCTGTTCGGCACGGTCTATGCGGCACACGGCGTCTACGGCTTCATCGGCCAGTCGCCGGCGTTTGTCATGCTTGGTGCCATAGCGCTGGCCACCATGGCGCTCGCACTCATCCATGGTCAGGCGCTTGCCGGAGTCGGCTTGCTCGGTTCTCTGGTCACGCCGGTGCTCGTTGCCTCGGAATCGCCGAAGCCATGGGCGCTGTTCGGCTATCTGGCGATCGTTCTGGTTGCCACGGTCGGCATTTCCCGGATCCGCCGCTGGCGGTTCCTCGCCTCGGCCGCCTTCGCGGGCATCGGAGCTTGGACGGTCGTATACATGGCGGCTATGGAGGCCGTGGACCTCGCTATTGTGACCTGCATCAGTGCGGTCACGCTCGCTTGCCTTGCCCTGCTGTGGTGCGGCCGTGACGGGAGGTCAAGCCAGCCGTCTTCCCGTCAGCCGTTCCCGCATTCTTTGTTGGATTGGTGGCGGTGGCCTTGATGGTCGATCCGCTGTTCCAGATGGCAGGCGGCGCGTGGTCCGGTACGGCAATGATTATTGCCATGATCGCCATTGCGGTCTGGCGCAGGGAGACGCTGGCGCTGCTGTTCGGCGCCGGCATCTTCACCTGCCTCGCCTTCGTTAGGCTGGGCTTGGTCGGCGCGTTCAATATCGAAATGATGGGCGAGGTGATGTCGGTGGACGGCTTCCCCGCCGACTCGTCTATCGATGTGCTGTTCTATCCGGGCGCGGTGCTGGGGGTTGCGTTCCTTGCAGTCGGACTGTGGCAGTCGCGCGCTTTGGCGGCCGTGACGTGCTTCCGCGCTACGAGCTGGGCGGCGTTTGCGGTCCTCGTCCCGCTGATCGTCGTTTGCACTCTATGGTTCGCGGTCGGTGACCCCAATATCGACCTGCGTTACGCTTTTGCCGCTCTGGTGCTTGCCGGCGTGCTGGCGGCGGGCGGCGAAGCGGTCGCTCGCGCCGAGGAACCTCCCTTGAGCGGCGGGTTGCCTGTTGCGATACTGCTGGCAGGCGCTGGCGCCGCACTTGTCGCGGCGATCCACATGGCTTTCGGCCCTGGCCTGACGACGATCCTGACCGGCGCTGCCGCGATCCTTCCTGCCCTGGCGACGCGCCAGCGCGACTATCCCGCACTCGGATGGCTTTGCGTTGCGGCAGTGGTGGTCGTGCTTGTCCGTGCGGCAATCGATCCGACCATCGTTGGTGCGGCGGATCTTGGCAAAACACCGGTCTTCAACGCCTTGCTCGTCGGCTACGGCATTCCGGCGCTGGCCTTCGCCTTCTGTTCGTGGCAACTCGCCCGCACCACTGCGGGCCGTCCGCGCCTTGCCATGGAAGCGTCGGCGATCTTTTTCGCGCTGCTGACGCTCGCCATGTTGGTGCGCCACGCAATGCATGGCGGTGTGATCGACTCCAGCGAGCCAATGCTGTCTGAACAGGCGACCTACACGCTGATCGGTCTTGCCGCCGGCGCGATCCTCATCTCCCTCGACCTGCGTTCGCCAAGCTTGGTGCTGCGCTATGGATCGCTGGCAATCGGCGTGCTGTCGGTAGCGGCGATCGTCGTGCAGCATTTCGTGCTGCTGAATCCGTTGTTCACCGACGAATTGACCGGCCAAATCCCAGTCTTCAACCTGCTGTTCCTGGCCTATCTGCTGCCAGCGATCGCCGCTGCGGCGCTGGCGCTCTACGCCCGTGGCAGGCGGCCGAGATGGTATTCGGCGATGCTCGCGATAACAGCTTCGGTGCTTGCCTTCACCTACGCGACATTCTCGGTCAGGCGGCTGTTCAAGGGCGAGTACATCGCAGCCTGGAAGGGGCTGGAGCCGCTCGAAACCTATTCATATTCAGCACTTTGGCTGGCTATGGGCGTGGCGCTGCTGGTGATCGGCGTGCGCACGGGGTCTTTCGTCGTCCGCACTGCATCGGCGGTGGTTATCGCAGCGACGGTGGCGAAAGTCTTTCTGTTCGACATGTCGGAACTGGAGGGTGTGCTGCGCGCGCTATCCTTCATAGGGCTTGGCGCGGTGCTGATCGGAATCGGGCTGTTCTACCAGCGGCTGCTGACCAGATCAGCGCAATAAGTGAAATGTAGGAAAAAGTCCTTTACTACGGTGGTTTGCTATGATCTCGGCATCGTCAGAGAACTGTGACTGGCGGTAGCAACTTCTGTATGGGGCATCATATTCATGGTGCTTGAAGCACAGGGTTTTCGGCAGAATTGACTTGGTTGTCTCCAACTAGGAAATTTGGGGATGATTGACGATATCCCCGCACCCTTGCGCATTCTTTTGAAACCAAAGGAAGAATCCGGCTCCGGCTGTCGTTTACCCGGTGACATGGAGCATGCAGACATCGCGCATGGATGACAGGCGCAGGGCAATCCTGGAAGAAATCCCGCGGCTGCGGCGCTACGCGCGCGCGCTGCTGCGCGATTCCGACCGGGCCGACGATCTCGTCCAGGACTGTCTCGAACGCGCGCTGCTGCGGCTCGACAATTGGCGCACGGGCGAAAGCCCGCGCAGGTGGCTGTTCACGATCATGCATCACATTTTTGTAGACCAGATACGGAAGGGCAAGAGACGCGGGGAAGCCTCCATTCTGTCGCTGGAGAGCCATGAGGCCATGTCGGTTCCCGCCGAACAGGCCGAGGATGCCGCCTCGCGCGATGTTCTGCAGGCGTTGCAGGCGATCAATCCGGAGCGCCGCGCTGCAATCCTGATGGTGTCCGTCGAAGGCTTTTCCTACGCCGAGGCATCGGCGATCCTCGGCGTTCCGGCGGGCACGCTGATGTCGCGCATTGCACGCGGCCGCGACGATCTGCGGGTGGTTCTGGATGACGGGGCCCGCCGCCGGGCGATACGGGTGGTTGAGCCATGATCGCGCGCGATTTCAACGAACGTGACATCCATCTCGCGCTCGACGGCGAGCTGCCAGAGGACGATCGGGCCGCCTACGAGGCCTGGCTCAGCGCGCATCCCGACATGAAGGCGCGGGTGGGGCGCTATATGGACGACCTGGCCCTGCTGCGCGAAGCGGTGTCGGATGTCGCAAACGAGCCGGTTCCGGACAAGCTCGCGCGTATTCTCGAGACTGGGGCGGCAGCGCCCGCGAGAGTGGCGATACCAAGCCGCTGGTGGATGGCGGCAGCGGCTTCCATGCTGATTGCCGTCGGCCTGGCTGGCGGCTATCTGCTTGGCGCTTCCGGCTGGCTGAGGGTTGATCCGCAGTCGATCCAATTCGCCGACAGCGCAATCGCCGCGCACAATGTCTTTGCAGCTGAGAAGCTGCATGTCGTCGAGGTCGGCGCGGACCAGAAGGACCATCTGCAGCGCTGGCTGTCGAAGCGGCTCGATCTGACGCTGGTCGCGCCTGATCTGTCTGCAAAGGGATACCACCTGATCGGCGGACGGCTCTTGCCGGCTGGTACCAAATCGGCGGCGCAATTCATGTACGAGGATACTTCGGGCAACCGCGTGTCTGTCTATGTGGCGCGCGAGAGCGCAGCGCATGAAACCGGCTTCCGCTTTGTCCAGGAGGGCGGAACTCGGTCCGTTTTCTGGCTTGAACAGAACTACGGTTGCGCGGTTACCGGCACCGTCGCGGACAGTACGCTGTCCGGCCTGGCGGATGACGCGTACCGGCAGTTGCTCAAGGGGTTTGAGGGGTAACCTTACCCTCCCCACAAGGGGGAGGACAAAGGCGCTCGTACCCAGTCACAATTCAGCCTGATTTGCGGCGCGAAAGCGCTGTCGTGGCAACCCCGAATCGTGTTGTCTGGCGGCCCAGTTCCTGTCGCGACAGAGGTTTTCCCGGCTCGCATGTCCCTCGAAATCCGCTTGGCTCGCCTGTCAGACCTCGACGTCCTTGTGGCGATTGAAGAGGCTGGTTTCGAAGCGGACCGGCTATCGCGGACCGGCTACCGCAGGCTGATAAACCGTTCCAGTGCAGCCGTGCTGATTGCCGAGGACAAGGGCGCTGTCGCCGGCAGTGCCGTCGTGCTGTTTCGGGCTCTCAGCAGAAAGGCTCGGCTCTATTCGATTGCCGCGGCACCAGGCTTCAAGGGCGTAGGCCGTGCCTTGCTCGATGGCGCCGAGAAGTTGGCGCGTCGGCGCGGCGCGTCAGCAGTGCAGCTCGAGGTGCGCGAGGACAATCTTCGCGCTATCCGCCTCTACGAAAATTCTGGCTATCGGTTGTTCGGGCGCAAGCTCCATTACTATGCCGGTGGCGCGACAGCGCTGCGCTTCGCAAAACCGCTCGGTGAAGAGTCAGCGAATGGGGCGACCTGAGATGGCTGTTTTGATATCTCTCGGCGTGCCAAGCGAATTTACCCCCACCCCTAACCCCTCCCCACAAGGGGCAGGGGGACTAGATACCTCGCCGTTAATGCCAATCGCCAGCGCCGGCAATTTGCCGAGAACGCCTGAGCGGGAATCCCTCCCCCCTTGTGGGGAGGGGTTAGGGTTGACGGTATTCGACGTGTAGTGCTCTCCGAGCGGGTGCTTGCAACGTTAAGTTCGCTTCTCACCCAATGGAAACGCCGATGACCTGGGTCATCCTCACGGGCCGCAACAGTGATCTTGGACAGGTCGACACGCCGCACAAGATCATCACCAACCGCGATTACCTCGCCCACCCGGCGCTGTTTCGCGGCCAGCGGCCCAAGCTGATCAATCTGTCCAACAACTATGCCTACCAGAGCCGAGGCTATTACGCGTCGCTGCTCGCCGGGTCGCGCGGCCACAAGGTCATCCCGACGGTCGAGACGATGATCGATCTGTCGGAGCGCAAGCTTTACGAAAACGCGCTGCCGGAACTCGAGGTCGCGCTGAATAAGCGCCGCAAGGAGCTCGGTGGGGCCTTTCCGGCGAAGGTGGTGTTCTATTTCGGCATCGGACCATCTAGGGCGTGGGACCGCTTTGCAAAGCTTCTGTTCGACTGGTTCCGCGCACCGGCACTTGAGGTGGCGATAAAAGACAGCCAGCAATGGGCCTCCATACAGAAGATTGGCCTGTTCTCGCTGACGCGCATGCTGCCGGAGGACAAGCCTCGCTTCCTGTCGAGCCTCGAAGCCTACACCAGCCGCGAGTGGCGCGATTTGCGGGCGCGCGTGCCGTCGCGCTACAGTTTCGCCACCTTGGTCGATCCAAACGAGGAACTGCCGCCTTCCGAAATCAGTTCGCTGCGACACTGGGCGCGCATCGCCGAGAAAATGGGGGTTGAGGTCGAGCCGATCACCAGGCGCGATCTGGCGAAGCTTGCCAACTACGACGCGCTGTTCATTCGCGAAACGACGACGATCTCGAACCACACCTACCGCTTCGCCCGGCGCGCCGAGCAGGAGGGCATGCCGGTGATCGACGATCCGCTATCGATGATCCGTTGTACCAACAAGGTCTATCTGAACGAGTTGATGGCGTTCAACAATGTGCCGGTGCCGCCGACGGTGATGATCGCGGGGCCGTCGGATTTCCAGGTCGCCGCCGATGTTCTCGGTTTTCCGTTGGTGTTGAAAATCCCCGACAGCTCGTTCTCGCGTGGCGTGAAAAAGGCGTCGAATTTCGAGGAGCTGACGACGCTCGCCGAGCAATGGCTGGAGGATTCCGACCTGCTGATCGCCCAGAAATTCATCCCGACGCAGTACGATTGGCGCGTCGGCGTGCTTGGCGGCCAGCCGCTGTTTGCCGTGCATTACCTGATGGCCAAGCAGCACTGGCAGATCGTCAACCACAAGGCCAGTGGAAAGCCGGACCAGGGCGGCATCAAGACCTTCACGCTGAAGGAAGCGCCGTCGCATGTCGTCGAGACAGCGGTGAAGGCGGCGCGCTGCATCGGCGACGGGCTTTACGGCGTCGATCTTAAAGAAACCAGGGACGGTGTTTTCGTCATCGAGGTCAACGACAATCCCAACCTTGACCATGGCTACGAGGACGCCGGCGAGAAGGACGAGGTCTGGGTGCGGCTGACACAATGGTTCCTCGACCGGCTGGAGCGCCAGGGACGGTAGGACGTCGATCTCCCACCCCCTCAGTCTCCAAAACACTTCGGCAGAGACGTTGTTACAATCGGAACAAACAGCCGCCTCCGGCGACATGGTCCGCATTCCTTGCTCGAATAGGCTCTCCGGTCACACATTATCTGCGACCGATTGAGAGGCGATGCATGATCAGGTTTTCGGAGGTTTTCCGCTGTGCGGGTGTCGATCAGGACACGACGCGCGGCGTTGGTATGGTCATCGCCAAGCAAGGTTCGAACCTTGTTGGCGTCCAGCACGACAATCAGAATATCAAGGTGTACGCCAACACCACGGCGTTGACCGTCGACGAACCTGTCTACGAGCCCATCATGCGCGATCGGATCGCCAAGAACATCGAGCTCTCGCAACCGGATGTCGACAAGGGGTACAGAGACGCCTACATGCCCGATACCTATTTCAACGACACTCGGGTGTTTCGCGTCAAGGCCACGCGCCTGCTCGACTTCAACAGCAAAGCCAAGATCATTGTCGCGGTCAACGGCCAGCAAAAGGCGGAAATGCCGGTGGTCGTGCTCGACACCATGCCGATCAAGATTGCCATCCGCAATGTTAAGGTGCCGGATGGCAAGAACGACTTTCGGTTCCACAGCTTGAAACCCGCGGATGCGGCGAAGGAACTGCAGATCGTCAATGAGATATGGACCCCGCAAACGCAGATCGTATTCGAGCTGATTCCGGCGCAACCGGCGATCATCGACGACAATGATCCAAAAGTTCAGGAGGTGATCGCCAAGAGCCTCGAGATCAAGGATTTGAGCGTCGCCAAACTGAATCCTGTTATTACGCCATTTAAACTGGCGCCGGTGTTCGCGCCGCATCGGGTACCCGGCGCCGATGTGACGATCTTCTATGTTGACAAAGTGAGGGACAGCAGCACAGGCCTGATCATCAACGGCAATACGCAGCCGGCACATTCGATGATCTTCATGTCGGCGGTGCATGGACGCTCGACGCTGGCGCACGAGCTTGGCCATTTCATCGGTGGCACCCGCAGGAAGGGTGTGTGGGGCGGCTTTACCCACACTTACGATTATGAACCGGACCAGAAAGGCCGCGAGCCCAAGCTGTCGGACGAGGACTATCGGATGCTGATGCGCGAAGGCGGTGCCGGCTACAAGATACCGTTCGAATACGTCGACGATTTCCGCGATTTCAGGGCGGACTTCGCAAAGAAATAGGGTCGTGTATTTTCGCTCGTTCAAGCATCGATTTGGCGCCAAGCCAAGGCGACCACCGGGCTACGGTTTCACATCGTCACAACGCTGAGCCGAACTGCACACGACCCCGCTCGCGCGAGCTTTGTCGGGACGACCGTTGATCCGCCGTCCCTCTGCGAGTGTCAGTTCCAGATCTGCGAAAAAATATTATACCGATCGGTTGACAATTCGACTTTCACGGTCAATAGTCAACCTTATGGTTGAATATCAAGCAAACGATCTGGATGCCGTTTTCCACGCTCTGTCCGACCCAACGCGGCGGGCGATGCTCCAACGGCTGACGGAAGGAGAGAACAGCATCGGCGCACTCGCCGAGCCGTTCGAAATGACGCTCGCGGCGGCGTCCAAACACATCAAGGTGCTCGAGCGTGCCGGGATGGTCCGACGCACCGTCGCCGGCCGGACGCATCTCTGCCGGCTCGACGCGCAGCCGCTGCATGCGGGTGTCGAATGGCTGCGCCACTACGAAAAGTTCTGGAACGACCGCCTCGATACTCTCGAAGCAATCCTGCGTACCGAAAACGAGAAATCGAAACAGGCAGACTCAACGAAGCAAAACGACTCAAAAGGAGACGAAAAATGACCGCTCACGCCCAGCCTGCCACCGCCTATGCCGAAAGAATTGCGCCGGAAATGGTGCGCATCGAACGCTTACTGCCGGCCGGCGTTGACCGTGTCTGGTCCTACCTCACCCGCTCGGACAGGCGCGCGGAGTGGCTCGCCGGCGGCGAAATGGAACTGAAGGTCGGCGGGCGGGTCGAGCATGTCTTCCGCAACAGCGAGTTGACGCGCGACGACGACCCAGCCCCCGAAAAATACACCAGGCAGTCCGGCGAGTTCCGGATGATCGGGGAAATTACCGAATGCGAGCCGATGCGGCTGCTCGCCTATACGTGGGACGATGACTCCGAGGTCCGATACGAACTGACGCCAGTCGGAAACCAGAACTCGATTGGTCGTCACACACAGCAGGTTAACGAGCCGCGGTGGTTTGATCGGCTTTTCCGCCGGCTGGCATACGCACCTGGACATTCTCGCCGACCGCCTGGCCGGCAAGGAGCCCGCAGGGTTCTGGCGCACCCACACACGGCTTGAATCGGAATATCAGGCACGCTTCTAAGTCGCCGAGGCCTCGAACAAAACGTGCCAGCGCTCATCCGGCCGGCTGCTGGCTGGCCGGAAGCGAGCCAACGGTGCGCAGCTTCTCGATGGCGGCGAAGCGCTCGAGAAAGGCCGATTGCACCGCTTTCGCCGATTTGCAGGCAAGATCGAGCCTGTCGGCGGAGATACCATTGGGGCGGCCGAAATAGCGTACGGCCTCGTTGGCGGCAAAGCCAGCCAACACCGTCGCCTCGAAATAGGCCGCGACGTGGTCGGCCCGTTTGATGGCCTTCCGCGTTTTCTCATCGAGTTTTGGCGGCAGCGAGAAGCGCAAATGGATGGCGCGCTGCAACCTCTCCTCCACCGCCTTGTAGTCGCCGCCGACAACCGATTTGAAAGGCGAGATCATGTCTCCGATCACATATTCAGGTCCGTCATGCAGAAGGGCCGCGAGGCTTTGGTCGGGAGACGCGGCCGGCTCCTGAATCAAAAAGATAGACTCCACCAGCAACGAGTGCTGCGCGACAGAGAAGGCGTGGTCCCCCTCTGTCTGGCCGTTCCAGCGGGCGACCCGGGCAAGGCCCTGCGCAATGTCGCTGATCTCGATGTCGAGCGGCGAGGGGTCGAGCAGGTCGAGCCGCCGCCCAGACAGCATGCGCTGCCAGGCTCGCGGCGGCGCTCCGGTGCGATCGGGCATCAGGCGTCCTCGGCCTGCAAATCCTGCGGAAAGGTGAACTTCGCCCAGGACGGAATCGCAAGCGTCAGCCTCGCATCGCCCGCAGTGATCGGCACGCGGGCATCCATCGCGGCTTTGACTTTGTCGATGCGAACGACGGCAAGTGCCTGCTGGCCGGCTGTGGAGCCGAGCGCCCCCATAGTTCGCCCGGCGGATAGCACTTCGGTCCCAGATAGAGGCAGGGCACTATCCGAGGTGGCGATCAGCACGCGCCGACGGGCGGTGCCGCGATGCTGCACCCGCGACACAACCTCCTGGCCAACATAACAGCCCTTCTTGAAGCCGACGCCACCAATCTGGTCGAGCAGAACGTCATGCGGAAAGGCATCGCCAAGTGCATAATCCTTGCCGCTCTCAGCAATGCCGCTGGCGATCCGGAAGGCATGCCACGCATTGGCATCGCCGTCCCCGGTGTCTTTCGCAGCATAACTGCGCCAGACTTTTGCCGGTTCGGCAAAGCGCCGGTCGCGCAGCGCGCTTGATGAAGGTGAATCCGCTTCGGAAGAAGCGGATTCAGTTTCCGAGGAAGCTGAATCATCCTTCCATGAAACCTTTACAACCAGCTGATTGCGCTTGGCGATTTCGGCTTTCGCCCGCAACCTGTAGAGCATCAGCCGGCGCACCAGATCGTCGGCAATGTCGGCCCGGCACTCGATAAGCAAGCCATCGGAACCTGACCGGGAGACCAGAAAATCGAACATGATCTTGCCTTGCGGCGAAAGCAGCGCACCGGGCTTCGCCTCTCCGAGCCCGAGCTGGTCGAGATCGGTGGTGATCACGTTCTGGAGCAAACGCTCCGCCTCCGGTCCGGAAACGGACACGAGGGCTCGGTCGGTGAGGAACGTGGTCGGCATGAGCGATTCTGGCAGCTTGCAATCGGCAGGGCCATTACGTAAGCCGCCGGGGACGTGCGGGCAAGGGCGGTAACGATATGGCGGCGACATACGATCTCATCCTGACAGGCGGAACGGTCGTCAACCATGACGGCGTCGGCAGGCGGGACGTGGGTGTTATCGGCGGCTGTGTCGCCGCGATCGGCGACCTGTCGCAGGCTTCAAGCGGCGAAAGTGTCGATTGCACCGGCCTGCACATCCTGCCGGGGGTGGTCGACAGCCAGGTGCATTTCCGCGAGCCGGGGCTTGAGCACAAGGAGGACCTGGAATCGGGTTCGCGCTCGGCGGTGCTCGGCGGTGTGACCGCCGTCTTCGAAATGCCGAATACCAATCCGCTGACAACCAGCGAGGCCACGCTCGCCGACAAGGTTGCGCGAGCCACCAACCGCATGCATTGCGACTTCGCCTTCTGGGTCGGCGGTACGCGCGACAACGCCGGCGATGTGGCCGAGCTGGAACGTCTGCCGGGGGCGGCCGGTATCAAGGTTTTCATGGGATCATCGACCGGAGATCTGCTGGTAGAGGATGATGACGGTGTCTTCTCCATCCTGAAGAACACGCGCCGGCGCGCCGCCTTCCACTCCGAGGACGAGTTTCGTTTGCGCGAACGCGCCGGTCTAAGGATTTCCGGCGATCCCTCCTCGCATCCGGTCTGGCGCGACGAGATTGCCGCGCTTCAATGCACCGAACGCCTCGTTTTGGTGGCGCGGCGCGCCTGCGCGCGCATCCACGTGCTGCACATCTCCACTGCCGAGGAGATTGCGTTCATGCGCAATCACAAGGACGTGGCGACGTGCGAGGCGACGCCGCATCATCTCACACTGACGGCCAACGACTATGCGCGCCTGGGAACGCTGATCCAGATGAACCCGCCGGTACGCGAGCGCCGGCATCGCGACGGCGTATGGCTGGGAATCTCGGACGGCGTCGTTGACGTCCTCGGCTCCGACCATGCACCGCACACGGTCGAAGAGAAGGCCAAGCCCTATCCAGCCTCGCCGTCCGGCATGACCGGTGTGCAGACATTGGTTCCGATCATGCTCGACCATGTGAATGCCGGCCGGCTGACGCTGGAGCGCCTTGTCGATCTCACCAGTCACGGCCCGAACCGGCTGTTCGGCATGGCCGGCAAAGGCCGCATCGCCGCCGGTTACGATGCCGACTTCACCATCGTTGATCTCAAACGATCCGAGACCATCACCAATGCACAGGTCGGCTCAAAGGCCGGCTGGACGCCATATGATGGCAAGCACGTTACCGGCTGGCCGATAGGCACCTTCGTCCGCGGCGTGCGGGTTATGTGGGAGGGCGAGATCGTTTCGCCGGGTCGGGGACAGCCAGTACGGTTTTCGGAGGCATTGCGGTGATTACCCTCCCTCTTGTGGGGAGGGTCGACGCGAAGCGTCGGGGGTGGGGGTCTCGAAAGCGCTACCCCCACCCCGCCTCGCATTCCTTCGCTGTGCTCAGGATGCTCGCCGACCCTCCCCACAAGGGGGAGGGTAAGCTGCGGCTGTCCTACTCGCCCGCGACGAAAAACGCCCATTTTCCCTGTGGCGTGATGCCGGCGCGGTAGAAAATGTAAGATCCGTAGGTCTTCATTTCTTCATAGTCGCCGGCGGTAACGATCTTGAACAACTCAACTCGCTGCGGTCCTGTCAGTTTGTCGATGGGTACGGCGAAGAAATACGGCCAGACGTAAAGCTCTTCCGGCGTGCCGACGTCGAGATGCACATAGCCCGCTGACAGCACTTCCTCGAGAATCGCCAGGATCTCCTGTCCGTCCTCATCGCCGGCGAGGCTCTTCAGATAGTCGATCGGATCGCCATCGATGCCCCCAAGTGAAAGCTGGGTCTGTTCGTCGCCCTGACCGATCAGCGGCCGTAATTTCTGGATATCGCCGCCCTTGCAGACTTCGAGCACCTGCTGGCGGAGGGTCTTCACCGACGGAGGCAGGAGGTTGACATCATACATGACCTCCGGGATTGGCTCATTCGCGTCCGCCGGCTCCTGGGCGTTTTGCTCGTCAGGATCGGCTGAATCGTTGGGCGAGGTCGTGTCCAGATCGTCAGGGGCGGTCTCGTCCCCTGGCTCAACCGCCTCGCCGGGTGCCGCCGGATTTGTATCGTCGGGTTGCGCGCCGGTAGGCGGCGTCGTTTCATCGGGCGAGGGGACCGCAGTGCCGCTTCCGTCATCTGGCGGCGTGGTCTGGCCGGGTGCGGGAAGCTCTTCGCGCTTGATCTCGCTGAGCGCCAGCGCAGGCTGGATAATGAACGATCCTGCAAGGGCGGTGCCAAGGCACAAAGCAGCAATTCGTATCAATCTGGAAATACGGGGATCTGTCGCAGAGCACCTTCTCGCAGCCGCCTCAATGCTCATTTTCGAAAATCTCCGGGTGCGCCCGCCGCGCCGCGATACCGGTAAGCCTCATAGCATGAATTGAGAGCTTTTCGGGACGACTCAATGTCGCGATTGAGAAGTGGCGAAATCTCCGGCGACGATTCGCTCGCGCATGCGGTCTATCAGCGACAGGGCGATGTGCTCGCCATTGCTGCGGAAGAGCTCGCCAAGCGCGGTGGTGAGTGCGGCCTCGGCGATAATTTCCGCTTCGATTCCGGCCGAAAGGCCTTCGGCCCAGGCCTCGTTGTGGCATTCGACAGCCGTCAGGCGCTTTTCTTCGCGGACCAGCGCATCGATGTCACTCGTGTTATGCTCGATACTCACATCGCACCCTTTCAAGCCCATTTAAATCATCACCAATGAAGGTCAAATTGATTCAAATTTTTTAGTGTCCATTTAGTATTGCAAACCTAAGTCATTGTAAATAAAACGTTTTTTGTGTCGACTTTTACAATGTAAGCGAAGTTTTACAGACCTGTCCGAACACCCTACTAAATCATATCGCAATTGCGAAGGCGGCGACACCGACAACTAAAATTTAAGTTAATCCCAGACCGGATCGTTTACGGTTCATTTGCATGTGTGGCGAACGTGCCACAATCGCCGCCCAACCATTTGACGAAAAAAAAGACCGGCGCCAAGCCGGCGCAGCCGTCACCATTGTCGGCGTCGACACCAGCGTAGAAGAACCGCGGCTGGAAATCCTCCAGCGCGTTGCCGAGGTGCGTATTGACCTCATGCGTGTTGTTCCGTGGCAACTTGTTGATGCACTTCACCTCGACGTCAGCCATGCCCGCTACTCCTTGTTGAGCGACCCTTAGAGACACCACATCTGGCATTCCGTCGATCGGCACTATAGAACATAAGAGGAACATTTGCGTGACCAAGGGCGCACGCCGGTGGGATGGTGCCGCTGTAGAAATGGCCGCCTACAACTCGAGTGCGCGACGTGATAGAATTTTCCTATCGAGGGGAAGCCAAATGGATTGGCTGCGTATTGCAGGTGTGGCGATTGTCCTGCTCGGCGGAGCGAGCGGGGTGACGCTGATTGTCTTTGCGATAGATTGGCTGCGGTGAGAGGTGGAAAGAAAAGGGCAGCCCGCGAACGGGATGCCCTTCTTCATCAGAACAACTGCGCAAGTGCGGCGAGACAACGCGCTCAAGCACGCGCCGAGATCGAGACCCTCAAGGAAAATGACGCGAAAAAGGTTTTACAAACCACAGAAATTCCTCAATAATCACCGATTTAGAAGAGAGGTGTAAAACAAAATAAGTAATATCATATACTTATGGCATAATTTCGTTAATGTCCCATTAAGGGTTCTATCACATCTATCCCGCACTGCACGCGTACATTGCGGGAAAAGTTAGTGTCTAACTAATTTCCGAAACGCACTGCGATTTCCTTCGAAAGCTGCTCGCCTTCCTTCATGTACCGGCTGATTGCTTCGGCTGCGGAAGGGGTACAACTCGTGTAATTTGCCTGAAATGATCGATAGCCGCGGTTGAAGCTGGCAATGAACCGCGCCCGCCGGTCCGGATTGGGATTTTCGCTGGCAAGCAGCTTTTCCATCTCGCCGCGCCATTTGTCGCCCTTCTCGCCGCAGAGATTGCGCAGGAAATGCAGCGACCCCAGAACCTCGGAAAGCCGGAACAGCCCGGGTTCATATGGTCCCTCTGCTGCACGGCCCGGTATGGCCGCAGCGGCGAGCAGCGTCGTGACGATCAGTACTGTCGTGAGTTTTCGCCCCATGAGGAGAGGGTTGGCGGATCATTTTGACGAACGCAAGGCATTGTCGGGTTTCTGCCGAACCGAGAGTTCCTTCGCGCCCCCTCTGTCCTGCCGGACACCCCCGCCTTTGAGGGGCAGGGCGACCGGAAATGTAGTCTCGATCTCCGTTGCGCTCGATACCCCCACCCCTAACCCCTCCCCTCAAGGGGGAGGGGGACTTTGCCGACCGCTATGCGGGCAAAACTCTTCGTATTGGCGCCAAGCGGCGATGCAGCGGATCCCCTCCCCCTTGAGAGGTTAGGGGTGGGGTTTCGAGCATGCAGCGGAGCTTGTCAATTCACACCATACGCGACGCTTCAAGCAAGCAACTTCTGGGCAATCTCCTCGATAGATGCGGTGAGCGGCAGTCTGCGCAATTCGTCCAGCGTGAAGAAGCCGGCTTGCTCAGCGTCGTCCGCGCTGACCGGCTCACCGCCGACATATGTTCCGGAAAACACCTTCAGGAGGTAGCGCGTGGGCGCGTCGCCGTTGGCTGCGTCGATCAGCAGTTCCACTTCCGGGGTCAGCGGCCCGACCCGCAGCCCGGTCTCCTCGAACAGTTCGCGCCGCGTTGCCGCCTCCAGCGTTTCGCCGGGTTCCACACGCCCTCCCGGAAACGCGTAGAGCCCGCGCGATGGCGCCAGGCCGCGCTTGACCAGCAGCACGCGGTCGCCGCGCACCAGCGCTACCGAGACTGCGGGAATGGGAGGTGTTTCCATTTGGGACTCTTGATGTGTGAGCTTGCGGCGGGTTAGCCGCATCACCACACTAACGACACGCCAAGATCAATCGAGGACGGCGCAATGTGTAGTCGATTTACGCTGATGGGGAGCTGGGAGGAAGTCTACGCTTTTCTCGCTGTCATTGATGGCGAGCCGTTTCCGCCGCGCTACAACATCGCGCCGACGCAGCCGATCCTGATGGCGGTTGCTACCGAGGCGAGGCACCCCGGCTCCAATCTACCCGATCGTCGCGCTCTGCTTGTCCGCTGGGGCTTGATCCCTGCTTGGGCGAAGGATCCGAAAAGCCTGCCGCTGTTTTTCAACGCGCGGTCCGAAACGGCGATGGACCTCAACAGCTTCAAGGCGGCGTTCCGCCACCGCCGAGCGCTGATCCCCGCGAGCGGCTTCTATGAATGGAGAACAGTGGGGAAGGCCAAGCAGCCGTTCTTCATCAAACCGCGCCATGGCGGATTGGTCGCCTTTGCCGGATTGATGGAAACCTATGCCGATCCGAACGGCTCCGAGATCGATACCGGCGCGATTCTGACCACCTCGGCCAGCGACCACATTTCCGTGATCCACGACCGCATGCCGGTTGTTGTTCAGCCGAGGGATTTTTCGCGGTGGCTCGATTGCCGCCGGCTTGAGCCGCGCGAGGTCGCCGACTTGCTGCGGCCAGCCGAACCCGAGTTCTTCGAGGCGATCCCGATTTCCGACCTGGTGAACAAGGTGGCCAATACCGGGCCTGAGATCCAGGAGCGCGTATCGACGCGCTCACTGCCTGCGGAAAAGCCGAAAGCGAACTCGCTGCCCAAGGACGACGGCCAGCTCAGCCTGTTGTAGCCTCGGCGAATTCGCGCAGGCGCGCGCCAGCGCGCGGCATATTAACAATACGCCAACCATCGAGCGAAAATTATCTGTCAGCCGCGATCCGCTTGAACTCCTGGCTCGAAAGCCGGATCGCCATCATGCTCCGCCCTGTTGGCTGGAGCGCCGTCTCAGGCCTTGGCCCGGACCGCGGGTGTCTGGGTGCGCATCTTCACGGCTGCGACGGCTGCTGCGATAGCGGCAGGGCCGATCGCGCGATAGTGCTTCACGAGGCTTGCATTTTGAGCACGCGCTCGGTCCGCGTCGCTCTTCAGGATAGACATTGTAGTTTCCTTGGTCATTTGTGATGCCCGGTCAATTGTGAATCGAATTAGACGAATCCATGACCGCAACTCCTACATATTCCGACAATTCCGACTTTTATGTATAGACATGATTAACGAAAGCTTGCCGGTGTGGCTTTCCTATCACTGTCGAGGCGCGGCTTTTACCGGGAACCTCTACCCTCGCGAGGATTTTAATCGGCAAATGCAACGGAAAGGTGCTGCAAAAGCGGCCTTCTCGTAACTTTCAGCCACCGCGTGTCGCATTTCGCGAGCGCTGGATTGACGAATGGCGCGTCTTGGCGCGATAAGACGCCTCATGAAAACGACTTTTGCCATTTGCGGCATTTGCATTATCGGCTAGCGCATGGCGCTGGTCTGGTCGTTTTCGCTCATTCTTCCCTGACACGAAAATCGTCCCGGCCAGCAGGCTTGAATGTGCCGCAAGCCGGCAGCTCCCTGAACGGACCGGGACGGAAGATGACCGACGCGAAACTGAGGCTTACCAACACGCTGACGCGGTCGAAGGTGGACTTTGTCCCGATCGATCCGAACAATGTCCGCATGTATGTCTGCGGCCCGACCGTCTACGACTTCGCCCATATCGGCAATGCGCGCCCGGTCATTGTCTTCGATGTGCTGTTCCGGCTGCTGCGCCAGCTCTATGGCGAGGATAATGTCACCTACGTCCGCAACATCACCGACGTTGACGACAAGATCAACGACCGGGCGCTGCGCGACTTCGGCAAGGAGATCGTTGCGGGTACGCTGTCGCTCAACGAGGCGATTCGCCGCGTCACTGAAAAGACCGCCAACCAGTTCCATGACGATGTGAAGGCGTTGGGTTGCCTGCAGCCTACCTATGAGCCGCGCGCCACGGAGTTCGTCGAGCCGCGCGCCGATGGCCGCGCCGACATGATTTCGTTGATTCAAAGTTTGATCCAACGCGGCCATGCCTATGAAGCAAAAGGCGAAGTCCTGTTCGACACCGCTTCGATGCCGGACTACGGCCAGTTGTCGAAGCGGATTCTCGACGAGCAGCAGGCCGGCGCACGCGTTGCGGTCGATGCGCACAAGAAGAGCCCGGGCGATTTCGTTCTGTGGAAGCTCTCGTCACCCGAGGAACCCGGCTGGACCTCGCCCTGGGGCAGAGGCCGCCCCGGCTGGCATATCGAGTGCTCGGCGATGAGCGCGGCATATCTCGGCGAGGTTTTCGACATTCATGGCGGCGGGCTCGATTTGATCTTCCCGCACCACGAGAACGAGATCGCGCAATCGCGCTGCGCCCACGGCACCGAGGTGATGGCCAACTACTGGCTGCACAACGGCTTCCTGCAGGTCGAGGGCCGCAAGATGTCGAAGAGCGAGGGCAATTTCGTCACAATCTACGAACTGCTGCACACGGAGAAGTTCGGGGGACGGAGCTGGCCGGGCCGGGTGCTCCGCCTTGCGATGCTGATGACGCATTACCGCCAGCCGATTGATTTTAACGTGAGGACGCTTGAAAGCGCGCACGACGAACTTCGCGGTTGGGCACTCGCCCTTCAAGGTTCCAGAAGCATGTTCGATGCAATCGCTCGAAAGAGACTTGGAAAGTTGCCGCCCCCGCCAAGGGAGCTGTTGGATGCACTCTGCGACGACTTAAACGCCGCCGCCGCGATTGCCGTTCTGCGCTCTATGTTCGCTGCCGTTCGAGATGGTAGCGAGCAAGCCAGCGTGGATTTGATGGAGGCGTGCGAGTTTCTCGGGCTTCTGGACCCCGATTTGCTGATGGCCTTCAATCCATATCATGTCCGGTCAGGTGCAAGGGTCATCCCCACCGACCTTAAACCGCAGTTGGACGAGATTCGCGTAGCTGTGCTGAACGGCAACGAGATAAGGCGGAGCGAAACAATCACTCGGCTTAATTCTCGAGGGGTTACGGTGGACGTCCTTTCGAATGGCGCCATTTCTTATGAAGTCCAAGACGGGATTGACGTTGATCAGAGCATTAACGAGCGCCTTGCCTTCATCCGCGAAAAGAACTGGGCCGAGGCCGACCGCATCCGCGACGAGCTTCTGGCGCAGGGCATCCAGCTCAAGGACGGCAAGGACCCGGCAACCGGCGAACGCATCACCACCTGGGAGATGAAGCGGTGAGGGCGAGTTTGCAGCGCGCGGATAGGATGGCGGGCCGGCGCCCCCCTCTGTCCTGCCGGACATCTCCCCCACAAGGGGGGGAGATCACGCGCGTCATGGTTTGCGTCTCATCTTCGAGGTTGGAGATTTGCGCAGGCATCGCAACTGGGTGATCTCCCCCCCTTGTGGGGGAGATGTCCGGCAGGACAGAGGGGGGCACCGTAAAGTACCAGCGAGTCTAACCCTAGCTAGCGGCAGCGCAACGCGCCCTGCCACAATTGGAAACATATGAATGCCCCACACGCCGCTTGCTCCCAATAACCGAGCTCGCGCCAAAGCGATGCGGCGTGTAATGACCGCCGCCGAACTCAAGCTCTGGAATGAGCTACGTGCGCATCGATTGATGGGTCTCGGCTTCAGGCGGCAGGTTCCGATTGGCCAATACATCGCCGATTTCGCTTGCTCCTCTCATCGCGTCATTGTCGAGGTCGATGGAAGTCAGCATGCAGAAGCCGAGAACGCTGCGAAGGACGTCCAAAGAACAGCGCTTCTCGAGGGCAGCGGCTGGACCATCCTTCGCTTCTGGAACGATGACGTGCTGCGCGATATCGATAATGTGTGCCGGCATATCGTCATAGCGGCGGGTTTGATGGCCGAGGATGCCAAAGCGCGAGCTGCCGCGATGACGGATACGCCACTCGAATTGATAGTAAGGGAGACCCATCCATGATCGACCATCTCGGCATCACCGTGGCCGACTTCGGCGCTTCGAAAGCCTTTTACGACAAGGCCATGGCGCCGCTGGGCGCTTCCCTGCTGATGGTCGTGCCGGAGGAATACACCGGCGGCGCCAAGGTTGGCGGCTATGGCCGCGAGCGCCCGACCTTCTGGCTCTCCGACAGGGGTGATCCGGTCAAAACCCATGTCGCATTCACCGCGCGCAGCCGCGCCGAGGTGGACGCCTTCCACGCCGCCGCGATCGCGGCCGGCGGCAAGGACAACGGCGAGCCGGGCCTGCGCCCGCATTATCACCCGAACTACTATGGCGCTTTCGTCTTCGACCCGGACGGCAACAATGTCGAGGCGGTCTGCCACGACTTCGAGCCGGCGAAGGGCTGAGCCATGTCGCTTAAAAGTACGCAGCGGTTTTGGCACGACGACATGCGAGGGAGGAAACCATGAGCCTCGACAACGCCCCGGTCTATTCCGGCGGTTGCCAGTGCGGCGCGGTGCGGTTCCGCGTCGAGGGAGCGCTGGGCGATGCTTCGCTCTGCCATTGCCGCATGTGCCAGAAGGCGAGCGGCAATTTCTACATGCCGCTGGTTTCGGTGCGGCAGGCGAAGCTGATCTGGACGCGGGGCGAGCCGAAGAGGTTCCAGTCGTCGAATTTTGCCTTCCGCAGCTTCTGTGGCGATTGCGGAACGCCGCTCGGATATGAAGCGCCGGATGGCATCGGGCTGGCGATCGCGGCCTTCGACAAGCCGGAAGAGATCGCCCCGATCATTCAGTGGGGCATCGAGGCGAAGCTGCCCTATGTCGACAGCGTTCCGAACCTGCCCGGCAAGGATACGGTGGAGGATGAGGACTCGGCTGGTTTCCTTGCCCATCTGGTCTCCTACCAGCATCCTGACTACGACACCGATCAATGGCCGCCGGAGGACCGGAAATGATGGAAACGGGTGGTTGCCAATGCGGCGCGGTGCGCTATGCGTGCTCGGTCGTCACCGAGAACGCCCATATCTGCCATTGCCGCATGTGCCAGAAGGCGGTGGGAAACTTCTTCGCTGCCCTTGTGGGCGCGCCGGAGACGGATTTTGCCTGGACACGCGGCCAGCCCTCGGCGTTTCGCAGCTCCGAACACATAGAGCGGGGCTTCTGCGCCACCTGCGGCACGCCGCTGTTTTATCATGACGTCAACAGCGGGCACATCAGCGTCACTATAGGTTCGCTCGACCATCCCGAACGCATCAAGCCGAAATCGCAGGACGGCATTGAGGGGCGCATGCCGTGGTTCTCGGAACTGCCAGCCGTGCCGGACCTTGGCGAGACCGAGGCGGGCAACTCGGCGGCATGGGCGGCCGCTATCAAAGCGACAAACCGGCAGCATCCCGATCACGACACTGAACAATGGCCGTTGGAGACGAAATCATGACCAAAACCGTTCGAACCGGCGGCTGCCAGTGCGGTGCGGTACGCTTCCGTATTCGCGGTGCGCTCGACCGCCCCTCCATCTGCCATTGCCGCATGTGCCAGAAACAATTCGGCTCTTTCTTCTCGGCGCTGGTGACGGCGCCCAAGGATGGCGTGGAATGGATTCGCGAGGAGCCGAGCTATTTCCAGTCGTCCGTGAATATCGACCGTGGGTTCTGCCCGCGCTGCGGCACACCGATGACCTATCGCCACCCCGGTGGACTGGAGATCGCCATAGGCACCTTCGACGACCGCTCCGATCTGCAGCCGCGGATACAGGTCAATTACAAATGGCGCCTGCCTTGGGTCGAAAAGATATTCGAAGCCGAGATCCACGACGATGCCGGTTTCTATTCGCGGCAGGAAGCGATCATCTCCTTCCAGCATCCGGATCACGAAACGCCGATCTGGCCAGAGCATGGGTTGAAGCTTTGAGCGAAAAACTGCGCACCCTCTACCCCGAGATAGAGCCATTCGACAGCGGCATACTGGATGTCGGCGACGGCCACACGATCTATTGGGAGCGCGTGGGTACCAAGGGGACCAAGCCCGCCGTCTTCCTGCATGGCGGACCGGGCGGCGGCATTTCGCCAAGGCACCGGCAGATGTTCGATCCGGCGCTCTACGACGTGATCCTGTTCGACCAACGCGGCTGTGGAAAGTCCACGCCGCACGCCAGCCTTGACGCCAACACCACCCGGCATCTCGTCGCCGACATCGAGCGTCTACGCAATCTTACCGGCTTCGACAAATGGCTCGTGTTCGGCGGCTCTTGGGGCTCCACGCTGGCGCTGGCCTATACCGAAACCCATCCGGATCGGGTCAGCGAACTCGTCGTGCGCGGCATCTATACGCTGACGAAGGGCGAGCTCGACTGGTATTATCAGTTCGGCGTGTCGGAGATGTTTCCGGACAAGTGGGAACGCTTCCAGGCGCCGATCCCGGAGGCCGAACGCGGCGACATGATGGGAGCGTACCGCAAGCGGCTCGTCGGCTCCGACCGCAAGGCACAGTTGGAGGCCGCACTGGCCTGGAGCCTGTGGGAAGGCGAGACGATCACACTGCTGCCCGAGCCTTCGACCAGCAGCAAGTTCGGCGAGGATGATTTCGCGATCGCCTTCGCACGCATCGAAAACCACTTCTTCGTCCATGCCGGCTGGATGGAGGAGGGGCAGCTTTTGCGCGACGCGCATAAATTGAAAGGAATTCCAGGTGTAATCGTCCATGGCCGCTACGATATGCCGTGCCCGGCGCGATATGCATGGGCGCTGCACAAAGTGTGGCCGGATGCGGAATTCTTCCTGGTCGAAGGTGCAGGGCACGCCTATAGCGAGCCTGGGATTCTCGACAGGCTGATCTACGCGACAGATAAGTTTGCGGGGAAGTAATCGCGATGGTCGGCGCTCTATGTTGCCCCCCTCTGTCCTGCCGGATATCTCCCCCACAAGGGGGGAGATTATGCGCTCACGCGTTGCCGCCTATCCTGCGTGTTTGGCGGTTGGCGAAAGTTGATGCGACGGCTGATCTCCCCCCTTGTGGGGCAGATGTCCGGCAGGACAGAGGGGGGCAACATAGAGCGCGGCCCCTGCTAAGGATTTTCCGATGAAAAAGAGCCGCCTCTACCTCTTCGACACGACGCTGCGCGATGGCCAGCAGACGCCCGGCATCGACTTTTCCGTCGAGGACAAAATCGCGATTTCGGCGATGCTGGACGAGTTCGGCCTCGACTATGTCGAGGGCGGCTATCCCGGCGCCAACCCAACCGACACGGCGTTTTTCGCCAGGAAGCGCACGGCGCACGCCAAATTCGTCGCCTTCGGGATGACCAAGCGCGTCGGCGTTTCGGCCTCCAACGATCCGGGGCTGGCGACACTCTTGCAGGCGAAGTCGGATGCCGTCTGCTACGTCGCCAAAAGTTGGGACTACCACGTGCGCCTCGCGCTCGGCTGCACCAACGAGGAAAACCTCGATGCCATCCGTGCCTCGGTCGAGGCGGCGCGCGGCGCCGGCAAGGAAGCGATGGTCGACTGCGAGCATTTCTTCGATGGCTGCAAGGCCAATCCGGACTACGCATTCGCTTGTGCCAAGGCCGCATACGAGGCAGGCGCGCGCTGGGTTGTGCTCTGCGACACCAATGGCGGCACGCTGCCTTCCGAAGTCCGCGCCATCGTCGCGGCTGTGATTGCGTCGGGAATACCCGGCGAAAACCTCGGCATCCACGCCCACGACGACACCGGCCAGGCGGTCGCCAATTCGCTGGCGGCCGTGGAGGCGGGTGTGCGACAGATCCAGGGCACGCTGAACGGCATCGGTGAGCGCTGCGGCAATGCCAATCTGATATCGCTGATCCCGACGCTGATGCTGAAGCCCGCCTTCGCCGAGCGCTTCGAGACAGGCATCACGCCGGAGCGGCTCTCAGGCATATCGCGGCTGTCGCGCGCCTTCGACGAGATGCTGAACCGAGCGCCGGAGGCGCAGTCACCCTATGTCGGCGCGTCGGCGTTCGCCACCAAGGCCGGCATCCACGCATCCGCTCTGGCGAAGGAGCCGAAAACCTACGAGCATGTGCCGCCGGAAGCCGTGGGAAACCGCCGCCGCGTCATGGTTTCGGATCAGGGCGGCAAGGCGAACTTCATCGCCGAGTTGAAGCGCCGCGGTATCGACGTGCCGCGCGACGACCACCGCCTCGACGCTCTGGTTGCGCTGGTGAAGGAGCGCGAGGCCGAGGGCTACGCCTATGAAGGCGCCGACGCCAGCTTCGAACTGCTGGCGCGCAATATGCTGCACACCGTGCCGGAGTTCTTTCGCGTCACCTCGTTCCGCTGCATGGTCGAGCGGCGCTTCGACGTCAACGGCCATTTGAAAACCGTATCGGAAGCCATCGTCAAGGTTCTGGTCGACGGCGAAGAAAAGATGTCGGTGGCCGAAGGCCATGGGCCGGTCAACGCACTCGACCTCGCATTGCGCAAGGACCTTGGCAAATTCCAAAATGAAATCAGTGACCTGGAGTTGGTGGACTACAAGGTTCGTATCCTCAATGGCGGCACGGAGGCGATTACACGCGTGCTAATCGAATCGCACGATGCCACCGGCGCGCGCTGGTGGACTGTCGGCGTCTCGGACAACATTATCGACGCGTCCTTCCAGGCGCTGATGGACTCGATCGTCTTCAAGCTAATGAAGAACCGCGACATGGCAGGGCTTGTGGCGGCGGAGTAGGGTGATTGTCTATCTTCTTGATGTACGGGCTATGGTGCGCTGCCCCTCCGCGATCGCCCGCTCACTTTGGTGCTGCCCCTGGCGACCTTCGCCGGCGATCTCAAAGGGAGAGGCTTCCTCTACAGCGCCGCGCGTCCTTTCGGACGCGCAAAGGACGCTGTATCTCTTTGAAACTACGCATCGTGCTTTCCGAAAAGGCTCTAGACTAGCAATCCAGCTATCGTAGGCTGGAAATATGAATATCAAGAATGGGTTGTCGCGATATCGCCAGCGAAAATTGATTTCGGCTTTCTGCGCTGATCTCACGGCAACGCAGGCGGCCCAACTTCTCGATCTGAATCGCAACACCGTCAATCGCTACTATCGCATTTTCCGCGAGCGGATACGGGATCACCAAGCGTCCCTCAATCACCAGTTCCACGGCGTCGTTGAGGTTGACGAAAGCTACTTCGGAGCGAGCCGTCCTCGCGGCGTCGGCGGTCCCCGAAAGACCGGGCGCGGCACCAGCAAGCGCCCCGTCTTTGGCATCATTGAGCGCGGCGGCCAGGTTTTCACCGAAGTTGTCCCGGACACGAAAAGCAGACATTGCAGGATCTTATACGAGGCAAGGTCGCGTTCGGGGCGACCATCATGTCGGACGCCTACAGCAGCTATCACGGTCTCGTCGATGTCGGCTACGACCGGCATCTACGTCTGAAAAAGTACTACGCCGACAGGACATGGTTCGCCGATGGCGAGCTCCACATCAATGGCATCGAATCCTTCTGGTCCTTTGCAAAACGCAGGCTCGCCAAGTTCAACGGAACCACCAGGAACTTCGAGCTCCACATCAAGGAATGCGAGTGGCGATGGCGAATCGCTATGCTCGACCGCGAACTCCGTGGATTGCTAGTCTAGAGCCTCCGAAAATCGATTCCGATTTTCGGGCCGATGCGGTAGCTTGCGGCCGCGGAATTGCCGACATCCATCAGCGAAAGCGAATGGATCAATCAGCACTTTGCGTTGGTTTATGGCGCGGGGTTGGCGCATAGCGTTGCTCCATGACGATGACAGTTTCCGTTCCGACGCATACCGCCGACGCCGATGCAAAAGCGCGGCGCGGCTTCACGCTGGCGCTGCTCGCCTATCTACTCTGGGGCATGCTGCCCTTCTACATGAAGTGGGTGGCGCATCTGCCTTTGACGGAAGTTGTCGCGCATCGCATCATCTGGTCGGTGCCGATTGCCGCCATGGTGCTCATCATTATGGGACGCACTGCCGACTTCAAAGCTGCGCTCCGTTCGCGGCGCATGCTCGGCATGGCGGCGCTGACCGCCGCGCTGATCACCCTCAATTGGAGCATCTATGTCTGGGCGATTGCCACCGACCGCACGGTCGAGACGGCACTTGGCTACTACATCAATCCGCTGGTCAACGTCGTTGTCGGCGCGCTGCTGCTGGGCGAACGGCTCGGCAAGCTGCAGATCGTCGCCGTGTTGCTCGCGGCGCTCGCGGTCACCATCCTCACCATCGAACAGGGTAAGCTGCCGTGGGTATCGCTGTCGCTCGCCTTTTCCTTCGCCGCCTACGGCTTCTTCCGCAAGACATTGCCGATTGGGCCGAGCCAGGGATTTCTGCTTGAGGTGCTGCTGCTGTCGATCCCGGCCATCGGCTATGTCATCTGGCTGCAGGCGACCGGGCAGGGGCATTTCCTCACCGGCGCCGAGGGCGACACCGCGCTGCTGCTCGGCTGCGGCCCGGTCACTGCCGTGCCGCTGCTGCTGTTCGCCTTTGGCGCCAGGCTGTTGCGCCTGTCCACCATCGGCCTCATGCAGTACATCGCGCCGACTATTGTCTTCCTGATCGCTGTGTTCGTCTTCAACGAGCCTTTCGGTCAGGTGCAGGCAATTGCTTTCGCGCTGATCTGGGCCGCACTGGCGCTCTACACGTTCGCGATATTTTTCAAGCGCCCGGCGCCAGGCAGGAATTGAGGGGCCGTATGTACACGCTGCACATCGCCAACAAGAACTACTCGTCCTGGTCGCTGCGCCCGTGGGTACTGAAGCGCACATTGGGCATCCCGTTCGAGGAGCATGAGGTTCCGTTCCCGACCGGACCAAGCTTCGAGCTATACCGTGCGTTCTCGCCGAGCGGCCGCGTGCCATGCCTGACCGATAACGGTTGGGCGGTCTGGGACTCGTTGGCAATCGTCGAATATCTGGCCGAACACCATCCGGGTGTCTGGCCAGTCGATGCGAGAGCTCGCGCCTGGGCGCGCTCCGCAGCTGCGGAAATGCATTCGAGTTTTACGGCGCTGCGCAATGATTGCCCGATGAATTGTGGGGTGCGTGTCCGGTTGAACGCGAAATCCGATGCGCTGAAGCAAGATCTGTTTCGCCTGGACGACCTCTGGAACGATGGCTTGAAGCGTTTCGGCGGCCCGTTCCTGGCTGGCGAGAGCTTTGCCGGCGTCGATGCCTTCTTTGCTCCGGTTGCGTTCCGGGCACAGTCCTACGGGCTGGAATTCGCGGGCGCTGCTGCGGGCTATCCGCAGCGGCTGCTCGATCTGCCGGCGATGCGCGAATGGTATGCTTCGGCCCTCGCCGAGACCTGGCGCGAGCCAAATCATGAAGCGGAGACCGCCGCAGCCGGCACGATCACCGAGGATTTGCGGGAGCCGTAGCTGTTGCTATATTCAAGGCATTGGCCGTGCGCTGCCTCGTCCTGGCCGACTGAGGGCAGCGAAGGAAGACCCAGCAACCGGTCTTCCGCATTATCGCGCGAACAATGCGCCTTCGGCGACCATTACGCTGGATCCCGGCTCAGCGGTCGCTGCGCTCCCTTGGCCGGGATGATGGCGTTGCAATGCCGGGCGAGAACCGCCGCTCGTCGACGCAGTTCGTAGCGCGGAATGCGGCTCGACTACATGCCGTCGCCGAGGCGCCGCACGAATTGGAACCGCATCGAACTTCGCCCGCGTGAATCGCCTAGCCAAACGAGAAACAGAATGGATCACATTGGGCGCGACATGCTCTAGGGAAAAAGCCTACGAAGAAACAAGGGGATAGAGTGGAAACCCGAGTTTTCTCGTCGGCCTTTCTGGCTCTACATTCTGTCGATGACGGATTTCATGCCCTCTGTCGGCGCATCGACATTGGCGCCCTCCACCAGGATCGCCGCGACGATCTTCTCCGGCCTGTCGATGACGAGCGGCTGCACCAAATGGCCGGTATGGATGAACCCCTCGGCGCGCATATGGTCGATCAGCGCCAGCATTGGGTCCCAGAACCCGTCGATGTTGGCGAACACCATGGGCTTGCGATGATGCCCAAGCTGTGCCCAGGTCATAACCTCGACGATTTCCTCCACCGTGCCGATGCCGCCGGGCAACGCCACAAAGGCGTCGGATTCCTCGAACATCCTATGCTTGCGTTCATGCATGTTCTCGGTGATGACGATGTCGTCGAGTTTGCCGAGACTTGCTTCCGTGGCTTCCCGGTTGAGGAGGAAACGCGGAATTATGCCGGTCACCTTGCCCCCGGCGCGCAAAGCACTTTCGGCGACCGCACCCATAATCCCCTTGGTGCCGCCGCCATAGACCAGGCGCAGACCCGCCTCGGCCAGGGATCGGCCGAGAGTATGGCCGGCCTTTATGTAAATATCGCTGCGGCCAGACGAAGAACCGCAGTAGACGCAGACGGATCGAATCGTGTTCATGTATCCGATTGGGTAGTGCATGCGCCGCGCCGTCAAGGGAACAAAAAGGGGCATTTCCTTGTCGATACGGCGAAAACAGGTTAGACCCCAGTTGGGTGGCTAAGGGGCAGGTAATTATGGCACTTACTCCGCTAAAAGTACTCCTTTTTTTGGGAGGAGGTTGTGTTGCGGCAGGCGGCACCGCTTATGTAGCGGGCGCACTGGATCCGTATATCAATTCACGGTCGCCGACCGCAGAAGTGTCGGCGCCGGATACGCCGAAAGTGGCGGCGCTGCCACCTGCCAGCACGACAGGCGACAAGCCTGCTGCACCGGGCGAAGCCGCGCCCCCCACAGCCGAAGTGCCAGCACCGCCCGCCGACGGCACGCAACCGCCCGCCGGTGATGCGCCAGCGTCGCAAGCGGGCGTACAGGCCCCGGCTTTTGACATTGTGCGCGTCGAGGCGGACGGCTCCATCGTGATTGCCGGCCGCTCGGCTCCGAATGCAAGGGTCGAGGCCGTGATCGGCTCGCGGGTCATCGGAACGGCGGTCGCTAGCCCCAAAGGCGAGTTCGCCATCATCCTCGACGATCCGCTTGAGCCGGGCGACTACCAGATCGTGCTGCGTTCAACCACGCCGGACAATATCGTGGCGATGTCGTTGGAGACGGCGGTTGTCTCGGTGCCGGAGACGACTGATGGTCAGGTCCTTGCGCTCGTGGAAGAGCCGGGCAAGCCGTCGGAACTCATCACCGTTCCAACGCCCACCCAGCCGAAGGCCGGAGAAACGGCAGCTTCGTCACCCACCGCGTCCGGCGACAAGCCCGCCGCACAGGGTGAACGCAACTTTGCGTCAGCCCCGCAAGAGACACAGCCCGGAAAGCCAACCACTGAACCGCCAGCTGGTGGGTCGAAGGTTAACGTCGATGCGGTTGAGATCGAGGGCCGGAAAATCTTTGTCGCCGGCTCATCCGACGCGGGCCGGCTGGTTCGTGCCTATGCCAACGAAATCCTGCTCGGCGAAACGACAACCTCGTCAGGCGGGCGCTTCCTCGTCGAAGCGGAGCGCGACCTGCCGGTGGGCGATTACATTATCCGCGTCGATGCGCTGGAGCCGGATGGCGCGAAAGTGATCGCGCGCGCTGCCGTGCCGTTCGAACGCGAAGCCGGCGAGAATATTGCCGCCGTTGCGCCGCCTGCAGCCGGCGGCACTCCCGCGACTGCAGGCAAGCAGCCGTCCGCCGCGCAGGCGACACCGCCGACCGCAGGTGCGACAGCAGAGACGACAGCAGGGGCGACCGCAGGTGCGACAGCCGATGGCCAGCCTTCGGCAGAGAAGTCCGCGGATATGGCCGAGAAGCCTGCGGATATGGCCGCGAAGCCGACCGACACAGCGGGGCAGCAGACCGGGGAAGAGGTTGCGAAGCCAGCCGAAACCTCGGAAACACCGGCGCAGAAGCCTGCTGACGTGGCGTCGGCTCCTGCCGAACAGCCTGCTCCCGCCGTGAGCAATGACGTCGCGGTTGCCGCTCCCGTAACGACGGCGCCGAAACTGCAGAGCGTTGACGGCTCGGTCATCATTCGCCGCGGTGATTCGCTCTGGCGTATCTCGAAGCGCGTCTACGGACGCGGCGTCCGTTACTCGCACATCTATCTCGCCAACCAGGAACAGATCCGCGACCCCGACCTGATCCTGCCGGGGCAGGTGTTTACGGTTCCGAGCCAGACGACGGAGGGCGAGGCTGCCGATATGACCAAGCTCGGCGGACAGGCGGTCACGCCACCTGTCAAGCAGGAGTAGCAGACCACAGGGTGATCCGCTTGAAAGGCATTTGCCGAGATACCCCCACCCCTGACCCCTCCTCTCAAGGGGGAGGGGGAATTCTTGCAGCCTCAACGCCTTGAAAATCCGTTGAAGGTTGGCGCCCTGCGGACAAAAGCGAGTCCCCCTCCCCCTTGAGGGGAGGGGTTAGGGGTGGGGGTATTGTCCCTCAAGCGATTGCTATGTAGAGGACCAGCACACCGCGTGGATCAAGTCGGCCGCGAGCCGACCACGTCATGAAGCGTGAGATCGCGGTCGGTAATGTTGAGTGACGACCAAATCGCGCGCCAGCGCGCCAGATGGTCCGAGGCGAAATGCGCATCGAGCGCTCGCCGATCGCTCCAGGCTTCCGCGACATGGATAAGGCCGGGCTCGAGGAAATCCTCCGCATAGGAATAGTTGATGCAGCCGGCTTCCTTGCGGCTGGACAGGATCATGTGCTCCATCGTTTCGCGCGCTTCCGCGATTTTTTCCCTTGGGATGCGAAATGTTCCGGTGATCAAAAGCATAGCGGCTTCCTTATCTCGCAAGCTGTGAACCACGCGACCAGTGACTGGCAAGCGCGTTTCGCCCATCGCTGTCGTCATCCTCGACCTCGTGAGTGAGCGAAGCGAACGAAGAGTGTCGGGGATCCATGCCTCTCCCTGTCAGAGCCGCATCGGCGAAGAATTTAGTAACAGATTGATTTGCATATCTTCTGTTCTGTATCGGCATTGTCGCGGAGAGTCCGAGGCCTGGATCCCCGACACTCTCCGTTCGCTTCGCTCACTCGCGAGGTCGAGGATGACGACAGGGAAAGGCGCCTCTCGCCAATCTCCACCGTTGGGAGCTTGGATTATGCGATAGCCATGCCCTCAAGGGGGAGCGGGACCGTGCCGACCGCTATGCCGCGCAAAACCGTCGACGTTTTTTTGCGCCAAGCTTGCGATGCAGCAACTCCCCCTCCCCCTTGAGGGGAGGGGTTAGGGGTGGGGTATTTCAGCAAATGCCTTTCAAGTCGATCGCCCCGGCTGGCAAAGGCGGTTGCATTCGCATCCTAAATCGTATATCGGCGATGAACGATTTATCGAAGACCAAACGCCATGACTCCCAGCGCCACTGCTCACGAAGACCTCGCCGCGCGGCTTGGCGCGCTGTCGCACCCGGCGCGGCTGGCGATCCTGCGCCATTTGTCCGGAAACGGCTGTGCCTGCTGCAAGGACGTCGTTGGCCAGCTCGACCTCGCGCAATCCACCGTCTCGCAGCATCTCAAGGTGCTGGTTGAAGCAGGGCTCGTGCGCGTAAAGGCGGATCGCCAGCGTTCGCTCTACGAGATCGATCATGGCGCGCTTGCCGACACTGCCGGCCGTCTGGCGGAATTGGCGGCGTCATGCTGCACGACGAGCGCCGTTGCGGCCGGCTGCGCCGGAACAAAGACGATCGAATTATCGTAAGTACCACTATCCGCACGGGCCGCTTTCTGGCGGAGTTGGTGGCGGAACACAGGGAAGAAGATTTTGGCGAATAAGACTGTCTCGGCGGAACCCGGCTCTACGCTGAAGACCTTGCTTCACCTGAAGCCATATATGTGGCCCGCGGAGCGCGGCGACCTGCGCGCCCGTGTTGTATGGGCGACGATCTTTCTCGTCGTCTCCAAGCTCGTGCTGATCGCGGTACCCTATTTCTTCAAATGGGCAACCGACGCATTGGCCGGCGACGCGATATCGCCGCCGCCGCTGCCGGATATCCTCATTGCGCCGGTGGCGCTCGTCATCGCCTACAATGTGGTGCGCATCGTCCAGCTCGGCTTCAACCAATTGCGCGACGCCCTGTTCGCCAGCGTCGGCCAGCACGCGGTGCGGCAGCTCGCGCACCGCACCTTTGTGCACATGCACCAGCTTTCGCTGCGCTTCCACCTGGAGCGCCGCACCGGCGGCCTGTCGCGCATCATCGAGCGCGGCGTCAAGGGCATCGAGACCATCGTGCGCTTCACCATGCTGGCGACAGCGCCGACGATCATCGAATTCGCGCTGACGGCGGCGATCTTCGCTATCGCCTATGGCTGGATCTATGTCGTCGTCATCGCCGCGACGGTGTCGCTCTATGTCTGGTTCACCGTGAAGGCGAGCGACTGGCGCATCGCCATTCGCCGCGAGATGAACGACAGCGACACCGACGCCAATACCAAGGCGATCAACTCGCTGCTCAACTTCGAGACGGTGAAATATTTCGGCAATGAGAAGATGGAAGCCGAGCGTTTCGACCGCTCGATGGCGCGCTACGAACTGGCGGCGACCAAGACCTGGACCTCGCTCGGCTGGCTGAACTTCGGCCAGGGCGTGATTTTCGGCGTCGGCATGACGATCTGCATGTGGCTGTCGGCGCGCGAGGTGATGGCCGGCACGCACACGGTGGGCGACTTCGTCTTCGTCAACGCCATGCTGATGCAGCTCGCCCAGCCGCTCAACTTCATCGGCATGATCTACCGCGAGATTCGCCAGGGACTGACCGACATCGAGAACATGTTCGACCTGCTGGACGTCAAGCAGGAGGTGGTGGACAGACCGGATGCCGTGCCGCTGAAGGTCGCAGCCGGCCGCGTGGAATTCCGCGACGTGCAGTTCTCCTACGACCCTGCCCGCAAGATACTGAAGGGCATCTCCTTCGAGGTGCCGGCGGGCAGGACGGTCGCCATTGTCGGTCCGTCGGGTGCCGGCAAATCGACGATCTCGCGCCTGCTGTTCCGCTTCTACGACATCCAGTCGGGCTCGATCCTGATCGACGGGCATGACATCCGCGAGGCGACGCAGGAAAGTCTCCGCGCCGCCATCGGCATGGTTCCGCAGGACACGGTGCTGTTCAACGACACCATCGCCTACAACATAAGCTATGGCCGCGTCGATGCATCGGAAGAGGATGTGCGGCAGGCAGCGGACCTCGCGCAGATCGGCAAGTTCATCGAGCATCTGCCGGAAGGCTACCAGACCATGGTGGGTGAACGCGGGCTGAAACTGTCCGGTGGCGAAAAGCAGCGCGTGGCGATTGCCCGTACGATCCTGAAAGCCCCGCCGATCCTGATGCTGGACGAGGCGACCTCGGCGCTGGATTCGCATACCGAGCAGGAAATTCAGTCGGCACTCGACATGGTCAGCCGTGGGCGCACCACCATTGTGATTGCCCACCGGCTATCGACGGTGATTTCCGCCGATGAGATTATCGTGCTGAAGGAGGGCCGCATTGCCGAGCGGGGCAAGCACGCCGATCTCCTCGCATCGGATGGCCTCTACGCCTCCATGTGGGCCCGCCAGCGCGAGGCGTCGGAAGCCGAAGAGCGCCTGCGCATTGCCCGCGAAGCCGACGAGTTCGGCGTCGTCGTTCGGCGGCGAACGCCGGAGGTCGACACCGTCGGCTAGGGGCCCGCCCTCCGGGCTTGCCCGCTTGCGCTGCGTCTGCCATCTCATCGCGCGAACAAGGATCGCGGCATGAAGACCATCGGATTGATCGGCGGCATGAGCTGGGAAAGCTCGGCGGAGTACTACCGCATCATCAACCGCGAGGTGCGTGACCGGCTCGGCGGCGTGCACTCCGCGAAAAGCCTGATGTTTTCGGTGGATTTCGGCGAGGTCGAACGCCTTCAGCACGAGGGCGAATGGGCGCGGCTGACTGGCGAGATGATTGATGCGGCCCGACGTCTCGAGCGCGGCGGCGCGGATTTCTTCCTGCTCTGCACCAACACGATGCATCGCATGGCGGAGGAAGTTGCCGACGCCGTAACGATCCCGATGCTGCACATCGCCGATCCCACGGCCGAGAAGATCAAAGTCGCCGGCTTTCGCCGCGTCGGCCTGCTGGGGACGGCCTTCACCATGGAGCAGGATTTCTACAAGGGCCGGCTAACCGAGAAATACGGGCTGGATGTGCTGGTGCCTGAAGCCGGGGACCGCAAGACCGTGCACGAAATCATCTATCGACGAACTTGTCGCGGGAAAGGTGCTTGAAACGTCGCGCGCCGCCTATCGCGAGATCATCACCCGCTTGGTCGAGCGCGGTGCGGAAGCCGTCATTCTTGGTTGCACCGAGATCATGCTGCTGGTCACGGCCGAGGACAGCTCCGTGCCGCTGTTCGACACGACGACGCTGCATGCGCAGGCAGCGGTGGACTGGGCCTTAAGCGGCATCGGCTCCTGAACCATTTTTTTTGGGGAGTACCCCCACCCCTAACCCCTCGCCCTCAAGGGGAGGGGGGACTGGTGCCTCTGCGTTTGCCGCAAATTGTCGACGTTGGCGATTGGCGGCGGGAGCGCCGTGAGCCGAATCCCTTCCCCTTGAGGGTAGGGCAGTTGCATATGGCGAGCTCCCTACGGTGCAGATTAGCGAGAGGCGCTCTTCACTGTCGTCATCCTCGACCTCGCGAGTGAGCGGAGCGAACGGAGAGTGTCGGGGATCCAGGCCTCGAACTCGCAGCGACAATGGCGATTCAGAAGAGATAGATAGTAAGATTCAATCAATTACCCAATTCTTCACCAATGCAGCTCGGGTAGGGAGAGGAATGGATCCCCGACACTCTCCGTTCGCTTTGCTCACTTACGAGGTCGAGGATGACGACAGCGAGGGCTTTCGTCGCTAATCGCGAATGGCCCATATGCGAATCCCCCTCCCCCTTGAGGGGAGGGGTTGGGGGGGTGCTTCATTTCCCGTCGCGCGATTGTCTACGCCTCCCGTACCCCATCTCGATCCGCCGCTTCATCTCCGCGATGCTGGCGCCGAGGCCGACGAAGATCGCCTCACCAACGAGGTAATGGCCGATATTGAGCTCCACGATCTGTGGTATCGCCGCGACGGCGCCGACATTGTCATAATTGAGCCCATGGCCGGCATGGCATTCGATGCCGAGCTTTTTCGTCATCGCAGCGGCACGGATCAGGCGTTGTATCTCGGATTCCATGTCTTCCGCCTCGGCATAAGCGCCCGTGTGCAGTTCGACCACCGGAGCGCGAAGCTGCGACGCAGCCTCGACCTGCCGCTCCTCCGGATCGATGAAGAGCGACACGCGGATGCCGGCATCGTTCAGCCGGGCGATGATCGGCGCCAGATGTGTACGGTGCTTCGCCGCATCCAGGCCGCCTTCGGTCGTCACCTCCTCGCGGCGCTCCGGCACCAGGCAGACGGCATGCGGCTGAAGCTTCAGTGCGATGGCCGTCATCTCTTCGGAGGCAGCCATCTCGAGATTGATCGGCGCGCTGATTGCCTGCTTCAGACGGAAGACATCGTCGTCGCGGATATGCCGACGGTCCTCGCGCAAATGAACGGTTATGCCGTCGCCGCCAGCTTGAAGCGCCAGGACAGCCGCCCGGACCGTGTCGGGATGCTTCCCGCCACGGGCGTTCCGGACCGTTGCGACATGGTCGATATTGATGCCGAGGCGAATTCTTCTCACGCAGTGCTCCTTGTTTGCTCGCGATGCGCGGCGATCTGGGCCGCCATTTTCAATGCGGCGACCAAGCTGCCTGGGTCGGCGACACGCTTTCCGGCTAGGTCGAGCGCCGTACCGTGATCCGGCGACGTTCGTACGAAAGGCAGGCCGAGCGTCACATTCACGCCGCCATCCACATCGAGCGTCTTTAGCGGGATCAGCGCCTGGTCGTGATACATGCAGATCGCGGCATCATATTTCAGCCGCGACCGCTGAGTGAACATGGTGTCGGGCGACAACGGACCGAAAGCATCGACGCCGTGCGCTCGCAATTGTTCGACGGCCGGTGCGACGATGTCGATTTCTTCGCGCCCCATCGAGCCGTCCTCGCCGGCATGCGGGTTCAGCCCGGCAATCGCCAGACGCGGCTTGTCGATCCCGAAATCTTGGCGGAGTGCGGCGGCGGTGCCCAACGCGATCTCCACGATCCTGCCGGTCGAGAGGTTATCGATCGCTGATCTCAGCGATTCATAAATCGTCACCGGCACGACGCGCAGTCCTTTGCAGGCGAGCATCATGATTGAGCGGTGCGGACCTCCGGCAAGATGTTCGAGATATTCGGTGTGGCCGCGAAAAGCGAAGCCGGCTGCGTAGAGCACCGACTTCTGGATCGGATTGGTGACCAGCGCCGCCGCCTCGCCGCTGGTCGCATAGCTCACGCCTCGCCGGATTGCCTCGATCACCGCGCCAGCGTTTGCCGGATCGGGCCGCCCCGGGACCACTTTCGCCCCCAGCTTCACCGGCAGAACCGGAAGCGCGTCGCGAAAGACCGCCCGCGCTTCTTGCGGTGCGCTGATGATGCGCGAAGGCACATCAAGGCTGGCCGCAACGCGGGAAACCTCGTCCGGGTCATGCATCAGGCAAAAGGCCGGCCCGCTGTCGCGCAGAGCGCTCCACGCCTTCAAGGCGATCTCCGTGCCGATGCCGGATGGCTCCCCCATAGAGAGGGCGATAGGTGCGAGCGGAGGCCGGGCGTCGAGCATGCGCGGCATATAGAGCCTTTCAAGGCCACAAAGGAGTCATTCTGTGGATCAATCATTTGGGCCAAGCTGCAGCGCTTATCGCTAGCAAGCTCTCAACGGTGGCGATTAGCGACGAGCGCCCCTCACTGTCGTCATCCTCGACCTCGTGAGTGAGCGAAGCGAACGGAGAGTGTCGGGGATCCAGGCCTCGAACTCTCCGCGACGATGCCGATGCAGAAGAAACAGATATGCAGTTCCAATCGGGTACTCAATTTGTCGCCGACGTTGCTCGGGTAGGGAGAGGAATGGATCCCCGACACTCTCCGTTCGCTTCGCTCACTCACGAGGTCGAGGATGACGACAGCGAGGGTTGTTCGTCGCTAATTGCCAACGTCCCACATGCGATCGCTCTAGGCTGAGCCCAGACGGTGAAGCCATCACGCCCGCACCCGTTCCGCCTTGGGATCGTACATCGGCTTGAGCGAAACATCCGCTGCAAACCGCTCGCCGGCGATCTCGATCTCGTAGGAGGAGGAAAGCACATCCGCCTCGCTTTGCCCCTGGCAAGGCACGTAACCCATGCCGACGGCGCCGCCAAGGAAGTGGCCGTAATTGCCGGATGTCACGGTGCCGACGATCTCGCCGTCGCGCACGACCGCTTCGTTGTGAAAAAGCAAGGGCCGCGGATCACGCAGGCGGAACTGGGCAAGACGGCGGCGCAATCCGGCATCGCGTTTCCGTCAGCACGGCGTCACGGCCGATGAAGCCAGGCTTGGCGGTTTTCACTGCGAAGCCGAGGCCGGCTTCAAGCACATGGTCCTCGTCGGTGATGTCGTGGCCAAAATGCCGGAACGCCTTTTCGATGCGGCAGGAATCCAGCGTATGCAGGCCGCAGAGCTTAAGCCCCAGGTCCGCGCCGGCCTCCTCGATCGCCTCGAAGACATGAGCGGCCTGGTCGGTCGAGACGTAGAGCTCCCAGCCAAGCTCGCCGACATAGGTGACGCGATGAGCGCGGGCGAGACCCATGCCGATCTCAATTTCACGGGCAGAGCCAAACGGAAAAGCGCTGTTGCTAAAGTCATTTGGACTTATCCGCTGAATCAATTTGCGAGCCTCCGGCCCCATCAGGCAAAGTACGCTTTCGCCCGCCGTGATGTCAGTGATAACGACGAACTCGTCGCCGAGATGGCGGCGCAGCCAGGCAAGATCGCGCTGCAAGGTGGCGCCGGGCACGACGGCCAGGAACACCGTCTCAGAAAGCCGCGTCACGGTCAGGTCGCTCTCGATGCCGCCGCGCTCGTTCAGCATCTGTGTGTAGACGATGCGCCCGGCAGGCACATTGAGATCGTTGGCGCACAGCCTTTGCAAGAAGGCGCAGGCATCTCGGCCCTCGATGCGGATTTTCCCGAACGACGTCATATCGAACAGGCCGACGCCATTTCGCACGGCCAAATGCTCGTCGCGCTGGTTGTCGAACCAGTTCTGGCGCTTCCACGAATAGCGGTACTCGCGTTCCTGGCCGGGTTTGGCGAACCAGTTGGCACGCTCCCAGCCGGCGACCTCGCCGAACACGGCTCCACGCTTCTTCAGATGCTCATGCAGCGGCGAGCGGCGCACGCCGCGTGCCGACGCCATCTGGCGATACGGAAAATGGTCGGCATAGAGCAAGCCGAGCGTCTCGCTGACGCGCTCCTTCAGATAGCGGCGATTCTTCTGAAACGGCTGGGCGCGGCGAATGTCGACTTCCCACAAGTCGAAGGGCGGCTCGCCGTCGTTCATCCACTGCGCCAGCGCCATGCCGGCGCCACCGGACGAAACGATGCCGATCGAATTGTAGCCGGCGGCTACCCAATAGCCGCGCAGTTCAGGCGCTTCGCCCAGATAGTAGCGGTCGTCTGGCGTGAAGCTCTCGGGACCGTTGAAGACGGTGTGGATGCCGGCGGTGCCCAACATCGGCATGCGGTTCACACCCATTTCGAGGATCGGCTCGAAATGATCCATGTCTTCGGGCAACTGGTCGAAGCAGAAGCTTTCCGGGATGCCGTCCATGCCCCATGGCTTGGCGACCGGCTCGAAGGCGCCGAGCATCATCTTGCCGGCGTCTTCCTTGTAGTAGGCGCACTCGTCCGGCACGCGCAGCACCGGCAGGCGCGTCAGGCCGGGGATCGGCTCGGTGATCAGGTAGAAATGCTCGCAAGCATGCAGTGGTATGGTGACGCCGTTCTTCTGGCCGAGCTCGCGCGCCCACATGCCGGCGCAGTTGACGACGATATCGGTCTCGATCGTACCCTGTTCGCCATCCTGCTCCCAGGACACGCCGCAAACGCGGCCATCGCGCTGGTCCACCGAGTTGACCTTCACGCCCTCAACAATCTTCGCGCCGCGCTGACGAGCGCCCTTGGCCAGAGCCATGGCAATGTTGGCGGGATCGCACTGGCCGTCGAGTGGCAGGTGAACGGCGCCGACCACGTCAGAAGTGTTGAGATGCGGGTACATCTCCTTGACTTCTGCCGGCGCAATCTCGCGCACATCGACATTGAAGGCGCGTGCGAGGGATGCCTGGCGGTAAATCTCGTGCTTGCGCTCTTCGGTAAGCGCCACGGTGATCGAGCCGACCTGCCGCATGCCTGTGGCGACGCCGGTTTCGGCCTCAAGGTTCACGTAGAGATCGGCGGAATATTTGGCGAGCCGCGTCATGTTCTGCGAAGCACGCATCTGTCCAATCAGCCCAGCCGCGTGCCAGGTCGTGCCGGAGGTGAGCTGCTTGCGTTCCAGAAGCACGATGTCGGTCCAGCCGAGCTTTGCCAGATGATACGCGACCGAGCAGCCGGATACGCCGCCGCCGATGATGACCGCGCGGGCCTTGGAGGGCAGGGCGGTCATGTGCGGTGTCCTTCTGGACTTTTAGTTGATCTTGAGAAGCACGGTGTTTGGCGTGACGCTGACAACTCCCTCCCCCTTGTGGGGAGGGATACAGGGTGGGGGTAATTCGAAGGTTCAGTTCGGCACAGTTCAAACTTTGATGTTTTGCCTTGCCAAGGTTGACGCGATTTCCACCCCCACCCTGTATCCCTCCCCACAAGGGGGAGGGAGTCGTTAGCGTTGTGCTCTAGCGGCACAAATTCGTCGCAAAGTTTGTCGGAAGCGCTCACGCAGCCTTCCTCCGATAGCCTGAAACGAACCGCTTGAGCCGCCCCGCCGCCTCGGCAAGCACCGTTTCCGGCTGAGTGAGGCTAATACGGATATGGCCGGCAGCGGCGTCGCCGAAGCTGACGCCGGGCATCACGGCGACCTTCTCGGCTTCAAAAAATGCCCAGGCAAACGCCTCGCAATCGGGTTCGATCTCCCGGATGTCGAGCATGATGTACATCCCGCCCTCGGAGCCCCGCACAGTGATGTCGTTCAAGCCCCGGATCGCATCGAGGAATGCCTTGCGCCGTGCACTATACCGCGCCGCGATATCGGTTACGCCGTAACCCTGTTCCAGGGCTTCGGCGGCTGCACGTGAAATAAAGTCCGGCAGACCGTATGTGGAGACGAGCGTAAGATTGATGAGGAGGGGGATCAACTCCTTGGGAGCCGTAAGCCAACCCAGGCGCCAGCCGGTCATGCCGTGGCTCTTCGACATGGAGTTGATTACAAGTGTACGATCGGCCATTCCGGGCAGGGCGCGTGGCGACAGATGAGCATGACTGCTGAGCGTCCAATAGACCTCGTCGGAAAGCAGCCAGAGATCATGCTCTCGGCAGATGCTGGCTATATCTTCGAGGGTCTCGCGCGTGTAAACCGCGCCTGTAGGATTGTTGGGTGAATTGATCAGGATGGCGCGCGTATTGGGCCTCAGCGCTGCACGGATTGATGCGGCGCGCGGCTGGAATCCGTCTTCGGCTCGGGTGTCGACCACGCTGTAGCTCGCGCCAGAAGCTCTGAACGTACCGGGGTATGTCGCATAATAGGGCGCTATGATGATGCCGTGCTCGCCGGGATCAACTGTCGCTTGAACAGCAGCATAGAGCGCTAATTGCGCGCCTGGGGTTGCGAGCACCTGATCCACGTCTGTCGCGACGGCGGTGCTTTCTGTCGCGACCTTCGCAATGGCTGCGCGCAGGCGCGGAATGCCGGGCAACTGGGTGTAATGATGATGACCGCCGCGTAATGCGGTCACGCAGGCTTCGACGGTTTCGGCTGGCGTATCAAAATCATGGTCGCCGACCGACAGCATGATGATCGGTTCTCCGGCCTGCTTGGCTGTCATGGCGGTGTAATGAAGTTCCCAGCCGTTTTTGCCGGAAGGAACGATACTGCTGATGCGGGAAGATGGTTTTGGCATGTCAAACTCTGATTTCTGCGTTCAAATGGGGTCTGCATGAGATAGCGCCAGCCGGCCGTCGCCGATGGTGCGCACCGTCATGGTCTCGTATCCCAAGACGGTGGGATGCCGTGTTTCAAACGGATGCATATGGGTGGCGGTCACCACGACTACCGACGCACCGGCCGCCTCGGCTGCCCGTATGCCGGCGGGTGCATCCTCGAAGACCAGGCAGTCCTGAGGCTGTTGACCCAGCTGCCGTGCGGCAAGAAGGAAGCAATCGGGCGCAGGCTTGCCATGCGCGACATCCTCACCGGAGACCATCAACGGGGGCAATGGCAATCCGGCTGCCGCGAGGCGCCGCGCAGCCAGTTTGCGGGGAGCGGACGTCACGATGGCCCAGCGATCGGTGGGCAGCGACGCAAGGAAGGCCGCGGCCCCGGCGATCGAACTCGATGCCCTCGATATCGTCGAGTTCCGCCTGCGTCAGTGCGTCAACCTCGGCCTGAAGATCAATGCCGGGAAGATTGAGCGCACGAATGGTCTCGCGCGCCCGCACGCCATGAATGGTCGGCAGGAAGGCCGCAACGTCCAGCCTGTGTTTGCGCGCCCAGGCAGACCATACGCGCTCGGCGGCCGCGATGGAGCTGAGCAGCGTGCCGTCCATGTCGAACAAGAATGCGCCAAAGGCGCCATCAGGGAAGGGCAGTCTTGTCATTATGCGCGCAGCCTTAGGTTCTCCGCATCCCACAGCGGCTTGTCTTCCTGCACCGTTGCCGGGAAGCGGTCGCCGAAGATTTCGACCTCAATTTTTGTGCCAGGGACGGTGAGATCGCTGCGCAGCATGCCGAGCGCGATCGACTTATCGACGCGATAGCCCCAACCCCCGGAGGTCGTCTCGCCGACGATCCCGCAGTCGTACCACAGCGTCGACATGTAAGGAGCATCGCAAGGTCCAGGATTGTCGAGCGTCAGCGTGACGAAGCGTTTCTTGACGCCCTGCTGCTTCTCGTTCTGTAGCGCGGCCTTGCCGCAGAAATCCGGCTTCTCCCATTTAACGAAACGCTCCAGCCCGCCTTGCAGCACCGTGTAGTCGGTGGAGAGATCGCCCTTCCAGGCGCGGTAGCCTTTTTCCAGCCTGAGCAAATCCAGTGCGAACATGCCGAATGGCTTCAGGCCGTGCATCTGGCCGGCCGCCCACACAGCATCGAAGATCGCCATTGTATCCTCGACCTTTGTGTGCAGTTCCCAACCGAGCTCACCGGCAAATGAGACGCGGACAAGCTGCAGCCAACGCCCGGCGATCTGGCAGGACTGGTGCGACAGCCAGGGTTTTGTCAGGTCCGCGTCGCAAACCTGCGCCAGGATTTCGCGGGATTTCGGCCCGGACAGGATTTGGCAGGACAGGCTTTCGGTCGCGTCTTCCAGCGTTATTTCCGTGGTTTGCGGCAGATTGCTTCGAAGCCACTCGAAATCGTGGCTCTGCGCGATAGCCGCTGTGATGAGGACGAAGAAATCCTCTTCGATCGCCATGATCGACATTTCGGTGACGATGCGCCCCTTTTCGTCAGCGAAATAACCGAGGCCAATGCGGCCGGATTTCGGGACGATGCCGGTGATCATTTCCGACAGCCATGCGCGCGCGCCAGGGCCGTGCAGGCGGAAGCGCGAGAAGCCGGGAAGATCGAGTATGCCGGCGGCATCGCGCACGGCCAGGCATTCCTCGCGAATACGCAACTCCCACGGGCCGGCGCGGTCGTAGGTCTGCGTCGCCTCTTCCGAGGTGTCGTCGCCGGGCCGGGCGTACCAGGTGGCGCGCTCCCAACCATTGTAAGCATTGAACTGCGCGCCGAGGGCGGCAATCCGGTCGTGGATCGGCGAAAGCTTCTGGTTGCGCCCAGCCGGCCAGGCATGGTGAGGGAAGCTGATCGCGTATTCGTGGCCATAAATCTCCATGCCTTTTGCGACGCAGTAATTTTTGTTTGCGGCAAAAGCGGTGAAGCGGCGCGGATCGCAGGACCACATGTCCCATTCGGTCTGGCCCTCCATGATCCATTCGGCCAGCACCTTTCCGGCGCCGCCCGCCTGCGCGATGCCGAAGGTGAAGACGCAGGCCTCGAAAGCGTTGGGCACGCCAGGCATCGGGCCGATCAGCGGATTGCCGTCCGGCGCATAGGGGATCGGGCCGTTGATGACCTTGCTCAAGCCGGCCGTGCCAAGGATCGGCACGCGGGCAATGGCATCGTTGAGATAATGCTCCAGGCGCTCAAGATCGTCGGGGAAGAGCTGGAATGAAAAATCATCCGGCATCGGATCGGTGTGGCCGACCCAGTGGGCGCGGCAATTGCGCTCATAGGGGCCGAGATTCATGCCGTTCTTCTCCTGCCTCAGATAGTAGGAGGTATCGACGTCGCGCAGCAGCGGCAGCTTCTTGCCCTGCTCCTTCGACCAGGCCGCAAGCTCCGGGATTTCCTCGAACAATATGTACTGATGGCTCAGCACAATCATCGGCACGTCGCGGCCGAACATCTTGCCGACCTCCTGTGCGCGGTAGCCGGCGGCGTTGACAACATATTCACAGCGGATATCGCCCAGCGCGGTGCCCACCACCCACTCGTCCCGCTCACGGCGTACCGCGCTGACAGGGCAGAAGCGGATGATCTTGGCGCCCATGTCGCGTGCACCCTTGGCGAGCGCCTGGGTAAGCTGTGCCGGATCGATGTCGCCGTCGTTAGGATCGTAGAGCGCGCCGGCAAGCTCATGCGTCTCGATGAAGGGGTAGCGCGACCTAATCTCATCTGCGCCGATGACGTCGATCGCCATGCCTTGATAGCGGCCCATGCCCTTGGCGCGCTGGAATTCGCGCATGCGCTCCTTGCCGTGCGCAAGCCGCAGCGAGCCGGTAACGTGGTAGTTCATGGGATAGCCGACTTCTTCCGCAAGTCCACGATAAAGCGACGCCGAATAGCGCTGCATGTTCATCAGCGACCAGGACGAGGAGAATGTCGGCACATTGCCTGCCGCATGCCAGGTCGAACCAGAGGTCAGCTCGTTCTTTTCCAACAGCACGCAATCGGTCCAGCCGGCCTTGGCAAGGTGGTAGAGCGACGACACGCCCACCGCCCCGCCGCCGATTATGACTACCCGTGCCGTGGTTGGAAACTCGGCCATTCCTCACTCCCCAATGCGTTCAATATACCGGCGGCGACACGACCCAGATGACCACCGTTGGCGTGTCGTCTGGGTTGCGCCAGCGATAGGTCTTGCCGGAAAAGCGAAAACTGTCGCCCTCGCCAAGCGCGTGCCAGACACCGCCGATCTCGATCTCGAGGCGGCCGGAGACCACATAGCCGGCGTCCTCGGTGTCGCGGCGCGCCTCGATCGCCATCTCCGCGCCGGCCGCGAATTCGGAACGGATCAGTTCGAAACTACCACCAAGGTCAGGCGACAGAAGTTCTTCCACCAGCCCGGTTTCGCTTGTGCCAAGCACCCGCCGGGCGCCGGCACGCACCACCACCCCGCGCTCTTCCTCACGCGGCACGTCATGAGAAAAGAACAGACTGAGCGGAACCGAAAACATGTCGGCAATCGCTCTCAGATCGCCAAGCGACGGCTGCGACAGGCCGCGCTCCACCTGACTGAGCCAGCCGACCGAGCGGCCAAGCCGCAGCGCTGCCTCGGCAAGCGTCATGCCGCGCGACTTGCGCAGTGCGCGGATGTCGCGGGCAAGCATGGAGCCGCTGTCCGGTTCTGACATTTGAAGCAACGCGCTCATGAAGAAATCCGTGAAAATTTCATAGAGAGCGGCAGTATGAAAAAATCAAGGAGAATTTCATGGCCAGTTTTGTAGCCGGTGCTTATCGAATGGGTCGAGCGAAAGGGCGGTGTTGTTGCTTTCCGCGCGTCGCTTCGTTCATCAACTTGGATACGGATGCCTTTACAAGCGCCTGCTTGAAACGAATGGCGCTTATGTCGGCGGCGGACATTGGTTCGAAATGCCGAAGACCTATTTCCGGGCCGGCTACATGTGGCCGACGGAAGACCAACTGCTAGGCGGCCTCGCCGCCATTTCGAATACCCTGAGGGAACTTTCCTAGATCATCGGGCTTGGATGGGCGCGGCAAAGACTGTCTGTTCAACTAAATCGTTTCGTCCGTCTCAAATCGTGAGTTCATCCTGTCACAAATAGGCTGCATGAGAGGTCTGCGCAGCAGGTCATGTCGCGCGAAATTTGATTCGCGTTGCGGTGTGGGTGCCCGCGACACGAGGAGTGGGAAAGGGCTGCGCATGCTGGCTCCCGACAACAATGCCGGGCAACTTGATGAGACAGCGATCGTCGATGAAGCAATACTGTCGCGCCGTTCTGTCCGCGCTTTTCTATCCACGCCTGTCGATGATGCCGTGATACGGGAAATCCTGAATGTCGCGGCACGCGCACCATCTGGCACCAACATGCAGCCCTGGCGCGTTTATGTGGCAAAGGGCGAGACCAAGCAGAAGATCGCCAATGCGGTGCTCAATTCCGGTATCCGTGCCGAGAAGGCGAAGTGGGACGAGTACCGCTATTATCCCGACCAGTTCTTCGAGCCTTATCGGTCGCGCCGTCGCAAGGTCGGCTTTGATCTCTACGGTCATCTAGGCATCGCCAAGCGCGAGGTCGACCGCATGCGCGAGCAGCATGACCGCAATTTCGTCTTTTTCGACGCACCGGTCGGGATGATCTTTACCATCGACCGCCGGCTGAACCAGGGTTCGTGGATCGACTACGGGATGTTCCTAGAAAACATCATGATCGCCGCGCGGGGCAGGGGGCTGCATACTTGTCCCCAAGCGGCCTTCGCTCCCTATCACAACCAGCTTCGTCCGGTGCTCGGCATCACTCTGGAGGAGGTCGTGGTCTGCGGCATGGCGCTCGGTTATGAGGACACATCAAAGCCCGAGAACGACCTGCGCACCGATCGCGCGCCACTGGAAGAATGGGTAACGTTCAAGGACTAGCGCGCTTCGATCGAGCGCCAATGATCACCACGGGAAATCGCGGTTGGCGAGGATTTTCATCAACGCCATCAGATTGTGCTGAACGTTGTCGACGCGGATCTCGTTGTTGTATTCGGTCGTTCGGACGCCGCCGATAACCCGTTCGCGCTTGCTGATGTAGTACATATCCACATCATGCCGGAACTGGAGTTGCATTACATCGCGGATAGCGCGCTTGATGACGAGTGCGTACGCCTCGGCTCGCTTAGTATCGCCGACGTCAACCGCAAGTTGAAACGCATCGGCGAGCCCTTCGAGATAGACGCCGGTCGCTGAAGCGTGCGGCGGGCCGTACGGCTTGTCGGGATCGTAGAATCGCCCCTTGCAATCCTCGACCTTGATCTGGTCCCATTGCTGGAACGGCAGCAGCCAATCGTTCATCTCGAAGATCCAGTCCTTGAACTGCGGATCCTTGGTGATGCCATAGAGCATGAAATATGCCTGGGTGTGCCACGGCACGAAGGCCGGGTTGCGATTGGCGAGGTGCCAGGTCCGGTAGTACCGAAACGACTTCCGGAACCTGTCGTAAAGCGATGGCGACCATTTCCTGCGCAACAGGTCCGCCCAGTAGAGCAGGCATTCTCCCGGATAGAAATTCTGCTGCTGGGTGGAGTTCGTTCGAAAGAATGTGACGAACGACCCATCTTTTTGCTGCAGCTGTTTGGTCAGCTTGAGCAGCTTACGCCCTTGCTCTGCAAATCGGTCGCCATCCAGTTGGATCGCAAGCCCCGCCAGCGCTGCGGCGCCAAGCTTGGCCTTGCCAGCCTCGTCGATGTAGCCGATGCCGCCCTCAACCCTGAAAAAGTGAGCGATATTGTGGGCGAGGTTCAGTTCGGCCTTCTTGCGCACGAATTCGCTGCCGTAGAATGCCGCGCTTATGTACAGGCAGACCGTTCCCATGAACTGCCGTATCGTATTGTTCGCGTTCGAATATTCCCCGCTGCTCGGCCAATATTTGTAAGTCAGCCGACCGTCGCGATCGACATTGTTCGCCATCCATTCCGCCATCAGGCGAGCGGTCTCGGCGGTGCTTTCCCGGGTAACGTCGTCAAAGCTGACCAGTTGGTTGCCGCGAAAGATGGTCGCTAGCCGCCGTTCCTTCGGGAACAGAATGAACTGAAAGGCGTCAAACGCCTCTGCGCCGATCTGCTTTCCCAGGTTCTCCGCGGCGAATTGCTCACGTATTCGTTGGAAGCTGATGTTTGAGGCGATCATTTCGGAGGGGAAAACGGTTCGAGCCTTGCCGAGCGCTTTGAGCCTTATTCCTCTCATCCCTTTGAGTATCTCACCGAAGGATTCCTCGAACTCCGTGATCGTGCGCCAATTGTAGGACAGGCCGATCTCGACGCTCGTCGCCTTGCCAAGGTCGGCTTTACTAAGTGCCTGGATCAGCAATTTTCGCCAATCGCCGCCTTCATGGACTTGGCTGGAAATCTTTCTGCCGTTGTGGCGCAGACAGACAAATATCTGCCCCTGCCTGTCGGGCACAGCAGCGATGCCGGACAGCACCGCGATGGCAATTTCCTGCGGCTCCAGCGAATTGACGGAAGTGGTTTTCATGCATTGCTCAAACTGGGTGGCTGTTGCATTTGACGCGTTGATAGTGGGTCGCACAAGCGAAAAGCCCGCCGCTGATATCAGCGGCGGGCCAGCATTGTGTTCTCGCGGTCTTTATTTACCAGCGGTTCGGGCCACGTTCCTTGCCGCCGTTCTTGTCGCCCCCGCGATGGTCGCTCGGACCGTCATCGCGGCCGCCCCTCTTGCTCTTCGCATTGTCTTTTGCAGCCTTATCCTTTGCAGCCTTATCCTTGGCAGCTTTGCCGTTGGCAGCCTTATCCTTGGCAGCCTTATCCTTGGCAGCTTTGCCGTTGGCAGCCTTGCCGTTGGCAGCCTTGCCCTTGGCAGCTTTGGCGTTGGCAGTCTTGCCGTTGGCAGCCTTGCTCTTGGCAGCTTTGGCGTTGGCAGCCTTGCCGTTGGCAGCCTTGTCCTGCTTCGATGCCTTGTTCTCTGTCGCAACGGTCTCAGGAACTGAGCCCTCGTCCGCCTTTGGGCCTTGGCTCTTCACGCCACCTTCAGCAGCAGGTGTGTCGCCGGAAGTTGCGTCTGCTTGACCGCTGCCCGAGCCCTTGCCCTTACCTGGCTGGCCGTCATCATCGGAATTGTCACCAGGGTCGTTCGAGTGACCGGGGTTGCTGTCGTCGTTGCCATCAGCCTCGTTGCCGTGGCCGTTGTTGCCGTGACCACCTTCGCCGCCGCCGCCGCCGCCGTCGCCATCGCCGTCGCCGTCGCCATCGCCATCGCCGTCGCCATCGCCATCGCCATCGCCGTCGCCATCGCCGTCGCCGTCGCCATCGCCGTCGCCATCGCCGTCGCCATCGCCATCGCCGTCGCCGCCGTCGCCGTCGCCGTCGCCGCCTCGCCATCGCCGTCGCCATCGCCGTCGCCATCGCCGTCGCCATCGCCGTCGCCATCGCCGCCTTCGCCATCGCCGTCGCCGTCGCCATCGCCGCCGCCGCCATCGCCGTCGCCGCCATCGCCGTCGCCGTCGCCATCGCCGCCTCGCCGTCGCCGTCGCCGTCGCCATCGCCATCGCCGTCGCCGTCGCCATCGCCATCGCCATCGCCGTCGCCGTCGCCATCGCCATCGCCGTCGCCATCGCCATCGCCGTCGCCGTCGCCGTCGCCATCGCCATCGCCGTCGCCATCGCCGTCGCCATCGCCATCGCCATCGCCGTCGCCGTCGCCATCGCCGTCGCCGTCGCCATCGCCATCGCCGTCGCCATCGCCATCGCCGTCGCCATCGCCATCGCCGTCGCCGTCGCCGTCGCCGTCGCCATCGCCATCGCCATCGCCATCGCCGTCGCCGTCGCCATCGCCATCGCCGTCGCCATCGCCGTCGCCATCGCCATCGCCATCGCCGTCGCCATCGCCATCGCCATCGCCATCGCCGTCGCCATCGCCATCGCCGTCGCCATCGCCGTCGCCATCGCCATCGCCGTCGCCATCGCCATCGCCGTCGCCATCGCCATCGCCGTCGCCATCGCCATCGCCATCGCCGTCGCCATCGCCGTCGCCATCGCCGTCGCCATCGCCATCGCCGTCGCCGTCGCCATCGCCGTCGCCATCGCCGTCGCCATCGCCATCGCCGTCGCCATCGCCATCGCCGTCGCCATCGCCATCGCCGTCGCCACCGCCGCCGCCGTTGACGGGACGACCGCGGTCGCCGTTGTAGTCGCTAGGATCGGCGTTGATGAACTCCGTTGTAAGCGGGGGGCACAGTGCGATTTGATCAGGAGTGAGGATCGAGCTCCGATCGGGAGACAGGCAGAGCGCTTCGTAGTTCTCCTCGGTGAGCGGCTGGTACTGCTCCGCACCGCGAGTAATGCGCTGAGCATCCTGAGCCGATACGGGTAGGACGGGCCACGCCAGCGTCAGCGCGGTGGACAGAAACAAGATCGCGTGCCGGTTCCGGCCACGAAGAAAACTAGGCATGTAAAGACTCCCACGATAGACTTTTTTGATCGTGCGTAATTCGATCGATCGTTAGCGATTGCGTCAACCACTTGTTAACCGACGAAGGGGCGGGCAATTTCTTCCCCCTTGACAGGCCGTCGGTAAGGGTTTCTTAACCACTGTTAAGGACAATCCTGACTTCGCGAGGGGCAAATCCAATTGTGATTCGCAAGGGGGTTCCAATCTTGATCCGCGCAGCAATCCTAGCCGCATGCACCTCGATGCTGGCTGCCTGCAGTCAGGGCATGGACGCCGGAAACACAATGGAAATAAGGGGTTACGCGTTCGCGCCGCCCGCCTTCAAATCCTTCTGCGAGCGGCAGGCCGAGCTTTGCAGCACCGCCGGGAGCAGCAAAGTTGTAAAGCTGACGCCCACGCGGCGCGCGGAATTGTCCTACGTCAATAGAACGGTGAACAGCCGCATCGCCGAGCGGAGCGATATTTCCACCGCCGGAAAGACGGATGTCTGGCGCCTTCCATCAAAGCAGGGCGACTGCGAAGACTTTGCAATCATGAAGAAAAGCGAGTTGATCAAGCGCGGCTGGCCGCGCTCCGCTCTGCTTTTGACGGTAGGTTGGCTGGGAATGCAGGGGCACACCGTGTTGACCGTGCGCACCAGCGAGGGCGATCTGATCCTGGACAATCGCACTTCTGCGGTCAGGAACTGGTCGCAAACCTCGCTCCGCTACTTCGCCCGCCAATCCCAGTCGAATGGCCGCACCTGGGAACGCATCGGCTCGGTAGAGAAGATCTAATATCCTCTTCGAATTAACCTTAAGAGGCGCAAGCACTACGCGTCTGTTTCTGCGTTATCATCGACGCAGTTCGAGAAGACGCGATCGCGCTCTGGCAGTGGTTGATATGATTCCTCTATAATCAGTTCTTTCGTGCCACATGCGGTTTCGCATGATCATCTCGTGTCAAACAGCAATTTCCGACCGGAAAGATTACCTTTCTGATTGCCGCTCGGCGAGATAAGCAGAGAGGATGATGTGCGAGACAACTCTGGCAGGGACAAATCGACCGCTGGTTCGACGGATATCGATGTCGGGGCGGAGTCATATCGCGGCGCTGTAGCCTGGAAAGGCTCTATCGCACTTCGTAACCGACTTCCTCGCTGGCGTGGCAGAGCGACGTCCAGAAGGCGCGGGCGAAGGATCGGAAGATGGTGAGGTCGAACTGATCCGCGCCAGTGCGCTGGATCTGGGCAAAGACGTCGTGATGGTTGGTCGAAATGCCCGACCCGACCGGAATTGACGGCAACGAGAAATCGATAGCGAAGAATTTCGCCAGCACCCATTCGGCCTTAGGGCCGGAGATGCGCAAGGCAGTGCGGCCATGCGATAGGTCGATGACGGTTCCGACATCGATCGAAACCGCCTGAAGCAGCGTGTCCGCCAAGCCTTCTTCCTCGATTGAAATCAGGAATTTTCCGGGCGCAAAGCCGAAGGCGGCTTTGCCGTCCTTGTGAACACCACCGCCGGCGCCATCCGGCAGGGTAAGGCCGGTGGCAGATTTGATCGCGGCGATCAACTGCTTCTCATGGCCCGGCCAGGCTGCAACCTGGACGATAGAGCCCGGTTGGATTTCAGACAGAACCACGCCGACGCCGTCGGCGAAGTTGCCATGTGAGCCGGGCCGTAGAACCGGCTGCAAGGGCGAAAGCATCTCAACCATGCATGCGGCTCCCCTTAGGATCGAAGAAATGATGGCTTACAATCTCGACCGGACCGAAGCGATCGCGCAGCGGATCGGAGACGAAAGCACGGGTGCCATGGCGCGCCTTGCCGCCGCGCACCAGCGCCAGCCCGATATATTTCCCGAGCGTCGGCGAATAGCAGACAGCAGTGATATGCCCGATCGAGTGGCGCGGATTCTGTTCGTCCAGCCGGTCGACAATGTGGGAGCCGCCATTCAGCGGCCGGTTGTCGAGCGAGACCAGGCCGACCAAGCTGATGCGGTCCTCAGAGACGAGACCTTCACGGCCAAGCATGTTGGACCCGATGAACGGCTTCTTCTTGGATAGCATCCAGTCAAGATGCAAATCGTGAGCGGTGGTGCGGCCATCGATTTCGGCGCCGGTAACGTGGCCCTTCTCGATGCGCAGCGTGCCGAGCGCCTCGAGGCCATACGGCACCATGCCGAACGGTTTGCCGGCTTCCATCAGCGCTTCCCAGACATGCGTGCCGTAGCCGGCGCCGGAATAAACCTCGTAGGCCATTTCACCGGAGAAGGAGAGACGGCATATCAGCACCGGTGCGCCGGCGATCTCGCCCTTGACGATGCCCATGAACGGCAGCGTTTCGTTGTCTACCCTGGCGCCGGTCACGCAGGCGGCGAGGATGTCGCGCGCCTTCGGACCGCCGATTGCAGCGCCCGCCCACTGATCGGTCACGGAAGTGAGATGCACTTTCAGGTCCGGCCAGACGACGTCGAGATAATATTCCAGGTGCTGCATGACCTTGCCGGCATTCGCCGTGGTGGTGGTCATCAGGAAGTCGTTCTCGCCGAGCCGCCACGTCGTGCCGTCGTCGAAGGCGATGCCTTCCTCGCGCAACATCAGGCCGTAGCGGGCCTTGTTGACAGCGAGCGTCGAGAACATGTTGGTGTAGACGCGGTCGAGGAATTCCGCGGCGTCCGGGCCCTGCACAGCAATCTTGCCGAGTGTCGAGACATCGACAAGGCCGGCGTCGGTACGCACAGCCCTGGCCTCGCGGACATAGGCTTGCTCGATGGTTTCGCCCGGTTTTCCGTAAATCTGCGGGCGGTACCAGAGACCGGCGGCATACATGACGGCGCCCTGCGCGACATGCCAGTCGTGCATTGGCGTAAGCCGTTCGGGCTTCACGTCGCCAAAGCGTTCGGCGGCCAGCGCGCCAATCGAGACCGGTGCGAAAGGCGGGCGAAAACGCGTCGTACCGACATCGGCGATCGGCTTGCCAAGCGCGGCGGCCATAATGGCGAGTCCAGGCACATTGGAGGTCTTGCCCTGGTCGGTCGCCATGCCGAGCGTTGTGTAACGCTTCAAATGCTCGACCGAGATGAAGCCTTCTCGATGAGCGAGGCGGACGTCCTCGGACGTCACGTCGTGCTGGAAATCGACGAAAGCCTTGCCCGTGGCGGGGATTTCGAAAACCGGGGCCGGCGCCGAGACCGGCGCTTCATTGCCGACTTCCGGTACAGCGGCTGGGCGACCACTGCCGTTGACGGCAAGCTGGCCGGCGGATAGGCCTTCGGCCAGAGCCTCGGCGGTGGTGAAGCGGCCGTTGAACGCGCCGGCGCCCGTCCAGTCCTGTGTCGGCTCGGGCGGCAGGAAGGCCTGTGCGGCGTCGTCCCATCTGGGCGATTGGCCGGCTTGGCTGGCGAGATGGATCACCGGCGACCATCCGCCGGAAACGATCAGGCAATCGGCATCGATGTGCCGGGCGTCGCCCTTCAACAAACGCGAAGCGAAGTCGTAAGGCCCGACTTTGACGCCGGACAGGGTCTTGCCCTCGGTGCCGACGATTGCATGGCCGGTAAAATGCTGCCCGCCAATCGATGCAGCAATGGCACGAACCTCTTCCGAGACTTCGGGGCGCAGATCGACCATGGCGGCAACGAAAGCACCGGCGTCGCGCAACGCCTTGGCGGCGGAATAGGCGCCGTCATTATTGGTGAACAGCACGATCTTGTCGCCGGGCAGGACACCGAACTCGTTGACATAGCGCTGCGCCGCTGAGGCGAGCAGCACGCCGGGGCGGTCGTTGCCCGGAAACACCAGCGGCCGCTCATAGGCGCCGGTGGCAAGCACGACGGACTTTGCGCGGATCGCCCAGTGGCGGTGTCGCGGCTCGCCCTTGCCGGGAGCAGCTTTGTGGTCGGTGACGCGCTCAAGCCCGGCGAGCGCGTTGGAGTCGTAGTAGCCCCAAATTGTGGTGCGCGGCAGAAGCCGGACGTTGTCGCGGCCTTTCAGCTCTTCCACCGCGTCCGCAGCCCATTCGCCGGCGGGCGAACCGTCGATTGTTTCGTCCGACCAGTTGGTGGAGCCGCCAAAGCGGGATTCGGTCTCGGCGAGGATGACGCTGGTGCCGCTTTCGGCGACAGCCTTGGCAGCCATCAGGCCGGCGGGGCCCGAGCCGACGACCAGCACGTCGCAGAACGCGTTCATGCGCTCATAGCGGGAGGAATCCTTGTGGCCGGCATGGCCGAGACCTGCGGCGCGGCGGATGAAATGTTCGCAGAACATCCAGACACGCGTGCCCTTCAGCGGCCCGATAACCGGGCCCATGAAGGTCTTGTAGTAAAACCCGGCGGAGAAAGCGCCGCCGGCCAGCCTGTTCATCGCGCCGACGTCGAACGCGAGCGACGGGAAGCGGTTCTGGCTGATGACGACGAGGCCGTTATGGATCTCCAACATGGTGGCCGGTATGTTGGGCTCGCGCTCATCGCCGTTCAGCACGGTGACCAGCGCATTCGGCTCGTCGATGCCGGCGGTTAAGACGCCGCGCGGGCGGTGATACTTGAACGAGCGGCCGAACACCGAAACGCCCGCTGCAAGCAGCGCCGACGCCAGCGTGTCGCCGGCATGGCCGGTCATCGGCTTGCCGTCGAAGGTGAAGCGGATGGTGCGCAGGCGGTCTATGCGCCCGCCCGCATTGATGCGGCGCGGGCTCATGCCTTGCCTCCACGCTTGCGGGCCGCGTGCGGCTCGTGCGTCGGCCGGGCGAAGGCGACCTCGGTGATCTTGTGCGTGAGGGTGTTGCGCGTCACCGCCAGGTGCGAGCGACAGCCGCCGGAATGCTGCCAGAACTCGCGATGGTCGCCAGCGGTGTTGATCCGGTCGTAGACATAGGCGTTCCATGCCGCCTGGTCGGTGGAGGCAGGATCGGGCCGCGTACGGTTTGCATCGCCCTGATAAGCGAATTCGGACACGTCGCGCGGACCGCAATAGGGACAGGTGATCAGCATGATGGGTCGAAGCTCAGTGCAGTTTCGGCGTCGCGCCCTGGGCCTTCTCGTCAATGAGAATGCCACGATGGAAGCGGTCGAGGGTAAAGGGTGCGTTGAAGTCGTGCGGGCTGTTTTTGGCGATCGTCCAGGCAAAGCACCAGCCGGACGCCGGCGTCGCCTTGAAGCCGCCATAGCACCAGCCGCAATTGAGGTACATGCCGGGCAGCGGGCCGGTGGTGATGATCGGCGAGCCGTCCATCGACATGTCCATGACGCCACCCCACGAACGCAGCAACCGTACCTTGGCGAAGCCGGGAAACATGGCAAGCAACTCGCTCATCACTTCCTCGACCAGCGGCAGGTTTCCGCGTTGGGCATAGGTGTTGTAGCCGTCGAGATCACCGCCGAAGACGAGGCCGCCCTTGTCCGATTGCGAGACGTAAAGGTGGCCGCCACCCCAGGTGATGACGCCGGGCAGGATGGGCTTCAGCGATTCTGAAACAAAGGCCTGCAGCACATGGCTCTCGATCGGCAGCTTGTCGATGCCGGCGAGCTTCATGACGCGGCCCGTGCTACCGGCTGCGGCGATGCCTATCTTCCTTGCGCGGATCTCGCCGCGCGTGGTTTGCACGCCGACGACGCGGTCGCCATCCTTTATGAAACCAATGACTTCGCAATTCTCGATCAGGTCGACGCCGCGCCGGTCTGCACCGCGCGCGTAGCCCCAGGCCACCGCATCGTGGCGGGCCGTGCCGGCGCGCGGCTGCAGCAGGCCGCCGAGAACCGGAAAGCGTGCCGCGGACGAGAGGTCGAGGCCGGGATAAAGCCGGGCGATCTGGTGCGGATAGAGCAGTTCGGCGTCGCCGCCTTCATGCCGCATGGCGTTGCCGCGACGCACATAGTCGTCGATCTGGGCCGGCGTATGCGCGAGGTTGAGGATGCCGCGCTGCGAAAACATGACGTTGTAGTTGAGGTCGTGGGAGAGGTTCTCCCAAAGCTTCATCGAATGTTCGTAGAAGCGGATGTTCTGCGGCAGAAGGTAGTTGGAGCGCACGATGGTGGTGTTGCGTCCGACATTGCCGGAGCCGAGATATCCCTTCTCCAGCACCGCGACGTTGGTGATGCCGTGTTCCTTGGCGAGATAGTAGGCGGTGGACAGGCCGTGGCCGCCGCCGCCAATGATGATAACGTCATAGGACGGCTTGGGATCCGGCTTGCGCCAGGCCGGCTTCCAGCCCTGATTGCCGGTCAGCGCGTTCTTCAGGATCGAGAAAGCAGAATATTCCGCCATAAGGGAGTGTCTTCCAACGAGATTGGCTGGCCGCAGACTATAGGGCGGGCTTTAGGACGAAAGCGAGTATTGCGCCACGGCTTTTCACAACACCGACTTCGGCTTGCTCCCGCCACAAGTGGCAAGTAACAGTCCCGAATCGACTAGGGGTTCCGTCTCGCCATATGCAAAAAGCCGCTCAGAGACTGCTGATTGCCGTACTGCTGATCGCAGCAGCCACACTGGCCCCGCTGACAGCGGTCGCGCAGACGGTTGGCAAAACCGGCTCCACGCTTGTCGACCAGCAGCAAAGCATCATTCAATCGCTGACGCTGCGCACCAACGAAATCGAAAAGAAGATCGACGCCAACGCGGATGACGATGCCCGGCTGATCGAGGCAAGGGTGCAGCTCGAGGAAATCGCTCGCGAACTGATCAATAGCAGCGTTTCCTTTCGTCCGCGCCTGACGGAAATCAATGACCGGCTGACGCTGCTGGGAGACCCTCCCGCCGCGGGCGCGGCGCCTGAATCCGACATTGTCGCCGACGAACGAGCCACGCTGACAGCGGAAAAGGCGGAGATCAACGCCACACTCGGCAACGCCGAGGATTTGTCGATCCGCGTCAACAATCTTATCAACCGCATCACCGAGATGCGGCGCGACCTGTTCTCGCGGCTCCTGACGAAGCGATATAAAATTGGTCCCGAATTGGCCGGCGAGGTCGTAGAGGGAGTTCAGGCAACTGAGCAGAACGCCCGGCGGATCGTCGGATCCTGGGTTAGGTTCGTTTTCAATTTCAAGTTGAATTCGGTCCTGACAGCAGGGTTCCTTGCAATGGTTGGGGCCGCGGTGCTGTTGCTGGGCGGGCGGCGATTGTTCGGCCATTTGTTCCAAGCAGATCCTACGAAGCAGAACCCGACCTATCTCAGCCGCCTGTCGGTCACCTTTTGGTCGACGCTGATTCCGTCATTGGCGCTCGGCTTGTTCCTTGGCCTGACTTACTTCCTGTTCGATTATTTCGAAGTGCTGCGCGGCGACGTCAAGCCGATGCTGGCGGCGCTATTCGGCGTAATCGGTCTGGTATTCTTCGTTCATCGGCTGGGCAAGGCCGTGTTGTCGCCAAGCCTGCCGGAATGGCGGCTCATTCCGGTCGAATCGCGTGCGGCCTTCAAGCTGCTGTGGATCATGTCGACCACGGCATTTTTCAGCGGTCTCGACTTCTTCCTGAGCGAGGTCTACGAAACGCTCGACGCGCCGCTGTCGCTGACAGTTGTCGAGGCCCTTGTCGCAACCGTGCTGATTGGCATCCTGGTTGTTGCGAGCGGCATGGTCCGCCCCTTCGCCGACAGGGACGGCAACCCCAAGCCTTGGCCGATATGGGTGCGCTACTTCCTCTATCTGCTCGGTACGCTGACGATCATCGCGGCCGCGTTGGGATATATCGGCCTGGCGCGGTTCATCACGCAGCAGGTGGTGTGGACCGGCGCCGTGCTGGCGACGATGTATATCGGCTTCCTGTCGTCGCGCGCTGTTTCCGAAGAGGGCGCTTTCGCCCACACGACGATCGGCGGGCGATTTCAGCGATGGTTCAATCTCGATGAAACGGAACTCGATCAGTTCAGCCTGCTGATCAGCATCCTTATCAACGTCGTCGTGGTGGTTGTCGGCCTGCCGATTATCCTGTTCCAGTGGGGCTTTCAGCCAGGCGACATCAGCGCCTGGATGTACAAGATTGCCACCGGCATCCAAATCGGCTCCTTCACGCTGTCGATCACCGGGGTTCTCTGGGGACTGCTGGTCTTTGCCGTCGGCTTCTTCCTGACCCGCTGGTTCCAGGGCTGGCTGGATGGTTCCGTTATGGCGCGCGGCCGCGTCGACAGCGGCGTGCGCAATTCGATCCGCACCGTCGTTGGTTACGCTGGACTGGCGCTGGCCGGCCTGATTGCGCTATCGGCGGCGGGCATAGACTTCTCCAATCTGGCGCTCATCGCCGGTGGTCTCTCCCTCGGTATCGGTTTCGGCTTGCAGAATGTCGTGTCGAATTTCGTCTCCGGTTTGATCCTGCTGGCCGAGCGTCCGATCAAGGCTGGCGACTGGGTGGTTGCCGGCGACATTTCCGGCACGGTCAAGAAGATCAGTGTGCGCGCCACCGAGATCGAGACCTTCCAGCGCCAGACTGTGATCATGCCGAATTCGACGCTGATCAACGGCGCGGTCGGCAACTGGACCCATCGCAACCGTCTCGGCCGCGTCGAGATACCGATCAGCGTCGCCTACGGCACCGACGCAAGAAAGGTCCACGCGATCCTGTCTGATCTCGCGTCAAACCACCCGTTGGTGCTGAAGAACCCCGAGCCTTTCGTCGCCTTCACGGCCTTCGCGTCGACATCAATGAATTTCGAGATACGTGTCTTCCTGGGTGACGTGAACAATGGCGGCATCGTTCAGAACGATCTTCGTTTCGGCATACTGGATGCTTTCGAAAGGGAAGGCATCGGCATAACCATTCCGTCTCCTCCAGTTATGGCGGTCGCTGAAAAGCAACCGGAATGGTCAGCCGATGACGATGAAAAGGCGGAAGCCGTGCTTGCCGAGGCTGTGCATCGCCGCGAACTGCATCGGCAGCAACTCGGCACGCGCAAGCGCCGCTCGCGCAAGCCCTCACCGGAGTGAAGGCGCGTGCGGATATGTCCGCCAGTTGCGCGGTCGTATCCGGTGCCTTGAGGCTTTCTTGGCAATTGAGGCATGAACGCCTCATTCAGTTGGCGTTCAGCTTCGGTCGGTTATAAACTCCTCGAAACGGGCGGATATCCTGCCCCGATAGAGGCGGTGGAAACACCGGAGTGAAATGAAGAACTATGTCGTAGCGGCCTTGGCTCTCCTGGTGATGAGCAACGCGGCACAGGCGGCCAGCGCGGTCAACCGCGACTCCGAGCCCCGTACGCTGATCGTGACCGAAAACGGCAGCAAGTCTGAACTGGCGATCGCAGCCGGCGAGACGGTCGAATTCTGCAGCGGCGGCTGCTTTGTCACCATGCCGAACGGTGACCGAGAGGCGCTGACCGGTTCGGAGACGGTTGAGATTTCCGGCGGAGTCGGCAAAATCAAGTAATCCCTAACAAGATAGTAAGAATAAGCGAGGCCGGACGACTGTCCGGCCTTTTATGTTTTTCCGACTTGCCGGCTCTGGTCTGGCGTGGCGTGAGGGGGCTTACGCCCGCTTGCCCCCATCGAATTGCCGGCGTTCCGAGTTTCAGCCGATGAGCGCCGTCAACGCTTCCACGTTCGCGCAACAGCATAGCCGCCATATGTATCCAGCAGGTCGCGCCGCTTTTTGGCAATGTCGCAAACAGGCTGCAATCGCCGCGGCGCACTGCCCTATAAGTCTCCAACAATCTGATCCTGGAGCGGTGGGGCAATGGCAGAGTTTCCGAAAAAGGCGAGGGTCGTCATTGTCGGGCTGGGCGGAATTGTGGGCGCATCGATCGCCCATCACCTGATCGAGCGCGGTTGGGACGACATTGTCGGCATCGACAAGTCCGGTATCCCGACCGACATCGGCTCGACCGCGCACGCCTCCGATTTCTGCTACACTACCAGCCACGATTTCCTGTCGTGCTGGACGACGCTTTACTCCATCGATTTCTACGAGAAAATGGGTCACTACGCGCGCGTCGGCGGCCTTGAGGTCGCCCGCGTCGGCGACGACAGCCGCATGGAAGAGATCAAGCGCAAGATCGCCTCGGCGAAAGCCTTCGGGACACGCGCCCGCCTGATCGAGCCCGCCGAGATCAAGGAAAAGTTCCCGCTGATCGAGGAGCACCTAGTGCAGGGCGGCCTATGGGACCCGGATGCAGGCCTGGTCATCCCGCGCTCGCAAACCGTCGCGGGCAAGCTGGTCGACCAGGCTGAAACCTCGGGCAAGCTCAAGTCCTTTGCCAACACGTCGGCGAAATCGCTCGTCATCGAGAATGGCCGCATCAAGGGCGTCGTGACCGACCGCGGCACCATCGAGGCCGACTATGTCGTAGTCTGCACCGGCATTTGGGGCCGGCTGATTGCGGAAATGGCGGGCGAAGACCTGCCGGTGATGCCGATCGACCACCCGCTGACGTTCTTTGGGCCCTATGCGGAGTTCGCCGGCACCGGCAAGGAGATCGGCTGGCCGCTCCTGCGTGACCAGGGCAACTCGGCCTACATGCGCGACACTGGCGACCCCAAGACCGCAGAAGGCGGGCAGATCGAGTGGGGTTACTATGAAGAAACCAACCCGCGCCTGTGCCATCCGCGCGACATCCTGGAGAAGCACGAGTCGCGTCTGTCGCCATCGCAGCGCGACCTCGACATGGAAGAGATCCTGGCTCCGCTCGAACGCGCCATGGAACTGACGCCGATCCTCGGCGAACTGGGCTATAATGAAGGTCATTCCTTCAACGGACTTTTGCAGGTCACGACCGATGGCGGCCCTTCCATGGGCGAGAGCCAGAAGGTGAGGGGGCTCTGGTATGCCGTCGCGATCTGGGTCAAGGATGCCCCCGGCATGGGCAAGCTCATCGCCGACTGGATGACCGACGGCCGCACCGAGATCGATCATAACAAGATCGATTATGCCCGCTTCTACCCGCACCAGATGCAGGAGCAGTTCATTTGGGACCGCTGCACCGAAACGGCGATGAAGGTCTACAATCCGGCGGTGCATCCGCGCGAACCCTTTTCCAAGGGCCGCAACATTCGCCGTTCACCCTTCTACGAGCGCGAGAAGGAACTCGGCGGCTACTTCATGGAACTCGGCGGTTGGGAGCGTGCGCACGGCTATGCCGCCAACGAGCACCTTTTGGAAAAGTACGGCAACCGCGTGCCTGTACGCGAGAACGAATGGGACAGCCGCCATTTCTGGCGTGTTTCCAATGCCGAACACCTCGCCATGACCGAGGATTGCGGCATCGTCAATCTGTCGCATTTCCACATGGTGGACATCGAAGGCCCGGACCATGTCGAACTGATGGAATGGCTTTGCGCGGCCAAAATTGGTGGCGACGCCAATATCGGCAAGGGCATCTACACGCACTTCCTCGACGACGACGGCATGGTCCGCGCCGACTTCACGGTCATCCGCATGGCCGACCGCTGCCGGATGATCAACGGCGCCGATGCCGGTCCGCGCGACTTCCACTACATGCGCCGCGTGGCCGAGGATAAGGGTCTCGACGTCACCATTACCGATGTGACCGAGAAATACGTCACCGTAGGCATATGGGGACCGAACGCCCGCACGACGTTGCAGAAGGTCGTGGAGGACCCGGCTGGCCTGACGCCGGAGAACTTCCCCTTCGCGGCGATCAAGCAGCTCAAGATCGGCGGCAGACATGTCACTGCCTTCCGAATTTCCTATGTCGGCGAGCAGGGCTGGGAATTGCATATGAAGTATGAGGACGGGCTGGCCGTATGGGATGCGCTGCGCTCGACCGGCGTGATGCCGTTCGGCGTCGAGACCTATGCCAATACACGTCGCATGGAAAAGAGCCTGCGCCTGCAGAACGCCGACCTGCTAACGGAATACAATCTGCTCGAGGCTGATCTTGCTCGCCCAAAAGTCAAGGAAGCCGACTTCCGCGGCAGGGCCAAACACCTCGAATACAAGACGCGCGCCAACCAGCCGGCGATGCTTTGCACGCTGGTGATGACCGACAATGTCGATTCCAGGGGTGTCGCTCGCTATCCCGTCGGCACCATGCCGGTGATGGACCCGGCGACGGGCGAGACGCTGGTCGACGAACTCGGCCGGCGATCCTTCACCACCTCGGCCGCTTATGGCCCGACCATCGGCAAGAACATCGCGCTCGCCTACCTGCCTTGGGCTTACTGCCAGGAAGGCCGCAAGCTTAGCGTGGAGTATTTTGGCGAGACCTATCCGGTCGAAGTGGCCGCCATAGGGTACAAGCCACTTTACGACCCGGAAAACCTCAAGCCGCGCACCTGACATATATCGCGACGCAGGCGAGCTGTATTCCGCGCCGGTTGGACCTCACAACCTGGCGCGAGTGGTCTCGGTAGTGGCGCAGTCACCAAGCCAGGCATTTGGCGGCGTCAGTCGAAAGACTGTGAGCGGGCGGGCTTTCGTCAGGGAAAAGTGTAGCCGTCTCTGCTTGGCCTTTGTTGAGCCATAAGTTATATTTGACATCTATACTGGATAATATTTCCATATTTATTGAATGTGAGGTGAGTCATGCAATGGCTGACAGCACTGCTCGCGTTCGCTGTGACGATGCTGATGTTTGCAATCGTCGTATCGACACTCGTCGAGATGATCCATCGTGTCATGAATCTTCGCGCCAAGGGTTTGCAGCTGATGCTGGAGAACCTTTACGCGCGGGTTGTGCTGCCTAGGCTCAGCAAGGCAGACGGAAATAACGGCAAGCTGCTGACCTCCAAGCAGTTCGCTGCGCTCATCATGGAAAACCGTGCCGCGACACAGGAAGGCAAAACGCCGAGTGGCATAGCCAGCGGTATTTTGCGTCGCTTTGTCGACTGGGCGGTGGTGACCAATGTTCCGGTGGAAGTCTTCACGCAGAAGCTGGCCGACAACCGGCTTGCCGGCGCGGCCGACAATTTCACCGACGAGGTGGTGAAGGACATCGCCCAGAAATATGAGGCCTTCGGCAAGGAAGTGAGCCTTTACTTCGAAAGCCGCGCACGCCTGCTCTCGGTCATTGTCGCATTCTTCGTCGCCTGGATGTTTTACGTCCACCCCTACAAGCTTGCCGCGACCTACCTTAAAAACCCCGAAATCGCGGAAGCGATCGCCAACAAGGCGGCCGATGTGCAGGCCGATTATGCTGTTCTTGTCGAACGCCTGAACAAAAGTTCGGCCGCGGCGGGGCCTGAGGCTGAGGCCACCACTGCCGAACTCAAAGCCGCGATTGATGACCTCAAGAAGTCGATTGCCGAGGCTGATGCGCAGAAGCAAGCATTTCAGAACCTTGGCGCGCCCGTTGGCTGGCCGGAGGATTCGAGCAAGACAGCCTGCGGCGCTTCGCTTGGAGTGTCGGATTGTTCGCTGACGGTACTTGGCGCGAGCGTTCCCCTGCCATCCTTCGCCAACGCTTTTTGGCTTATCGTCGGCGGGCTTCTCGTCGGACTGGGCGCTCCGTTCTGGGCAAAGATGGTGTCGTCGCTCACTGCCTCACGCGATGTAAGCCAGCGGATCGCTGCCATCGTCACCCCGGATGCCACGGTGGCGGAGGCCGTTGCGCCAACAATGACCAGGGAGGCAACACCGGTTGCGAGCTTCAAGGTTTCGCGCGCGGCAACGGGAAGAAATCAAAAATGACTGTGTGTAGAGCCGGGCGCCAACGCCGAGTGTTCGCGAAATTGTGAATGGAAAGCGCAGGGCTTCGGCTCCGCCTTTCTTTTCACGGCGCGACTTTCGCGTAACCTACGGCCATGTCTCGACTGATCCGTGCCAGACATGCCTTGATCGCCGCGGCAGCGGCCATTACCGGGTTTTTCTCAGATGGCGCGCAAGCGCAGGAAAAGGTTGATGTCGAGTTGGTGCTCGCCGTCGATGTTTCCCTGTCGATGTCGCCGCAGGAACTCGAAATCCAGCGGCATGGCTATGCCGCCGCCCTCACCGATGATCAGGTTATCAAGGCGATTGCCGAGGGGGTCTATGGTCAGATCGCGGTGACTTACTTCGAATGGGCCGGCAATACCTCACAGCATGTGATCGTGCCGTGGACCATCATATCGTCGCGTGACGATGCCGCGCGGGTTGCCGCGGCGTTGAGCGCCAATCCGCCGAACAGCGCGCGCCGCACCTCGATTTCGAGTGCGCTGGAATTTGGCGCCGACCTGTTCGCCGAAAGTCAGTTCCGCAGCATGAAGCGGGTCATCGACATTTCCGGCGACGGCCCGAACAATCAGGGCCCGCCGGTCCAGATGATACGCGATGCGGTGGTGAGCCAAGGCATCGTCATCAACGGCCTGCCCTTGATGACCAGCGGCGGGTTCACCAGTGTCTACGACGTCAAGGATCTTGACAGCTACTACACGAACTGCGTGATCGGCGGGCCGGGCGCCTTCATGATCCCAGTCAATGAGTGGTCACAATTCCCCGAAGCCGTCCGCCGCAAGCTGGTGCTGGAGCTGGCGCAAGGCCCGGCTGAACCATTTTGGGAAAAGGATGGTCGCCCGCCGGTTGTTCTTGCGCAGGCCTCGGCGGGTTATGACTGCCTCATCGGTGAGAAAATGTGGCGCGACCGGTCATTCTTGTGGGACTCGCGCTAGGCAGCCCTCGTCATAGCGCATGGCCGGCGCGCGATCGAACACACCGACGAGACGCAGCAACGGGTGGTTTGCCAACGTCGTCATATAATAGTCGGTGACGAAACCGGTGCCGACGAATGCGATCCCGTCATGGACGGTCTCCGAAGCTCAAGCGCTTACGGATACAGGAACCGGCTTTCCCTTTGGAGAATCGGCGCGATCAGGCCACCAGCAATTGCTTGCGATCGACGCGCTCCTGTTGCGGCGAACGCGAATAGAGTTCGCGGTAGCATTTTGAGAAATGCGATGCCGAGACGAAACCGCAGGCGACAGCAACCTCAACGACAGGCATGGACGACTGCAACAGCAGGTGCCGTGCCCGGTCGAGGCGGATTTCGAGGTAGTAGCGGGCAGGGGAGCGGCCCATCTCGGTTCGGAACAGCCGCTCTATTTGGCGGCGCGACAGGCCGACATGGTCGGCGATCTCGATCAGCGAAAGTGGCTCGGAAAGATTGGCCTCCATCAGTTCGATGATCGACAGCACCTTCGAATTCTGCACGCCCAGGCGTGCGCGCAACGGCAGCCGCTGGCGATCCGTCGGGCTGCGGACGCGATCAGTCAGAACCTGTTCGCAAACGCGGTTGACCAGGTTGTCGTCGAAATCGTCGCCGATCAGCTTCAGCATCATATCGAGTGCTGCCGTGCCGCCAGCGCAGGTATAGATATTATGGTCGACCTCGAAGAGATCGGCGAAGACATTGGCCTTCGGGAACGCTTCGGAGAAGCCGGGGAGATTTTCCCAATGGATGGCGCAGCGCCTGCCGGAAAGCAGGCCGGCCGCCGCCAGCACATGCGCGCCGGTGCAAAGTCCTCCGATGGCGACGCCGCGATTGTATTCCTCGCGCAGCCAGGCAAAGGCCGAGCGGTTGGAGTAAGTCTCGACATTGATGCCGCTGCACACCACCACCATTGATGGCCGTTCCGGCCCGGCCATCTTGCGCCGCTCTTCTTCCAGCGAGGTGTTGACCGCGCATTCGACCCCGTTCGAGGCTTGCACCGGCTTGCCGTCGTAGCTCGCCAGCCGCCACCTGTATGCGTCATAGCCGAGCATGCGGTTGGCTGACCGCAATGGCTCCAAAGCGGTCGCAAAGGCTATCATGGTGAAGTCGGGGATCAGAAAAAAGACAAGCGACCGTTTGATCGGATGTTTGACGGCGTTCAAGGTAGCCTCATGCGAAAGCTGACTGCGACATCAATGTCGCAGTCAGCATAGGGCAATCAGGAAAGTTGTTTGCTGTCAATGGAAGCGCGGGCTTGCAAGACATTAAATTTGCGACGCGGGTGACGCAAATCGGCTTGCACGGATGCTGCGGGCGTTCCGATATTCAAAAAAAGCCGCGCTGAATGCAAGCGCGGCTTTCAAATATCTATCCGAGGATTGCGGCTTTCGCCGTGAAATCGATTAGCGGACGAGAAAGCCCAGGCGAGCACCCGCGAGCGCGCCGGTCTGGCCGGGCATCGAGCGGAGAAGCGCCTGGCGCTCCAGCGCGGTGATCAGGTTGGTTTCGCTGTGGTTGGAAAAAAGACGGGACAGAAACTTCATGACACGGCTCCATGCATCATTGTTACACGGGGTGCCTTCGCTAATCTGTTAGGAGTGGGGCATCTCGTTTGATGCCGCTGATATAGGCACTCGCTGCACAATAAGAAGCGGAAAAAGCGAAGCGCTTGATACGAAAAGCGACATAGATGGCAGTCAGAAATACGACTCGCTTAGAAAAAGCGTAACCAAATCAGATACTTACATGATTTGATAGGCGGCCATGCAACTTGTTCATATGCGTCATGCAACTCTTGCATAGCTCAGTGCGTAATGTGCGCGCGGACAATCTGCGTAGTTTGAAGGCAATAAAAAGCCCGCCGTCGTATCTCGCATGACGGCGGGCTAAACTGGTTTACACACGATCAGCGATCTCCAGCCCAGCCACCAAGGCGAACGCGCGTGGAGCGGCGCTGATAGGCGTCCGGCCAGCCGATGTCCTTCTGGATCTCATACGGCAACGACTGAACCTGACGTTCGGTCAGGTAACGGCTGCGGGCGTCCTGATACTCGTGAGCAAGCCGGCTTATGGCAGAAAAGATAGACATAATGTCCTCCTGTTTTTGATCCCAAGAGGGATCGTGACGCACGACGGACCATCCGCCGCGCATTTTCTGCGAGTTCATTTCTTTTCGTTTTTCGGGGGAAGGCCGCCGGGGTTTCCAGATCATTGCCGCCTTCCACGGTGTTGACTATCGCTCCGAAGTGATGTTCAATCAAACGAAATGAAGTGATCTTTCAGATCAGTTTTATTGAATGGAGCCCTCCGATGAATGCCCCGCTCAATCATCCGCTTCCGCTGCTTGATCTCGACGTTTTGCGCACCTTCGTGGCCATTGCCGAGACCGGCAGCTTTACCACGGCGGCAAACGCCGTCTTCCGCACGCCGTCCGCTGTTTCCATGCAGATCAAGAAGCTCGAGGACATTCTCGGCCGCTCGGTGTTCGCCCGGGATGCACGGTCTGTTTCCTTGACGACTGATGGCGAAATGCTGCTCGGCTATGCGCGCCGCCTGCTGGCGATCAACCGCGATGCCGTTTCCAAATTCATCGTCCCCGACATAGTCGGCTTGGTTCGGCTCGGCTCTCCGGACGACTATGGCGAGCGTGTCCTGCCGCATGTGCTCAAGCGTTTTGCCCAGTCGCATCCATCGATTGCCGTCGATGTCACCATCGATCAAAGCATCAATTTGCGCCGCCGCATGGACGACCGGGCCCTCGACATCACGCTGCTCACCGATTCCTACCGCACCAGCGCTCTGGGCGCCGAAGTGCTGCTGACCGAGGCGATTGTCTGGGCAGGTGCCAAAGGTGGCTGTGCGCATCTGCGTGAACCCTTGCCGGTTTCGCTGTGGGAAGAGGGCTGCGTCTGGCGAGCCGGTGCCCTGGAAGCGCTTGGCCGCGACGGGCGCAACTACCGTGTTGCTTACATGAGCGCCCACACCGCCGGACAGCGCGCCGCCATTCAGGCGGATCTTGCTGTCGCGCCGCTGCCGAAATCCTTTCTCGCCAACGACATGGTCGAACTTGGCCCGAAGGACGGAATGCCCGATCTTGGCACCTACAATCTCGCCATGGTTGTCGCACCGGATGCCAGCGCGCCGGTCAAGGCAGTGGCTGATCATATCAGGGCGACGTTCGAGACATTCCGGGATACCGGCAGGTTCTGACATCTGCGGGTGCTGTCCAACGGCGGAAGTTATCCGCCGCTGGCGCAGCGTTTAGACAACCGTTCTCCAGAACATGCTGCGTTTGTTCGACACTGATCTGGATTCCGGCGAGCCCGGCCAGCCAATGTCTCTCTGCAGTTCTGGCGGCAGCGAATTCATTTCGCGGATTGCAATCCGGTTGCGGCGCGCATTCCGGAGAGCGGCGCCAAACCGGCCGATATCATCGAACATCGACATGATCATCTCCTGTTGCGGGGTTGCAGCTGACCGAACTCATTCCGGAAGCCGACCGTGGCGCTGTATCGCAGTGCTGTGTTTCCGTGAGATTGCTCGGCAGCAGGCGATCGTTTCCATTGCATGTCAGCCGCAGAAACATTTGTATGCAAATGAATTTTGCATGTGATGAAACTGGGGACGGTTTACTTTCCTTGCCGCAGCAAGGCTGTGCCGCTGCAATGTTTGCGCTGGCGGCAAAGGTAGACTGTCCCCTGCGACAGCCCCTCGCCGTCTCGCCCTTCGGACTCGCCACCTTACCCTTGTTTCGCAGGGGCGAAGAAGCCAGGTCCTGCATCGGCTCGGTATGCAGAGGCACGCAAACGGAAGCGGAAGAATTGCGGGTGTGCCGGCGTTGATGCCTGCAAAGGCAATTGGTTATTCGAGGAGAACGTCCATGCGCTACCGGCTTGCCACAATCATCGCGTCAGCCATCATCATCGCGCCGCTTGCTGCGTTCGCTGCCGGAGGCGGCGGAGGTGGCGGAGGCGGTGGCGGCGGTGGGGGCGGAGGCGGTAGCAGTAGCGGCGGTGGCGGTGGCGGAGGTGGCGGTGGCAGTGGCAGTGGAAGCGGCGGCAGTTCCAGCTCTATTTCGGTGCCGGATTGCCCGAAGGGTAAGGTTTACAACAAGAAGTCCAAAAAATGCGTGGCGCAGAGGAGCGGCGCGACCGACGACGACAGCCTCTATGCGACCGGCCGCAAGCTGGCGGAGAAGGGCGACTACGAGGAGGCGATCAAGGTGCTCAGCCTTGCGCAAGACAAGAGCGATAAGCGCATCCTCAACTATCTCGGCTATTCGCACCGCAAGGCCGGACGAATTCTCGTCGGCCTCGGCTACTACGAGGAAGCGCTGCGCATCGACCCGAACTACACGCTGGTGCGCGAATATCTCGGCGAGGCACATCTGCAGCGCGGCGACGTTGCTTCGGCGAAGAACCAGCTCAGCGAGATCGAGAAGCGCTGCGGCACGTCCTGCGAGGAATACAAGGAACTGGCTGAGCAGATCGAGTCCTACAAGGGCTGATCCGGCAACGCTGGGCGGGTGAAAGTATGGTGGGAGCCTTCTGGCTGAACTTCAGCGAAGGGCGTGTCACATGTGAAGCGGGGGCCGGCCCCACCCAGATGCTGCTAAACTTACTCCCGTCCGCGCCGCGCCGCATGCCCTTCGCGGCCGCGACGACGCGGAGCGCCATCGCCGCTGCCCGGTTCCAGAACCTTGCGCGGCGGTAGCTTCACTTGCTCGGAGAGCTTTGGGAACGGGTCGACCTTGTTCGGCAAGGCCATCGCGTCGATGAACAGCTGCTGGAAATGCGGTTCCAGCGCAGTCTCGATCTTCTCGATGCGCGATACCTCCAGCTCGATCTCGCGGCGGTGGTTGCGGTTGAGGAGAGCCATCAGCGCGCCGGTGCCCGCCGCGTTGCCGACCGCCTTGACTTCGGTCAGGTCGCAATCGGGAATGAGGCCGAGCACCATCGCGTATTTCGGATCGATGAACGACCCGAAGGCGCCGGCAAAGCGGATCGTATCGACATGATCGACGCCCTGCTTTTCCATCAGCAGCCTCACGCCGGCATAGAGCGCTGCCTTGGCAAGCTGAATGGCGCGGATGTCGTTTTGCGTCACCGTTATGCGCGGTTCGCCCTCACGGCCTTCGCGAACGAGATAGGAGAAGGTGCGGCCGTTCTGGATGATGCGCGGGCTCTTCGCCATCAAGCTGCCGTCGACCACGCCGTCCTCTGAAATGATGCCGGCAAGATACATTTCGGCGACGACCTCGATAATGGCCGAGCCGCAGATGCCCGTAACGCCGGTGGCCCAGGATGCCTCCTCGAAGCCTTCCTCGTTCGACCATTTGTCGGTGCCGATAACACGGTATTTCGGCTCCAGCGTTTCAGGATCGATGCGCACGCGTTCGATCGCGCCCGGTGCGGCGCGTTGGCCGGACGATATTTCGGCGCCCTCGAAGGCGGGGCCGGTCGGCGATGAGGCGGCAACCACGCGGGTCTTGTTGCCGAGCACAATCTCGGCATTGGTGCCGACATCGACCAGCAGCATCATTTTGTCCTGGCGGTGCGGCCCTTCCGATAGTGTCACTCCAGCGGCGTCGGCGCCGACATGGCCAGCAATGCAGGGCAGCATGTAAACGCGCGCGCCATGGCTCACATTGATGCCGATATCCGTCGCCCAGCCTTGCACCGCGCCGGAAACGGCGAGCGCGAAGGGAGCCTGGCCTAGTTCGGTCGGGTCGATGCCGAGGAACAAATGATGCATGATCGGATTGCCGACGAACACCAGGTCGAAAATATCCTCGCGACTGACCTGACCCTCCTCGCAGACCTTGCCGATCAGATCGTTGACGGCCTGCCGTACAGCCTTGGTCATGGCCTCGCGGCCATCCGGGTTCATCATCACATAGGAGACGCGGCTCATTAGATCTTCGCCGAAGCGGATCTGAGGGTTCTGTGAACCCGAAGAGGCAACCAGGCGGCCGGACAGCAGCGATACCAGGTGCATGGCGATCGTCGTCGAACCGATATCGCAGGCGACGCCATAAGCCTCGTTCTTCAGGCCAGGGTAGAGCGCAATCATCGTCGCGCGCGAGAAATCCATGTCCTTGTGGATCACAGCGGTGACGCACCAGTTTTCCTTGCGGAGGATTTTCTGGACTTCGGGGATGAGATGCGGCGCGACCCGCAAATCCTTCCAGCCCCAATCCTTTTCCAGAACGGCCTTCAGGCGCTCCAAATCGCCTGTTGGCTTGTGCATGTCGGGCTGCTCGACCTCGACATAGCAAAGCTGAACCGCGGAGAAGCGTTCGATGACGCGTTCGCTCGCAGCCTTGCGCACGACCTGCGCGTTGACCACCGTGTCCTGCGGCACGTCGATGACGAGGTCGCCAAGGATCGTCGCCGAGCAGGAAAGGCGGCGATGGTCCGGCAGCCCGCGCACGCGGTCGTAGCGTTCTTCCTTTGCTCCGCGCGGCGAAAGGTGGTCGTTGGAGGACGTGATCTTGTGCTTGGCGAAATTGCCTTCCTGCACCTCGATCTGACAGCGCCCGCAAGTCGCCCGTCCGCCGCATACGCTCTCTACATAGACGCCGAGCTGCCGCGCCGCATCCAGCACTGGCGTTCCGACCGGAAACCGCCCGCGCTTGCCCGAGGGCATGAACAGGACGAGCGGATCGGTCGAGTTAAGAGGAGCGTTCATAAAGAGGCTCCTACGTCTTCCGGGCGCAATAGAGCTAGAAGTTTGTGCTCCACGTTGCCCCCCTCAGTCCCGGCGGACATCTCCCCCTCAAGGGTTGAGATCAACAGCGGGTCGATTGTCGCGCCCCCGACGACGTTGGCGATTGAGGCCAGAGATCGAAGCGCGTGATCTCCCCCCGCGAGGGGGAGATGTCCGGTAGGACAGAGGGGGGCAACGTGGAGCGCCGTCATATCCTTACTTTGAATTATCCCCTTGCCATCCGTGCTTCGCGGCCACCGCGGCGACGGCCACCAGCGGCAGCATCACCGGCGCCCGTGGCCGGAGCGGGTGCCGCGACCGGGGCAGCGTGTTCGCCCGGTTTGTAGTCCTTGTAGGCCTTGATCCAGGTCATGCAGTCCTTGTCGGTGCCGTTGAGCACGTTGGCGGCGCGTACCGCCTCCATCTCCTGTGGGCGGACAGGGTTCATGATCGCCGAGGTCATGCCGGCGCCGATCACCATCGGGATAAAGCCGGCATTGATGCCGTGACGGTGCGGCAGGCCGAAGGAAATGTTGGAGAGGCCGCACGTTGTATTGACCTTCAGTTCCTCGCGCAGGCGGCGCAGCAGCGCGAATACCTGGCGGCCGGCGTCACCCAGCGCACCGATCGGCATAACCAGCGGATCGACGACGACGTCGTGCGCCGGAATGCCGAAATCGGCGCAGCGCTCGACGATCTTCTTGGCGACGGCAAAGCGCACGTCCGGATCCATCGAAATACCAGTCTCGTCGTTGGAGATCGCAACCACCGGCACATTGTATTTCTTGATGAGCGGCAGAATGGCTTCGAGCTTCTCTTCCTCGCCGGTCACGGAATTCACCAGCGGCCGGCCCTTGGCGACCTTCAGCGCGGCCTCGATCGCCGCCGTGACCGAGGAATCGATGGAGAGCGGCAGGTCGACCGTGTTCTGAACGATCTCCAGCGTCTGCACCAGCAGAGCTGGCTCGGTTGCATTTGGATCGACAGCGGTGACACCGGCATTTACGTCGAGCATTGTGGCGCCGCAGGCGGCCTGTTCAAGCGCGTCCTTGATGACCGTCTCGAAGTTGCCTCCCGACATCTCGGCCGCGAGCTTCTTGCGGCCCGTGGGATTGATGCGCTCGCCGATCACGCAAAAGGGTTGGTCGAAGCCAATCACGATTTCTCGCTTGGCCGAGGCAACAATCGTCCGGGTCATAAAGTTCTCCGTGAGGATATAAAGATTTCTTTATATCGTTATCTGGTTTGACTCAAGCGATGGTGCGCGCTCAGTGCGCGGACTTCACCATTTCGCTCTGGGTTTCGGTGACGCTGTCGTGCAGGATGTGGTCAAGGCGGTCGGCGACCATCTGATCGTCGCGCCGTGCTTCGCGTTTCCATGGCTGGCGGCCTTTCAGCACGCCTGATTCATCGACGATTTCCGCGACATACTCTTCCTGGCGGTAGGCCATCACATGGACGCCGGAAACACCAGGGATTTCCTTCACTTCGTTGATAATGTCGATGCAGAGTTGCTTGCCTTCCTTCTTCTGGTCCTGGGCGCCTTCCAACCGCTGGATGATGGACTCCGGAATGTGAATGCCCGGCACATTCGAGCGGATCCACTTGGCTGTCTTTGCGGATGCCAGCGGTCCGACGCCGACCAGGACGAAGCATTTTTCGGTATGGCCGAGATCGCGCGCACTTTGCATGAAGGTGCGGAACATCGGTACGTCGAAGCAATATTGGCTCTGCACGAACTGCGCGCCGGCAGCAATCTTCTTGCCGAAGTGGATCGGGCGAAAATCAAACGGAGGTGCAAACGGATTGACGGCAGCGCCGAGGAAGAGCTTTGGCGGCGTGGTCAGCTTGCGGCCCGAAAGGAACTTGCCGTTGTCGCGCATGATGCGGACTGTTTCGAGCAGCGACATGGAGTCGAGGTCGAATACCGGCTTGGCGCCCGGCTGGTCCCCGGCCTGCACGCCGTCGCCGGTGAGGCACAGGATATTGGCAACACCCATCGCGGCGCTGCCCAGCACGTCACCCTGAATGGCGATGCGGTTCCTGTCGCGGCAGGCGATCTGCATGATCGGCGCATAGCCCATGCGCGTCAGCAACGCGCAGATGCCGACCGACGACATGTGGCAGTTTGCGCCCGATGCATCGACGGCATTGATGCCATCGACCCAACCGTCGAAAACCCTGGCGCGATTGTAGACATCTTCCGGATCGGCGCTGTCAGGGGGATTGAGTTCGGTCGTGACTGCGAACTCGCCGCGTCGAAGCACGCGCTCGAGGCGGCCGCGCGACGTATGGCCGGGCAGTGGTTCCAGCGGCAGGTGGGCGCCGGCGGGATTCTCGTCCGGCTGCGGAATGCGGATATCGCTCATGCCGATGCCCCGGGCGTCGCAGCTTCGCGCGCTGCAGCGGCCTGAGCAGTCACGCGCAGCCAGGCGGAGGTTTCACGCAGCGACTGATCGACAGGCTTCTGCACATCGAGAATGGCGTCACCCTTGACCATATTGCGCGAGCCTTCCCAGGCCTTGACCCAGACGCACGGCATATCCGGCTCGACCTCGCAATTGCCGTTGGCGCGCACGCCACCGCAAGGGCCGTTGCGAAGCTGCTTCGGGCAATTCATAGGGCACGACATGCCAGTGGAGGAGAGCACGCACTGACCGCACATGCGGCAGTCGAACATCAACCCCTTCACGCGCTTCTCGACGAATTTGATCGGCGCCTCGACCCGGCCGTAGCCAAGCCCCTTCCACAGCGGATGCAGCAGAAGGAACATATCCGCGAATTTGGCATAGAACCATTCAAGCATGCGCGAATGGCGGATCGCCCAGAGACGCACCGAGTAAGAGCGCTGCACGCGCCGCTGCGGCGACACGTCGGCGGGTTTGTAGTCGCTTTTCGGCGCTGCTTTCTTGACGATGGTGGCCTGGGTGACCACCGGCTGGGTATCAGACATCTTCCTTGCCGCCTGCCTTGACGAGAGCGATCAGCCGCTCCCACGTGAACTTTTCATCAAGCACTTTCATCGCCTTATCGGCTTCCGCCTCCAGGTCGTCACCGACCGGCATCGGATCGGCCTTGCGCCATTCGGCAAGGTAGGCGTCGGTATCGCCGGCGCCGGTGCGCATGGCGCACATGTCGATCGCCTCGGTAAAGCGCAACGGCAATTCACGCTTGGCGTTCTGCCGGCCCTTTTTGACAATGACCTGAGCGGGGATGTCGCGCCAGTAGACGACGATGAGGTCGGCCATGAAGAACTCGCTGTTTGCTGTTGTTGGAGCATTGCCGGAAGCGTCAAACCGCCGCTTCTCATCTGACGACGCCCGGGCCTTCAAAAGCGACGCACGATGATGTCGCAAACAGCAGATTGTCCCGGCGGTGCCGATCTTGGCTTGTCTCTTGCCGTTCCGGTCGGCGGACAGCAATAGGTCGCCGAGGTTAAAGGCGAGCCGGCTATCGCATCGGCCCGATTTGAAAGCACGATGCGCAATTTCAAAGAGATACAGCGTCCTTTGCGCGTCCGAAAGGACGCGCGGCGCTGTATGCGGCGTCGCCACGGGCAGTTTTGATGATTGCGGCGCACGCGGCCGTTCAGAACATCCAGCCGAGTGCGGCTTCCGTGGCGGCGGTCGCCGTTCCGATCACCGTCACGACAACACCGACGGACGCGAGTGCGACCGCGCTGCCAATGCCGAAAAGGATTCCGTCCCGTTCGGAGAGCGCCAAACCCAGAAGCGCCACGGAGAACGCCGGCAACCAATTACCGAGCGGGATCGGCAGCGTGACGATCATGGCGAGCAGGAACGACATGCTGCCGATGATCCGATCACCGCGCCTACGCCAGAACGGCCAGTATCGCGGCCGGATGAGCCTTTCCAATTGCACTAGCCGAGGAATAACGCGATCCATGATCGAACGGAATTGCTCCGCCGAAATCGATTTTTCCGCCATGAACCTCGGCAGCCAGGCGCGTTTGCTGCCGAAGGTCAACTGCGCGGCGACAACCAGCAGCGGCAGCCCGAGCACGGCGGAAGAGGGCGGCGGCAACGGGATGAGGTTGAAGGCGGCGAACATCACCAGCACCGCCGCGAAGCTGCGATCACCCAGCGCGTCGAGAATGCTGGCGACCGTGACACGCTCTCCCGCCTCGGAACTGAGCTTCCCAAAAACCTGCGACAGTCGGCGTGGATTGCGCCGCGGCTGGGTTCCGCCACCTTGCCCCGCATCAAAACCGTCCAGCTCTGCTCTCATGCCACTTTTGCTGTCCCGCCCAAGCCCGTAAAAAGGCAGGCTATTTTGTTCACACGCCGATTAAGTCTCGATGACGCTGCAAAGTCTCAAGAGGCAAATGTGCGGTGGAACAGGCCGAACTGCAAGGGCTACCGCTTCAACTCGATGATATCGAGCTTGAACTCGTAGTAGGGTGCCGGAAACTCGATGCGCCATTCCTCGAAGCCGGTCCGGAAGACGTACCCGACTTGATCGGTCTGCGGTCCCTTGCCGTAGTGGCGCCTGAAACGGCAAAGAGATGCCAGGAGAAGCGCAAAGGTCGGGGTCTACTCCCCGGCCGAGCGGTTCGACGCAGCAGGTCGCAGCCGTTTCGGCGTCCTTCGGATGGCCTCACACCATTTCTACCAGATTTATGAGTTCACGACCTAGATCCCCACCGGCGGCATAAATCAACGGATCGACAATGCGCATTCTTCTAACTGGATCCTCCGGCTGGCTTGGCCGCACGCTTGCGCCGCGACTGGCAGCACTCGGACATCAACTCATCGGGTTTGACCCAGTAGCGTCGGAGTGGACACATGTTGTCGGATCGATTGGCGATCGCGATTTGGTTCGCCGAGCCATCGCTCACCATGAAGTCGAAGCAGTCATCCACAGCGGCGCGCTGCACAAGCCTGACATCGAGCGCAACGACCGCATGGCTTTCATCGACGTCAACGTCACCGGCACCATGAACCTGCTCGAGGAAGCGGTTGCCAACAGCGTCAGCCGATTCGTCATGACGTCCACGACATCGCTGATGATTTCGGATTCCATCCGCGCCGGCGCTTCGGGCGGCGCCTCGCGCGCGGAATGGATAACCGAGGAAGTCTGCCCGAAACCGCGCAACATTTACGGAGTGACGAAGTTCTCCGCGGAGCATTTGTGCCGGCTGCATCACCAGCTTCACGGGCTGCCGGTGATCATCCTCAGAACGGCGCGGTTCTTTCCCGAAGCGGATGACATGGCGCATGCGATCGATCAGTCAGACGAAAACACCAAGGCGAATGAATATCTCTTCCGCCGCCTCACGGTCGAGGATGCCGCTGACGCGCATGTTGCCGCGATCGACAAGGCGCCGGCGCTCGGCTTTGGCACGTTCATCATCTCCGCGCCGACTCCGTTTTCGCCGGCTGACTGCCAGGAATTGATTGTTGATGCGCCCACAGTGGTGAAACGCTATTTCCCGGATTACCCTGATCTCTACCTGCGAAAGGGCTGGACGATGTTCCGTTCGATCGACCGCGTCTATGACGCCGGCCTCGCGGAAAGGGTGCTTGGCTTCCGCTGCCGAACCGATTTCAGGGCGATACTGGATCGGCTTTAGCCGTCACTTCGAAGCGCGCTCGCCCGCCGCCTCAAGAATGGCCGGCGTGAGATCGCCGTAGCCGGTGAAGCGATATTCGTAGTCGAGGCCGAGAAAGTCGGCCGCCCATTTCGCTTTTTCCTGCAGTGCCGGGTCTTCGGTCTGTGCCAAATAGACGATTTTGGTGTAGTTGCCAAAAACCATTTCCCTGAGTTCAGGGTGCTTGTCCAACTTCAGCGGCTCGATCACAAAAGCCTCGAACTGGCGGGCAAGCAGGTCGGTCAGATAGAAGGCGGTGAATTCGGCATCGGTATTGGCGGCGAACTCCGCGTTGCCGGTGAAGAAGGCATAACAGTGCGGTCCGGCGATGCGCTCAATGCCTTCTTCGGCGCAAATCTTGTCGAGTTCGCCCTGAGTGCCGCATTCGGCATAACCGATGAATATGCGCTGGTAACCCTCCTCGCGCGCCTTGCGGATCGCTTCGCGCGTCGCGGGTGCGATCTTGTCGGGAAACACGTGCCAGATTGCAGGCAGGCAGACGAGGTCGACATGATCGAGCCTGTTGGCCTTGCAGACGGCGATCACTTCGCGTGCGATCGCCCCACAGGCAATCACCCGCACACGCTCGGCGAACGGCGCGGTTGCCGGGACCTGTTCCTCGACCATGATGGGGTCGATGGGTGTCTGAAGGACCTGCTTGACCGTCATCGTCACCTTCGTAGTGCCATCGGTGAACTTTTTATCCCACAACGCCGTCCTAATATGGTGCTGTTGCGACGCGAATGCTTGTCACCCAAAAGGGGGGGCGATTTCGGTGCGGACGACATGCATAAGAACATGCCGCCAGAATCTGTTTTGATCACGATGGCTTAGGCGGAACCACCTTGACTTCCACACGTTTCCTTAGCGCCAGTTGACGTTTGTCCAGAGAGGAGAATCGGTCCATGAAAGCAACACGTTTTGCAGTTGCCGCCATCCTCGCTTGCGCAATTTTCGTTTCGGCCTGCGCCAACACCGTTCGTGGCGCCGGAAAGGATATCAAGGGAACCGTCAAGGCGGTTGAAGACACCGTCGAGAATTAAGCCTTGTTCAGAAATGAAAAAAGCCCCGGACCGGGGCTTCCTTGAAGTTTTCGATACCGGCAGTTACGCCGATGCGCGGACATTGTGTTTGCGCTTGACCAGTTCCTTGGCCGTCTCGACCGCGACCGCGGCGTCGCGGCAATAGGCATCGGCGCCGACTGCCTTGCCGAATTCCTCGTTGAGCGGCGCGCCGCCGACCAGCACGATGAATTCGTCGCGGATGCCCTTCTCCTTCATCGTGTCGATAACAACCTTCATGTAGGGCATGGTCGTGGTCAGAAGCGCCGACATGCCGATGATGTCCGGCTGGTGCTGTTCCAGCGCGTCCAGATACTTCTCGACAGGATTGTTGATGCCGAGGTCGATGACGTCGAAGCCGGCGCCTTCCATCATCATGCCGACGAGATTCTTGCCGATGTCGTGAATGTCGCCCTTGACGGTGCCGATCACCATCTTGCCCTGCTTCGGCGCGCCGGTGGCGGCGAGCAGCGGCCGCAGGATGAACATGCCGGCCTTCATGGCGTTGGCTGAAAGCAGCACTTCCGGCACGAACAGAATACCGTCGCGGAAATCCTCGCCGACGATACGCATGCCCTCGACTAGCGCCTCGGTAAGCACTTTGTAGGGCACCCAGCCACGTTCAAGCAGAATGTTTGTGCCTTCCTCGATTTCTTCCTTCAGGCCGTCGTAGAGATCGTCGTGCATTTGCTGCACGAGTTCTTCGTCGGAGAGTTCGGACAGAATGATCTCGTCGTCGGACATCGTTCGAGGCTCCATGGGTGCGGTGTGGCGCACAATGCCGCCTTCGGCAGCAACGCCGAATTTCTATCCCGTAAACGTCACAAATTCTTAGCTGATTTGCGACTTCCTGCAAAAGGAAAGCGACTGCAAAACAACAGGGCTGCGTATCAATTTTGCGACAGCGCTTGGCGCTATGGGGCCGTTTTGCGATAGGTGCTTGGCTACGATCAGGGAAATATGTCGCGATGGATGCGGCGAAGATGGATTCTAGGGAAGAACGATCATGAGCGATAGCGCGCCAGTCGATCAGGAAGCGTCAAACGCACGGCGAGGACGTGGCGCAAGCGGCGGTGCCGCGGCGCGGCGCGCGGCGCGCTCCGGCGGTGGGCCGGGCACACAGCTCACCTATATCAAGCGACAGATCAACGTGTTCGAGGTGCTCAACGAGGAAGGCCTGGAGCTGATCGAGAAGAATGCCGATACGGTTCTGGAAGAGATCGGCATCATCTTCCGCGACGATCCAGAGGCACTGGCGATGTGGAAGGAAGCGGGCGCCGACGTGAAAGGCGACCGCGTACATTTCCCCAAGGGCCTGCCGCGTTCGCTGCTCAAAACCGCCCCGTCGATTTATACGCAGCATGCCCGCAATCCGGCTCGCTCGGTCGAGATCGGCGGCAAGGGCACGGTGTTCGCGCCGGTCTACGGACCTCCCTTCGTTCGCGACCTCGACGGCAAGCGCCGTTACGCCACGATCGAGGATTTCCGCAACTTCGTGAAGCTCGCCTACATGGCCCCGTCAATCCACCATTCGGGTGGCACGGTGTGCGAGCCGGTGGACGTGCCGGTCAACAAGCGGCACCTCGACATGATCTACAGCCACATCAAATACTCCGACAAGCCATTCATGGGCTCGGTGACTGCACCGGAGCGCGCGGAAGACACCGTGGCGATGGCCAAGATCGTGTTCGGCGACGATTTCGTCGAGAACAACACGGTGCTGACCAGCCTGATCAACGCCAACTCGCCAATGGTGTTCGACGACACCATGCTCGGCGCGCTGAAGGTTTATGCGCGACACAACCAGGCTTGCATCGTAACCCCGTTCATCCTGGCCGGCGCGATGAGCCCGGTGACTGTTGCCGGCACGCTGACTCAGGTCCTTGCCGAAGTGCTGGCGGGCGCGGCGGTAACGCAACTCGTCCGCCCCGGCGCGCCGGTGCTGTTCGGCACTTTCGCGTCGTCGATTTCGATGCAATCTGGCGCGCCGACCTTCGGCACGCCGGAGCCGTCGCTGGTGTCCTATGGCGCCGCGCAGCTGGCGCGTCGTCTCGGCCTGCCTTTCCGTACCGGCGGTTCGCTCTGTGCTTCGAAGATTCCGGACGCGCAGGCGGCATATGAAAGCGCCAACACGCTGAACTCGACCATTCTGGCCGGTGCCAATTTCGTGCTGCATTCCGCTGGCTGGCTCGAGGGCGGTCTCGCTTCCTGCTACGAGAAGTTCATGATGGACATCGACCAGCTCGGCATGCAGCAGAAATTCGCCGAGGGCGTCGATCTATCGGAGAACGGCCAGGCCATGGACGCAATCCGTCAGGTGGGTCCGGGCAGCCACTACCTCGGCTGCGACCATACGCAGGCGAACTTCCAGACGGCGTTCTACCGCTCGTCGATCGCCGACAACAACTCCTACGAGCAATGGCTGGCAGAAGGCGAAAAGACCGCTTCGCAGCGCGCCAACGAGCTGGCGCGGCGCTGGCTGGAAAGCTACGAATCGCCGCATCTCGACCAGGCGATCGACGAGGCTTTGATCGATTTCATCTCCAGGAAGAAGAACTCGATGCCGGACGCCTTCACTTGAAGGGAGCCCGATTCAGGCCGGGCTAAAGTGGCCGACATCATCCACAAGGAAGTTTGGCGGAGTGCTTTCTCCGAACCGGACAAGCGGTGATGTTGCGTCGTCGGGCAGCCCAAACGCCTGCCAACGTCGGCGACATTTCGGCTGCTCTTGCCATTCATGGTCTCATTGCGCGCGGTGGCTTTGCTTTCAGCGTGGGCGAAACGGCGCCTGCCGGTCCTTCCAGTGATTCGGCTAAATCCGTGGTGCTGGTTGGCCAGGCGGGCGATGCGCCTTGGATGCATTTCCGGAAATGGCGCGAAAGTCAGCCAGGCGATCTGAAAAACCCTCTCGATACGTGGTCGCGCGAAGCTATCGGCGCGGTCGCTGAGCAGTTCGGAGCGCGCGCGGTGTCGCCGTCCGACAAGCCATATCTGCCCTTCCAGCAATGGGCGATGCGTGCTGAAGGGCTGCGGCCGTCACCGCTCGGAATCCTGATGCATCCTGAATACGGCCTCTGGCACGCATTTCGCGGTGCCTTGCTATTTGACGTCGAGATACCGGTTCCCGAAGTCAAAGCGCCGATCCACCTCTGCGACCAATGCGTCGAAAAACCCTGCCTGAAGGCTTGCCCGGTGTGGGCGCATTCACATGCGGGCTTCGACTATGCTGCCTGTCTCGATCATGTACTATCAGCGAACGGTCGCGCCTGCTTGGAGCATGGCTGCCTTGACCGGAACGCTTGTCCATATGGAGCGGCCTACCGCTATTCGGCGGATGTCCAGGCATTTTACATGAACGCCTTTGCCCGCGCGTAGGAAGAGCGCACCAAGCTCTCCAACCAATTGGCCAAGTCGAACACGGAGCAGTGTCCGGCGCTTCGTGGGCGGCACGCGGTTTCATGCATACCGGTGCCTGTCGCCACAGCCACTCTTGTGCGGCACGCTAAGGTTGTGGCCCTTGGTCCGAGAGGCAGTCGGCCTTGTTCGTTGCGTGAAAAAATCTTCACCGAAGCGTTGGCAGGAACTTCCACGCGTATAGTTTGCTTAAACTGAGTAATTTCGGACCGGAGCTGTTCCATGCCGAAGCGTCAACTCGACATCAGAACGGCGGACGGGTCCGCGAAAGCCGATCTTTTCGGAAATCCCGGCTCGGGCTCGCCCTGCATCATCCTCTACATGGATGCGTTCGGACCGCGTCCGGCGCTGGACGCAATGGCCGAGCGGCTGGCTTCCGAGGGCTACGTTGTGTTGGTGCCCGATCTTTTCTATCGCAATGCGCCCTATGGACCGTTTAACGCCAAGACCGCTTTCACCGTTGATGATACGCGTGCGCGGTTGATGGCGCTGATCTCTGGCACATCCCAGGAAATGACGATCCGCGATACCGGCGCTTTCCTTGCCGCGCTTGAGGCGGAAGGCGTGACCGGTCCGATCGGCACGGTTGGCTATTGCATGGGCGGCGGCCGCGCGTTGAACGCGGCTGCCGCCTACCCGGGCCGGATCGTGGCGGCTGCCAGCGTTCACGGTGGCAACCTCGCCTCAGACGCCCCCGACAGCCCGCATCGGAGCGCCGCACGGATCAAGGCGCGACTATATGTCGGCGCGGCGGGCGTTGACCGCAGCTTTCCGCCCGAGCAGTCGGCTCGGCTGGCCGAGGCGCTGCGCGCGGCGGAAGTCGATCACCTGATCGAGAACTACGTCGGCATGGAGCACGGTTGGGCGGTACCGGATCACACTGCCTTCAATAAGCGAGGCGCCGAGCGCCATTGGAGGCGGTTGACGATGTTTTTCGGGGAGGCGTTTGCCGAGCGCCGGTGAACGAAAAGCGCGTGGCGGATACCGACGACCCATTCGACTTGACCCGTTTCGTAACAGCGCAGGCGCATGTGGTTGACGCGGTTCGCGCCGAGCTGACGAACGGGCGCAAGCGCAGCCATTGGATGTGGTTCATTTTCCCGCAGTTTGCCGGCCTGGGCTACAGCGCCATATCGCAGAAATACGCGATTGGCTCGATCGCGGAAGCCCGCGCCTACCTGGCGCATCCCGTCCTTGGTGAGCGCTTGCGTGAGTGCACGGAAATGGTGCTGCAGGTGGAAGGCCGATCGGCATACGAGATATTCGGCAGTCCCGACGATATGAAATTCCGCTCGAGCTTGACGCTGTTCGCGACTGCTTCCAGCGAGGAAGTCTTCCTGCGCTCGCTCGAAAAATACTTCGATGGCGAACCAGATCAAACGACATTGCGGCTTCTGGGTTCGGCGGCTGGTTGAAGCGCGCTGCGGCTCACCTGAGCCTGGAGCTACCGGGATCAGGTGAAAGCAGATGCCGGTCTAGTCTTCCTTGGCGAGGTGCCAGACACCGCCCTTGCCTTCGCCGGTAACGTCACCGGCGGCCTTGTCGCCAATGAACGTATAGAGCGGGTGACCTTCGTAGGCCCACATCTTGGTGCCGTCGGTGCGATCCACCACCGTCCATTCGCCCATTGCTTTCGCGTCGGCTGCGGCCATCAGCGGCGGCCAATTCTTCGCGCAGTCATCGTAGCAATTCGACTTGCCGGCTTCGTCCTTGTCGAATGTGTAGAGCGCCATGCCGTTTTGGTCGGCCCAGATCTTGCCGGCAGAGCTGTCCATGACTTTCGCGGGGTCGTCGGCGAATGCCGCGCCACTGGTGATCAACAGTGCCGCAAATCCCATTCCGATGATTTTCATGATCGTTGCTCCCTGGTTCGGCGCGCGGAGACGCGGGCCTCGCCAGATCAACGTTTCCTGTGCCGCCGGTCTTCCTGTCGTCACCCTGATGCGCGGCGTATAAAAAAACTTTCCAACGGCCCAAGGAAACGTCAAGCGCAAACGTCTAACCTCATGATGATGGCGATGACGGTGGACGAAGCTGAAGCGTCCGATACCGAGTTGATCGGTCGGGCGCGCGACGGCGACGAGCATGCTTTCGGTCAATTGATCGAGAGGCACTATGATTTTGTCTATCGCATCGCCTATCGCTGGTGCGGACGAAAAGCCGATGCCGAAGATATCGCGCAGGAAGTCTGCGTGCGGCTCGGCGCAGCCATCGGCCTTTATCGCGGGGCAGGGGCCTTCACCACCTGGCTCTATACGCTGACGCTGAATGCAGCCCGCGACATGATGCGCAGACACGCCCGTGAAACAGCGAAGACCGAGGCGTACGGTGTTCACGTACTGATCAATGGCGAGGCCATACCGGAGCCGGACACGCAGGCGGAGGCTTTGTGGGAGGCTGTACGCAAGCTGCCGGATAAGCAACGCGATGCGGTGCTGCTGGTTTACGGCGAAGGCCTCAGCCATTCGGCGACGGCCGATGTGATGGCGATCTCGGAGGCCACGGTCTCGTGGCACATCCATGAAGCGAAGAAACGGCTTAAGGTGCTGATGCGCCTGGCCGGGGAAGGTTGACCATGGTCGACGACAACGAACTTGAGAGACTGCGCGCCATTTCGGCGCCGACGCCAGGCGCGGACGCCAAGGCGCGCGCGATGAAGGCAGGCATGGTGGCCTTTCAGGCGAGCCAGTCGAAAAAAAACTCACCGGCCACCCAAGGAACGGCTGTGCCGCTTCGTCTCACCGACAGAGCAATCAAGCTTTGGAGCGGGATGATGCAAAAGAAACTCTATGCAACCCCGGCGCTGGCGACCATCCTGGCGCTGCCTGTCGTTGGTTACACCACCTATTACCTGCTGCAGGATTCGCCGTTTGACTTCGGTGCCGGTCAGGAAGTGGCTACGGTTCCTGCTGGTGAAAAAAAGGACGCAATCGCTACGCCCCCCGCACAAACAGCGGAGAAAAAGGCGGAGAGCGATGAATTTCGGCGCGATGTGGCGAACAACGCGCCGGCGCAACCTGCAAAGCCGAAGACAGAAGCTCTTCCTTCCGCCTCGGCGGACAGTGCCTTGGGCGGCGCGCGTCGTGAAGGCAAAGCAGGTATCGTGGTCGCAGAACCTGCGCCAGCTCCGACGGCGGAGTCCGAGGCGCCGGACGTAGCAGCCGCTGCGCCAGCCGGCGACGGCCGCGCGGTCGGCCATCTCTTTGAAGGAGCCAGGCGCGATCGGGCGGTGATGGGGGCGGACGCAAAGCTCGTGGCTCCAAGTGTCATGATGCCGCCCGCCGATTTCCCGACGGTCCAGGAGGAAAACCGCGACCGTGTCCAGGATTTCGAGACCAATCCGGTGCATTCGGCCAAGGCGGATCCGGTTTCGACCTTCTCGATCGACGTCGACACCGCGTCCTATTCTTTCGTGCGCAGTTCGCTGAAGCAGGGCGTGTTGCCCGATCCCGAAACGGTTCGCGTCGAGGAAATGATCAACTACTTTCCCTATGACTGGAAGGGGCCGGACAGCGCGGCGACGCCGTTCAATTCGACCGTCACCGTCATGCCGACACCGTGGAACGACAACACCCGGCTGATGCATGTCGCCATCAAGGGATACGATGTCATCCCGGCGCAAAAGCCGAAGGCAAACCTCGTCTTCCTGCTCGATGTCTCCGGTTCGATGAACGAGCCTGACAAGCTGCCGTTGCTGCAATCGGCCTTCCGCCTGCTCGTCAATACGCTGCAGCCGGAGGACACGGTGTCGATCGTCACCTACGCCGGAGACGCCGGCACGGTGCTGGAGCCGACGAAAGTGTCGGATCGCGAAAAGATCCTGCGCGCCATCGATACGCTGACGCCCGGCGGCTCCACCGCCGGCGAGGCAGGAATCAATGAGGCCTATCGCCTTGCCGAGCAGTCTTTCGTCAAGGACGGCGTCAACCGGGTGATGCTGGCGACCGACGGCGACTTCAATGTCGGCCAGACCGACGACGAGCAGCTGAAGCGTCTGATCGAGGACAAGCGCAAGAGTGGCGTCTTCCTGTCGGTATTCGGTTTCGGACGCGGCAACCTCAACGACCAGATGATGCAGACCATCGCCCAGAACGGCAATGGCACAGCGGCCTATATCGACACGCTGCAGGAAGCTGAAAAGGTGTTGGTGCAGGATGCATCCTCGACCATCTTCCCGATCGCCAAGGATGTGAAGATCCAGGTCGAGTTCAATCCGGCGAAGGTCGCCGAATACCGGCTGATCGGCTACGAAACCCGCGCGCTGCAGCGCGAGGACTTCAACAACGACCGCGTCGATGCCGGCGAGATCGGCTCGGGCCATTCGGTGACGGCGATCTACGAGATCACGCCGAAAGGCAGCCCGGCGGCCACGGTTGACGCCCTGCGCTATGGCGAGGCCACGACCGACAATGGCGGCATCGCCAATGCCGGCGAATATGCCTTCGTGAAGATCCGCTACAAGGCGTCGGATGGCGACGTCTCCAAGCTGATCACCACGCCGGTCACTTCGGCCAATGAAGTGTCGTCCTTCGACGCTGCCAGCGCCGATCAGCGGTTCTCCGTGGCGGTCGCCGCCTTCGGCCAGAAACTGCGCGACACCGACCAGACGGCCAGATTCGGCTACGACAGGATCACGGAAATCGCTACTACCGCGCGAGGCGCCGACCCGTTCGGCTACAGGTCGGAATTCCTCTCGCTCGTGCGCCTTGCCTCGGCGCTCGACGGCGGAAAACGGTAGAGGCGAGATCGCCGGCTACCTTCGAACGGGGATCGTTCTGACAGCGCATTCCGCCCAAAGCGCCTAGCGGTTTGGGATAACTGGAATACGCAAAGACAAAGCCGGTCTTTAGGGCGGGTGAGGCAAGGCCGGCGGAGAGGGATTCTCCGCCGGCCTTTTTCGGTGCGACGTTGCGAAAACGCATTCTCGGTCACATCGCGCTTGTAAAAGATATATCTTTGCTTAGATATGTCGTATGAACGATATATCGAAAGGAAAATCCGAAATGTTTCATCGTTTTCGCAACTCCCACTCTCACTGCGGCGAGTGGTCGATGGCTGCCGGCGGCGGCGGACCCTTCAGCGGCCGGCCGGGCCGCGGTGGTCCGTTCGGACGACATCGCGGTGGCCCGTTTGGCGGTCGCGGCCCACGAATGTTCGATCCGGGCGCGCTACGTCTGGTCGTGCTTGGCCTGATCGCCGACGAACCGCGCCATGGCTACGACATCATCAAGGCGCTGGAAGCCAAGTTCCAGGGCGCCTACAGCCCAAGCCCTGGCGCGATCTACCCGATGCTGCAGATGCTCGAAGAGGCTGACCTCGTCACCTCGCAGGCCAACGGCAACAAGCGGCTCTATTCGATTACCGAGCAGGGCAAAACCTATCTGGAGGAGCATGCGGACGAACTTGCCCGTATCAACGCGCAGATCGACGAGGCATCGAACGAAGCTGGCGAAGTCTCGCTCGGCGACGAAATCCGAGCTTTGCGCTGGACGGTTTTCGGGATGGTCCGCCGCGGCAAACTGACCTCCGAGCAGGCCCAAAAGGCGCGCGACATCCTGAAAAAGGCTCGTCGCGACCTCGACGATTTGTGATTTCCACTCTCAACTTGAAAAAGCGCAATCAGACGTAATCCGCCTCCACGCGTTTTTGGCAGCCCTCAATCAGAGGGCCGCTTCGGTTGCTGCCAGTTCGATGACCGCTGCGTCCAGAAAGTTGGGTGAGTACCCGCGCATTGGCGAACGGCTGGACCGGTATGATCCTCGTGAAGTGCGCAGAATTTTCGTAGGAAACTATGAGATGCGTTACGAGATCACCGCGTCCGAATTGCTATTCTCCGGCCCTGGCACGCGCGCGAAGTTCGTTAGGCTAGCTCCATCTTCCGCTTGCGATAAACCGCCGTTCGGCCTAAGTCACCGCCGACCCGGAGACCCCGCATGGCTGGAATTTCTCAACACGGCAAGGCCTTCATCCTGCCGAAAGACAAGGCTCATATGCTCATCATCGAGGCGCGCTATCACGATGCGATCTCGGATGCGCTGCTGGATGGCGCTACCAATGCGCTCGACGAAGCCGGCGCAACCTATGACGTGGTGACCGTGCCAGGCGCGCTGGAAATCCCCGCGGTCATTTCCTTCGCGCTCGACGGTGAGGAAGAGGGCGGCACAACCTATGACGGCTACGTCGCACTCGGCGTGATTGTTCGCGGCGATACCTATCATTTTGACGTGGTGGCCAATGAATCGTCGCGGGGCCTTACCGATCTCTCTATCGAAGAATCCCTGGCGATCGGTAATGGCATCCTCACGACTGAAAACGAGGAACAGGCCTGGGTTCGCGCCCGCCGCAACGAAGGCGACAAGGGTGGGTTCGCGGCGCGTGCGGCGTTGACTATGATCGCTCTGAAAGAACGGCTCGGAGCGCGCTGACCGGTGTCAAAATTGACTGAAACAAATCCACAGCCTGTACGACCGGCAAACAAGCGCGGCGCAGCGAGGCTGGCGGCGGTCCAGGCTCTTTATCAGATGGACGTGGCCGGCGCCGGCCTGCTGGAAATCGCCGCGGAGTACGAGGCATTCCGGCTCGGCAAGGAAGTCGACGGCGCAACCTACCGCGAGGCGGATGCACAATGGTTTCGGGCCATTCTCTCCGGCGTCGTCGAAAATCAGAAGACCGTTGATCCGGTCATTCGCCAGGCGCTTACCGAGGATTGGCCGCTGTCGCGGCTCGATTCGACGTTGCGCGCCATTCTGCGCGCGGGTGTCTTTGAGCTCATGGAGCGCAGGGACGTGCCGGTCGCCGTCATCGTCTCGGAATATGTCGATATCGCCAAGGCTTTCTATGAAGTCGAGGAACCGAAGCTGGTGAACGCCGTGCTCGATCGCGTTGCTCGCCGCGTACGCGGCGAGGGCAGGGGGCACGACGCATTGTGACTGATGCAGCGAGGCAGAAAGAGGCAAGGCGCACCGCGCTGATTTTTGCATCGTCCCAGGCGATCATCGGTTCAGCCGCGCCGATTGCGATCTCGGTCGGTGGGCTGGCGGGCTACTACCTTCTCGGCGCCGACAAGTCGCTCGCAACCGCGCCGATCACCGGATTCACTGTCGGTGTCGCACTCGGCGCACTGCCAGCGGCGGCATTGATCAAAGCCCTCGGCCAGAAGGCCGGCTTCCAGCTTGGCAATGTCGTGACCGCCGTCGGCGGCCTGTCTGCGACGCTGGCGCTGTTTCAGGGTTCGTTCTGGCTGTTTGCGGCCGCGCTCGTTGTGATCGGGCTCGGCGGCGCTTTTGTTCAGCAATTCCGCTTCGCGGCGGCGGACAATGCACCGCCAGAGTTCAAGGCGCAGGCGATTTCCTTTGTGCTCGGCGGCGGCATTCTCACAGCCGTTCTCGGGCCGCAGATCGTGATCTTCACGCGCGAAATGTTCGCGCCGGTGATGTTCGCCGGGTCGTTCGCATCTATCCTCATCCTGGCAGCCGTGGGCGCGATCATCCTGTCGTTCCTGCGCGTTGGCAGCCATGGCTCGAGGCGAAGTCGAAGAGACTGAGTCGCTGGCGCGCCCGCTTACGGAAATCGCCAGCCAGCCGCGCTTCATTGTCGGACTGGGCTGCGCCGTTGGTTCCTATGCGCTGATGAGCTTCGTTATGACCGGCGCGCCGCTGGCGATGGTTGGCTGCGGCTTCTCTCCGGATGACGCGACGCTCGGCATCTCCTGGCATATCATGGCGATGTTCGGGCCAAGCTTCTTCACTGGCCGTTTGATCCATCGTTTCGGCGTCGAGCGCATTGTCGCGTTCGGTCTTCTGTTGCTGGTCGGATGCGGTATCGTCGCCCTGTCAGGCATTGCTCTGTGGAATTTCTGGTCGGCGCTGATCCTGCTTGGCCTTGGCTGGAATTTCGGCTTCATCGGCGCAACCGCCATGGTGGTCGACACCTACCGTCCTTCCGAGAAGGGCAAGGTGCAGGGCTTGCATGACCTCATCCTGTTCAGCTCGGTCGCGTTTGCTTCGCTGATGTCGGGCGCCGTCTACAACAATTGGGGCTGGGAGATGCTCAACTGGATCATCTTCCCGGTGACGATCGTTTGCCTCTTTGCCCTCGCGGTGCTGTCGCTGCGGATGAAGCCAGGTGCGATCACCCGTTAACCCGGCCGACGCATCAATCGTTGAAGCCTGGAATGATCCTGGGTTCGAAACCAAAGACACCTAAATCGATTAGCGCCGAATCCCCGCTTAAAAGAGGAACAAAACCTTGACGGTAGGAGCCGACTTTCGCATACACCGCTGCGAAATATCGGAATTTGTCTAACAACCAGCAGTCACGTCTCAACGGCCCGCGGAGGGGTTTCCGGGCCAACCATCAGGGAAAAAACCGCACATGACCATGCTTTATGTCGTCATTGCCTGTGGCGTGCTCTCAGTCCTATACGCCATCTGGGCGACACAGTCGGTCCTCGCGTCCGACCAGGGCAATGCACGCATGCAGGAAATCGCCGGCGCCATCCGCGAGGGTGCGCAGGCCTATCTCGCCCGCCAATACACGACGATCGCAATCGTCGGTGTCGTGGTCTTCATTTTGGCCTGGTGGCTTTTGTCGGCTAGCGCCGCGATCGGCTTCATGATCGGCGCGGTCTTGTCCGGTGCTGCGGGTTTCATCGGCATGCATGTATCGGTGCGCGCCAATGTCCGCACGGCGCAGGCGGCTTCCAACAGCCTTGCAGCTGGTCTCGACATCGCCTTCAAGTCGGGCGCCATCACCGGCATGCTGGTGGCCGGCCTCGCGCTGCTTGGCGTGTCGGTCTACTACTTCATCATGATCGGCCCGATGGGACACAGCCCGGCTGACCGCAATGTCATCGACTCTCTGGTCGCGCTTGGCTTTGGCGCGTCGCTGATTTCGATCTTCGCCCGCCTCGGCGGCGGCATCTTCACCAAGGGTGCGGACGTCGGCGGCGATTTGGTCGGCAAGGTGGAAGCCGGTATCCCGGAAGACGATCCTCGCAACCCGGCAACGATTGCCGATAACGTCGGCGACAATGTCGGCGACTGCGCCGGTATGGCCGCCGACCTGTTCGAAACCTATGCTGTGACCGTCGTCGCCACCATGGTTCTCGGCGCGATCTTCTTCGGCACCGCCGCCAATCTCAGTGATGTCATGCTCTATCCGCTTATGATCTGCGGTACCTGCATCATCACCTCGATCATCGGCACGTTCTTCGTCAAACTTGGCGCCAATGGCTCGATCATGGGCGCCCTCTACAAGGGATTGATCGTCACCGGCCTGCTGTCGATCCTCGGCCTCGGCGCCGCGACTTCGCTGACGATCGGCTGGGATGTAATCGGCACCGCCAACGGCGTGTCGATCACCGGCAGGAACCTGTTCATCTGCGGCCTGGTAGGTCTCGTGGTTACGGCCCTGATCGTGGTGATTACCGAGTACTACACCGGCACGGGCAAGCGCCCTGTCGTCTCTATCGCCCAGGCATCTGTGACCGGTCACGGCACCAACGTTATCCAGGGCCTCGCAGTTTCGCTGGAGTCCACGGCGCTGCCGGCGCTGGTTATCGTTGGCGGCATCATCGCAACGTTCCAACTCGCCGGTCTGTTCGGTACCGCGATTGCCGTCACCACCATGCTGGGTCTTGCAGGCATGATCGTGGCGCTGGACGCCTTCGGCCCGGTCACCGACAATGCCGGCGGCATCGCCGAAATGTCGGGCCTGCCCAAGGAAGTGCGTCAGTCCACCGACGCGCTCGATGCGGTCGGCAACACCACCAAAGCGGTCACCAAAGGCTACGCGATTGGCTCGGCCGGTCTCGGCGCGCTGGTGCTGTTTGCGGCCTACAGCTACGACCTGCGGTACTTCGCCGCGAACCCGACGCAGTTCCCGTACTTCGCCGACATTGGCACCGTGTCGTTCGACCTGTCCAACCCGTATGTTGTCGCTGGCCTCATCTTCGGCGGCCTCATTCCCTACCTTTTCGGCGGTATTGCCATGACTGCGGTCGGCCGCGCCGCGGGCTCGATCGTCGAGGAAGTGCGCCGGCAGTTCCGTGAGGATCCGGGTATCATGAAGGGCACTTCAAAGCCCAACTACGCCCGCGCCGTCGACCTCCTGACCAAGGCGGCGATCAAGGAGATGATCATCCCGTCGTTGCTGCCGGTGCTGGCGCCGCTCGTCGTCTATTTCGGCGTGCTGCTGCTCTCCGGCTCCAAGGCGTCGGCCTTTGCCGCGCTCGGCGCCTCGTTGCTCGGCGTTATCGTCAACGGCCTGTTCGTGGCGATCTCGATGACCTCCGGCGGCGGCGCCTGGGACAACGCCAAGAAGAGCTTCGAGGACGGTTTCGTCGACAAGGATGGCACCAAACACCTCAAGGGCTCAGAGGCGCACAAGGCGTCGGTTACCGGCGACACGGTTGGCGATCCTTACAAGGATACGGCTGGCCCGGCCGTCAACCCGGCGATCAAGATCACCAACATCGTCGCGCTGCTGCTGCTGGCGGTTCTGGCGCACGGCGCCTAAGGGGACCGACGATTGGACGAAAAAGGCCCGCGAGAGCGATCTCGCGGGCCTTGTTTTACCTTCCCCCTTGTGGAGAGGGTCGCGCCAGAGGCGCGGCGCGGGTCTGCGCGTCATAAGACTGTACCCCACCCCCGTCTCGTGCTCGCCGACCCTCCCCACAAGGGGGAAAGGTAAAGCGCCGCGCCGTGCTTCTCCGCTCGACATGTTGGCCGCTGCGAAACTACAATGCGGTCATCGCCGCCATGCGGCGGTCAATCGAAACAGCAAAAGAATCAAACGGGAGCTAGCCATGGGCCTTCGTATCAACGACACAGCGCCGGATTTCACCGCCGAAACCACGCAAGGGCAGATCAAGTTCCATGAATGGATTGGCGACGGCTGGGCCGTCTTGTTCAGCCATCCAAAGAATTTCACGCCGGTCTGCACGACCGAGCTCGGCACGATGGCCGGCCTCGAGGGCGAGTTCAAAAAGCGCAACGTGAAGATCATAGGCATCTCCGTCGATCCGGTCGAAAGCCATGCCAAGTGGAACGATGACATCAAGATCGCGACGGGGCAGTCGGTCAGCTATCCGCTGATCGGCGACAGGGACCTCAAAGTCGCCCAGCTTTATGACATGCTGCCTGCGGAGGCCGGTAACTCGTCCGAGGGCCGGACCCCGGCGGACAATGCAACGGTGCGTTCGGTGTTCGTCGTCGGCCCGGACAAGAAGATCAAGCTGGTGTTGACCTATCCGATGACCACGGGCCGCAACTTCGATGAGATCCTGCGCGCCGTGGATTCCATGCAGTTGACCGCCAAGCACCAGGTGGCAACGCCGGCCAACTGGAAACAGGGCGAAGACGTCATTATCACCGCCGCAGTCTCCAACGAGGATGCGGTCAAGCGCTTCGGGGCTTACGAGACAATCCTGCCCTATCTGCGCAAGACCAAGCAGCCATCTGCCTGATGCCCTCAAGGCAGCGAGCCGGGCGTATGTATTGCCCGGCTTGATTGTCGCGTGGCGCCACCGCATCCTTGGCATGTTTGATGACAATGTCGGGGGTGAATCGTGGGGACTTCGGGCAGGCCGTGGGTGAGCGGCATCTATGACAAGCCAAGCGGGTCGATCCAATATGTCGTAGCGGACGAAACAACGCGGCGCTGCGCCATCATCGATCCGGTGCTTGATTTCGACGAGAAGTCCGGTGTTACCTCGACGGCCAATGCCGATGCCATTCTTGACTTTGTCGCGAGGGAGCGTCTCGAGGTTCAGTGGATCCTTGATACGCACCCGCATGCCGATCACTTTTCGGCGGCGCACTATCTAAAGGGCAAGACCGGAGCGCCGACGGCAATTGGCGCGAAAATCACCGAAGTGCAGAAAATCTGGAAAGTCATCTACAACTGGCCGGATTTCGCCGCAGATGGCTCGCAATGGGACAAGCTGTTCGCTGACGGCGAGACCTTCGCCATCGGCAACATCCCGGTAGCGGTGATGCACTCACCGGGTCATACGCTGGCTTCCATCACCTACGTCGCGGGTGATGCCGCCTTCATCCACGATACAATGTTCATGCCCGATAGCGGCACGGCGCGGACGGATTTTCCCGGCGGCAGCGCGGCGCGACTCTGGCGCTCGATCCAGAACATTCTGGCGCTGCCTGACGCGACCCGGCTTTTCACCGGTCACGACTATCAGCAGGGCGGACGTGAAGTGCGGTGGGAGGCGACGGTAGCCTTGCAAAAGGCGGGCAACATTCACGTATCAGCCTGCATGACGGAGGCTGATTTCGTCAGCATACGCGAGGCGCGCGACAAGACCCTGTCGATGCCACGGCTTATCCTGCATGCACTTCAGGTCAACATGAATGGCGGCCAGCTGCCGGAGCCGGAGGCCAATGGCCGCCGCTATCTTAAGTTCCCGCTCAATTCCCTATAGTCGGCGAACCGGCGTGTTACTGCGGTGCGCCGCCAGGCAGCGAACCCGGCTTTGCAGAAGCGCCGGCCAGGATTTGTCCGATAAAGTTCTGGTCTTTACCCGCCGTCGGCGTCGTGCGCGAGACGAAGTCGAAGACCTTGCCGTCCTGCATTCCATAGTTGGCAATGTTGGTCACCCGACCGTCCTCACCGAAATACACGGCCAGCACCCGCTGCTCGATGAGCTTCGGCTTGGCGAAGGCAACGGGCCGATAGCGCTTCTGGGAGATGTAGTAGAACACCTCATTGTCGAAGGTCGCGGTGGTGGACGGGCTGCCAAGCGCGAGCAGCACCTGCTCACGGCTCGAGCCGACCGGCACCGAGTTCGATTTGCTGCTGGTCAATGACATAGCCCTGCGTCAGCGTTTCGCCGGGCGAAAGACCAAAGCCGGGTTGCGAGTTACATGCCGAGACGGCTGCCAGCGCGACGAAGACACCTGCGATTTTCACTTTGCGTGACGTTAGAGCGCTCTTGAATTTCATCGGCCTCACGACAACTCCATCTTGCTTGCCACGCTCCCGGCTATGCCTTGCGCGACACCGTAGATCCGGTAAACCAGCTTCCGCGCCGATGCAACAAAGACGCTGCCGCAAAGGCTGGCGTCCGGGAGTATTAAACATGTTTCAGCGTCTGTTCGGCAGGGAAAAGTCCCGAAACCGCCAGATCGTCGACGCGCTCTATGAGAAGATCGTGGCGGCGGCGCGGCGGGAAGTGTTTTTTTCCGAGTGGGGCGTGCCGGATATTGCGCTTGGCCGCTTCGAGATCGTTTCCTTGCACATGTTCCTGTTTCAGCACCGGCTGCGTAATGAAACCGGCGTGGCGCGTGAGATTGCGCAAGAGATCATCGACGATTTTTTTACCGAGGTCGATCATTCGCTGCGCGAGCTCGGCATCGGCGATGCCGGTGTTCCGAAACGCATGAAGAAGCTCGCCCGCATGTTCTACGGCCGCGCCGTGTCTTATGGAGCTGCGCTCGAAGCCGGCGACCGTAAAGAGCTCGAAGCCGCGCTGGCGCGCAACGTCTGGCCCGAAACAGACGATTGGCCTTACGCGGCGGATCTTGCGACCTATGTTTTCACTGCATACGAAGTGCTTGGTGGCCAGCGTGCCGAAGACATCTGCGCCGGGACGATCGTCTTTCCGGCGCCGAGTGCCGAGTGAACGACGGATAATCCGATGAAGCAGAACACCAGTCCCGTAAGTTTCGAAGTGAATGTCGCACGCTTGCCGAAAAAGGGCATGCCTGTGGTGATCGAAGCGACCGAGACGGAGCGCGCCGAACTGGCGAAAGCGCACGATCTGGTTTCGGTCGACAAGTTTCGGGCCGAACTGACCGTATCGGCATGGAAGCGCAACGGTGTCAGCGTCGAAGGCAGCGTTGTTGCGGATATCGTGCAGTCTTGCGTGGTTACGCTGGAGCCGGTGGTGGCCACCGTCGATGAGGCGATCTCGGCGGTATTCCTGCCGGAGGATTCCAAGCTCGGCCGAGAATCGTTCAACCTTGGCGGAGAGATACTGATCGATCTCGATGGACCGGACAGTCCAGAGCTATTCTCGGGCGATCGAATCGACGTCGGCGCGCTCGCCGAGGAATTCTTCGGGGTTGGCATCGACCCATACCCGCGCAAGGCCGGTACAGGCATGCCATCAGCACCAAAGGCGCAGGATGAGCCGGAGGAGGAGGGCGCTTTGCAACAAAAGCTCCGGAAACTCTTCCCGGAATCCTGAATTGGCGACTGCCGCAACCGGAATTGCGTTGTGCGATGGCATAAAATCGCTATTTTCCCCGGGCGCCCGCCAGGGTGATTTGTGAGGAAGCGAAAGCCGCGTGATAAAAATTTCCATTGACGCCATGGGCGGCGATCACGGGCCGCCGGTGGTCATCCCGGCGCTGGCCAGGGTTGCCAAGCGGCGTCCTGACGTCAATTTCATCGTTTTTGGCCGCACCGAAGCCGTGCGCCCGGAACTCGACAAGTTTCCCGCGCTGGCAACCATCACCCAAGTGATCCATTGTGACGTCGCCGTTCGAATGGACGACAAGCCGAGCCAGGCCCTGCGCCATGGCCGCTGGAAATCGTCGATGTGGCGGGCGATCGAAGCGGTCAAGACCAGCGATGCGGAGGCCTGCGTCTCTGCCGGCAATACCGGCGCGCTGATGGCGATGTCGAAGTTTTGCCTGCGAACCATGGCAAATATCGAACGCCCGGCGATTGCCGCGCTTTGGCCGACGATGCGCGGCGAAAGCGTCGTGCTTGATGTCGGCGCCACCATCGGCGCGGATTCGCACCAGCTCGTTGACTTCAGCATTCTCGGCACGGCGATGGCACGCTCCATTTTCGGCATCGAACGGCCTTCGGTCGGCTTGCTCAATGTCGGCGTCGAGGAAATCAAGGGCCAGGAAGAGGTCAAGGATGCGGGGCGGTTGCTGCGCGATGCCAATATGTCGTCGATGCACTACCATGGCTTCGTCGAGGGCGACGATATCGGCAAGGGCACCGTCGATGTCGTCGTCACCGAGGGCTTTTCCGGTAACATCGCGCTGAAGACAGCGGAAGGAACTGCACGCCAGATCGGCGGTTACCTGCGCGACGCGATGAGCCGCACGTTAATGGCCAAGATCGGCTATTTTTTCGCCAAAGGAGCGTTCGACCGGTTGCGCGAGAAAATGGACGTTCGCCGATCAAACGGCGGCGTATTCCTCGGTCTCAATGGTATTGTCGTAAAAAGCCATGGTGGTGCCGATGATGAGGGCTTTGCTGCGGCGATCGAACTGGCATACGACATGATCCGCAACCGTTTGCTCGATCGGATCGAAGCAGATCTCGACCTCTTCCACGCACGGCATCCTTATTCGACGCCGCGCAGTGCCCCCGAGGCGCAAGAGGCGAAGTAACAGGGTAGACTATGATCAGATCTGTCGTGCGGGGGGTCGGTTCAGCTCTTCCGCGCCGTATCCTGAAGAACGCCGATTTCGAGAGCACCCTCGAAACCTCCGACGAGTGGATCGTGCAGCGCACCGGCATTCGCCAGCGCCACATCGCATCCGACGACGAGACCACGGCGTCGTTGTCCGAGGCCGCCGCGCGCGCCGCACTCGAGAACGCCGGGCTGACGCCACGCGACATCGATATCATCGTGCTCGCCACCTCGACGCCGAACAACACCTTTCCGGCGACCGCGGTCGAGGTTCAGAGCCGGCTTGGCATGCGTCATGGCTTTGCGTTCGATCTGCAGGCCGTCTGCACCGGCTTCGTCTATGCTGTCACCACCGCGGACGCGCATCTGCGCGCCGGGCTGGGCAAGCGTGCGCTGGTGATCGGCGCGGAAACCTTTTCCCGCATTCTCGACTGGAGTGATCGCACAACCTGCGTTCTATTCGGCGATGGCGCCGGCGCGATCGTGCTGGAGGCACAGGAGGGCGAGGGGAGCATGGCTGACCGCGGCGTGCTTGCGGCGAGCCTGCGCTCGGACGGTGTGCACAAGGACAAGCTCTACGTCGATGGCGGCCCGTCAACGACCAAGACCGTCGGCCATTTGCGCATGGAAGGCCGGGAGGTCTTCAAGCATGCCGTGGGCATGATTACAGACGTGATCGAGGCGACGTTCAACCAGGCGAATATTACGGCGGACGATCTCTCCTGGTTCGTCCCACATCAGGCCAACAAGCGCATCATCGACGCATCGGCCAAAAAGCTTGGTATCGCCGACGAGAAGGTGGTGGTGACGGTCGATCTTCACGGCAACACGTCGGCCGCTTCCGTTCCGCTAGCCCTCGATGTAGCGGTTCGCGACGGTCGCATCCGCAAGGGCGACCTGGTGCTGCTCGAGGCGATGGGCGGCGGCTTTACCTGGGGCGCGGTGCTGGTGCGTTGGTAGCGCCGAGGTTCCCCGGCGTTAGAAGGGAGCCGTTTGGCCACCCGAAGCCCGACTTTTGGCCAGGTGTCAAAAAGAACTGATATTTTCGACCCTTATTTGACATCTTCTCAACCGATTTGTCGTCATTTGCACGAACAGGTCGGTTCGCTTCTTGACCTCATCTAGGCAATTTTCTAACGTCCTGCGGCCCAAGTTTGGCGCAGGAGGAGGCCGGGAAAGCCATGGCGGGAAAGACACTTACGCGCGCCGATCTGGCTGAAGCCGTCTATAAGAAGGTTGGGCTTTCGCGCACCGAGTCAGCAGAGCTCGTCGAATCCGTGTTGGATGAGATTTGCGAAGCGATCGTGCGCGGCGAGACCGTTAAGCTGTCGTCCTTCGCGACATTCCAGGTGCGCGGCAAGAACGAACGCGTCGGCCGCAATCCCAAGACGGGTGAGGAGGTGCCAATCCTCCCGCGCCGCGTCATGACCTTCAAGGCTTCCAACGTCCTGAAGAACCGCATTTTGCGGGCTCATCAGCAGAAGCCCAAGGCCGGCGAATAATTGGCCACCGCTTGCGGCTGATTGCGCTGCCGGATTCCGGCAGCTCTTGAAATTAGCCGCGCAAAGGTTTGAAATACTGTCCGAATCGGAGCATCGTTTGAATGCTCGCGAATGTTTTCCTCGTGGCGGATGGTGACCCATGGACAAGAGCCCGGACGCGTTTCGCACGATTTCCGAAGTGGCGGAGGATTTGGACCTTCCGCAGCATGTTCTTCGTTTTTGGGAAACGCGATTCAATCAGATCAAGCCAATGAAGCGGGGCGGCGGCCGTAGATATTACCGGCCGCAAGACGTCGAGCTGATCAAGGGCATTCGCCACATGCTTTATGATCAGGGCTACACCATCAAGGGCGTTCAGAAACTGCTGCGCGACAATGGTAACCAGTTTCTTGTGGCGGTTGGCAGCGGCGATGTCGCCGCGATCGAGGCGATAGCGCAGCGCAAGCAAGCGGCGGCGGCCATCCCACTTACCCCGGCGGCGCAACCTTCACCGCGCGGCGAAGACGAAATGCTGGTTGGTGAAGCAAAGGCCAAGCCAAGCCGTCGGTTCTTTGGTCTCGGCAAGGCCGATGACGAGGGGCCGGTGCAGCCGGATTCGGGAAAGCTTTCCCGTGACAACCGTGCGCTGCTTCAAGAAGCGCTGTTCGACCTGCTGGAATGCAAGCGGTTGCTCGATCAGGTTAGGTAACCACGGCGCCGACATTTCACCGGTCATATCCAGAGTAGCAGGTCCTGACCCTAGGAGCGCAACTCTGTCTCGGCGCGATCGAGAATGATTCCCGCTTCCTGCGCGGCCTCGCGAAAGCGTATTTCGGCGTCGACCGTCGAGCGGTGACCATCCAGAACCTTCAAACAGGTTTCCAGCGCATCGCGATGGCGCGGGCCGCGCCGGCTTGGCCAATCGTTCATAAGCAGATCGCGCGCCTGCTCGACCTCGCGGACAATAACCTTGTGCTTGTCGACCATAACGGCAACGGGATGATCGAACATGGATCAACTCCTGTCCTCGACCTCAGTGCTGGGTCGATCCTTGCCGAGAGAAATTTCCTGGTGCCATTTTCCGTCTGCGTCCTGAAACGCGATGCCCTCGGTCGAGCCGCCCAGCTGCTGTTCGCTCGCCGCTATTTTGGCAGCCTCAAGCGCATCCTTGTGTGACGGAAAAGTCTCCGAAAACACATCGCCGACCTTGTAGGCCCAGCCGCCGTCATGCTCGACAATTTGATAGACAACCGTGATCATGGCTTTGCTCCTCATGGCACTACCAACGAAAAGCGGATTGCCTGGTTCCGATGGGGCTCGACTATTCTGGCGACAGTCATTTGGGCATGGGCCCGAAAAAAAAGCCCGCCGGGAGGAGGATCCGGCGGGCTTCGATTTCGACAGCGGCTAGGGAGAAGGAAAGCCGCTTTCGTCGCTGCAGTTCAAGGGAGGATGAAGAACGTCAGCAACTTAAACATATGTCATGCCCAGTGATTCGGCAATATCCGGAAGTGCACACGATGTGTGCAGCTGATAAAGGGCGTGTTGCGCAGCGCATCTTTGGCGCATAATCACAAAGCCCGCCGGTTATCCGTGAAATTGCGGTAAAGCCGTCAAGCTCATGACGCTGCCGGTTTGCGCGCGCTGGCGGCGCGCTCCGACCCTTTCTTGGCGCGATCCGAGTTGCAAGCAACACCAAGCACGCTCTCTTGATCGGGAAGGTGCCGCCGGGTCATGCGTGGAATGCCCTGCGGCACCCCCTCCTCGCGACGGATGTTTACTCCCCGTCCGCGAGAACTGTAACAGCATCGGCGCCCAGCCCAGCCCTTACGCGCAACACCAGCACTATGCTTGGCGGGAACTGCCAAGTAATTGTGGTAAGCTGCCAATCGCAATTGGCGAGCGGGAGGCGGAGCCGAGTGACAGGGGCGGGCGCGAAGGCACTAAGTCGCACGATCTCGGCGCCGACAGCCATGGGGCTGGCAGCAAGAATAGCTTTGGCGAGGCTGGAAAATGAGAGCATTGATCCCGGTCCGCTGCTGAGCCGATCCCGCCTGAGATTGGATGATTTGGTCAACGAGAAGCGGGTCAGCGCGGCTGCACAGATTAGGTTCCTGAACGAGGCCGGGCGAGCCACACGAGACGAGTGGATCGGCGTTAACCTGGCTCAGGGATTCGACCTTCGACGACTTGGTATGCTCTATTACGTTGCCGCTTCCTCCAAATCGCTCCGCGATGGGTTCCGTCGGTTGGAGCGATATGCTCGACTGGGCAACGAAGCGATTGTCGGTAGGATCGCAAGCAGCGATGATTTCTGCGTAGTGTTCAACTACTCAGGCGTCGCAAGGCATGAAGATCACCATCAGGTGGAAATACTCGCCGTCATTCTGGTTCGTTTATTCAGTCAGCTGCTCGGCCGGAAGATTGTCCCTCGCTCTGCTCAATTCATTCATCACAGATCGGGCGATCTGCGCCCAATCCGCGTCGCAATCGGATGCGAGGTGCAATTCGACGGCTATCGAGACGAGATTCAATTTGATCGCGGGGCCTTTGATCTCCCGCTCCTGGGGCAAGACCCGTATTTGAACCAATTGATGTGTGAAGCGTGTGAAGCGGCGTTGGCGGGTCGACCCCTTGTACGAAATTCGTTTCGTACCGAAGTCGAAAACAGAATTGCGCCGTTGCTGCCGCATGCGGAGGCGGATGTAAAGTCAGTCAGCGCGAGCATGGGACTTAGCGAGCGAACATTTGCAAGGCGCATGGCGACGGAAGGTCTGCGCTTTTCGGGCATTCTGGACGAAATGAGGCGCGACCTCGCGGTCCGCTACCTCGGGGAATCGAAGTCTTCAGATTGCCCAAGTGGCCTGGCTCTTAGGATTCCGCCATCCCAGTGCCTTCAGCCATGCGTGCCGCCGGTGGTTTCGACAGTCTCCGACCGACTATCGGATCAAACCCGCAAATTTGAACGCAACCTAGAGCCGTTGTCACGATTGATGGTGCGTGGCTCGACCAGTCACGCTTTCGCGAGATGAACCACTGCATCACGCGCCCAATTGAGCATCAGCCCTAAACCACATGAGGTTCCGTCGGGTAATGGCTTGCCCACGATTACTCCTCTTAAATCGCAGTCTTGAGCTGGTGTACGGCCGCCTCAAGGTTGTCCAGAGAGCGTTGTAGCTCATCGGGATCGCCGTTCAGCTTCCTACCGATGCTGAAAAGGGCTGTATTGTCTTCCCTGAGTACCCGCGCCAGCTCATGCGCCTCATCGATTGCACGAGAGAATGCAATCAGCGCGTCAGTGTTCCTTCCGCGACCAACGCGATTGGTCATGCTATTTCCCGAATAGTATGTTCCAGCAGGAGTATGGCGCGCTCAAGATGATGGAGCGAACGGCGGAAGCCTTCAAGGTCGGCTACAGCCAGCTTGCCATTGTCGTTCAGCGGAAACTTGGCATGGAAGGAACGAGCCACGGCGCCAGCGTGTGCCACAATTGCGAGCTGCTGCGAGATATCCTCTGACGTGGAATCCCTATCACAGGTCATCGCGGTGAATCTCCATCGCGGGTGACAAAACCCGGAACCAGGTTTCCACGCCATCTTGTCCGGTTTGCTTTTCTATCGTCCCGGCGAACCAATTCGCAATTGCTGCAAAACCCCAGTTCGACAGCGACTATCGCCCGAGCACATTAGCGGCGTCTGTGATCTGCACAGAGAACGCCGACCCAAGATTAATAGTTGGATCGGGGAAAGCTGGCACGCACTGGTTGAGCCGCGTCTTTCTCGCTGAGCATCTGTCTGCCGTTTTGCCGAAACTGACCAGCTTGGCGTGCCGCAGATTTTCCTCGCCACGCAGATACCGGCAGGATCCCCAGCCTCCTCTGCAGCTGTGCTGGCGGGCAGCGCTCCTGGATGCCATCGACGGGATCAGACATGCAAAGGTTTGCGGGAACAAACCGCCGCTCGGACTGGTTATCCTCGACGTGTCAGGTTTTCGTAGCTGCACGCGCCGCGGACCTGCAGTCGTCGTGGAAGCCTGCCGCAGGACCTAACCCAGCAACCTGCGGCAGATCTGGCCAAACCGGCACGCGCCTGATCTGATTGCTACCACGCGCCTGACTTTGAGGGCGAACCCGAGCCGCTCAGTTCTTGCGCCAAAAGTTCCGTTTCAGGTATGGACGCCAAGGGTGACCCTAACTAGTGAGCGAGTAGCGCTCCGGAGAGGCAATATGAAGACTGCGACCGCCCTTACATTTACGGCAGTACTTGCGGGTTGCACTGCAACGGGTGACACCACCACTCCGCCAATGCCACCAGTGGGGATCCGTCCAGCGGTCGACACCACCACTCGGCCAGTGCCACCGATGGGGATCAGTCCAGCGGTCGACACGACGACTCCGATAGTGTCAGCGCCGGGGACCAGTCCAATCAATCCCGGCAAGCAGCCTGCGTTCTGCCAAGATCAGGTTGCGTATATGTACAAAACGGAGCCGCAATACGCTACGACGAGCGAGCGCGTGGTCGCAGCGGACGGCTCGACAACGATTGACGTCACGATCGACAAGGGGAACGAGGGTGTGCAAATTTTCAAATGTCGCCTTGATGCTAACAATCGCTTTGTCGACGTGATCGCGGCGACGAGCGACGGAGCGCTTTAGCGCTTGAGTCCGGCGATTGTGCGTCGCGACAACCTCGCTTGTTGGTTGCACCCGTCCTAGTCGGTTTCGAATTTCTGAATACTACCTATTCGATCGGTCCAATGCTGCGCCGACCGGTGCCAGTACTGCGCTCGCGGTACCAATGAGGCTTTTTGGATTAGTGACCCCACGCGCAGTCCGAAGAAACCAGCGTTTCCATCGGCCGGCCTCGAATAGACAGAAGTTCCGCAAGACGGACAGAAAGCCAAGACGCGTCGGTTACCATTCTCGGCAGTTTTCACATAGGTACTCGGTTCACCCGTGAGAAATGTGAACCTTTCGTCGATCACCGGAACATTCACACGAAATGCCGAACCGGAAAGCACCTGGCAATCTGTGCAGTTGCATATCTCGACCAAATTCTCGTCGACTTCAGCTTCGTAGCTGAGATAGCCGCAAAGGCATCTTCCTTCGACCTTCATTTGAGACATCCGACGCTGCGAACTCTTGCGAGTTGGAAATGCGGCCCCAGCTGTGTCGGGTAAGGTGCTATCGGGAGCACAGTCGGGCCACACCGGTTAGTATACTCCCTGGCTACACATTGGCATCCGCTGATTTTCGGCGACTACAATGCCTCCTGAGAAGCCAGCGATCGGTCCGCGCAGATCGTTCACATAGCCGGCGAGCAGCGAATCATAGCTGAAACGGTCGGTCCGGAATGACGCAACGCTAGAGCAACGATCAGTCAGCTCCGCGATGAACCTATCATGAACCTACTAGCGCCAGAAAAAGCGAAAAGGCCCCGAATGGCCAGTTCATTAAGTCATTGTTTCTTCGGGGAAAATTTGGTCGGAGTGGCGGGATTCGAACCCACGACCCCTTGACCCCCAGTCAAAATATCCTGCCTAAATTGGCCTAACAAGTCATAAAGGCCGAGCGGCTCTCGCGATTGGCCATTTCCACCGCCAGGATCTGGCGCCGGCCGTCCCAGTCGATGCCGACCGCGATCAGCACTGCCTGGCTCATGACGATGCCGGCTTCGCGCACCTTCTCGTAGCGGGCGTCGAGGATGAGGTAGGCAAAGGGCTCTTGAAGCCGGCGTTCGGCAAAGGCTTTCAGGCTCTCGTCCAAACGCTTGTTGATGGCCGAGATCGACGAGGCCGAGAAGGCATGACCGCACAGCTTCTCCGGTGATCGCCTTGACCTTCCGGGTCGACACGCCCTGCACATACATCTCCGCAAGCGTCGCCACCAAGGCCCGCTCGGAACGCTGGTAACGCTCGAACAGTTCAGTGGAGAAGCGGCCGGCCCGGTCCTGCGGAACCCGCAGCTCAAGCTTGCCAACCCGGGTGACAAGGGTGCGGCCGTAATAACCCGAGCGATAGCCCAGGCGCTCCGGCGTGCGTTCGCCCTTCGAAGCACCAAGCGCCTCGTCCATCTCGGCCTCGAGAACTTCCTGCATCACCGCACGGATCACTTCGTGTAGCCCGTCCGGGTTCGACAGCAGAATGTCTTTGACGGCAGCGCTGGCGGATTTACCTTCAATCTTGGTCATGGTGGCGTTCCTTCGCGGGAATCGGTGACGTTGAACATCACCAGCCTGCCATGACCGCACTCGCTCAGCGAATTTGCAGAACTCTCAGCACACTACCTTGCAATACAAGGCATGTGTGCCTGTTGTTATGTCGTGATAGTAACTAGGGGTAACAAGGCAGAACATGCCAGATCTGTTACCCCTAGTTACCCGGAGGGGCATTATGATTATGGCAAGTGTGCTCACTGCAAAGGCCGTTGAGTCAGCTAAACCGGACCCGGCAAAGCGGATAGAAAAGCCCGATGCCGCGCTGCCCGGCCTTTATCTTGTCATTCAGCCTTCGGGCACGCGTTCATGGGCGCTGCGGTTCAGACGCGAGGGCAGGCCGTCAAAACTCACAATCGGACCAGTTCTTGATCGCCGTGACGACGCTGCACCTGCCTCATTGCCTATAGGTCAGCCGCACACGCTCACAGAGGCCCGTGCAGCCGCGAGAATGGCCTTGCGCAGGCATTGGCCGAAGGCAACGACCCCAGAGCCGCCAGGAAGGCTCGGGAGGCAGCTGCAAAAGCCGAACCCGAGCGCGACCTGATCCGGAACCTTGGCGCCTCATTCATCGAGCGCTATTCCAAGCCGCGCAATCGCGCTTGGCCAGAAGTCGAGCGGCAATTTAAAGCCGAAATCAATCCGAAGTTTGGTGCTCGCCGCGCGCAGGATATCAAGAAGAGTGACGTGCTCGGCCTCCTCGATGGCATTGTTGATCGTGCGTCTCCGGTCACGGCAAACCGCGTCTTCGCCACTCTGCGGAAATTCTTCAACTGGCTTGTCGAGCGCGACGTCCTGGAGGCTTCGCCCTGTGTCGGCGTCAAGAAACCGACCGCCGAACAATCGCGCGATCGCGTTCTGACCGACGATGAACTCAAAGCAATCTGGAAGGCGTCGGAGAGCTTTGCCTACCCCTTCGGCCCGCTGTGGCGACTGCTTCTCCTTACCGGTCAGCGCCGCGAGGAAGTTGCCGGCATGCGCTGGAAGGAACTCGACCTCGGGGAAAAGCCGGTGTGGGTGATCCCGGCATCTCGCACAAAAAACGGCGAAGCGCACGCTGTTCCAGTTTCGCCAGTGGCGATGGGGATTATCGAAGCCCTGCCTCGGATTGGAAAGGCTGGATTCGTGTTCACGACGACTGGCGAAAGCCACGTTACCGGCTACAGCCGATCCAAAGCACGCCTCGATGCGAAGATAGCATTGGACGCATCGGGCGCTATTTCGCCGTGGACCCTGCACGACCTGCGGCGGACGATGGCGTCCGGCATGGCGCGGCTGGCGTCAGCCTTGCCGTCATCGAGAAAATGTTGAACCACCGGTCGGGCTCGTTCGGTGGTATCGTCGGTGTCTATCAGCGGCATGAATTCAGCAATGAGAAGCGGCAGGCGCTAGAGGCATGGGGCCGCTTCGTCACCGATCTGATCGAAAGCCAGACGGCCGATAGCAAAGTCGTCGCTCTTCATCGGGAGCAGGCGTGATGATTCATTTGGATGAGAGGCCGTGGTTGAATGTAGACCTTTGGCAGCAGATTCAGGCCGTCATTCGCAGGCTACCCGTATTGGCCGACAAGCAGCCACTTATTCGCCAGGCCGCCGCGTGGTTGGCGGCGCCCGCCTGCTCCGTCGAGGACACACAGCGGTATCCACCTCGTGGAGACAAGGCGGCGATCCGCGAACTCAACGAACTGGCGATGCAGCTGAAGGCAGCAATGGATCGTCATAAAAACCTGTCGGCTGAGGCATTCCAAGCGCTTTGCGAGGTACCGCCCGGCCCGGAAATTGGCCTTGACATTGGCGACTGGCCGTTGATCGACATCCTCGCCGGATTACGAGAACAGGCGTTGCTGGCGAAGGCTAACCTCGATGCGAAGTCTGAGAAAAAGGGCGGCGGCAGGCCGCCGGACTATCAAGCGGCGGATGTCGCCGTCAGGGCACTTGGCTGCTACGAGATGCTGACCGGCAAGGATGCTCGCGTCAGCACTCGCGAGGTTGAAGCCGCCGGCTACAAGCATGACACCAAATATGTGCGCGGCGGCCCGTTCGTGAGATTCCTTACCGATGTCTATGAGGTGCTCGGAATCGAGGCCAGCGTGGAGCATCAGGCCCGGACAGCCATCAAAGAGCGCCCAATTGGCCGCGCGATCTTTTGGGCGGCCTCAATCTGATTTGTGCGCGTTCGGCCCTTCGCATAGACACCATCAACACGATGGAAGGACACTGCGAACTCACGTGTGTCGGCAGACGGGTAGGTGACGAGCGCGCCCTGGTAATAGGCATGGTTCGAGAAGTGAATGAGACTCTCGTGCCGACTGCGATAGTGGCCCGTCAGCCGATGATGCGGGACGCGCGCCGCGAGCGCTTCGTCGAGAATGCTCTCAAGATCGCGCACCTCTTCATTTTCGTCATCCTCGACGCCACGTTCAAAGAAGCGGGTTGGCGGCATCTGTTTAGGATCACCCACGATAATGCAGCGCTTGCCACGCGCGATTGCGCCAATGGCGTCTGGCACGGTTATCTGGCTCGCTTCGTCGAAGACTACGAGATCGAAGGCTTGGATTTCCGCAGGTAGGAACTGCGCAACTGACAGCGGGCTCATCATGAGGCAGGGCGTCAGCGTGGTGAGAGCGGACCCCATTTCCGAGACAAGTTGACGGACAGGCTTGTGTCGCATTTTCTTTTGAAGCTCGCGCGAGAGCACACCGTATCCAGGATATGTGCCACCGGTATCGCGAGTTGGCACCTGCCCAGAAAGCTTTGCACGGATATAGGCTCCGGTGAGCTCGGCGACTTCCTCATCCACAGCGCGGAAGGTTTTGATCAAATCGTCGTGCTGTACTGCAGAGAAACGAGTAAGCTCGGGCTCGGAATCAATTAAAATCGGCGCGAGCCAACATGCATAGGCAGTGCGAAAATTCTCGACAGTTTGATCATGCGGCACTGTCCCTGCCTCAAGCGCTGTTACAAGCGCTCCGAGACCCGCCTCGCGGGCCTCACGGGTGACCGCGACCCAAGCGCACCAGAGGTTGAGCCGCCGCTCCCGGGCAACGACAGCGGCCGCTCTACGAGCAAGCGAGTTGAGATCGGTCTCCGCCTTCTCGTCGCGTTCTTCTGAGCTGCAACTGGCACGGAATTGGCTCTGGCTGATCATGAAATCGCGATGAGCATCCGCGAGATTGGTCGCAGCGACCGCAGTAGGTAGGCCGGGCTCGAGCAGATCATGCCCGTCGCAGAGCGCCTTGGCGAGCATGTCCCGGGTTTCCGCGAGATCGCGGCCGAAATTCGACAGACGAGTAACCGGACTGAAGCGCGCGGTCCGCGAGAGCGACATCAGTTTCGAAGCCGCGCCAAGGAGTGTTCCGCGGTTGTGTCTTCGCAAGCGCGATTATTGCGGATCGTTGATCCGCGAGTTTGATCATTGACTCGAGGTCGAGCTCCGGCGCGGACGCGCGGGAGGCATCCATTTGGAGGCTGGCCCAAATCGATTTACGGAGCCGGCGCCGTGCCAATGTCTTTAGCGGCCACATTTTGGTCTCGCTCTTTACGCGCTCCGAGAGCCAAGCCTGAAGCGGTGCAGAGGCAATGAGCTCATCCGGATAGTTGGCTGCAATTGTCTCGCGGAGAGTTCGATAGTCCTGAAGTTGTCGCAGGAGCTTTTCCAGGGTCTCCATAGTCTCGCGCCCGTCAGACTCGAGCGCGAAGCGCAATTCGAGTGCGGCGCAGTCAGGCACAAGGACGGCAATCTTTGCAATGGCACCGCTCTCGTCGAGATCGCTGCCGGCATCACGGAGCGCCAGACGCTCGGCGAAAGCCGCGCGCCTGCTGATCAGGTTCTCGATGGCGACTCGGAGGCTGGTGGCTTCCGCAACGACCTGGGCAAGCCATGCGTAAGACCATTCGGAACGGGCGATCCCCTCGAAATCCCTCAAGTCTTCGGGTTGAAGCTGGCTGAACTGCTGACCGAGCCGATTAGCGAGATCCTCAAGACGGCCAAGCACGTCACTTGTTGCGAGTCGGCTCATATCACGATCCCAGTCGAGCCGGAACCGGTGCACGTCACGGTAACGAACAGATCGCGCGATCGCATCCCGGGCACTGAGGCCGCCAGGGCCAACGCGATGCAGCGCCTCGACGAGACGATTCAATCGGTCGCGGGTTTCGCCGAGGCGGGTCGCTTTCTTCTGCCATTCGTCGATCGGATGACCTCTCCGGTTTTCGCATGCAGAGCCGAGTTGATCAAGAACGGCGCGCTTGTTTGCCTTGGTCGAATGCAGTTCGAGGCAGAAATCGCCAAGGCCGCAAGCGCTCAGCCGGCGATAGACAACGTCGAGCGCAGCCATCTTCTCCGAAACGAAGAGCACGCGATGACCTAGGCCAAGATTGTGGGCAATGATGTTGCCGATGGTCTCAGATTTGCCAGTTCCCGGAGGTCCTTCGAGCACGAAGTCTCCATCACTACCTGAAGCATGGATGGCGACGATTTGCGAACTGTCCGCGCTAAGCGGCGCCATGATCTTAGAGGGATCGACTATCTGGTCGATAGTACGCGGATCAACAAAGCGCCCCCCGCCCTCGTAGGGGTCACGGGGCGTATCAATGACGTGGCGCACAAATGCGCTCGCTTTCAATGTCTCTGTTCGATCAGCGAGATCCTTCCACATCAGGTATTTTGCGAATGAGAAAGTACTAAGTACGACTTCTTCTACCACCTCCATGCCCGGAACGCCGGCTATGCGATCCCGGACCATCTTCCAGACGAGGCGCACGTTCACGCCATGTGTATCCGTCGGTAGTTCGGTCGCGAGCCCCGGGATCTCGATCTGAAAATCCTGCCGCAGCATCTGCAGGAGGGTGAGATTGAAAACTGGCTCGTCGTCATGACCCTTAAGATACGGCTTTGACGCGGCGCTCTGTCTCTCAAGTCTTACCGGCAACATTATCAATGGCGCGCGATAGCTGCGCTTAAGGTCACCAGGGACCGACCACCGCAGCATACCAAGCGCAAGGAAGAGCGTATTCGATCCTCCTTCTTCGAAATCGGCCTTGGCCTTGCGAAAAAGCTCGATGGCGCCATGTTCGAGCACCTTTGGTTCCACATTGGCGACGATCTCGTTGCGGCCTAGAGCGTCTGTGGCGAACTTTTCGGCGAAGTCCTCACCTGTTCTCAAATGGTAAAGTGTAGTGTCAGGCTCCCCGGTGGCGCCTTTGCGCTCAGGCGGCGTTATCAGACTGATGCGGTTGCCCTCGGCGATCTTGTCTTCGAGGTGCAGGGTCGGGACAGAAGATCGGAATCGCGGTCGCCGACGGCTTGAGATTAAGCAGACGATTACGCTTAGAGAGATCCAGCAGGCTGCGTTTCCATCGATCAAGCCTCTCGGCTGGTGTTTGCGGGGTGTCGTTTAGGACTGTTCCTGTTTCGAATGGGGGCAGGTCCGGCGCCTCGTCGAATGGAGCTTCGGAAACTTCAATAACCGGGCCGGAAGGCAGACCCGTGACCGTCGATGCAAGTGGCTGGATCTCGCGACCACGTGCTAGACGGATATCAATTGCGTAGACGAAATCGTCTTCGTGAGCTTCCGAGACCCGGCGCTTGCCTTCCTCGATCGCTTTTGAAAAGGAAAGGGCGCGCCCGCCAGTTGCCAGCGTCGTCTCAAAAAGCACAAGCTCGTCCTGTGCGATCGCCTTGCGGATTTCTAGTGGATCTTCAACCGTGAGGGCGGGTAGTGTCTGCGGCTGCAGCCACACGCCAGCGAGCGCATGATTCTTTGTTAAGACCACCAACGGATACAGCCCGGCTTGCTCAATAGCGGCTGCAAACAGGAGCGCGGTGTCGAGGCAGGTTGCCAGGCCGTGCTCATCGATCATCGAAGGGGAGCGGATCTTCTGACCTTGTCGCTCGAAGCCTGCTGGTGGTTCGGCGTACGTGATACCTCGACTCGAGACTGCGGCCCAAATGCCTGAAGCGATTTCCCAGCTGCGCTTACGCGAGCGGGCCTGATAGCCCTCGAGCGAGCTAGTCTTACCGGCGGCTTCGAGAATTCCAGAAGCCTTTTTCAGGATTGCCTGAACACTAGGGTCGTTTGGTGTAACGAACGCTGCAAGCAGTTCGGGCATGAATTCCGCGCCGCCCCATTCATTGCGAGCCAACGCGATCATAGGATGGCTGGTCTCGGCCAGAACGCTATCGCCTTGACGAAGCTCAATCCGAATTTCCGAGCGCATGCGCTCAGTAAGTGCCTCGAGCATGCCACCCGCAATTGAAATCCGACGGTCCTGAGGTCGAAATTCGGATCGGGCAGCGATGCGATCTATCGTCCATACCCGGTCGCTTACAACCTTGGGGTCGGCGGAGAGATGGAGCGTCAGATTTTCAAGATCCCTGTCGAGCAGGTTTGTTACCACGTTCCCCCTTGTCGGCTGTGGCGAGCTTGCGGTACGGCCGCGCGTCGCTCCGAGCCTTCCATGCCGTATCGCGGATCGGCTTGGGCAGCCCCTCCTGTCGGAGCAATTGTTCACGCTGATCCTTGCAGGAACCGATAGCTCCAGGCAGCCTCGACCAGCATTCGCCGAGCAGTTCCGTTGCCTGCTTTCGTTACGCCGCCCTGACTCCTCTTTCCGCCGCTCTATTGTTCCTAGTTTACCATACCTAGATACTCCTTTAGCTGCCTTTCTTTCTCAAAGCTCTTTTTTTCTCCTAGTTCCTCTATCACTTTCTCTTCCTTCACTATCTCCATTCCTCTTATCTCTTTCATCTCTTTTACCACCTTCTCCTACACCCATTCCTCTATCTTTTTCTCTATCTTTGCCTTCAGCCTATCTCTACTCTCCTTTTCTTCTTCTATCTTTCTCTTATTTTCTTCCATTTCTTTTTTTTTCTCTCTCTGCTCGAATTGTAGCCCAGCCAGCCAGCGGCGATGCATCTGCGTCCAGGCGGGACTATTGTCGTGGAATCCGTGACGCAACAGAAATCCGGAGAGCTGCTGGCGGGCCTGCCGCAAGCTACGAACCGCGGCCAGGCGTGCGCGAACCAGATCTCTCATTACCTTACTAACATAGGTCGGCAAGAAGCGCTACATCGCACTGATGCGTAGCAAATGTGATGCGAGGAGCGATTTGTGCGCGAATGTCGATCCGGTTGGCAGAGCCCGCCGCATCACTCTCTGTAGCGGTTCGCGCGCCCGCAGGCGGCATCAGAGCATGCAAATTGTACATATTGCGACTCCTAGAATGGCCCAAAATTCACACTCAGTTGGATTGGCCATGACGCGGCTGGAATGAATGCGCGCTGCACAAAATGGGCGCCTAATTGGAAACGGCTTTCTTAGAAAGCCGCTATTTCTTGTTGATATTCGAGAAGGAATGCTGCAGCCATTTCGCTGTCAGCAAAATCATAGCGGACGAGCTGATGGTCTATGATGAACCAAACCATCTCTTGTTCGTCAAACTCTGCTAAAAGCAATTGCATTTCTTTTTTCTCTTAGTTGTGGAGATCAAGGATTGTTGGCGGAGGACCAGTAGTCAGTTCAACCATCAGGTGATTTCCTCTCACCTGCTAGCATCGACACTTGCCGGACGCTTCAGTTGTGGTTTCACTGCATGGAAAAGCCGCCAATGCGAGGTCTGGCGCGTGGTGGCGTAGGTTTTTTATAGCTTTTCATTTTAGAAATCTTGTTTTCGGCCGCCAGAGTCTTGCGTTTCGTTGCCATCCCAAAAAGTAATTCGCCGCCCGCGGACCGAACTATTGAACCGCCGGTGAGGCGGTAACAGACAGAACAGTGCCCGATGTCATCAGCACGATCAGCCCGCGGCCGGTTCGCGTCATATCCAGATAATTCCGGACCTGGACGCAGTAGTGCTCGATTGTCTCGACACTCGGCTGGACGTCGCTTTTCCAGTCAATGACCACCTGAGGCCTGCCATCGGACCCAATACTGATGGCGTCAGCGATCCCAGCGGTCGCCTGCTCGAGGTCGCCAATAAACGCGTTGGCATAGACAGGAAACTCTGGCGCAAGGGTCGGTCGAAGCTCGGCGATTTCGGGCAAGGCGAGCGTGCGGGCCACGCAGCCCGCGAGCTCGGTGTGCGAGAGACCTTGAGCGGGATCGTCAGCAACCGGCTTGCCGATCGCGGTGATCAGCACGTGCGCGCGTTCAGTCAGAGACGCGACATCGTCGTCCGTTTCGGCGGTCAGAACCTCCTCAAGAAGCTTGTGCAGGATCAGACCACGTTCGCGTCCTCCCTGGATGCTGGCCGTCGCGGCCCGGTCATGAGGCTGACCGGCGTCGCTTGCTGCCCAGATTTCTACCCCTTCGGGTGCTACAACAGGCCCGGTGGTTTCGTCGCGGCTCGGTGCTAGCCAGGTCAGGTGGCGATGGCGGTCGGCGATCGCCGCGGCTTCCGCCGCGAAGATCTCCCGTGTCTGCGGATTATTCTGACCCATGGGTGCTGTCCCCATCTCCCGCGGGAGGTGCGACAGTTCGAATGCCGGCAAATCAGCGATCGACAGGTCGAGTAGCGAGATCCAGGCTTTGTCTGACGGCGCGGCGTCGAGCCGAGGCAGGACGAGGAGCTCGCGTGCCCGAGTGGCGGCGACATACCACAGCCTGATGCGCTCTCGGTCCAGTTCGGCCTTTTCAGCATCGCGGTCGGCATCATAGCCGACGGGCCGAACACCGAAGACCGGGCAATAGAAGATGTCACTTTCGCGATCGGTCACCGCGGTTTCCGGCGGCATGATCCCCGTCATCGTATTGACCGGCACTACGATCGGCCATTCGAGGCCCTTGGCGGCGTGCATCGTGTAGAGGGCAACGGCCTCTTCCTGAGCATCGGGCCTCCCTTCGACGGCACGCGACTTGTCGGCCCACGCTGCCGTCATGGTCTCGGCAAAGGCGCGAAGACCCCGCACCGCAAACGCGGATGCCAGGCTCAGGTAGAGATCGACGTTGGCGAGCGCGCGTTCCGCCTGTCCCCGGTGCCGTTCAAGCAGGATCGGACGTACCCGCATCACGTCGACCGCCTGTGACAGGAGGTCGTGCGGTGTGGTGCCGTTGGTCTGACGAAAAAGCGCTTGCAACTTCTCGATAGTCGTTCGGGCAAGCGTGTGTTGGATACGGCTGGCATCGACCCGGAGATCTAGCCGAGGCAGTTCGTACGGGTCGTCATCGGAACGCGGCAACACCCAGATTATGTCGAGAAGCTCTTCCTCGGTCAGGCCAACAAGCGGCCCGCGCAGCAGCGCGCCCAAGGCGAGGGTGTCACGTCGATCGGCGAGGACGCGGGTCAGGGCGATCATGTCCTGGATTTCCTGGCGGCGATACAATCCCTTGCCCGCCTGGGTCGCGACCGGAATGCCGTGCCTTTCTAGCGCCTCTTCATAGCGCCAAAGATCGCTGCCGGTAGGGGCGAGCAAGGCGATGTCGCCGGATCGGCAGACCCGGCTGTTGCCGCTGCGGCGATCGACGATCATCTCGCTGCCGATCAGGCGAGCGCACATTTCTGCGACCGCTTCGGCTTCGGCGTCACGCTGTTGTTCGGCCGTGGCGTTGCCGTTCTCGTCGGCGACCGCGACATCGAGGGCTGCGACGCACGGAGCCTCCCCGCGACCTGCGTGGTACGGGTCGAGCGCCGTAAACCCCGGCTGCCCTTCGCCCGCAAGCAACGTCTCGAAGCGATCGTTCACATAAGTGAGAATTGGCGCGCAGGAGCGGAAGTTGGTCGAGATCGACAGCACACTTTCCGGATTTCTGAGCGAGAAACGCATCACGTGCCCGCACATAGGCGCTGACGTCAGCGCCGCGGAATCGATAAATCGCCTGCTTGGGATCGCCGACCAGGAACAATGCGCCGCGACGGATTTGGAAAGCCGACCAGTCAGCGGCCGGACCGTCCGCGGGCGGTTGGCCGCAGAGACGCCAGAAGATCTCGGTCTGCTACACCTACGGGGTATCCTCCGTTCAGGGTGACAGGTATGCGGGTGAGTGGCCCCGAGACGCGTGGCGCAAGACCGGCATCGTCTACGAACTGTCACCGCTCGACCGCTCACAGCTTTACGTCGAACTGCTGCCCCGCCTGTCGACAGGCTCGATTGACATGCTGGCAAACGATAGGCTCGTAAGCAGCTTGTCGCGCTGGAGCGTCACGTTGGGCGTGCCGCTGATAAGATCGATCACCCGAAGGGCGGTCACGACGATTTGGCCAATGTCGTGGCGGGCGTGGCGCAGATGGTCGCCGTAAAGGCGCGTTACCCGTCGAAAACGCAAGTCGGCTTCGCTGGCGGTAGCGCTGAAACCAATTACGGCGACGGGCGCGGCTTCGTTCGCGGCGCTGGGCCGGTCACGATGAACAGCCGTGGCAGACCGAAGATGCAGTGCGGCTCTATTACCCCTCCAGACGCGAAGGCGTGGCGTTAATGACCGAACAGACCGCATCGCCGTGGGCCCATATACGTCGAAGTCGGCCACTGCCGACGTTCGCGGCAAGGCTTGCCGCTGGCGGCAAATCAATCGAGATGGGCATCATTGAGGAAGAGTACGAGCCCGCGACCGTCGACGCGAGGGCAACCGTGATGGGCAAGTCAAACGCCATCATGTCCGCGCTGGAGACCATCGGCAACCACGTGAAGGTCGAGGTCACGCAGGTTCATGTGCGCACCCACACCCTCGTCGTGCCGATCTGGTACTGGGTGCTCGCTCGCTGGTTGCCGTTCGGCGAACTCGACAAGCTGCCCATCGAGCCCGTGATCGTGACGCGGGTTCCAGAGAAGGCGGCGGCATGACGACCCCGGAGCAGCGGGAACAAGCCCGCATCCGAAAGCGTCTGTTCAACCGTCGCAGGCGGGCGAAAGAGAAGCTCGCGATGATGGCCGAGGATGCGGTGCTTCTATCGCTCAAATTCTGCGAGCCGCTCACATTGAGTTTTTCCGTGAGCCACCCGAACAAGGCGGCATCTTTACGAGACTGAACGGCAATTCACCAATTGAAACAATGACTGCGGCCCAGCGACCCGCTATATTTGGGCAACGTTGGGCGACATGCCGCCTGAAATCGCCAGAAAACGGTATCCCTTCGCCCCCATGACGCCGACCACCCGTTCCGCCTTCGCTAACGACCCGATGCAGCGCAGCGCCGTCACCAACGGCTCGAAGCCGTTCCTCGGCGACGTGAGCCAGCGGAGCGAATACGCGCGCCGCTTCAAGGATATAATGTCGGCGATGGCTTCCGATCTTGGCGAAGCCGAACGCCTAAGCGAAATGCAGAAAGCCTTCATCCGGCGCGCCGCGACGCTTTCAATCCAGTGCGAGGCGACCGAAGCCAAGCTGGCCGAGCCGGATACCAAGCTGGGCGACAAGAGCCTCGATCTTTATACGCGCATGACCGGCAACCTCGCCCGCACGCTTAGGCTGCTGGGCCTAGATCGGGTGCCTCGGGATATCACCCCCGGGATCGAAGCCGAAGAACCCTATGCGCCACCGGCGACCGACCCGTTCGATGGACTCTCGCGCCTGCAAATCCTCCAGCTTAAGGCGTTCGACCTAAAAGCCCGCATCAACGGCATCGGTTCGATGACCGAGGAAGAGCTTGAAGCGGCGTTGGCCGCATCGGAAGGGGCTTCCGCTTGAACGACCCCGATCTGGATGCGTACTTCGCGCAGACCGAGGCTACCGTTGCCGAGTTCGTGGTCGTGGCTACCCCTTCCGAAGCCGATATGGTTGCCGTCTGCGAGTTGCAACTTCGCAAACCTTCCTCGATGACCAAGGAACAGTTTGCCACCCGGCTCGAGTTGCTATGCTTCAAGCTGGACGAGCCGGATTATTCCACCCGGATGAACTTGCTGGCGCTTCAGGCGACGCGCGGCAAGGTCGGCTGGGGCCGTTCGCAACAATCTTCCGTCCCGAAGCTTCGCCCAGCGAAGGGCGTGCGCCCGATCCGCGCCGACGAATACCCCGACCGGCCCCGTCCCGACTTCCCGCGCCTGCGGCTGGGCTATGACCCGGATGGGCTTGTCCCGAAGCTGCTGGCCGAAATCCGCCGCATGATTGCCGAAGACAAAGCGGAAGGGAAAACGATGGTGGTGAACGGCATGACCCGGAAGCGCACCTTCATAAACGAACCGGCAGAGAACCTTACCACCGCCGAGCACATCGACCTTTTTAACCGCCCTTGGACAAAATACGACGACAGCGTGAAGGCGGTGAACTTCCGCATGGAGCAGCGCAAGCGCGCCGAACGAGAGGCGGGTATCCGATGAGCGAAAAGTCATGGGACGACATCGAACTTCACGAATGGGTTCATGTGCATCCGACGCAAGAGCCGGATGGCGTTTTTTGCGTTCGCGTAGCGCAGGAAGGCGACGCCCTTGAGTTTTGCGTCATGCAAGGCGTGCCGTTCGCCCCGTCGAAGGTCGAGCAGCGCGACGCTTGTCTGGGCGGCAGCGAGTTCTCCGCGCTGGTTTTGGAAGAGACACCGCGCAAGGTGAAAGTGGTCATCGCCCCTTCCGAGGGAACGGGCATTCACTGGATGCCACGCTGGATGTTCAACGTGCTTGCGACAAGCGACCTCCCTTGGCCGAAGCAGATGCCGTTTCGGGTGGTGCACTAATGGGCATAGCGTATCGCGGCGAGACCTTTGCCAACTGCACGCTCTGCTTCGCTGGGAAATGCCTCGGCGGACACTTTTCTTCGTCGGACGAACAACGGGCGAAGCGGCGCGCTCAAGCAGCGGCATACGCGGCGCGGAAGCGGAAAGAGGAAAAGGCCGAACGGCTTTTCTCCGAGGCGCTTCATCGGTTCGAAATCCTTGCGGAACGAGCGGGCCGAGCGGAGGCGGGAACGACATCGGGAACGGACGCGGCTTCGGCGGCAGCAACTCGGGAAGCGCAGCGGGAAAAGCTCGCCGCCAAAAACCCGCTGGGTGCCTGCGGAGCGCGGCGAACCATCCCAAGGTTGAAGCAGCGAATAAGTCAGGACGGTCTTCAACTTAGCAGAACTTGAATTCCGCAGATCGTCGTTGAACTCTGAACCGTGCCGATCCGGCGGGATGGCGCATTAACGACGACCAGTACGAGAAGTCGTCGATTCCTATGCGCGCGCGAGTTCGCGCATCGTCGCGAGCTGCACGCCTTGCGATGAAGCTGTTTTAGCTTGAACATCCTGCAGCGAGCTGGCGATGCAGGGTTTCCACTATGGAGCGTAACATGACGACAGAACCATCGAACGGTTTGGAACTGCGTTCCCTGATCACTCGCGACGGTACTCTTCGCGTCAGTCTTGAACCCGTCGAAGCAGGAGAGCCTGGCGAGGGCGAACTGATCGTCAGGGTAGAAGCTGCTCCAATCAATCCTTCCGATATCGGCCTATTGCTAGGGCCTGCCGACATCTCCTCCTTCCGGGCCGAAGGCACACTCGATCTGCCTGTACTCACCGCGGACGTGCCACAAGAGCGTCTGCCGGCAGTTTCCACGCGCCTTGGTCAGTCTCTTTCCGTAGGCAATGAAGCGGCTGGGACAGTGGTCCGCGCAGGTCCCGATCAACGGCATCTGCTCGGACGAAAGGTGGGGATGGTGGGCGGTGGGATGTATACCCAATACCGCCGGATCCCGGTGCGAGACTGCATCATCCTGCCCAACGACGCGACCGCACCAGAAGGCGCCTCTCTGTTCGTTAATCCGCTGACCGCGCTTGGCTTCGTCGAAACAATGCGTGCGGAGGGCCACAAGGCCATCGTCCACACGGCTGCGGCCTCAAACCTCGGACAGATGCTCGTTCGGATCTGCCAGTCAGACGGGATACCGCTCGTGAACATCGTTCGGAGCGCAGAGCAGGAGAACTTGCTGCGGCAGCTTGGTGCCATCTACGTCGTCAAAAGCAGCGATCCCGACTTTCTGTCGGATCTTGAGGAGGCAATCGCTGCAACAGGCGCGACGATCGGCTTCGACGCAATCGGTGGCGGCAAACTGGCCGACCAGATCCTCATGGTGATGGAGAAGGTCGCAAGCCGAAATCTTGAAGGCTACAACCGCTACGGATCGAACACCTTCAAGCAGGTCTACATCTATGGCGCCCTGGATCCAGGGCCCTCCGTCTTCAACCGCACCTTCGGCTTCTCATGGAGCGTAGGCGGATGGCTGGTCTTTCCGTTCCTGCAGAAGGCTGGGGCAGAGACGGTTCAACGCCTACGAGCTCGTGTTGCTGACGAGTTCAGGACGACTTTCACAAGTCGCTACACGGACACCATTAGCCTTAAAGACGCTCTGAAGCCCGAGATCGTGGGCGCATATGAACGCAAGGGCACCGGTATGAAGTTTTTGATAGATCCGAGTTTATGATCGCGCCTGACCTCAGTCCGCTCTGAACTGAGAGCGCTGCTTACGCCCGCCTGCAACTACCCGTGTTCAAACTACTCTGTACTGACTAAGGGGCAGATAGGAGCGCATCTGGAATTAACAGACGGCGGGAATAACAGAAGGCAATGATGGATTTCAATGACAGGCGTCTTTGGCAATGCATCGCAGCCATGCTAGGGCTCCGAGGTCCTGATTTCAGTTTCTCCAGAGGACTGCGCCGCCGCAAGTCACTTGCCATCGAACGTCACATCGCGGCGACACGAACCGCCGTGAATCTTCTGCGGTCAGAACAAGAACTATCGCCAGGGCGTTGGAAGGCGCGCCATGAGCTTATTCGAACCCGAGAGCTTTGAGAGCTTCACGACTTCGCTTCCCGGCGTCTCCCTCGTCGACCAGTGGGGATCCCGGGTGGCAAAAGTAGGAGGCAAGGTATTCACGCTTCTCAGGCTGACATCCCCGGATCTGCACAGCATCGTGTTCAAGTGTCGAAAGGAAAGCTTCGTCGTGCTAACCGGCATCGAGGGTGTCAAGCAGGCGCCCTACTTCGCCAAGGGGCAATGGGTGTGCGTGCCGAGGGAGGTTGATCTCAGCAATGCCGAACTCCAAGCCTATTTGCGTCGATCCTACCTGCTTGTGGCAGGGGGCCTCACGAAGAAACTTCGTCAGGAATTGGGTATCCCTCTCGAATGAATGTGTCCGACAGCATCGGCCACAAAGGCTGCTCTGGGTCGCAAAGCGAAGGACCACTTTGGAGAAGCGCCAGGAATGTCAAGAAATGGCGCGTAAGACGGACGTAGGGCACGCTTCTCCCTAATGACTGCATCGGGTCATGATTTCGCGTTGGAGCAAGGACGCGGTCGCGCCATGAAAGGTCATTCGAATGCGAGCCTCGGAATGACCGGATTTGGCCCTCATAGCCGCCGAAAGTCACCCACCATCGAGCGCCCCGTTTTGGGCCGCCAATGGCAAGATACGCAGAGCCGTCGTGAACGCCTGATTAGGATAAGTCAGCGGAGGCTTCGGAATGTTCAGTCACAGCCAGCCCAAGGACTATGAATTCCGCTAGCGCGGGTCTCAGACTAGGCGGCGTGTGAATTCCACGATCTCCCGCCCGAGAGTGTCCTCGACGGTATTAAAGTGCGCCACGAGCGAAATGTGGTTGTGCCCGGCGAGACGCATGAAGCGCGGTGCGCGGCGGCGCGCAGCTGCGATGCGGTGCGCGATCTCCAGTCCGTAGACATCGAGCAAGGGATTCTCGAACTCGGCGATCGCAATCATCACCGGCAGCGCGCTGACCGCCGCATGCGTCACGGGCGAGCGCGTCTCGTACACCGATGCATCGTCGCCGAAATACGCGCGCACATTATCTGCAAACGGATTCTCCGACGAAACGTCGATGCGCAAGCGCGGGGAAAGCAGCACGACGCCGGTGAGGCCGCGCCCGAGATAGCCGGCCGCGGGATCGTAGGCGTAGGTACCCACATGGGTGCTGCCGGCCGAGTGGCCGATGGCGAAGATCGAACTCGGGTCTCCGCCATGCAACGCCACTTTGGCGCAGGCCCACGCGATCGCCAGGCCCAAGTCGTCAGCACCGCCCGGCCATTGAGATTCGGGAGCCAGGCGATACTCGATGTTGATGCCGATGAAGCCCTGTCGCGCGAACCAGTACAGCACGTTGTCGTAGACTTCGCTGCTAAGGCGCTTGTCGCCACGCACAAAGACACCGCCGTGAACGAACACCACGACGGGCGCATTGGTCATGCCCTCGGGCACGAACAAATCGAGGATCTGCCGCGGATGTGAACCATATGCGATGTCACGTGTCACCGTGACGCCGGCCTTGGGCGCATCGTTTAGCAGTGGTCCATACGCACGCAACACCACGTCACGATGTGTTTGAATATCCCGCGCCCATACCGGTCCGATCTCCATCATCAGATGGCGCGACGCTTCATCGAGGGCAGCGTGGCTAGCGATCATGGTGTGGTCCCCGAGAGACCCTTAAAACAAGGGCCGCAAACCGTCGAGCTTGCAGTCGAGGCGTGGCGACAGCATTCGCCCGTTGACTAGGTTAAGCCAGCCTTCCGAAGCCCTTCCACCATGAGGTCGAAGCGAGAATCGAAGCGCCTGGCAATGCGCTGCATCTCTGCAAACGTGAGCTGAGGCGAAATGGCCTTAAGGGTTGCAATCGTTTCGCGAGCCTCGTCCATGCGGTCGAGGTGAGCATAGGCTGCAGCGAGCGTCCAATGAATGGGTGACCAGTCCGGCTTCATAGCTCGTGACCTAACTAGCCATTCAACGGCGGTTTCGAATTCGCGTTTGAAGAAATATGCGTATCCGACCCCACTTGTGTGTTGATAGCTATCGAGCGCTCTCGGGCTTAGCTGAATCGCGCGGAAAAAGCCCGCCCGACCCCTGTCAATGTCGCCAGCGAGTGTGTTGCAGAGAGCGTCGAAGCCGACTACGAGCGCATTGTTCGGATTGGCTTCGACCGCGCGTCTTGAAGTAGCAAGCGACAACTCACGTTCAAGGCCGATGGCCAACAGCACCCACGCGCAGACGCTTGCCACATGCGGGTCGTCGCCCTGCAGCTTCAGTGCGGAGTGCGCGAGGTCCAGACACCGACGACGAAGAGGCTCGGTGAGCGGCGGCAGTCCGAACGTGTCCTGTTTCTCGTATGCCCAGGCGGCGTAGGCTGCTGTGAGCGCAAAATCGGGATCAAGCGCAATTGCTTGTTCGAGTAAGGCAACAGCGGACGCGCAGCTATCACGGGAAGACTCGTGTAGATGCGGCAGCGCTTTTAGATAGAGGTCGTAGGCATCCAGATTGTCGGGAGGTTTACGTCGTGCGCGCTCGATCTCGACCTTGCGGATTTCTGGCTCGATTAGGCCAGCAACCGCTTCGGTGATACGATCCTGAAAATCGAAAACGCTAGCAATATCCCCATCGAATTTCTCGGCCCAAAGATGCATGCCAGCTTCAGATTCAATTAACTGAGCAGTAACTCGGATTTGCTTGTCTCTCCGACGGACACTGCCCTCTAGAATATATCGGACCCCTAGTTCGCGTGCCGCCGCTCGAATGTCGATTGCGCGATGCTTGTAGACGAATGAAGAATTGCGGGCGGCAACCGCGAAAGACTTAAACCGCGATAGCGCTGTAATAATATCCTCGACGATCCCGTCAGCGAAATATTCCTGTTCTTGCTCTCCGCTCATGTTGGTGAAAGGCAACACCGCCAGCGAGGGGACGGTTGGCCGTGCTTTTGCGGGAGAGTTTGACCGGATTAAATCATTGACGAGTACACGGTAAGTAGGGATAGGCTCGGCGACATTTTTGACCTGCTGACTGCCGATAGACTCGAAGCCAAATTTGAGCGTCTTCCTGACTTCCGCTGCAACCTTTCCCGAGACACAGATCCCGCCCGGGTCTGCTAATTGCTGAAGCCTGGCCGCGATATTAACGCCTTCGCCATATCGGTCATCGCCCTCAATGATCACCTCGCCGAGATTGATCCCGATCCTGACCCGGATGCGCTGATCCTCGGGAACGGCGACGTCCCGTTCCGCTAGCCCGCGCTGCAGCGACACGGCACATTCAACGGCGTCGACGACGCTGCCAAATTCCGCCAGCATTCCGTCGCCCATCAGCTTGAAGATATGGCCGTGGTGCCGGGCAATTTCGGGTTCGAACAGTTCCTTGCGCCCAGCACGAAGGCGCTCAAACGTGCCTGCCTCGTCGCGCTCCATCAACGCGGAGTAGCCTACCACATCGGCAGCGAGGATAGCGGCGAGCTTTCGCTCCATGCGAGGGACCCGTCGGGCATGACCAAACGTTTTGCCTGATGCTACACAAGTGCGTGGAGCCGTGCAAAATCATTCAAGCTGCGTGCAACCATGCAGTTCGTTCCTCGGCCCAAGGGCCGCTCTGCACTCACTTCGAGACGTTCACATGCCGGTTCGGCGATGACTGTATTGGGTCATGGAGCGACACTTGATGGCAGCGCCGCTCCGCATGGGCCTTACAGCTCGACCTGTTCGGAGATCGCTAGCGCGTCATCGACTTCTATTCAGAGGTAGCGCACTGTGCTCGCCAGCTTGGTATGACCGAGCAGCAGCTGAACCGCACGAATGTTGCCCGTCTTCTTATAGATCAGCGAAGCCTTCGTGCGCCTCGGGGCGCAAAGGCAGTGCGGGAGCCAATTGTGCTATCCATAAGAAGGCCCGAAGGCCTTACATCACGGCTTCGATCAACCAAGGCCCCGGCTCGCGCATGGCTCGCGCAAAGGCACTGTCGAAATCGCCGCGCGTTTCAACGCTGACGGCATTGACGCCTAGGCCGCCCGCAACCTGAACCCAGTCGATCGAGGGGTTTTCCAGGCTCATGAGTGAGGCCGCTTTGCGACCATGCTTGGCTGCACCGACGCGCTTCAGTTCGTTGTTCAGGATATTGTAGGCTCTGTTCGCGTAAATGACCGTAACGATATCGAGGCTCTCTCTCGCTTGGGTCCAGAGCGACTGGAGGCTGTACATTCCGTTGCCATCACCCTGCAGCGTGATGACCTTTCGATCGGGGCAGGCAACGGCGGCGCCGATGGATACCGCCATCATGCTGCCGACCGAACCTCCTGTCAGATTTAGGTAGTCATGCGCTGCCGCGTTCGCAGTCAAACCGTAGTAAGGAAAGCCTGAGGATGCCGCTTCGTCGGCGATGATCGCATTCTTGGGGAGATGTCTAGCCACGACACCCATTATGAACTCGGCGGAAAGCGGCCCGGTCATGGCATGGTCCGGCGTTTTTCTCTCCGCCACGGCAGGTCGGGCGCTGGCGGCGCCACAGGCTTCAACCAAAGCCTCGAGCGCGCTGACACCATCCTCTTTGTGGCTGAGCAAGCACGGCCAGTCGGCATCCCTGTGGTGTCAGCCAACTTGCTTTGTCAGGGTACGCGAAGAAACTGACCGGCGGCTTGGTGCCGACCAGGATGATGAGTTCGGTGCCTGCCAGGAACTCGACTACCTGTTCGGAGAAATAGGGCAGGCGCTCGACGGGCACACAACCCGCCCCTCGCCGCAGCCGCGGCGTGAAGGTGTCGCACATCAGGCGTGCGCCCGTATGAGCAGCGATCTTGCCCGCAGCGTTCAGCCCACGTTCCTGCAGGGCTTCGCCTCGCATAATGATCGCGGTCCTGCAGCCTTGCTCGACGAGCCTGGCGACACGATCGACCGTATCGTCCGACACATGTGCGGCAGGCGCACGCATGACGCTACTCGTGACGCCCTCGGCTTCGTTCCAGGCCGTATCGGCCGGCAGGATCAGTGTGGCGATACGACCTGGATATTCGAGCGCGACCTTGACCGCCGTAGCGGCATCGGCACCGACATCGCGGGCGCTTCTCGATGAATACACCCAGTCCGACACCGGCTGGGCAAAGCCCTTGATGTCCGAAGTCAAAGGCGCATCGTGCTGCAGGTGCGAAGCTGCATGGTCGCCAACGATGTTGACGATCGGGCTTGCCGCCCGGCGCGCGTTGTGGAGATTCGCCGAGCCGTTGGCCAGGCCGGGACCCAGATGCAGCAAGGTGCAGGCAGGCCTGCCCGCCATACGGCCATATCCGTCCGCTGCTCCGGTAGCGACGTTCTCTTGCAAAACCAGCACCGGCCTCATGCCAGCGACCTCGTCAAGCGCGGCGACGAAATGCATTTCCGACGTGCCGGGGTTTGCGAAACAGACGTCAACGCCATTAGCGACGAGCGAGCGCAACAGACTTTCAGCTCCGTTCATGGCCACCCCTTTTGTCTGGAGGCGCGCTATCCTGATGCGAGCGCATGATAGCGCTCCGTCACAGTGATATGCCATGCGCGCTCTGTTTGAAATCGGCCTCGGGTTGCGGACTTTGCGGACGTTGTCTCGGACTTCTCAAGATGTCTCGGTAGATGGATGATTTGATGGATTTTGTTGAAAACCTTCATGGGCGGGGATCCACTTAAGCTGATCCAGCCATTTCGCCCTTGAGCGTATGAAGGTCTGCGCGCCCGGTTGATATTCACTTGGATTAGATATTGTGGCGGCGTGAACATGAACGTCGGGCCACTTGTCGGACCGAAAATAGAGCCGTGTGCCGCAGGATGGGCAAATCCCCCTGAATATTTTGGGGCTACTCTCATAATGCACAATTTCACCGGCCCAGTTCAGTTGCTCCGGCTTCATGCCCACGTATGCCGTTAGCGGCGCGGACGTAGCACGCTGACAATCGGCACAGTGACAGACCAGATTGCGTGTGAGTTCGCCGGAATATGTCCACGTGACCGCCCCGCACATGCAATTTCCGGTAAGAAATACCATTGCTCCCCCCAATCTCGCCTTTGCGACCCGGAAATTGGCTTTCATCAACGGTGATAAGCTGCACCAGAAACGTCGGCAAAGGGGGCGCAAAGCAAACGCCTATGTGATCAGCTCACACGTTCGCTTTCCACCCCTTTGGCGACGTTGCAGCCGTGCAGCGCAATGACCGGTTCGGATCCTTTAATAGCGGACCTTCCGGTCGGTGCGAGTATCGTCGTGAGTTGACCCAACTCGGTCATTGCCGCCACACAAGCGGAATGTCAGGTTGCACGCCAGAAGCGGACCCCATGCGGTCAATTCGGGGCCTCTCCCCACTAGAGCGGGATGAGATTAGGTTGGGTATATCCGGCATTTCTGAAGTAGTTTGAGCATTCGGCGGTGCTGATGTCGCGCAGGATATCGCCCAGTGCGCGGCAGACGGTCTCGACGGAGCGTTGCGCGGCGTCTCGGAGCCAATGCTTGATCTTGGCGAAGAGCTGTTCGATGGGGTTCAGGTCGGGCGAGTATTTGGGCAGGAAGAAGAGCCTTGCGCCAGCGGCGCGTATGGAGCGTCGAACGGCCTTGCCCTTGTGCGAGCCGAGGTTGTCCATGACGACGATGTCACCAGGCTTAAGTGTCGGGACGAGAACGTCGTCGACATAGAGCTGGAAGCGCTCGCCGTTGATGGGACAGTCGAGAAGCCATGGCGCATCGACACGATCGTGCCTGAGTGCGGCCACGAGGGTCATGGTCTGCCAATGGCCGTGGGGCGCCTCGCCGGGAAGCCGCTCACCGATGGGCGCCCAGCCGAAGAGCGGCGTCATATTCGTCTTGGTCCATGTCTCGTCAATGAAGATCAGGCGCGAAGGGTCGATCAGATCGCGATACTTCATCCACTGATCGCGTCGACGCGCGACATCGGGCCGTTTGCGCTCGGCCGCGACCAGCGTCTTTTTTTGTAAGACAGTTTCTCCTCGTGGACGAACGCCCATACCGACCGATAGTCCACCTTCAACCCGCGTCCAGCCAATTCGGCCACCAGGCCGCGCAAGGTGAAGGCCGAGGCGCGGCAGCGTTCCACCAGCCAGTCGCGATGCCTGCCCGAGATCGCACGCGGCTTGTAGCCGCCGATCTTGCCGGGGCTGAAGCTGCCGGTCTCTTCAAAGCGCGCAACCCAACGGATCACCGTGCTGATCCCAAGATCATAGCGCTCAGCCGCCTGCCGCCGCGACAGCCCATTTTCAATCACACTGCTGACAACGCGCCCACGAAGATCGTCCGAATAGGGTTTGCTCATCCATGCCAGCCTCCAACACCAGCCAGCATCTTGAATCAGATTTGCAGACCAATGGGAATCCCAGCGATTTAATCAAATCTCATCCCGCTCTAGGCGCCATTTCCTTTAGGATGTTGCGAGTTCGCGGGAAGGTAATGACCCAGGATCGCGTTCATCGCAGAATGGCTACCATCCTCGCTGCCGACGCAGTTGGCTACAGCCGACTGACAAGCAGAGACGAGGAAGGGACGCTTGCGACACTGCGGGCGCATCGTCAGACCATTGACCGGCTGATCGACCAACATGAGGGGCGCGTATTCGGGAGCGCTGGGGACAGCGTCATAGCTGAGTTCGCGAGCCCTGTCGAAGCGGTTCGGTGCGCCACCGAAATCCAACTCGAAGTCGACAAACAAAATGCTGAGCTTTCCGAGGCGAGCCGGCTGCGCTTTCGCATCGGCATAAATCTCGGCGATGTCGTCGTAGAGGGCGACAATCTCATGGGCGACGGTGTGAACGTCGCTGCCCGTCTGGAGGCGCTGTCACATCCGGGTGGAATGTGCATTTCGGAAGCGGTCTACACGCAGGCTCGCGATCGGCTCTCCCTCGAATTTATCGATCTTGGCGAGCACCGAGTGAAGAACATCGCCCGGCCGGTACACGCTTACCGCGTGCCGCTCGCCTCGGAGGAGCAGGTCACCTCGCCCTTTCGAGGTCTCAACCCCTTCGAGTTCGAAAACGCTGACCTCTTTTTCGGACGAGCCCGGGCGATTGCCGATTGCATGGAACGCCTGGAACAGCAAGCGGCCAATGGCAAGGCATTCCTGCTCATCTATGGCATGAGCGGCTCCGGCAAGTCCTCTCTCCTGCGAGCAGGGCTGCTGCCTTCCATCACGCGGCCTGGCACAGTGGCCGGCATCAATTTTTGGCGCCGCTGTCTGGTCCGCCCGTCGGAGGGGCCTGATCCGGTCACATCATTGGCTGCTGGGCTGCTTGGCGAAGGCGCCTTCCCTGAGTTGGCGTGCGAACCGGCAACGCTGGCTCAACTCTGTCGGAGTTCGCCTGATCGAGCTCTGGCGCTGATACGCCAGGCCCACGCCAAAGCTGCGGCCGCAGCAGGTTCGGTCCCTACGCAACTGCGACTGATAGTTGCCCTCGATCAGATGGAGGAGTTGTTCACGACGGAGGGGGAGCCGGCATCGCGCGAAGTGCTGGTGCGGCTGCTCGCGGCACTTGCCGGCAGTGGACTGGCTTGGGTGATTGCGACGATCCGATCGGATTTCTTTCACCGTTGTGGCGAAGTCCCCGGTTTCTCGGGGCTGAAGGATGGGCTTGGCAGCTACGAGCTGTTGCCGCCGTCCGGCCCTGAGATCGCCCAGATTATCCGCGAGCCGGCCCGCGCCGCCGGGCTCCGCTTCGAGGAGAGCCCCGATCGAGGACGGCTCGACGATGTGCTGCAGGATGCGGCAGCTGCTGATCCCGGATCTTTGCCGCTTCTCGAATTTGTGCTCGACGCACTATACGAGGCCGGGCGGGAGCGCCGGGTCCTCACCTTTGCTGCGTATCAGGCCCTTGGCGGTCTCGAAGGGGCGATCGCGCGCCGCGCCGACGAAGTCGTCGACGCGCTCCCGCCGGACATCCAGGAGGAGCTGCCAGTCGTGTTGCGTGCCCTTACCACGGTGCGCCCGGGTGATGAAGCCGTTGCGGCACGTCCGGCCTTGCGCGCCGAAGTCACGGGCACGCCTCAACGATTGGCTCTCGTTGAGGCGCTGGTCGCCGCTCGCCTGCTCGTCAGCGACGAGGATGCCGCAGGCCGGGTCTTCGTCCGCGTGGCCCACGAAGCTTTGTTGAGCCGCTGGCCGCGCGCCGGCGACATTGTCAATGCAAACAGAAGCTTCCTCGAGACGCGGGCTCGGCTCATGGCTGACGCTCAGCGCTGGCATTCGGATAACAGGAACCAGGACCTTCTCTTACCTTCCGGCAAGCGTCTCGCCGAAGGCGAGGATCTGCTGCAGTCGAGACGGGAAGAAGTCGACGATCAGATCATCGAATACATCGAGGCGTCATCGCGTGCCCAGAACGAGAGGGAGGAGAAGGACCGACAGGCGGAGCGGGCACTGATCGAGGCCGCCGAAGCAGCAAAGCGCGAACGTCCCTGGAGCGCGAGGCCGAGCGCCGCAGCCTTGCGGCCGCTGCAGCGGGCCGGCTCGCGCAACGCACGCGCGCTGCGGCCATCGTCGCGACGGCGTTGGCTCTCATGGCGGCGCGGGCGCGTTCTCCGGGTTCAAAGGACAACAGGAAGCAACGCGGCTGGCGGAGTTGGCAGAGAGTCGGCGCGAGAAGGCAGCCATCGAGGCGAGCGACCAGGCGCTGCGTAATCAGTCCCTTTCACTTTCGTTTCTTTCGCAACAAACTGCGGCGAGCGGCGATACGGAGGCCGCGATCCTGTTGGCGCTGGAGGCGCTGCCCAAGAGCGGATCGGGGCCGGCGCGGCCGTATCTGTTTGAAGCAGAGGCCGCACTTTTCAACGCTCTGTTGGCGCACCGCCAAACAGCGGTCTTCAAACACGACGCCGGAGTGACGCAGGCCGCCTTCAATCGGACGGGCGATCGCATTGTCACTGCATCCTACGATAAGACCGCACGCATT
>CAWIWT010000045.1:0-80214 GCA_963839725.1 uncultured Alphaproteobacteria bacterium | reverse complement strand
GTTGCTGGCGGCTTGAAGTCCTGATTCAATCTCTTTGGAGAGGGAGATTACATTCGATGATGGGCGAGCGAACGGTGATGCAGGAGGCGCTGTTCTACGAGTTCAGCCTTGAACAGCATGTGCCAGCCGATCACCTGCTTCGCTCGATCGACCGCTTCGTCGACCTGTCGGGCATCCGTGTGCACCTGCGCCCCTTCTACAGCGAGATCGGGCGTCCCTCGATCGATCCGGAACTGATGATCCGGATGCTGATCATCGGCTACTGCTTTGGCATCCGATCGGAACGACGGCTCTGCGAGGAAGTGCATCTGAACCTCGCCTATCGCTGGTTCTGCAGGCTCGGTCTGGAGGGCGACGTCCCGGATCACTCGACCTTCTCAAGATAGCCACGGCCGGCTCCCACGACAGCGACCTGTTGCGCGAGCTGTTCGAGACGACGGTGCGGCGCTGCATGGCGGAAGGGCTCGTCGGCGGTGACGGCTTCGCGACCGACGCCAGCCTGATCAAGGCAGACGCGAACAAGCAGCGTTCGGCGGAAGGATCGGAAGGGGTCGACTGGGAAGCGATAGCAGCCACCCGCCGCTCGGTCAGGGAGTATCTCGACACGCTGGATGATGCGGCGTGGGGTGCAGCCAGCGAAGTGAAGCCCAAGTTCGTCTCGAAGTCGGACCCGGCAGCGCAGTGGACGGGCGCACTGAAGGGCCATGCCTTCTTCGCCTATGCCGCCAACTACCTGATCGATCTCGACCATGCGGTCATCGTCGATGTCGAGGCAGACCGCGCCATCCGCCAGGCGGAAGTCGGTGCGGCGCGCACCATGATCGAGCGCACGCAGGATCGCTTCGGCCTCTATCCGGAGTGGCTGGCCGCCGACAGCGCGTATGGCTCGGCCGAGATGCTCGGCTGGCTGGTCATTATCACCGCCAGTTTGCGCGCCACAGCCACGGCAGCTCTTTTGAAGCCAATCCTCTCCCGGAGCTTGAGGCCCCACGTGCGCAGGCTGCTGTCGATCGAGCTGCGTGTCAGGATGACCGCCGCGGCCTCGGTCGAGAAGCCCTCGCAAATGTCGATCGCCGCGCCGGGATATATGGCCGTCATAATCGACTTCTCCCGATTGGTAGCGGCGAGTTGTCAGGCCGATCCATGCGGCGACAGAGCGGGATTTCTTGAAGTTATTTGGATCTTCAATAGCGGTAACGAAAGAGGTCGCCGTGATCGCGCCGATGCCGGGGATCGACATGAGTATGCGGCATGCCTGGCTCTGACGTGCACCCGCGACGAGCTGGCGCCCAAGCTCGGCGGCACGAATGCGGATGCCGCGCCAGGCTTCCAACATCGGCAGCACAATAGTAGCAAGTTCGTTGTGATCGATGAGAAGGCGCCGAACGTTCTTCTCGAATGTGGTTCCTTTACCTGCGGGAACGAGCAAGCCGAACGTTTTCATGATCCCTCGGATCTGGTTGGAAAGCTCGACGGTGATCCGGACCAGCCGGGTGCGTGCTGCCACGAGCGTGCGGGTCAACATGCTGTCGAAGCCTTTAACGCGCACCTCGCGAAAGAACCCTACTTCAGCAAGATGCGCCAAACCGTCAGCGTCGTTCGCGTCCGTCTTGTTCGCCGCCATATCAAGCGCAGCTTTGGCATGGCGAGCATCGATGCAGACTGCTGGCAACCCCTCGCGGCGCAGAGAATGATAGAACCACACCGACAGAGGGCCGGTTTCGAACACCACGCGTTTCACGGCTGGCGCTCGCTTACGGACAAGCTCAGCAATGATGTTGGGATCAGATGCGCACTTTCCGCGCCAAATCCGTTCGCCTTCACGGCGGATCGACACTGCCGTCTCTTTCATCGACACGTCGAGACCGATATATTCTGTCATGGCTGTTCTCCGTTGATGCTGGGCCCGGCGTCCAGTCGTGAGCCCGTATTTCATCTTATCGGGGAACAGCCACCCTCCAAGGCTATGATCGGCTCCAGGGCACGTCGCTCCCGCGATTACCCCATGTGGATGGCTCCCGCTCCCGGCATCACAGTGCCAAAGTGGGTTTGCTGTCAGGCAACCCGAGCCAAGGAGCCATCCGCCATGCAGATTACCACCGTGGGCCTTGATCTGGCCAAGCGCATTTTTCAACTTCACGCTGTCGACGCGTCTGGAGACGTTGTTGTGCGCAAGGCACTGCGGCGATCGCAAGTTCTGCCGTTCTTCACCAAGTTGCCGCCCTGCCTGATCGGCATGGAGGCGTGCGGCACGTCACATCACTGGGCTCGAGCGCTGACGGAGCTCGGCCATGAAGTCCGCCTGATGCCACCGGCCTACGTGAAGCCCTATGTGAAGCGCGGCAAGAATGATGCGGTGGACGCGGAAGCGATTTGCGAAGCGGTGACACGCCCGACCATGCGTTTCGTCGTTATGAAGTCAGCCGAGCAGCAAGCGGCCCTTTCACCCACCCGTAATCTTCTGGTCAAGCAGCGTACGCAGCTGGTGAAATGATCCGCGGCCTGTTGGCCGAGTTCGGTATCGATATTCCCGAAGGTTTGGAGTGGACACTTAGGCTGGCGCGCCAGATAGCCGCGAAGAAATCCACATTGGACGTACCGGCAATGGCAATGCAGATTCTGTGTCTCCTGTGCGACCAGGTGCTCGACACCCATGCCAGGCTCCAGACCATCGACCGGTCGATCCTTGTCCAGCAAAGAACGAATGAAGTGGCCCGGCGTCTATCGACCATACCTGGCATTGGCCCGATCGGTGCCACAGCGTTGGCAGCCTCGGTTGCCGATCCAGGTCAGTTCCGCTCGGGTCGAGAGTTTGCCGCCTGGCTCGGGCTGACGCCTTCGCAAAACTCGAGCGGCGGAAAGGACCGTCTCGGGCACATCACCAAGATGGGCGACCGGTACCTGAGAAAGCTCCTTGTGATCGGCGCGACCTCTCTGATCCGCCGGGCCAGGTATAAGCCCGAGGCTGCGGATCCGCGCCTCCTCGCGTTGCTCGCCAGGAAGCCAGCGCGCGTGGCGAGCGTAGCCATGGCAAACAAGATGGCCCGCGTGGTGTGGGCTATCATGGCGCGCGGCGAAACATATCAAGCGCGTCATACTCCGAACCTTGCAGCGTAAGTTGCGCACAAGACGAGACATTGAAGCATAAATCAGTTCGAGCCGATCAATCGGCTCAATGGGGTTGTAAGAGCGACGCGATGTGATGGCGAGACCGGTCAGGCCGGGAACAAGGACAACCCATGCGATGTCGGAGGCATCATAGCCTGCAAAGCAGATTGGGACCTTGTTCGCCGACCCCATCAAGGCCAGCAGCTTCAAACGGCTGCATGAACAGGCCGGACAGAAGACTGCACCCGACCAATGCGCCAGAACAACGAATTACCTCTTGCAATGCGGGAGCCATCCACAGAGGACATCGCTAATGCACAGGCCACAGGCAGCTTTGCGCGGGCATTGCCCTCACAGCCAAAAGACGAGCCTATGACCTGACGAGAGCAAGCCGGCGATCCACAGCGATGCGCTCTTTAGTCGGGAAGGCCAGCCTTGCGGTAGCCTTCGACGAAGCGCTGGAGCACTTCCTCGTCGTCGAATGGCTGCGATGTTGCCCAGTGCCTGATGCTGAAATGGGGATCGCTCATCATGAAGAATTCCGCCTCCTGACGGGCTTCATCCAGGCGCCCGAGCTGCGCGAGGGCTGCCGCCAGGATGCGCCGCGACGTGGTGCGATAGGTTTCCGGCTTGCGTAAAGCTTCGACCGCGGATTGATAGTCGCCGAGCGCATAATAGGCTTGGCCCGCCATCCAATAGTACCACCCCGGTGGGCGCGGATTGAGCCGCAACGCCCGCTTCACGAATTCGACGCCCTTGACCGCGTCGCCCCTCAAGGTGATGAGATCCGAGCGCACCGCCCAGGCATCAGCATGATTGGGATCGAGCTTGAAGGTCGCCTCGAACTCCGCATCCGATTCCGCGAAACGCCGTTCGTGACCAAGTATGATGCCCAGCCCCCAACGGTTCCCGGCATCGTTAGGGTCGAGCGCAACTGCCCGCTGCGCTTCCGCGAGCGAGCGAGGCTGGTTGGTTTCCTTCGGCTCATTCCAGAACAGCCAGCCGAGCCAAAGATTGAGGGCCAGCCAGCAATGTGCTTCGGCATAGTCGGGATCGAGTCCGATCGCCTTTTCCAGGAGCATGCGCGCTTCCCGCGCGCCTAACCCGGTCTGAAAACTGACGCCGCGGGCTTGCACGCAGAGGTCATAGGCTTCGAGACTCGTCGGCCGTTTGCGCGCCGGCTGTCCGGCCAATCGGCCGACAAGGGCTTCGACGATCTTGGCCGTGACCTCGTCCTGCACTGCAAAGATATCCTCGAGGCTGCTGTCGTAGCGCTCGGCCCAGATATGATCGCCGCCGATCGCGTCGATCAGCTGCGCATTGATGCGCACGCGCCCCGCGGCGCGCCGGGCGCTGCCTTCAACCACATAGCGCACCCCAAGATCACGCGCGACCAAACGCACATCGACCGACCGCCCCTTGTAAGCAAAGGTCGAGTTGCGTGCGATGACGAAGAGGCCGGCGCAGCGAGACAGGTCGGTGATCAGGTCTTCGGTCAAGCCGTCGACAAAGGTTTCCTGCTCCGCATCGTTGCTCATGTTGGTGAAAGGCAAGACCGCGATCGAGGGCTTGTCGGGCAATTCCAGCGATGCCAGTCGGCCGACCGGAACGGCTCTCGGAAGCTGCAGGTTCACGCGATAGCAGTATATCGGCTCGGCTATGTTCTTCACCCGCTGCTCGCCCATGGGCTCGAACGCAAACGCCAGCTTCTGCTTGACCTCCTTGGACACCTTCTCCGAAACGCAGATGCCACCGGGCTCGGCGAGTTGCTGGAGGCGCGACGCCACGTTCACGCCCTCGCCATAGCGATCGTCCCCTTCGACAATCACTTCTCCAAGGTTGATACCGATCCGGACTTCGAAGCGCTGGTCCTCGGCGACGCTCGCGTTACGTTCCGCCATGCCGCGCTGAAGCGTGACCGCGCATTCGACCGCATCCACCACGCTGCCGAACTCCGCCAGCAGGCCGTCTCCCATCAGCTTAAAAATTCGCCCGTGTCGTGTCGCGATTTCCGGCTCGAACAGCTCTTTGCGGCCACGTTTCAGCCTATTGAAGGTGCCCGCTTCATCCGCCTCCATGAGCGCCGAGTACCCGACGACATCGATGGCAAGGATGGCAGCGAGCTTCCGCTCCATGTTGAGCCTCGATCAAGATACGCGACACGCAGGCCGCAGGTCTGAGGCAATTACGGATCGGTGCTTCCGGCGTGCCGTTACCGGCCTCTAATACCACAGATCACGCTTCTTGGGACTATGGCCTACGCGACGCACGGCTCTCCGGCCGCAGTGCCACCGACGCGCGAGTCCCACCCATCCCACCGCTTGTTCGCAGCAGTGCCCGCGCAACCGGACTATGACCCCTTTGGGTCGATAGCGTTGAAGAAGTCGGCTGATGTGAGGTGTTCGGTAGCTCGCTGGGCTCAGAGGAGTAGAGGCCGTGGCCTCTCATGCCGCTTCCGGCATCGGGCCTGGGATCAGCTTTGCCAGTTTGCGGAGGTTTTGGGCGGTGGCTGCGAGGTGGAACTCATCGCGGGCACCGTTTGGTCCTCGTAGTCGCAGGCGGTCGAGCCTGAGGATGCGCTCTAGGTGGGCGAATAGCATCTCGACCTTCTTCCGCTCGCGTCGTGAGGCGACATAGGCGTCCGTGGTGGCGATGTCGCGGGCCATGTCGCGAGCGCCCTCGTGGATAGAGCGCAGGACTTTGCGGGCGGGTGCGTTCGGACAGCAGCGGGGCTTGAGGGCGCAGGCGTCGCAGTCGAGCTGCTGGCGCGGTAGCGCATCAGCCCGTTCTCATCAACGAGGGGGCGCGGCATCCGATAGGCTTTCTGACGCTGCCTAAGCTCCTTGCCGCCCGGACAGATGTAGAGATCACCCTTGAGGTCGTAGGTGAAGTCGGTCCGCTCGAATGTGCCGTCGCGGCGCTCGGACTTGTCGAAGACCGGAATGTGCGGCTCGATCCCGCGCTCATGCACCAGCCAAGCGAGCATCTCGGCTCAACCATAGGCGCTGTCGGCAGCCAGCCTCTCTGGATAGAGTCCGAAGCGCTCCTGGGTACGCTCGATCATCGTGCGCGCCGCACCGACCTCGGCTTGGCGTATGGCCCGGCTCGCCTCGACGTCCACGATAACGGCATGATCCATATCGATCAGGTAGTTGGTGGCGTAAGCGAAGAAGGCGTGGCCCTTCATCGCGCCGGTCCACTGCGCCGCCGGATCTGATCTCGACACGAACTTGGGCTTCACTTCGCTCGCGGCACCCCAGGCCGCCTCATCGAGGGTGTCGAGATATTCCTGGACCGAGCGGCGGGTCTCGGCCATCGCCTCCCAGTCGACCGGCTCCGATCCTTCCGCCGAGCGCTGCTTGTTCGCATCCGCCTTGATGAGGCTGGCATCGACGGCAAAACCCTCACCGCCGACCAGTCCTTCCTCGATGCACCGGCGCACGGTCGTCTCGAACAGCTCGCGCAAGAGATCGCTGTCACGGAAGCGGCCGTGGCGGTTCTTGGAGAAGGTGGAGTGGTCCGGAATATCTGCCTCCAGACCGAGTCGACAGAACCAGCGATAGGCGAGGTTCAAATGCACTTCTTCACACAAGCGGCGCTCGGAGCGGATGCCAAAGCAGTAGCCGATGATCAGCATCCGGATCATCAGTTCGGGATCGATCGAAGGTCGGCCGATATCGCTGTAGAAAGGCCGCAAATGCGAGCGCAGGCCGGACAGGTCGACGAAACGATCAAGCGAGCGCAACAGGTGGTCGCCCGGGACATGGCGTTCGAGGCTGAACTCGTAGAACAGCGCCTCCTGCATCACCGTCCGCTCGCCCATCATGGCCAAATCCTCCAATTCCAAAGAGGACTGAATCAGCACTTCACGCCACAAGCAACACCGACTTTTTCAACATGGGGTAATGGGGCGGCAGCTCTTCTCGGAGACCGATAGGATCGGCTCCGTTGTTTGAAGAGGAGACCGACCATGGAGTATTTTGCAGGTTTGGACATTTCGATGGAAGAGACGCATGTGTGCGTTGTCGACCGTGAGGGAGCAGTCATTCACGAAGCCAAGACGGTGTCGACGGCTGAGGCGATCATTGCATCGCTGGTGAAGGCGCCAGCTTGCCGACGGGTCGTGTTCGAGACCGGTCGCATGGCGCCGATGCTCTACCACGGCCTGCGTGACCGTGGCGTGCCCGTCGTCTGCATCGAGAGCCGGCAGGCCTATCAGGCGCTGAAGTCGCTTGCCACCCACAAGACGGACCGCAACGATGCCCGCGGCCTGGCGCATCTCGCCCGCAGCGGATTCTTCAAGCCGACCCATGTGAAGTCGCTGCCGGCGCATGCCATCCGATCGCTGGTCATCGCGCGCAAGAAGCTGGTCGGTCAGCGCGTCATGCTGGAGAACCAGATCCGCGGCCTCGCCGTGGTGTTCGGCGTCCGACTACCGCGGGCACTCAGCCCCGCCTTCATCAAACAGGCGCTGCAAGCAAGCGAAGGAATCGACGGCCTATCCGCCGCCATGAGAGGCCTCATCGCGGCACGGGCTGCCGTGCTTTCGGCTGTCTCGGAAATCGATGTCACATGAAGAAGATGGCCAAGGCTTCCGGCGTATGCCGCCGGCTGATGACGATCCCCGGCGTCGGCAAGCTTACCGCGCTGGCCTTCGCGGCCGCTGTCGATGATCCCGAACGCTTCCGGCGCTCCCGCGACATCGGCGCCTATCTCGGCCTGGTGCCGCGTCGCTATCAGTCGGGCGAAGTGGACTACACAGGCAGCATCTCAAAATGCGGCGATCGACGCGTGCGAACCCTGCTCTATGAGGCCGCGAACGTCATGCTGACACGCTATCGAGGAGCGTTGAAGCTGAAGGATTGGGCATTGGCCATCGCAGCGAGGTCCACGATGCGCAAGGCGCGGATCGCGCTGGCAAGGCGGCTTGCCATCATCATGCATGCGATGCTGCGGCACGGCACCGAGTTCAGACCGGCGTAGCCGATCGCGACAGACAGGAGACCGAAACCAGTTCCCGAGCGGGAACGACGCCCGAGGGAGGGATGGATGACGGCGCCGATTCTGTCAGCATGCGGACGATCTGATCGGCCGACTGCGATTTCAACCAAGCCGCTCCATACCCAGCTGACCCCATCAAGTGCCAATGAGCACGCAGAGAACACAGGCACCCGAAAGCGTCGATAACGCTCACAATCGAGCCGCCGCCCCTTGACCCATTAGAGAACAAAATCGGTCAACTCAGGACATCGGATCCTGGAGATTAACGCCCGCTTTCGTTCTTCCCCGCACCACAAGCGGACCTACTGCTCCCAGCCCAATTCGAGACGTTCCATACCTCGGTGCTAAGAGTTGGCTCCTGGCGTAACCTTCCCGTTCGAGAACCGGAAGAGTTGACCCCTAGTGGACATTGCGGGGTGACTTCCAAAGATTGCTAATTTGGCGCGAACAGGATCACTTGTGGACCTCAGTCCATCGGATCGGACAGCTTGGTCCGGCCGCTGGTTGCCTGCAGGTCGCCAGAGCGATCTTCGTAGGCGGATGTCAATTGATCGCATCCTTCGGCTGGCGGCCGGACCGGTTCACGCGATCGCCAGCCGAGGCTGGCGGTCGTCGGCCGGAGCGCGACAAACGCTCCAACGCGGCCTGGCAAATGGCATCGATCACCGATGCCGCATCCGCGTGTTCAGGTCGCCGCGCTCACAGGGCTGACGAAAAACGCCTTTTTGTCGCGAAGGCGCTTCGGATCGAACGGCTCGTCTCCGCGCTGTGCTTTCAGCGTCCGATGTGATGCGACAACTGGAAGCGGGAGAGAAGGAGGCCGACAATCTGGCGGCCGGTCTTCATAGCGCAATAGCCATCCCATCCTTGCGGCCGTCGGATCCGGCGACATATCCCTCCTCGTCCATCCGCATGACGATCTGCGCACCGCCAAATGCGAACGAGACGTCCGGTCGTTCGATGGTGATTTTGTGCCCCTTGCGCTCGAGAGCCGCGATCAATCGCCCGCCCATACCCGGCTCCACCACAACCTCTCGTCCCGCGCGCACGCGCCAGCGCGGCGCATCGGCGGCGGCCTGCGGATTTTGGCGATGCTTCAGGATGCGGTTCATGAGCTGCAGATGGCCCTGCGCCTGCATTGAGCCGCCCATCAGGCCGAAGGCGATAAGAGGGTGGCCGGCGGCAGTCGTTACAAAACCGGGGATTATGGTTTGAAATGGCTTCTTGCTGGGGCCGACCTGGTTGGGATGGCCCTGGGCCAACGAAAACCCGACCCCCCGGTTCTGCAGGCTGATGCCCGTGCCGGGGATCACGACGCCGGAGCCGAATCCCATGTAGTTGGACTGGATGAACGAGATCATCATGCCGCACTCATCGGCGGCCGACAGGCAAACCGTGCCTCCGGGCCGCGGAGCCCCGTGCGCTGGGTCTCCTGCGACCTCCGGGTCAATCAATCTCGCGCGCGAGGCGAGGTAGTCTGGGTCGAGAAGCACCGCCGGCGAGAAGGGCATCGCATCATCGTCGCCGACATATCTGTAGACGTCTGCCATCGCCAGTTTCATCGCCTCGATCGTCAGATGCATTTCTTGCGGATCGTCGGCAGAACTGCCGCCGTGTTCCGATGCGGCTAGGATGCCCAGGCCCATCAGCGTTGCGATGCCCTGTCCGTTCGGCGGCAGTTCGTGAACCGCTGCATCGGCGTAGGCACAAGAAAGCGTGCTCACCCATTCGGCGCGGTGATTGCCGAGATCCTCGAGTGACAGGGCCGCCCCGTGCCGTCGGGCGTCGGCAGCGATCTTCTCCGCCAATACGCCTGTGTAGAACGATCGTCCCGACGTTTCGGCGATGCTTTCGAGCGTCCCCGCATGGGCCGGCGACCGATAGCTTTCGCCCGCTCTCGGAGCCCTGCCTTCGGGCATGAAGCAGTCTTCGAAGCCCGGCTGAGCGGAGAGGATCGCCGCGCCGCGCTTCCACAATTCCGCGACGATCGGGCTGACAATGAAGCCGCGCCGCGCGTGACGGATGGCGGGGCCGGCGACCTGCGGTAACGTCAGCTTGCCGAAGCGGGAGACAAGCTCGACCCATGCGGCCACTGCGCCGGGTGTCGTCACCGATTCCCACCCGCGCTCCGGCATGCTGTCGCGGCCCGCGAAGCGATCGGCAGTCCATGACGCCGGAGACCGCCCGGAGGAATTGAGGCCATGCAATTCGCGTCCGTCCCACAGGATCGCAAAGGCGTCGCTGCCAATCCCGCAACCGGTCGGCTCAACGACCGTCAGGGTCATCGCGGCTGCAACGATGGCATCTACGGCATTGCCGCCGCCAACGAACATCTCCGCTGCAGCCATTGAGGCGAGCGGGTGGGAGGTGGCAACGACACTCCTCCCCATGACCGGTGAGCGCGAGTAAGGATATGGCAATGCGAAATCAAGCTGCATTTTAGGCTCCTAGCGCGCCAACATTGCTTCATCCCGCGAGGCACGCCCGACCTTGCGGACCGCATCCGGTACGCCCGGTCGATCAACGAGAGTAACCGACAGCACTCTAGTAGGGAACCGAAGTAAGGGACCGAATGTCTTCAGTTGGCGCAATATCGGGGAACAACCACCCGCTCTCAAAGCATGACCACTTCTGGCTATCTGGGCAACTCGCTCCCGCGATTACCCCATGTGTGAAAACACACCGCTTCAGCCAGAAAATGGAATGTCATTCTCAACGAGTGCCGTTGTGATCAGCCAAGCGACAACAACACCCTCAATCTATGCCAGGCGGGAATGATGTTCTCAAACCTTCCGCCAGCGCTGAGTTTTTTACACGGCCAAGACCCAATCGAGACCTCCATCGCTCGCCTGACAAACTCCGCTTGAGGCCAGATTCGCGACTTTCGCCATATTCAGCGCGAATACTTGGTGATGACGCGGATTGCCGATCGGAGAGGCGTGCAAAGCCCCCTCACATCTGGCCGGCGAAGGAACATGGCGAAGGGTGCATCATGTCAACGGGCACAACAATCAAGGAAATCATGCGCGAGGTCGCCGCACTCGAAGACCCGAAGGGACCTGCGGTTCTCTGTAACGTTCGCCGCTCGTCATGATCGCCCAGATCATCCGCGCCATCTTGTTGGCGAGCGCAACCGCAGCGATCTTCGTGGTGCGACGAGCAAGCAGCTGGACCAGCCAGGGCCGCCTTGTTCCATGCCACTGCGCATAGCGGACGACTGCGAGCGCACTGACCACGAGCAATTGCCGCAGGTATCGATCACCTTGCTTGGTGATGCCTCCGAGCCGTTCCTTGCCGCCGCTGGAGTTTTGCCGCGGCACCAGGCCGATCCAGGCAGCCAGGTTCCTGCCGGATTTGAACGCCCGAGGATCAGGAACCGCCGCGACGATCGCGCTCGCAAGCACCGCTTACAGCCGGGTGAAGCGGGGCCTCTAGCCTTTCGAGCGGCGAGGGCGTCTGGTTTCAGCGCTTGCGTCCCCACGCTTTGGTAGCGACGTCAGGCTTCAGCAGCTTCTGTCTGCTGCCTTTCACCCTGCCGGCGACGACATCGGGTTTCACGAGCTTCAGGCCTCTGGCTTTCTCGTATCCGTGGATCTCTTTCACATCGAGCTTTCGCATGAAGTCGATCGTTTCCTGCGTCAGCACCTGGCCCGGCACCATGATCGGGAAGCCCGGCGGATAGGGAATGACGAAGTTGGCTGAGACCATGTCCGGCCCTTCACGCAGCCGTCGATCGCATTCGGCTCCATGAAGCGGCACGTATTCGCAGACCGATGGGTCGTAGGCGTTGAAGAAGGCGCTGCGAATGTCGCCTTCCGGCGTCATCCGCCCTGCGTCTCCACGGAACACCTCGTGGAAGTGGCTAAAATTGGGTAAGTCAGGCACATCGGTCATCAATGACTTCACCCGCGCCGCGAACTCCGAGCGCTCACCTTCCCCGCCGTCGGCCAGGCGCTTCTCAATACCGTGGCAGATCTCGACCAGGACGCGGATAAGGTGGGCGACGTCGCTCCGCGTGTTGTTTATGTTCGACTGCAGCAGCACGCTGTTTCGCGACGTCTTATTGAGTTGGATCCCGTACTTGCTCGCCAGCAGGCCCTTAAATTGCGTACCGTCGAAACCGGCGGTGCCGCAGACCAGCGTCATGCGCGTCGGATCGAGGTAGAACTCGTCCTCTTTCATTGCCTTGATCGCCGTGGCCCAGTTCGATCCTGGCGCGAGGTAATCCTCGAAACCTGACTGTCGGTACTCTGCGGGTATCATCGCGTCCGCGCCTAGCACTCGAAAGTATTTCGAGATCAGCTGATGCTCGTTCACCGCGCGACGGATCTTAAGCGCAATCTCGATCGCGTTCATCACCAGTCCGTAGCCTTCGAGCTCCATCTGCCGGCGCGCGACGTCGAGGCTGGCGATAAGCTGCTGGTTCGGGCTGGTCGAAGCGTGGGTGAAGACGGCCTCGTGGAACTGCGCCTCCACCGTATGGAAGTCCACGTCCTTGACCAACAGCATAGAACCCTGCCGGATCGCTACCATCGACTTATGCGTAGAGTTGGTCTGGTATACCCGCAGCCTCACTTGGCGAGGGTCTGGGATCAGCCGCGTGGAAAGCAGTGTCTCGTCCGAGGGGTTGTCGCCGAGTTCTGCCCGCTGCTTTTCGTACGCCGCTACCGAATCCTCATCCCGCAGCCATTTCTCGATCTCCGCCGCAGCGCCCATTGCCGTGCGCGGGCGCAGGAAGGGCGAGAAGCGGGCAAAGCCGGACCATGCTTCGTCCCATAGGAAGATAAGGTCCGGCTTGATCGAAAGACATTCCTCCATCACGCGCCGGACGTTGTACATATGCCCGTCGAAGGTGCAGTTGGTCAGGTCGAGCAATTTCAGCCGATCGAGCCGGCCCTCTGACCGCAGCGCCAGGAGTGCGCGCTTGATCGTGGCGAGGGGCACAGCCCCGTACATCGAGTATTCCGTCATCGGAAAAGCTTCGACGTAGTAGGGCTGCGCACCGCTCAGGACCATGCCGTAGTGGTGCGACTTGTGGCAGTTGCGGTCGACCACCGCGATGTCGCCGGGCGCCAGCAGCGCCTGCACTGCCATCTTGTTGGAGGTGGAGGTGCCATTTGTCACGAAGAAGACGTGGTCGGCGCCGAAGGCGCGCGCGGCCAGTTCCTGAGCGCGCTTGATGTTGCCTGTCGGCTCCAGAAGGCTGTCGAGGCCACCTGTCGTCGCACTGCTTTCCGCCAGAAACAGGTTAATGCCGTAGAATTCACCCATGTCGCGGATCCAATCCGACCTGAACACCGACTTGCCGCGAGCAATCGGCAGCGCATGGAACGTGCCGATCGGGCGGCGCGCGTAATTCTTCAGATTATCGAAGAAGGGAGTTTCGTAGCGTGCCTGCACGCCTTCGAGGATGGCGAGGTGCAGCTCAAGCGGCTCCTCCACCGCGTAGAAGATGCGCCGGATTCCATCCGCAGAAGGGTCGCCGGCAAGCTTCTCCACCTCGCGGTCGGAGAGCAAGTAGACGTCGAGTTCCGGCCGAATCCGCTTCAACGCGCGAGCGAGGCGCAGCGCCGACATATCCGGACCTTCCGATTCTCCAAGGGGGTCGAGCACGGAGCGCAGCACCGGTGCGTCATGTCGCGAGCGATAAGGAAAGCCTTCGGCAAGAACGACCGAGATGATATCGGGATTCAGCGCTGACGCGCAAAGCGCATCCTCGAAGGAACCGCCGAAGATTGGCTCGTAGATGAACGAATCTTCCGGCCGGCGCAGCCTTCGGATCTCACCCGCGAGCGCGGGCCACCGCGCGGCCGGCTGACTGTTTACGAACAGCACTTCGAAGTAGGGGCGGCGACCGCCCGCCTCGCCGGTTGCAGGCGGCATGACATCGACCACCTCGCCCGGCGCCATCTCGTCATGGACGTCCCATTCGCCCGGGCGTCCGCGGTATGCGCGCGTCAACAGGCCGTTCGAAATGCGTCGTGTGAGTTTCGCCGCGCCGCTTGCATCGTCGGCAGCAACACTTTCTCTCAGCGCTCCGAGCAGTCGCGCACCCGGGTAGGCGTGGTACTCCTCTACGGTCGTCATTTCGGCGATCTTTGTCTCCAGCGCCGCCCGGTCGCCACGCTGGGAGGCCCACGCATCGGCCAATGTCGAGATTTCGCGCCAGTTGTCGGTTCGCGATGAATGTATGGTCAGGAACTGATCCTTATTTCCGGTCTTGCGTGCCATGGCGTCCTCTCCTGATTTTGGCTAGCGCGGAGCTAGGTTCGCGAGCCTTGGCGGCGCGGCACGCACGTGCGGATCCGCACAACACTGATTAGCTTGACCGCACCGGATTCCCCTTCTCCTCCTCAATTCATCCTTGGAAGCCGGGCGGCGATCAAGAATGGAAAGCATTTTACCGTAGCTACCGCTTTGTAGCGGTCAACAGTAGCAGTCAGTATGGTAGCAGCGCTATGTACCTGGCAGGATCAGGGCCGATCAAGCGGCGGCAGAAACGAGCTCGCACCTTGACGCGGCTTGCAGGAGCGAGATGGCGATAACGCCTTTGCGTCTCCGCTCCTTCTAAAGGGCTACGATAAGCCAGAAACTGTCTCAGTGGCGGGGCAACGTGCTGAGTTACAAGACCGCGATCCAGGGAGTTGTCGCCGAAGAGGCCTAGATCATCGGGAGGGGTAAGCCCACCTGGATCGAACTCGGCATCAGGTCCGACACAGCCCACTATCCCAAAGCGATGACGTCTTGAAGTAACCAGAAGCCGCCAGTTCACGGAATTTAGTCGCCATATTCGCCTCGGATATTGCTTGGCAGGCTAGTTGGACCGCGCAAACCGCAACCCGCTCACCATGTCAGTTACGCGGCGGACGGCCGGCTCTTGCAGCGGTGACTTCGGTGCGGGTTGAGGTACCAGTGCGTCGACCGATGCGCTATTCCGACCGGGTCATGCAAAACGATTTCACTCCACGGCAGGAGGCTTTCGCACGGGCCTCGCCGAAGGCCGCGCACAAGGCGATTCCATATCAGGGCCGGATACTCCGCGTCACGTTTAGCAAGGATTGCCAAGGTCGCTACCCGCGTGCGAGAACTGCAGACCGAGAAAGAAAACCACTTCCACCCCGTCCACCACGTCCTCCACCATCAGCGGCCAGCGCGGCACGGCGCTGCTGCGTGTTGTTAATCCACTGCCTACCTACAACAGCTACACTGTAAATAAGACGCTGCCTCGCTCTTCAGCGCGTCGCGCAGCGCCTGTTCTTTTGTTTCGTCGAACGACGTCTTGAGGACTACTCCGCCATACCCCTTGATCGCCGCCAGGCCCGTCAAACCGCTAGGTGACGGCTCGTACGGTATGGGTGCGGGAGAGGGCAGCTGCCGGGATTTTTGTGATAGAGTCCAATGAGGCAGCGGGTTCGAGACGTAGGGAAAGACATGGCGCTCGAACAACATTCTCGATTCCGGATATCCACCTGAGGACCAGGTCGAGCGGCTGCTTGCCGACTATCCGAAAGGCGCGGGCCTGGTGTTTTGACCGAGAACGAAACGCCGGCGCGCTCTAGTGGTTGAACTGTTCGATGCATTTGGGCAGTATGCGGACGTGCATCCCGAACAACCAGTCGCGTAGATCGGCACGGCTATTTCGCGTTCTCCGGAAGCCGGCCCCCTGGAGACATTCCAAAGTCTATGATCGCGGCGATCGACACATTCGGCCTGGTGTTCGCGTCGATCTTTCCGATTGTCAATCCGCCGGGCTCCGCGCTCGTCTTTCTCGGGTTGACCAGCGGCGCAACTCCGGATATCCGCGCGGTTCTTGCGCGGCGCATCGCGATAAATTCGTTCACCCTGCTGGTATGCTCGTTCCTGCTGGGCGCGCTCATCCTGCAGTTCTACGGAATTTCGATCCCGATCCTTCGCGTCGCCGGCGGTCTCGTTGTCGCCGTATCGGGGTGGAAGCTGCTCAACGAAGGAAGTCACAAGGAACTGGAAAAGCCGGCGGACGGAGCCCCTCAAACCAGTTTGCTCGATCAGGCCTTCTACCCACTGACCCTGCCATTGACTACTGGACCAGGCTCGATCGCCGTCGTCATCAGCATTGGGCTGTCCGAGGCGACGATTACCGACCCTGCGCACCGGATAATATTCGTCTTGGCAGGTCTCGTTGCCATCGCCGCAATTGCCCTAGCAATCCTGCTTTGCTTTTCCTATGCGGATCGCGTCCAAGGGCTCCTCAGCCAAGGTGGCACCGACATCGCCATACGGCTGTCCGCGTTCATCCTGTTTTGCCTCGGCTTGCAAATCCTCTGGTCGGGCGGAAATGAACTGTTGAGATCTGTCCTTTCCGCGGGTCCCGTGCCACCGCTAGTCGTGCCATAAGACCGACTTCACTAGTCAGGGGTGTCGGGATGGCGCGAAGCTGCGACAGCGGTTACGGCTGCTCACCGGCGGTACGATGACCGCGCGGCCTGCGGCAGCTCGGCCTAAGCGCCGGGGAATTGCGTAACGCCCTTCTTCAATGCCTTTGCCATCACTATTGCGTTGGTTTGGGTCATTTCGGTCAGTCCGCGATTAGTGAGGCCAGTATTGCTGCTTACTTGCTCGCGAGCGAGTCCAAAGCCCACGTTTGCATCGTCATGCATCTCATTTCCCATTTCCAACTTGTTGTGCATGAACTCGTGAAACACCAATCTGGCCAATCCCAGATAATCGGTTGGATCCGTCACATACACCTCTGAGATTGTCCCTCTATTCGTCTGAACAGTAGTGCCCCCAGGGCCAAGACTTCCATGCCGAGCTGCCCGGCTGTTGGTTTTGCCATTTAGGAGAAAGCAACGAAGATCGAGGTTTGTCATCGTTCCGCTATAGAACTTATATGTGAACACGGGCTGATCGCTAAACAAATCGAAATATTCTCGGCCAACCCTGGTAAAAAGCGGCGAGAGTTTTCCGATGAAGAGTGATCGGTCGTCAGCGTCCATCCTTGATTCATTAGCGAAGCGAATGTCGAAGAACACTTCAGTTCCCATGCTCCGATCTCCTCTTGGCCTTTGTGTCCTTTACTATTCCTGTCATGAGCACGATTGTCTCAGAAGCGTATCGAAGCGCAGGCCGCTCAGAAGCGCGTTCGGCGCTGCGGAGCTTATGAAAAGCCCGTCATCGCGAAGCTCTGAAAACTGGCGAATTATATGCAAACCCAGTCTGCTGTGAACGCGTCTCGTGGTCACGATCTGGTTAGCTTCGGCGTGCCTGTTCGCTCCGAAGCAGGTGGCGAGCCAGATCGCCCCACGGTTTAGGTAGCCAGCGTGTGGAAGCCTGCCGCAGGTTTTGGCTCCTCGCTTGGCCAGCGGCAGGTACATTAGTCCGCCCCGCGCGTCCGGCCACCGCGCGGCCAGAGCGATCGGAACCCACCTAATCAACCGTCCCGACGCGCACAACGTGCCGGTACAGTTAACATATCGTTTCAAGTTCCATCTGCCGATGGCAATCGCTGCCACCAGTCGTTAACCGGCCGGGGGTATGGTCAGCGTATGGCACCATCAAAACCAAGAGGCGCGCTCGACGAAGGTGATCCAGTCGACCTGACTGGCGAAATGTTTGTCGTCCACGAGGATGGCACGGTGACCGTTCGGCTGCGTGGTTATGACTATCCCCTGACCCTGCGCGCCAGTTCGGCGCACCTGACCGCAGTAGCTGGAGCGACGGGTCTGCTACGGCGAGCCGCCAATAGGCCCAGCTGATCTCCCTGCGTTTCCCCGCTTTGGTGCAAATACCCCGCGCATTCCAGACGCTCGATGATTGCACTTCCTGAAGCGAAGTTTCGTCCCGTCACCGAAATCGAATTTGAGGACGTCGGCGTTTACCGGCTTCCCAATGCCTGGGAGTTCGTCCGCATGCGGCATCGTGATCCGGGAAACAGGCGCATGGCTATATCTGCTTCGGCGCCGGCATGAGCGTGAAGCAGTTCAAGCACCTGTCGCCGGCCAAGCAGTACGAGTTGCACCGAGCCTATCAGGCGTTGTTGCACGGCAAAGCGTCGACGGCGACTGAGAGGGGCCGCCCTATGCCGTCGGCCTGAACTCCACCAGCCGCGCATGCCGCATCTTCTCCTTGCCCCGGAGATGCTTGACGCGACCTATTATGCCCGGCCGCAGCCACTGCACCGCTTCCTTCGAGTTGCGCTTGACGTCGCGCGGTGGTGACCCGAGTTTGCCTCGACCATCCCCTTGAACAGATCGCTTGCCGGACGCCCGAAGGTGACGAAGGCGGAGCCGACATACTGGCGTGTGCCGATCTCCCCCATCAGGGCCATGGTCAGCTTCCCGCTCTCTCGCTGGACGCCGAGGATCTCCAGCTCGCTCTCGATGAAGGTCTTACCTTGAGCCAGTTGGTCTGCGACGCTGCGGTAAGGGAGCCGCGGCGCTTGCAGACGATGCCCTCGAGCCCCATCCGCTCGACCGACGCAAACAGGTCAGCAGGGCTGCCTTGTAGGCTGTCTGAGAACTGAATGCGGCCTCCGGGACGGATAAGGGCGTAAGGACGCTCCCGGCGGTCCTCTACCGTCTCTGCACGTAAATAGCCGCCATCGTGATGGAGCAGGTCAAACGCCATGAAGAGCAGCTTGTCCGACTGTGACCTAACCACAGCCTGCAGCGCGTGGAAGTCCGAGAAGCCGCACTCGTGCGGGTAGACAAGCTCGCCGTCGATGATGGCTGATATTACGCGGATCTCGGCAGCGGCCGCTTCGGCAATGATCTTCAGCTTGTCAGTCCAGTCAAAGCCCCGCCTGGTGAAGACACGCACGCCGCCGCCGTCGATGATGATCTAGCAGCGCCAGCCGTCGAACTTCACTTCGGTCAGCCAATTGCCGTTGCCGGAAGGTGGCTTGTCCACCAATGTCGGCATCATCGGTTCAATGAACCTAAGCCTGTCGCGCAACGTCCCCGCAAGCGCAGACACTTTACGCTAAAATGGAACTATTCCTAATAGGTTTAACTCGTGGCGTGTCAGGATCTGGCCCGCACCCGTTCCTGTACGCTGCACAGTGGTAACCCCTACCCCTACTGGAAGCCTGCCGCAGGTTCGTGACCCACTCTCACCTGCGGCAGGTCTGCATTTTTCTAAGGGCTAATAGCAATTGTCCCATAGATGAGCTATAGTTGAGTCGAGTGGAAAGCCGATGGGCGACGAGCGCGAACGGTTGTTTCAGGGGTTAAGACAGGACGACTGGGAGAGGCGTAGTTGGACGGTCTTCCATGTAGTGATGGTTTGTCTATCTGCCGAAGCGCTTATTGCCCTCATCGTGGTACTCTATAGCTAATTCAGCCTTCCTAGCGTTCGCTTACGTGGCGCCTATTGGCAGCAACGCCGGCCGCTACCGCGGAAATTGCGAAGTTGCGGCACCCAACCCGTCCGGATCATATTTCCGCCATGGCAACGAAACCCAAGGGCGGGCTCAGCGAAGACTGACACAATCGGCATGACTGGCGAGGTCACTCACGTGCATGAAGACGGCACGGTGTCACCGTCCGGCTACGCGGATCTATCCGCTGACGGTGCGTGCCGAACACCTGAGCCTGGTTGTCAAGCGCGGCAAACGCAGCTGACATCCACGCACTGACGGCGGGTGGCGCGTCCGCCGCTACAGGTTCAGCGAGACTTTGCCTTGGAGGTGGTGTTTCGCCGCTGGGTGCGGCCTGACCACCAGACTAGAAACAGCACTGACGCGAAGTAGCCAACCTGCGCCAGAACCAAGCAAATCACGGTTTGACTAAATGTCGTCCAGATCGAGCCAGAGATAATGTAAGAGGAAGTCGCAACCACCAGGAGTGTGACGAGAAGTCCACAGAGAAAAAGCGGAAATGACATCACTGGCGCCGCTTGCTTACCGCCAAGGGGTCGGGATTTATGCACAGCACCCCACCGGCCCAAACCGTGGCAGATATCCAAGTCTTTGCGAGTATGGTCGCACTTGAGAAACCTCGCGGGCCGCAACACACTCTACTTCGGACTCACATACGCGTATTGTGCGAGATTAGACCTCGGTTCTTTAATCGGCAAGATGAATTCCTCTTTGTCCCCAGCGGCGCGTAATAGCCGACGATGCCATCAGCCTCGGCGTCCTTGCTCGGCGAAGCCAATTCGACGCGGAAAGCACGGGCCGACCTGACGGAGTTGGCGCACCACATGGCCTCGGGATCGGCTTCCATCCGGCTTCTCGCAGAGCAGCGGGCCGTCGTTCACCACATCCGTAATTTTTGCTCGAATCTGTCTTGCGCTTTGCTCGGATTTGCCCTTAGTTCCGCAGCTTGCAAGCAGCACCATACCACTGGGCAGGGGGGCACCACTGCATCGGGGAGCAACAAAATGCGAGACTCCGTCAGTTCGGCCGGTTGGCCCCACCTGCCGCCCGCTTCCGCCGCTCAACCCCCGGTTGGGGGACTCCACAAACGCTTGTTCGACATCACTGTGGCCGCCGCGGCCATTGTTTTCCTGAGCCCGTTGTTGGTGATGCTCGCAGCGCTGGTGAAGTTTTCGGACGGCGGAAGAGTCTTCTACGGCCACCGGCGTATCGGGCAAAACGGCAAGAGCTTCTATTGCCTGAAGTTCCGTACCATGGTCGAAAACGGCGATGAGGTCCTGGGGTCACATTTCGCGAGCAATCCGCTAAGCCGCGAACAATGGGATGCCACCCGCAAGCTTCAAAACGATCCGCGTGTAACCAATGTCGGCCAAGTGTTGCGCAAGCTCAGCCTCGACGAGTTGCCGCAACTCTTTAACATCCTGGCCGGGGACATGAGCTTCGTTGGCCCGAGGCCAGTAATCGAGGATGAGCTCGAACTCTATGGGCCGGCAGTGAATACTATTTGAAGTCGCGTCCTGGCCTTACCGGCCTATGGCAGATTAGTGGTCGCAATGACGTCTCCTATGGAACCCGTGTCGCCCTTGATCGGCATTATATCGAGAACTGGTCCTTCGTTAGCGACTTGAAGATCATCGTCATGACCCTGCCTGTGGTTCTTTTCTCACGCGGAAGTTACTAAATCCCAGTTGGCTCCGTCACAGAGGCAAGGGCACCGGGGAGCGCATCTCGTCGGACCGTCGACGAGCAGAAACTGCGCCGTGCGATGCTGAAGTCGTCTGCGACCACTCCGACCGACTATCGAGATCGGTTTGCTCAGTCGCAGCCGAGGCGCGCAAGCCAGTCGATTGGCAGAAATTGAACGAGCATTGTCCTTCTGCCTCCCCGGGTTGACCACTATCCTATCGGCATGTTGATACTGCCCACCTGGTTTGGATGCCGGCAACGTTACGTCGATCGCGGAGAGAACCGTGTCAGAGATTGCAACGCTCCTTTCCATTCTTGGGGTCTTCATGCTCGGGGCGATGAGCCCAGGGCCGAGTTTCGTCGTCGTCTCCCGCATCGCCGTAACAGGAGAGCGCACTGACGGGCTGGCTGCAGCGCTTGGTATGGGCGTAGGCGGCTTCATATTTGCGTCCGTCGCTGTCGCCGGCCTGACCGCGCTGCTGACGCAGGTTGAATGGCTGAACATTCTCCTTCGCCTCGCAGGCGGAGGTTACCTAATCTGGATTGGCATTAAAATCTGGCGTGGCGCCTCCGAAGACGTCAATATCGCCAACGATACCGTTGCCAGCGCAGGATCATTCCGGAAGGCATTTGCCCGGGCGCTCCTGGTGCAGCTTGCGAATCCGAAGACCGCGATCTTCTACGCATCGATGTTCGCGGCAATGCTGCCGGCGTCGCCACCACTTTGGATGCTCGTAGTCCTGCCGATGCTGCTCTTCTGCAACGAATTCGCTTGGTATTCAATCGTGGCTTTCGCTTTCTCGTCCAGCAAGCCTCGCGCTGCTTACCTCCGCGCGAAGCGTTGGATCGATCGCGCCGCAGGGATCGTAGTCGGGGCACTGGGTGTTAAGCTTGTTATCGAAGGCATTGAGGCCGCTCGGTAGATCATACGCATACGCATTTCGGCCTTCCGCAGCTGAGGATCGCGCATGTCGTCGGCGTTGGCGTGCTGACGCTGCGAAAGCATTACCGTGCAGAGCTTGATGCGGGAGCGGCAAGGGTCGAGGCGCAACTGATCGGCAATTGATGCGGATGGCGCAGGGCAGCGACGCCGTTGCGTTGCGGGCGATCATTTTTTCGTTGAACTGCCGTTTCGGCTGGTCTGCCTATGGCTCGTTGGGCAAGAAAGAACGCGCCGAGCTCGATGCCGAGGCCGGTCCGGACGAAGACAGCGATTGGTACGATCTCGTGCATTAAGCATGCGCCGGAGGTTTGGCCGCACCTCCTCCGACGCCGGGGCCGGAATGTTTCCTCCCTCCATTTCGGCCCCCTCCTTGCGCAATTCCCGCACCATTCGCGGTTCGCCTCACGGCAGCGGAACATCCAAATACTAGTGCTTGGGAATTTAACCGTGATTGTCGCGATTGCGAGCAAAAGGCGCGCAACGAATTTAACCGGCTCGGCGCATCATGTCGCTATGGCACCTGCAAGATCCAAGGGCTGGCTCAGCGTAGGCGATACGGTTGGATTGACCGCCGAGGTGACGACCGTTCATGACGATGGCACCGTTACCATCTGGCTGCACGGCTACGCCGTCCTGATCACGCTGCGCGCCAAGCATCTCAGCCCGATTGCCAAGCGCCAGCCGACGAAGCCGAAGCGGGAAGCCGGCACGGGTTGAAAGTTAACCCTGCGACTTGTCGCATGGGTTAAAGCAGCTGTAGCGACCTTAGTCTTCCCATCAATAGGGCGTCCATAAAGGCACCGTCACAGAACGCATAGCGCTTCATCGTACCTTCAAGTTCGAAGCCATCCGCATTGTAAAGTGCTATCGCTCGCTTGTTGGAGGACCAGACTATGAGTTCGAGCCTTTGAAGCTGCAACCATTTGTCCGACAGGTTCAGCAATTCTTCCATGAGAATTTTGCCGACACCCTTCCCGCGATGATCTGGATGTGTGGCAATCAGATTTATTTCGCCTGCATGGCGGCGCCGCGGCAGGTTTGGGTGGGTGATTAATTCGCAGTATCCGGCGACGTTTTCGCCCGACATCGCCACGAGCTTGTGCTGCCTTCGTGTGGTTTGATGCGTTGAACAGCGTAATCGAAACCGGAATATGGCAACCGCATCGTGCTGTGAACAACGTGCTCCGACACCAAAATTTGGTGAATTCCAGCCGCGTATGCATACTCGTGTCCTCATTATCGCCGGTGCTGCCATGATGGCTTTTGCCGGCATCGCCAAGGCGGACGACCATCTGGTCAACGCATTGGATCATGGGCTCAAACCCGACAGCCAGCCCTTCAGTACCAACAAGGCCGGCCATAGTGGCGATCTTGCGCCCGGACAGGGCAGTCCGTTCGCCGGCGTGGATACACAGACACCGCGACCGATACTGCAGCTGCCAACGCCCACGCGAACGTTAAGCTGTGGATCTACACGCGCGATCAAAGGAGCGCCCGGCTTATCACGCAGGGCAACGAGGCTTGGGGCCACGGCGATGGCGACGCCGCCACTTAGGTGCCGAGAATGCTGTGCGATCCGCCTCTCGGAAGGAAATTAACCTGCTGCATAATCTGCGCGACGATGGGGAATGTTCGCTCGATCCCGGCAGGCGATCCATGTCGGCGTCGTTCGGCCGAGAGCCACCTGTCGGCGACTTCACCGGAATCCGACCGTCTAGCGATGCTGTGTGCGTGAGCGACGATCCCCCTCAATAGAGGCGCTATAAGCCTGCCGGCACAGGCGCCTGCTCGGCGAGCAGCTTTTCGCGCTTCAAGTCGGACCACAAGGCATCGGGTATCTGGTGGCGGAAAGTCTCGACGTTCAGGCGCACCTGATCAGGATTGATAGCTCCGGGGATGACCGTTGCCACGCAAGGGTGCCCAAGCGGAAATTGAAGTGCCGCCGCAGCCAGTGGCACGCCATGCGCCCGGCATATTGCCTCGATGTTGCGGACCCGTTCCATGATCTCCGGCGGCGCGTCCTGGTAGTTGTATTTGGCGCCTTTGATCGCACCCGTTGCTGTGATGCCGGAATTGTAGACCCCGCCGATGACAATGCCGACATTCATCCGCTCGCAGTAGGGAAGTTCCGTTTCGAGGGTTTCCTGTTCGAGAAGCGTATATCGCAGCGCCAGCAGGAAGAAGTCGATGTCGATCATGTCGAGGAAGCGCGGGATCATGCCGAGTTCATTGATGCCTGCCCCGACCGCCCGCACTAGACCATGCGCACGAAGCTCTTCAAGTGCGCGCCATCCCGACGTGAACAACTGGGCGAGGTGAGCGGACACCTTGGTCTCGGTTTGATGAAATGAAAAGTCGAGGTCGTGAATGACCAGAAGGTCGATACGGTTCATGCCCAACCGCATCTGCGACTGGTCATAAGCTCGCATGATGCCGTCGTAGCTGTAATCGTGCACATGGTCGAACTGCAATCCGCCCGCCCATGCCGTCTTGAAGGAGTCCGGATTGGCGGGAGGAAAAAGCCAGCGTCCGACCTTGGTGGAGAGAATGAACTGAGGACGCGGCCGGTTGTCGAGAAACCTCCCCGTCCGGATTTCGCTTAGGCCCTGCCCGTAGAACGGCGCGGTATCGTAGTAGCGGATGCCGGCGTCCCACGCAGCCGTCAGAGTGCCGGCGGCAGTCTGTTCGTCGACACGGACAAACAGTTCTCCCAAGCCCGCGCCGCCGAAGCCGAGTTGGGTGACTGGCACACCGGATTTGCCTAGGATTTGGGTTTCCGTCGGGTTCATCGTTACCTGTCTCCGCGCGTAGCTGGGAAGCTGATCCGAACTCTAAGCGTCAGACTCAACCGGGTCCGGGCGCTCCAGACAAGAGCGTTCTTAGGGTCCGCGATAATGCGAGTTTAGGAGGGACCGCGGTCGAGTGTGCGTGATTGTAGCCTTCTTGCGCCAGATATAGAAATGGCGACTGTTCTGAGCGAAAGCCATTTCATGCGCCAGACGTCCAAGAGGAGGACAGTAGCCGTTCTGGCAGCCGATGCCGTCGGCTACAGCCATGCCGTAGCAACCGACGAGCCGCTAGCGCTCCGTGCTCTTGGCAACAGCCGCCGCTTCATCGACGCGCTCATCGACGAGCGTGGCGGGCGGATCTTCAACACGGCCGGGGACAGCGTCCTGGCCGAGTTCCTCGGGCCGGCGCAGGCAGTCCAATGCGCTCTGGCCGTACAGGAGGCTTTGCACGCCCCTGAGGGTGCGAGGCCGCTCCTCACCTTTCGGATTGGCATTTCCCTGGGTGAGGTCGTCGCCGACGGCGAAAATCTTCTGGGCGCTACAGTGAACCTAGCAGCAAGGCTTGAGGCCATTGCCCCTGCCGGAGGCCTCTGTATTTCGGGCACCGTGCATGATGCGATCGCCGACGAGCACAGCCAAGACTGGCAGGATCTTGGCCTCCGCCACCTTAAGAACCTGGTCAAGCCGGTCCGTGTCTTTCGGTTCGTTCCGGGCGCCACGAGCCCCCTTCCCGTGGTGGCCGAGGCGCGAAAGCCTCTGGTTATCGTGCTCCCGTTCGCCAACCCGGGCGGGCAGGCCGATGAGGCCTATCTCAGCGACGGCATCACGGAAGACGTCATCGCCGGGCTGTCGCGCTTCGGCCGTCTCGCCGTGCTTGGCACGACGTCGTCCGATGTTTATCGCAACCGTTCGTCGGACATGTCCAACCTCGTCACCGAGCTTGGGGTCGATTACGCCGTACGAGGCAGCGTCCGTCGCGCCGGCAACATCGTGCGCCTGTCGGCGCAACTGGTCGACGCCCGATCGGGCCTGACCCTCTGGGCTGAGCGCTACGACCGTGTCATCGACAATCTCTTCGCCGTGCAGGACGAGATCTCCGAGACGATCGTCTCGACACTCGCAGGGCAGCTCGAAGACGAGGCCGCTGCGGTCGCGAGCCGCAAGCGCACCGAGAACATGGAGGCCTACGATTTTCTGCTGCGGGGCATCCATACGGCGCGGGCGCTCGATCCGCCTTCGGCCTCCGCGGCCCTTGCCTTGTTCGAGAAGGCGCTGGCGCTCGATCCAAATTACGCGCTCGCGCTCGCCTGGTTCGCTCTGATGAAGCTGCGCCTTTGGGCCTGGGAGCCTGGCTCACACGACCCGGACGAAATGCTTGGGCCCGCGCGGAGGGCCTTGGCGCTCGACCCTTCGGAAAGTTGGTGCCACCTCGTCTTCGGCCAGATCATGATGTATCAAGGGCAGCTCGCCGAAGCAGAGCAGCACCACCAGCGTGCTTACGAACTGAACCAGTTCGACGCCCATGTACTGGCCCTACGGGCACCGCTCGCAGTCTACCTAGGCAAACCAGACGAGGGCGAACGTTGGGCCCGGCGCGCCATGCAGCTCAATCCCCACCATCCGGACTGGTATGTGACCAATCTGGGGCTCGCGCTTTACAGCCTGGGTCGCTATGAGGAAGCCGTCGCCGCCTATGCCAAGGTCGCCGCGCCGCAGGTCGGCATTCTCGCGGGGCTCGCCGCAAGCTACGGGCAGGCTGGGAACATCGCCCAGGCAGAGACATCGAGGAAACGCCTGCTCGAGCTCGCGCCCAACTTCTCGGCGCGGCGTTTCGTGCGTTTCAGGCCGTTCGTTCATGAGCGTGATCGGGCGCATCTGCTGCAAGGCCTGGAGAAGGCCGGGTTGCCGCTCTAGTCGCTCAACCCTGCCTACTGCCCTAGCCCAGTCTGATCAGGTTGCTGTCGGCCGTACACCACAATCCTGGTTTTGCTGTCGGCCGTGCACCACAATCCTGGGATCACGCGAACGCCTCGTCCTCATCGGAGAGGAAGGCTAGGTTTGATCCATCCTAGCGGGGGGGATATCTGAAACGACAGGTGGTTTGAGGAGCCAGCGGCTCGCAATCGCACGCGAGAATCCGGATGAAATGGATTCTGGGGTGCTCCCTGGATTCCTGATCAAATGCCGGCGCGCAGGCCCGATCTGTCCTGCCTTCAGCCTCTATGACCGCGCTCTAACTAGCCCACTGACTCGAAGGATCGCCGTTACCGAGAAGCATCGCCATAGGATCGTCGCTGAAGTCCGGCACGGCGATCAACCGCGCCCGCGCGGTCGGCGACAGCCCGAGCTCCGCGCCGGCGGCACGCAGTTCGCGCTGGGCTCGAAACAGAATTGACAGGTGCGGGTTGTGGATGGGACCGTTGGGTCCCTGTATCAACTTGCCGGTTTTGATGATCGTAGTGGCGCTTTCCTCGACCAGTTGCCAGGCGATGGTGAAGCTTTCCAACACGGCGGAATTGGCTTGGCTGAATACGCCGTCGGGCAACGCGTCGAGCGTCAACGCCCATTTTTTCCGGTGCTCGGCGGTGAGGTAGAGCGGGCAGGCCGGCTGGCCCTTGCCGCGGACGTCGTCCTTGATGCGGTTCTTGCCGAGCTTCGAGCGGTTGCCTTCGGCGCGTTTGATCGCGCTCGGCTTCCGCTTTGGCCCGGAGTGGCTGCGCGTCCCTGCCATGATGGTCTCTCCGGAGTTGATTTCCGTTGTGCCGTTGATTATTAACCGTTCCAACGCATCCTGTCACGACGACGGCCGACCACTGCAACCGCCGCCTGCGGAAATAAGTCCTATCGATGACCACCATTGACGACATGCATCGCCGAGCGAAACCGCGTCTGGATCAACTGCGGCGTCTGCCACCATTCGCATGAGCTCGACCTGGTGCAGTGGCGGCGCGGCTCGGTGCCGATCACGGCGCCATGCACGACGACCTGACTCCGAAGTTCACCTGCCAGCGGTGCGCCGATCGAGGCGAGCGCCGTCGCAACGTCTTCCTGACAGTGGTGCCGGATTATGGCCGGATCGCCGGGCGACTTAACAATTGGACCGAGCCGCCGACGAGTTGAAAGGAGTTCGAATTGCACTACCCGATCCCTTCGCGCGCCAGCTTGTGGGCGAGCCGCGTCAGTATCGTCTCCGTATTGGCGATGCTTCTGAGCGCATCGGCCAGGTCGGAATTATCCAGAACAGGAAATCCTTCCGCATCCTTCGGAAAGTCTTCGGATAGGACGAGGTGATGTTCACCAAGTTCGTCTGCCACGGTCACAAGGCGACGGTGCACTTCCTCCAGGGTCAAGGCTGTTCCTCCTTACGTCTGAATCAGGCCGCGCCATCAGGTGGCAAGGTTCCAGTGGGCAAAGCATCGCGAGAGAAAAAGTTCCCTCTCATGCATGCGCTTCCAGCGGCGGTAGGAGTTTGCCGACCGCCTGCCATTGTTCGGTGGTGAGATCGTCAGGGAGTTTCAGCGCGGTTGGCAAAAGCTCGATGCGCGGATCGATCGCCTTGAGCGCGGTCGCCAGATAGGCGGTGTCGGTCAGAATGCGCGGCGTAAGCACCGCCGCGTAGATGTCGGCCAGCATGGCGTTTAGCCACGCCTCGTCATCATAGTCCCGATCGAGCAATTCGGGCGCGCGCTCGGCCGTCGTCGCCCCGACCTTGCCTGACTCGATCAGCCAGGCCGTGAACTCATCGTCCTTGCCCTTGAAATGCTACTTGCGGCATTCGCCGAGCATCCCGGCAAATTCGCGCCGCCATTCCTTCGCCTTGGCCCATTTGGCCTTGACGACCTCGACCGCCTTTTCCGCGCGCCTTTCCTTGTCGGCCAGTTCGACCGCCTTGCGGACGGTCAAATGCGACACCGTGTCGTATTAGTCCTCGATCATTTCCCGGATGCGGCCGGAGCCGGCAATCGCCATGTACCTCTGCGCCATGCGCGGCGAGACCTGGTGTTTGCCTTGACCCAAGGGAGGAACCGCCCGTGCGGCGTTACCTTCTTGGCTTCCAGCAGTAGCTCACCTGCGCGGATCGCATGCATCACGCTCTTGATCTCGCAGGCCCGCTTGGCGTCCTCGTGCTCGTTGATCTCCTTCGCCAGATTCTGCGAGGACGGCCTCGGTGTTGCTCGTGTCGCGTTTACTCATTGCCTTCTCCTTTCTCTACGTCCAGCCGCGTGTAGTTCATCACAGGTCGCCGAGATCGATGCCGACGCTGAGCGGCCAGCGGGCGATCTCGGCCTGCTCGATCGACCGCATGCCGGGTTCCGGCGCCGGCTTCGGCACCCGCACCGAGCGGCCGTTGATCTTCTTCACCTGATCATAAGCGCACCAAAGCCGCTCGCCGGTCAGTGCCAGGTGTAGGCGGGTGATCTCGGCGCGCCACGGGTCGCCGTCGTGTTTGGTATGAAGGCCGGCCTCGACCAACGCCTGGTGCACCATTTCGTGCAGCAGCACGCCGCGGTTGGCGACGAGGCTAATGCCTTGGCCGGGATAGGTGAGCTGCAGCAGGTGGCAGCGGCAGACGGCGCCGTCGCCGTTTCCTGGCCGCATGCCGCTGGTCAGGCCGAGCCAGTGGCCGTGCGGCGATGTCGCCACCAGCGTGATCGGCACCGGCTTCAGGCGGCCGGCGAAATAGCGGTAGTTGAACTCGCGCCAGGCATCGGCGACGCGGATCCCGACGGGTCCCCAGCCGTGATGCATGAAGTCGCGCATCTGCGGAAAATTGATGTCCGGCCTGGTGTGGCTTGTCTCCGAAAACATCCGTTTCTCCTTCTACATGTGGCTGGGTATAGACTTCCAAATTTCGAGTTCAGGGCACTTAGGGCACGTATTCCCTTTTTAGACGTTCTATGGCGACAACCCCTCGAATTCCCCCATACGTCGATAGAGTGAAGTGCTGCCCTAAGTGCCCTGAATCATCTTTCCTCCTCGCTGCTCTGGCCCCAGGTGATGCGGATTCCGCGGTATCCACGGATGCCGTCCTTCTTGTGCGGCCAGAGTCCATCGCGGTTGTCGAGCACGTGCACGAACTGCTTGCGCGTGCCGGAATCCTCGCCGGTGCGCTTGGCAGAAATCCTGCCATGACGAAAACAGCAGCTGCCGGCTTTCGAAGTCCGTCGATCACGCGCTCCGTGCACTCCTCCAGCCAGCTGCCGAGCGCGTCCTCGGCTGTCGAGATATTCGCGGGTGGCGGCGAGCACGGCGGCCGGCGGCGCAAGGCCGAACTGCTGCCAGTAGGCGGTGCCTTCGATCATCCATGCAGGATGCCCGGCCATTCGTCGCGCAGCTGGTCGGAAAAGCCGAGGATGCGCTGGTCATCGGGAATGCGGACGGTGAACGGAATCATGTGGAAGCGGCGGCGAAAGGCCTCGTCGACCGCTTGCAGGCCGGGCTTGTTGTTGCCGGCGATCGAGCAATTTGAACTGCGGCGTGTACTCGAAAAAATCCTGGCGCATGAACCGCGCCGTGATGCGGTCGCCGCCGGTCAGCGTCTTGATGCGGGTTTCGTCCCAGTGCCGGCCCTGCGAGGTCTCGACGGCGGTGACCAGCCGGGCGCCCTGCAGATCGGCGAGGTCGGTCGGATGGCGGTCGAACGAACTCGCGGTGAAGGTGTCGATGCCCGCGGTCTTGGCGTAGTCGCCCATGACGCCGGTAATCGTGTCGATGAAGGTCGACTTGCCGTTGCCACCCGGTCCCCACAGGAAGAACAGCGCATGCTCGATCGTCAAGCCGGTGAGGCAATAGCCGCACATGCGCTGCAGGTAGTCGATGAGTTCGCCGTCGCCGCCGGTGACCAGCTCGAGGAACTCCATCCACAGCGGGCACTCGCCGCCTGGCTGCACCGCCGTCGATCGGGTGAAATAGTCGCCGGGAATGGACGCTGCGGCGATCAGCGCCGTCTGCATCAAGTTGGATCACCGTCGCCGTCGCAATTCAGCGCCATCGGATCGGCGTCCCACTGGTCGACGACGGCGGCGAGCGCTGGATCCGAGCGGGAGAGGCTGACGATCGCGGCTACGGTCTTTGCCGAAAGCAGCCTCGCCTGGTCCTTCTTCGGCGCAGACACCGCGTCTTCGCGGCACAGTGCGCGGGCGTGGTTGAACATCATCAAGGTTTCGTCGGCTGCCCAGACCGCGCCATCGAAGATCATCCACTTTGACCAGCCGTCGACGTAGCGGATGAATTGCGCGTGCCGCCGGGCGAATTCCAGGGCGAGCGCTTCTTCGGTGTGCGGCTTGACGTGGTCGCTGGTGGAGGCGAAGGCGGTCTCGCTGTCGGCGCGCATTACCAGCCTCCCTTACGGCGCCGGCGCCGGTGAAGATCGCGCAGGGTTTCGTCGGTTGGTGCGGCGGGGCTTGTCGAATCTGGCCACCACCAGTCGGGGCAAGGCTGTTGCGGGTGTTTGCGGTCGGCATTGCCGCCGGGCGCCCAGTGGCGACGCGATTCGGCGCGGGCGGCAGCGGCAGCTGCCTTGAACATTTCTGATTGCGTGATGTCGGGCAGCTTTTTGCTCACTGCCGCCACTTCGCTGCCAGGCGCCAGACATGGATGATTTCGCTTGTCGTGAGTCCGAACTTCTTCCGCAGGATGGACAGACGCGCGCCCTGCAGCGGATTGGTCAGCAGCCAGCGAACAGCCTCGGCTATCTTCGGGTTTATGATGACGACGGCTTCGGCGGTCATTCCCAGTCCCCGTCATCATCGTCGTTGTCGGTGTCCTTCACCTCATTCTCGGTCGATGCCTTCTTCCTCGATGGTCTGCGGATCATCCGCGCGCGCAAGGCGTCGATGAAGTCGAGCGGGTCCATCGTCGACGAGACCAGCGGTTCGGGCACGTCGTCGGAAGTGGGCTCGGATTCGGCGGGCTCGAACGTCTCGAACTCGATATCGTCGACGAGCTTCATGGCCGCCTTTTCCCAGGCATCGGCTGCCGTGTTGAAGCGCTCGGCGATCGATCCGATCTTTTGCGCCTGCTTGCGCATCCGCCGCTCGATCGGTGCCAGCGACGAGCGATCAAGATTGTCGAGGATCTCTTGCGCCGCATCCTGCCAGGCCTGCTCAGCGGCTTGCTGCCGTTCGGCGAGCGAGGCGTCGAAAAAGGGCGCAATTGCCAATTCGGCGATTTCCGACAGGATTTCCGGCCGCAGCGTGCTCAGTGCGTCGATCTCGGTCTGCTCGAGGCCGCCATAGCGCTCGATCCATTCCGGCGCCCGCGCTTCGGTCTCCTTCAGCGGCGTCGACGGCAGATCCAGCGAGCGCACCTGCTCGACCGTCATGGCGACCGGCCGCACCTCGAATTCGAGATCCTGGTGCATAAGATCCCGAAATGCCTGGAGGCGCCGGGCGACGGTTGCCGGGATGTTGTTGCCGGTCGGATCGAAGTCCGTGAAGGTGAATACGATCAGCGGTCGGCCGTCCTGCCGCTCCACGCCGCGCCATGCCCTCCATCATGGTTAGCGACGGTTCGCCGCTGGGCAGATAGAGGCTCGCACCAAACCGCTCGGCGATCGGCCCGAGGACCGGATGCAGTCCGGTCTTTTCTCCAAGCAGGGCAAGGTTGAAGGGTTGCCGGCACCGCGGAAAGCCGCGAATCTCGTCCAGCTGAATGGTTAGCGTTCCGCCGGGGGAAGGTATCAGCAGCCGTCCAGCCTTGATGTCCACGCCGGGTTTCAGGTCGAACAGATCGTCGTTGGGCAGGCGGATGACGGGCGGCGTGTTGCGCTCATCGATGATCTGGTTCCAGTCGACGGTGCCGAGCCAACGAGCGATGCGGGCAATCCCCTGCAGGTATTGCCAGTTGGCCTCGGTATTGGCGAACGGCTCACTCTACGATACGGAATGCCCGACGCGCGGCTGAAGGCCGCGATGCTGTATCCAGGCCCGTAACGGCTTCATCTGTTTTTTCGGCTGTTTTGTCGGCTGCTTGTGCATGGAAACCTCCCTGCCTTTTTGCGACCTCGAATCCGCAATACGCTGCGAACTCCGAACAAACTATGAACGATTAGGAAAACAAGCGCAACAGTATAAAAATGTTGCCATGAAATGCGGTTGATATATGGTGCAAAGCGAAACAGCGTTTTGCGAAGGGATGCCGTGATGGCAACTGGGGATCTGGAATGGAAAGGTCGCGCCTGGCCGGCGGCAATCGTGACGGAAAAAATGAAGGTCAGGACCGGCGAAAGGGGAACCTCACGCTTCGCGTGCGAAATCGTGACCACCGGCACCGGCCGCGAATACGAACTGCATGGCGCCTGGGGTTTCTGGCGAAATTTCTCGTTTCTGAAGGCTGACGACGAGGCGGCGGTGCTTGATTTCGTCCGGCGCCGCGGTTGCCCGTTCGGTGATCTCGGTCCGGACAAGCCGACCGATTCCGGCGACTGGCCGTCTGTTTCAACGTCACTCGAACCGTTGGCCGTCCTCTGGGATCCACCGGATGCCGATGGCGTCAGCCGGATTTCTGTCGAAGACAAACAGCGGATCGCTGCGATCGAATCGCTCTTCACGTCGCTCCTGTCCCGGCAGGACATCAAATTCAACATACAGATCGACGGAGCCGGTCACATCCGGACCCTCATGAAGGCGAACAGCCTCGCCGGCTTTATGCGGGCAAGCGCAATGTTTCATTTACAGGGCAAGACCGAGATGAGCGTCTGCGCACAATGCGGCGACTGGTTCGGCATTCAGCGGCAGGGAACGAAATTCTGTTCGCCCTCATGCAGGGCGGCATTCAGCACACGAAACAAGGGGGCAGCGAATGGCTAGTGTGAGACGCCAGGTCTCGACGACCGGCAAGATTTTCTATCAGGCAATCTGGAATCTTTACGACAAGGATGGCAACCGGAAACGGCAGACAAGGGCCTTTGACAAGGCATCGGCTGCCAAGGCGCACGCGTCCAAGATGGAAGCCGAATGCGAAAAGCGCGGCGTGGGCGACACTGACCGGCAGACATTTGCCGCATTTGTAGCAAGGGTTCTTGCGTTCTGGCAGGGACGCGGGAAACTCGCCGAGACCAGCCTGATGGGCTACCGGCGCAATCTTGCATTCCTGAGCCGCGAGATCGGCCATATCCAGATTGCCAAATTGACCGCGCTGCATATCGACGAGGCGCTGGCGGCGCTCAAGAAGGGCGGCGGCATGGCGTACAAGCACGCGAGCAAGGGAGAAAAACGCGGCACACGTCCGCTCGCCGACCGGACGCTGCTGCACATCTATCGCGTCGGTTCAACCGCCATGCAGCAGGCGGTGCGCTGGAAAATGATCTCTGTAAACCCGTTTAAGGACGTGGATCCGCCGCGGCCGCCCAGGAAGCCAATCAAGATCATGAGCGACGACGAGGCCATTCGTGTTTACCGGCAGGCGATCGCCGCATCTGAAAGCGGCAAGCACATAGGGTTGGATCTGCAGGTCGCGCTTCTTTTGACATGCGGCATCCGGCGCTCGGAACTGCTCGGCCTGGCTTTCGATGCCTTCGATCTTGACGCCGGGACGATGAGCATTTTCCGCACGGTCGTCTGTGGCGAAAAAGGTGAGGCGGTGCTGCGCGATCATCGTACCAAGTCGGAAACCTCGTTTCGCACCATGTCCCTTCCCGCCGAACTCGTTCCAATGGTGCGGCGGCATCGCCAGTGGGTGAACGAAATGGCGATGCAATGGGGGCGACGATCGTACCGCAGCGATCCGCTGCTGTTGTTTACCACCTTCGGCGGCGAACCTCTGCCGCCGGTCCAACTGACGACGCGCATGCGTGTCCTGCAAAATCAGGCCCGCATCAAAGGCATTGGTCCGACGCATGGATTCCGTCACGGCATGGCCTCGCGCATGATCGCTGATGGCGTTGACGTGAAGACGGTTGCTGACCGGCTTGGCCATGCGACAACGGCGTTCACGTTGTCGACCTATGTGCATTCGGTTCCCGGCAAGGACCGCGCGGCTGCCGAGCGGCTCGGCGCGCAGTTCCTGGCGATGAAAAAGCGGGCAGACGAGGGCTGATCTTTTTGCGCCAATTTTGCGCCCGCGCCGACGAAAAATGTTGCGACGCTACGCAAAGCCCCGCAATCCGACTCAAAGCAAAAGTCCGGATAAGATCGCTGTTTCAAAGGGTTGTGAAAAATTCTGCGGTGAGATGCAAAGCGGCGCGGGTGTGAATTCTAACCTTGAAAACCGTCAAAGGTGCAAGCCTTTCCAGGGTTCGAATCCCTGTCGCTCCGCCATTACCTATTGAAAATGCCAAACAATATCGACGTTGCGATAGTTGCTCCCATAAACGCTCCCCGATACAGAGAACGCTCGATGGAATATTGACTTTAGGCTTGATCCTTTGCCGGCCTCTTCGCGCAATGGCATGGGCCCCGAGGATTGCCCCGGGGCCGTCATGGGTTCTCAAATGATGAAGAAGTCAACGGCCGTCAGCGAGACGTGGTTGCTTAGCGTAGCGATCTGGATTGCACCGCCCGCGCCGTTCCCATTGATGTCGTAGTACAGAGCGCCTGATGCTTTGTTGTAGTAAACGTAGTCGTTGCTGTCGGTTGGAGGGCCTGCCTTGAAGTATGCAGAGCTCAATGCGTGGTTTGGGCCACCGCCGAGCTTCGTGAAAATGGCGTTGTCCAGATAGAAGGTATCGTTGTTTCCGGACGAGTTCCCCGAAATCGATGACGGTGTCCCTGTTCGTCGTGCTGCTTAGCGCGGTGTTGAACACGAACCTGTCGTTCCCAGCATTGCCAGTAAGAATGTCGTTGTTGGCGCCGCCGACGTTATTTTTGCTGTTGCCGATACCGTTGATGTTGCCGGTCCCGAGCAGGGACAAGTTCTCGATGAACTCGAGCCCTTGGATTGAGCGGCTGATGATGGACGTGATTTTATCCGTACCGCCGGCGTCGATGAAGGTGTCGCCCCCGCCGTCCGATAGGTTGTAAGTGTCGTTCCCTAGCCCGCCATCAAGCTCATCCGGGTCCGCGCCACCGGAGAGAGTGTCGTTGCCTTTTCCGCCGCGCAGGTTGTCGAAGCCCTCGTTGCCGAAAAGGATGTCATTCCCGCTGCCGCCGTCGATAAAATCATCTCCGAGGCGACCGTTTATCGTGTCGTTTCCACCTTCACCTTGAAGATCGTTGTTAAAACCGTCGCCGGTGATGACGTCGGCGAAAGCCGATCCACGGACGGCCGCGATGTTGAGGATGGTATCAACCCTGCCGAAACCATCCGTGACAGTGTCGGATTCCAGGGATGCTGTAATGCCGTGCTTGGCGCCACGATCTGCGTCGCGATCATACTCCACTCTGTCAAAACCATCGCCGCCGTCGATGAAATCAGTGCCACCCAGAGGCTGGAAGAATTCATCAGCCGCACTACCGACGAAGGTGTCCGCGAAATTCGTCCCGCTGTAACCTTCAAATTCGAGGAACGTTTCTGAGTTGCCCCAGGGGTCGACCACCACACCTGTGACTGCATTGAGGTTGACGCCCTGGAAGGCGGTAGGATCCCAGTTGGCATTGTCAAAACTGAGTTTGTCCCAACCAACACCGCCGTTGAAAGTGTCGTCACCGGAACCGCCGTCGGCGTAGTCGTCACCGTCATTGCCGGCTATGACATCATTACCGCCACCGCCCTGAAGGTCGTCATTTGCCGGCAGAACCATTTATTGTGTCGTTACCGCGCAGATCGGCCGGTGCGTAAGGGCGTGGCAGTTGCCCTTAGGCCCGCCGTGCATCCGTCATCGCCGCTTCCCTCCAACCGTCGATTGGCATTCCGAGCGCGAACGGGTCCGGGCAAGGCAGCGCGGCGCCGAGGCTAGGCGCTCCGGTTGCATGGGATTGTTTGAGTGTTTCGCCATTTTCGGAACCCCTTGTATTGTGATGGAATTGATCGGCAACGACTGCCCGTCCACCTTCATTGACATGAACGTGCCGCACCATTTGCTCGCGCGGTTGGTGCAACTTCGCCAGTGTCTCCAACGTTGCTCGGCAGTTTCCCTGCGTCTTCAGTGCCAAGAGCGCAAAGCGTTCAGAGGCTTCGAGATAGTCAGCCATGTTGAGAGCAGCCCGCCGAGACATCCGTGAAGATGCTGTCCAGCGCAATCGCTTGGGCGGTAAGCATCTCCATTGATTTTATTTAGGTTTTTGGCGTTTTTGCCGTATGGCATAACCGACAAAAATGCAGGGCTGTATGATTCCACGCGAATGCCCGCCGCCATTGTTGCAGCCGTTGCCGATGTCAGTCAGGAAGCTCCACCTAGCGGTTTCGGCCGCCGTACGGAACGAACCGCTCTTCCGGTGGTGTGGCCTGGCACCCCGACAAGAACAGCAAGGCTAGGCAGGCGCAGATCGCAAGTAGTCTCATGAACGGTCCCCTCTTGGGGTGGACGAGGGCATACCACGCAGAGTTCAGCCTCACAATCCTCGGCTCTTTTCTACCCGGGCCGGGGTAGTTATCAAGCTCCGATGCCGACCAAAATACACAATGGCCCATCATCTTCGCCGAAATCGAATTCCGGGTCGCTGTAGCTGCCGATATAGCTCTCAAGCGGCTCCTGCGCGTCATCAGCGCCAACTTCGAGGTCCGGATCGCCGCTAGCGCATCTTAAGATAGTCGTAGGCGCCATTTTCTGCGGCGGGGTCATAAGGCATTACCTCAACATCAGCTGGCGGAAAATCCATCTCGTAAACGCCGAAAGTACAAAAGTCCTCAGGTGAGATTTGCCACCAGCCTGGGCATTCCTTCGGCCTACACGTTCCTCAAGGCGCATGCGCCTCTCGCTTGGCTCTGTCCTCAGCCTCTCTATAGCAATTCGCGAAATGCGTTCAGCCTCTCGCTTGGCTTTTTCCTGAGTGTCTTTAGTGTCGTCGTCGGAAGCCCAGTCCTGCTTCTCCGGCTTCCAGTTGTCGTTTCGGCTCTTCCGGTACGGCTCGCGCGTCTTTCGCTTCTGCTGTAGCAAGGGCCGACATTGCATCCTCATCCATACCTTCGGCTGAACTCCTGCTGGAACTCTTTCTGGCACCGCGCGGCCTCGCCCTCTGAAGACTGCTTGCTAATGAGCTTGTTAAACAGCCTAAAATGCGTGCTCGTCAGCATCGGCTGGTCAAGCGCGTCAACGATTGCTTTGTACGCATCCAGGTCAGCGCGCTCCTCCATCAAAGTCCGCGCCAAACCCAAAGCCTCGCGCAGCCGTCCCGCTTCCCCCATCGCATCCACGTACTTTTCCCATGCGACATGCATTTCTTCCCGCCAGCCGGGAAATAGCCAGTCACCCATCCTGACCCTGAACCGGTCGCGCAACTTGCTCATCTATCCCTCTCGAATAATTTTGCCGAGATATAGCAGCGGCGCGTATACCAACCGTTTCCTCCCAGATGGCAATTATATGCGGTTTCGTAGCGAGCCATATCCGGCGCCAGGTCTCCTGCTTTGTCGCCAGGACCACTCCCGACGACCAGACGGCCTACCTCAAGGACGCCAAGCGAATGCAGCCCGACATGTCCGCTTCGTAGCCAGACCGGCGAGCGCAACGTACTGTCCTATGTGATGAAGCCGCTGTCGGACCAGATGCACCGGCCGTTCAAGGAATAGCGATACGCAACCGGATCGGGCCGCCATGAAGAGGATACTGCGATTTCAAACGCATAAAGGGCGGGCGTTTTCTGGGCGTTGAGGCTTGGGCCTCGTCTACCCGTGCGGATCACGCATCCGACATTTGGCTATGTGCCCCAGCGCTAGATCAGTGTCATCGCTCTCGAGCGTGCGGCTTGTCAGCAAACGGCGTCGCCCACCGCCGCTTGCTCCGCTGTCCTTCGTGATCTGGCTTCAAAAACAAACAGGTTCGCTGAACCTTGGCGGCGGTAATCCGCCACCTTCTCAAAAATGGCGCAGCTCGAAGGATCCGTATTGCACGCTCGCGGAGAGGCCGTTCGAGCCGGGCTCGTGCTGTGATCAAGGTTGCTGAGTAATAGCGTGCGTCATCAACATGAAGTCAATTCCCGTTAGGGGTTGTTGATCGCACGCGTCCTTGAAATCGGCCTAAAAGTCCGGGCAATCGGCATCCTCAGGAGGCGCAGGTGGTAAGAACGTTTGTCCTGCTCATTGCCACCGCCCTGGTGTGTGCCTGCCAGGCAACACAGACGACCGATGGTTATAAGCCGGCCAACTGCGGCATGGTTGGCTCCCGTTGCTCCCACGGCTAAAGCAAGATTGTTGGTTTGGATGGTACTTGCCTTCACTGCACTGACGCGTAAGTTGGCACTGCGATTCAAGATATGATGATGCAATCAGGGACATCGTTCGCAGTGTCGATGCCAAACCTTGAAAAGGGGAAACTTACCCTCTATCGTCACCAAGCCGGAACATGGCGTTGTCCGTGCCCGACACTGTTAAAGCGCGTCACAGTGCGCAATTTCTCGCGCGCGGCCATAATCCTGCCAGTTTCCTGACACAATCGGTTAATTTCAAAATAACCACTCCGGCGTAGGAGAGTGCTGGGGTAGCTTGCGGCTGCTTGATTCCGATGCGTTCAGCGCGGAATTTTCAATCATTCGCGTTTTGGTCGAAGTTGGGGACAATCCGGCATGGCATTTTCGACGCGTCCGCGTCTTAGCCGCGCAGCTTCGGTTGCCGTTACAGCGCTTTGCGCTGGCGCTCTCGCCGCGTGCACCACCCAGCAGCCAAAGTCGATGGTCGCGTCGAAGCGCTCGAAGGAATATTTTGCCGAGTCCGAATACGGCGTCAAAGCGAGCCCTCGCATCAGTTTCGGAAAGTCGAACTTGCCGCGTGGCGGTGGTCGCGACCAAGTTGGCCGCCCCTACAAGGTGCGCGGCAAGATGTATTATCCGAAGGAAGACAAGAATTACAAAAAGCTTGGCCTTGCTTCCTGGTATGGCGACGCTTTTCACGGGCGTCTTACGGCCAACGGTGAGATATACGACATGACGCATCTGACCGCGGCGCATCCGACGATGCCGCTGCCGAGTTACGCGCGCGTTACCAATACGAAGAATGGCAGTTCGGTTATCGTGCGCGTCAACGATCGCGGGCCTTATGCCAACGGCCGTCTGATCGACCTGTCGAAGCGTGCCGCCGAGATGCTCGACTATACGCACAGCGGAACCGCAAAGGTGAAGGTCGAATATGTCGGCCGCGCGCCGCTCGAAGGTCGCGACGACCAGTATCTGTTGGCCTCCTACAAGCCCGGCAATGCCGCGCCCGATCCATCGGACGGGCTGCCGACGGGCGTGATGGTGGCGATGAACGGCTCGACCCCGAGCGGATCGATCGGCCAGCGCGCTGCAGTGCCGTTCCCCGGCACGCTGACGGATATGACGTCGGACCAGTCCGAATCCGCCGAGCCGATCATGACGGCCAATGTTATACAGCGGGAAAATCTGGTGCTTCCGGATTTCGGTCCGATCGCGCCCGAGCGCCCGTCGAACGAGGAAATCGGAACGATGCAGGTGGCGCTTGCGACCATGTCCTATGCACCGAATGAGCCGAACAGCGCATCCGAAGCATTCGATGCGCTTGTTGGGGCACGGACGTCGTCCTTGAGTGAGCCTTGGAAGGCGGACGTGAGCGCGCAGTCTTACGAACCTTTCGTCGCCGCAGGCACGTTTGTCGACAAGGCAGAGGCTGAACGCATTTGCGCGGTTTTGTCAGCGTTTGGGCGCACGACGCTCGAGGCATCACTGGAAGCCGGGGCGGAAGTCTACACGGTAAGCGTCTTCGAGGATGGCCGTGGTTCGCTCGATGACTTGCTCCAGGCCGCCTGGCAACACGGAGCGCCGGACGCGATAGCAGTTCGGGACTGAGGTATGCTGATCTCCGCTGAGGCGGCTGGACAACTCGAAGCTCGCCTTGGAATTTGAATTCTCATGCGCGCTTTCCGGGCGTGACTACGCGGCTGCTTCCACCCGGAAATTCAGCCCAAGCCACTTTCTGCAATCCGCCAGCGCGCGCGCCGTCATCGCTTTCTTCCTTGCCACGGACTTGTCCTTGCCGCGAAACCGGCCTTCGAACCCTTCGGGCTTGAGCTTTGTTCCGGCTTCCAGCGGCGGGAACAGCCCGAAATTGACGTTCATCGGCTGAAAGGAACGCTTGCCCGGTTCGTCGTCGGAAACAATATGGCCGCCGGTGATGTGGCCAAGCAACGCGCCGAAGGCCGACGTTGCCGGAGGTGGCGTCAGCGATGCGCCGATCCGCTCCGCGGCGGCGAATCGTCCTGCCAGCAGGCCGATTGCAGCGCTTTCGACATAGCCTTCGCAACCGGTGATCTGACCGGCGAAGCGCAGGCCCGGGCGGCCCTTCAGCTGCAAGGTTGGATCGAGCAAGGTCGGCGAGTTGATGTAGGTGTTGCGGTGCAGGCCGCCGAGCCGCGCGAAATCGGCATTTTCCAGTCCGGGGATACTGCGGAAGATGCGGACCTGCTCACCGTGCTTCAGTTTCGTCTGGAAACCGACCATATTGTAGAGCGTGCCCAGCGCATTGTCCTGCCGCAACTGGACCACGGCATAGGCCTTCACCGATGGGTTGTGCGCGTTGGTCAGGCCCATCGGCTTCATTGGTCCGTGCCGTAGCGTTTCGGGCCCGCGCTCGGCCATCACCTCGATCGGTAGGCAGCCGTCGAAATAGGGGGTGCCTTCCCATTGCTTGAACTCGGTCTTGTCGCCATCAACCAGCGCCTGAACGAAAGCCTCATATTGCGCCTTGTCCATCGGGCAGTTGATGTAGTCCTTGCCGGTGCCACCCGGCCCGACCTTGTCGTAGCGCGACTGGAACCAGCAAATATCCATGTCGATCGAGTCGAAGTGCACGATCGGCGCGATGGCATCGAAGAAAGCGAGCGCGTCGGCCCCGGTGCGCTCGGCAATTGCCCGCGCCAGTGAGGGAGCGGTGAGGGGACCAGTGGCAATGATCGCCTGGTCCCAATCGTCCGGGGGCAAGCCGGCGATTTCCTCGCGCACGATGGTGATCAGCGGGTGGGTTTCAAGCTTCGCGGTGACCGCAGCCGAAAAGCCGTCGCGATCCACCGCCAACGCGCCGCCGGCCGGCACCTGATTGGCGTCGCCGCAGGCCATGATCATCGAGTTCGCCAGCCGCATTTCAGCATGCAACAGGCCGACCGCGTTCGTCTCGGCATCGTCCGACCGGAAGGAGTTGGAACAGACAAGCTCGGCAAGATTGTCGGTTTTGTGCGCATCGGTGCCGCGTACGCCACGCATTTCATGGAGAATGACCGGCACGCCAGCCTGCGCGCCTTGCCAGGCTGCTTCCGATCCGGCGAGTTCGCCGCCGATGATGTGTATGGGTGTGAGTGTCATGGCGCCGGAATAATCCTGCTCAGGCGTGAATGCAACGACCCGGTGGCGGGCGGTCGCGAGGGACAGTTCCCTTTTTGCCGCCAGCGCGTGCCTTCCAATGGCATCGCCCGGTTTGGCAAGACAGGAACTGCCTCCAGCAGGTTGTCCCAGACGGCAAGCGCTTCGCCGCCGCATTTAACACACCTCGTCTTTGCCACGCTGCCTTTCGGCCCTGGCCTTTGTCAAAGAACCCCCTTGCCGTCCTTCGACAAGCTCAGGATGGGAGACGGGGCGCGAGGCCGAGCCTTCCTAAGTAGTAAAGTGTGGCGCAGTCACCCGCGCCCCGCCATGACGTTCTTCCCCTCATCAAACCCGGCCGAGTGAACGGCTCACGAGCTTGATAAGGGGCCGGGTCTAGATTGCGGGGGATCACCCCAAGCCGCGCTACCGTTGCGCGACCGACCCGGCGCCGCCTTGCCTGGATGCTCGGTTGTGCACATCCGTTCCCGGGCAAGCTGCTATGGCGGACATTACGCGAAGGAATGGGAGTGGCGTCGGGACGACGGAAAATCGACAAAATGAAAGGCTAAGCAACTGGAAAGATTGGATAAGAATTTTCGGGTGAAGATTTTCTATTCCCCCGTCCCGAAACTGTGCATCTGAGATTACCCCTCTCCGCCTCGCTGCGCTCGGCACCTTGTAACTCATCTTGCACCGAATCCGCTATGATAGTGGGTGCGGTGGCGGACGGGAGATCGATGCACCTCTGGGCAGAAGAGCCAGTGGGAGAGCTTGCATCGCCGTCCGGTCGCTCGTCTCGCGCAGCTGTCACGAGATAGCTTGAGCGCGCTATGTTCAACCTCGACCTTAGCCTCCGCTAGCTCTAAAACACCATTTGATCATCCGTCCTGTCGGGCAGGTATCCTGGCAGCACGACCCTCACATTTCGCTTCCGGAGACCGCTGTGTGAAGTCGTGATGGGGTCAATGCCCGGATAAGGCGCATCGGTCGTTTTGCTTGCAACAGCCGGCGGCGTGGGCCGTGGGCTCGGGAGAGGGATGATCGCGTCGTCCATGTTGTAAGGCGTGACCGACCGTGCCCTCGCTTCGTTCACCTTCTGATAGTACCGGTGGAAATCGCAGCCCTTGAAGTCAGGAGCGTTGCGGTATTCGAAGGCGGTAGGAAGCTCCTTATAGCTTTCGCCGCCCTCCACCGAGGCCATCTCCTCGCTTTCAAGGGCCGTGTCGTCGAGCGTGTAGACTTCGATATCCTTGGTGCCGCAGATAGATCTGCATCGGTCGAGCGTTTTCTCGGCATGGTCCAAACCGACGAACTGCGAGTTTGGGGCAGGAAAGAAATATCCGTCCGATACACGCACGCAAAACAGCATGGTGTTCGTCTCGGAGGCGATGTGGCTCTGATCGTGCCTTTGCCGGCCGTCATACTTCCTCGTGGAGGCTGACTGAGACGCCAGCTTACCAATAGAAGCAGTCGTCAAAGGGTGGTGCATCGTCTTTTGTCGGCAACTAAACCCCGACGTGTAACCCGGGTCCCTGCCGGTTACCAATAGATGCCGGCATTGAGCCGCAGTCGCCGATCGCTTTGGCTTCGCATGAACAGTTTCAGCTTGGACGAACAATGCAGCGCTGGCTGCAAAAAGCGTCAATGCCGTAACCGCGGCCCGAGGGTTTGGTTGTGTTGATGCGATGGAACTGAACACTCAGTCTTCCTCCCTGAACAAAGAAAAAGCGTCGCCGGAATTCACTCCTGCGGTGCTCGTCACTCGGTGGTCAAAACTGCTAGTTATGCGTTTGCTACTTTTCCGCGCATTTGCGGTCGGCGGCTCGCTTGCGTAGCGGAGTCTGATTGATCGTTCTGATCCCTGCGGCGAACGATGTGACTGAATGCGCGGAAGCGGCCTGACTGATGTCCCTGCTGCCAGACGGTGGCCAGCAACGTTCTCGCAGCCGTCCTGCTAACCGAAAAACACGCCGATGAGCATCATACTTCCGTAGAGCGCGAATATGGGAATGAGGAGCCAACGCGCCTGCCACACGGATTGCTCCGTTAGCAGCAATTCACCCTCAACGGCTTCCGTGCCGTTCGAAGACATCACATCCATGTCCCTATACCTCCTGTTCCATGACGCATCTCATGATGTCGCCATCACTGCTAATCGAAATGGCGCGTTGGCAGTCGGCCCATGTCAGGCCGTTACCGATGGTGAAACCGTGGGCGCCGATGATGATGATTAGGGCGTAAAACAATCTGTTTCCTCCTTGGAATGATGACAGAGCGTGGCCTTAGCTATGGTCGCCGTCATGTCCATGTTCGTTTCCGTTCCTGCCGCTGCCACCGCCCGGATTGCTACTGTCGACTTTGCCTGGATCGTTTCCATGTCCATTATCGTCATGAGGGCGGTCGCCGTTGTTGCCGCCACCGTCGGAATCGTTGCCCTTGTGGCCGTTACCGTTGCCGTTGCCGCCGGTGTTGCCGCTGCCACCGACGTGACCAGTGCCGCCATGTTTGCCGCTGCTCCCCTCGCCGTTTCCGGAGTCGTTGGACCTTCCGGGGTTGCTCGGGTCCTGCTTGCCCGGATCGTTTCCATGACCGTTATCGTCGTGGATCTGGCCGCCTTTTCCGCTGCCACCGCCACGATCAGCACCACCATTTTTGCCGCTGCCGTGGCCTCCCCCGCCCGGCATGCTGCGTTCGTGGTCCCCGCCGTCACCAGAGCCGCCGCCGGTGTCATTTGTCGCGTGCTGGTTCCATGAGGCCGGAGGCAAACCTTCGCCGTTGCCGCCAGAATTGCCATTGCCCGGGTTACCGCCCATACTCGGTGTGGTGCCCCCGGGGTCCCCGCCAGCGCCCGGGTCGCTGTCGGCGCCGGGACCACCAGGGCCGTTGCCTTGAGTGCTCCGTCCACCCGGAATGCCGCTGGGATCGTTTCCGTGGTTGTCATGGACCTGGTTCCATGACGCCGGAGGCAAGCCATTGCCGTCGCCGCCGCTGGAATTGCCGCTGCCCGGGTTGCCGCCAGCACTCGGACGACTAGCGGCGTCCGCTTGAGTGCTCTGTCTGCCCGGAATGCTGGGGGGATTGCTTCCATGGTTGTCATGGATCGCGCGCTGGTTCAATGACGCTGGTCCAGCGGCGGGATCTGTCCAGTTGCCGCTCGGCAGCAGGGAAGCCCACTGGAATGCCGGCGCCGCGGGAGCGGCCGTCCGCTTGCTGCTCTTCCGCCGGTATTGTGCCACTCGAACCGCTTGACCAGTGGTTCGCGCCGCACCGGAGCGCCTATCGGCGAAAGGCCGTGGAACTCGTAGACCGGCTCAGTCGCGCATACCCAGCGATCGGAACCGCCGAAGAGCTTGCCTGCGAACGCCTGGCCGAACGGCTCGTGGCTTCGGATGCCACGGCAGAGGAAGCGCACCGCGCCCTGATCAGGCTCTATCTCAATCGCGGGAAAGCGAATGCGGCGCTCCGACAATTTCGGTCATTTAAGGAGGCCTTGCAGCGGGAACTTGGCGTCGAGCCCGAAGACGAGACCCGGGCGCTGATTGAAGAACAGCGCGAGAACGGCGAGCGACCCGCCAAGCCGACACCTCCGCCAGCGGTGGAAGCGCCCATCGCTTCAGCGCAGCGCGACACGGACCACCCATCGGTCGTCGTTCTGCCGTTCGAAAATCTGGGTGGCCCTGAGGATGAAAATCTTACCGATGGCGTCGTGGAGGAAATAACGGCAATGCTGTCGCGCGTTCGCAGTTTCTTTGTGATCGCGCGGCAATCCGCGTTTGCCTACAAGGGCCGCCGCGTGGACGTGCGCGAGATCGGCAGGGAATTCGGCGTCGGCTATGCGGTTGAAGGAACGGTCCGCCGCGCTGGCGACCGTGTACGCGTTTCCGTCGGGCTGGTGGACACCGAAACACGGACCCAGCTCTGGTCCGAGCGCTTTGATCGAGCCGCTTCCGACATCTTCGAACTTGAAGACGAGATTGCGGCGCGGGTGGCGGGAGCAGTCCGCCCGGCTTTGCTCTATGCCGAGATCGAAGCAGCCAGACGCAAGCGGCCCGGCAGCCTGAGAAGCTATGAACTGGTGTTGACGGCATATCCGAAAATCTGGAGCGCGACAGCCGAGGGAAATAAACAGGCCATCTTACTGCTCAAGGAAGCCATTGCCATCGATCCGGACTACGGGCGCGCGCATGCGCTGCTCGCCTGGTGCCACGCTCAGAATTTCGTCTATCTCTGGTCGTCCGATCCCGAGGCGGATCGCGCACTCGCCCTGGCCGCCGTTGCCGAAGCGTCGCGGCTGGCGAGCAATGACCCGATGGCCTTGACCGCACTGGCGGCGGCAGTGCTCCAATGCATGGCTGATCGGGATCGGGCAGCGGCCTATGTGGAAGAGGCGCTGTGGCTCGACCCGAACAACGCCTGGGCCTGGGGCCGTTCCGGCTGGATAGCCGTTTATCGCGACCAGCCACAAACGGCCAAGGAGAGTTTCGAGCGGGCGTTCACGCTCAGTCCGCTCGACCCGCTGGAGCACAATTTCAGGATGGGCATCGTATGCGCTACAGCCCTGGAGGGCGATTATGCCCTCGCGGCCGGGCTGGCGCAGCGCGTAGTGGAGAAGAACCCGGAAGTGACATGGGCCTATCGCCACATTATCGCATACTCGGCACTGGCTGGGGACCTGGTTACTGCTCGTGACGCGATTGGAAGGCTACGGGCGGCAAATCCCGGTGTTGCCGTCACGATGAGCACCAGCCACCCGTTGCGTAGCGTATCGCGACTGTACGATGTGTTGGCGCAGGGATGGAGGCTCGCCGGCTTGCTGGAAGAAAACTAGGCAGGCCGCGTCAAGGCTCGCGAAAGTCTTGGCGTGACTGCAAGATGAGTCACAAGGTGCCGAGCGAAGCGAGGCGGAGAGGGGTTGATGGAATGCGACGGTGACGCTCGTCGGCGCTCAACTGCGAGGGCCTTGAGGTCAGGCTCCGAAATCCAGGATTCTGCCCACAAAACCTCCAAACAACAACGCCCGCCGGAGGATCCGGCGGGCGTTGCTGTGTGTGGACGGTCCAGGGAGGAGGAGAGGACCGGTCCTATCCGCTTCGGCCTGGGAGGAGGTAGGCCTGACAGAATTCCTTCGCCATTCGTTAGAGGCAGCGGCGATCTGCCTGGGGCTACAACACCCGCTGCGGGAGGAGGTGCGGCGGGTGTCGCATTGTCCGGACAGCATTCGGGAGGAGGATGAAGCTGCCCGTAGTCGCCGTTCCCAGGGAGGAGGAAGGGTTCGGCGATGTTCTTTTCGCAATTTGGGGGTTGCGATACCCGATTTCAACGGCACCCGCCGAGGGAGGAGGTTCGGCGAGTGCGTTTTGATCAACCAGTCATCGGGAGGAGGTGATGACTGGCTGGCATTCGTAAGGACCTGGGAGGAGGGTAGGTCCTTGCGAAATTCGTTAGACCGACTTGCGGGCTACTTCTTTGATCTCGTCGCGGATCATGCCCAAGTCGTGGAGCTGGCGGTTCGACAGGCGACCCAACTCGTTGACCGTTTCGCGGTAAGCGCGCCAGTTACGATAGTTGCGGATCATGTTCATGGTCGTTCTCTCTTTCAGGTTGGACCGTTCGGTCCCGTATTCGTTAGATCGCCTTGCGGGCGATGTCGCGGATATCGCCGCGGGCGAAACCAAGATCGGAAAGCTCGCGGTTCGACAGGCGGTTCAGCTCGGAAACGGTGTCCCGGTAGCGGCGCCAATTGCGATAGTTGCGGATCAGGTTCATGGTCTTTCTCACTTCGTCTTTCGTTCGTTCTCTTCTTAGTACGATGCAAAGGTAGGAGCGCGTCGGTTGTATGAAAAGTGCCGATACCGCATGGCAGCAATGCGTGTTGTGCATTGCAACATTAATCGATTTTAGGCGCTGGTGCGAAAGCATCCGCGCCAAGCGATTCCTTTCGTGTGTTCAATGGGTTAAAATATGATACTAAAGTCGTAGGAAAAATCGAGCGGGATGGCATGCTGACAGGGTATTCGAAACGGCTCGAAAAGGACGTCGAACGCTGGGTTGAAGGCGGCCTGATCGATCGCGCGACGGCGAATGCGCTGCTCGCTGACGCGAAGGCCAATGATCGGCGCTCCGTCAGCTTCGGCTTCATTTTGATGATGATGGCGGCATTGCTGCTGTGCGCGGCAATTCTGCTGATCGTCGCCTCCAACTGGGAAGCGATCCCGCGCCTAGCGCGGGTAGCGATGCTCTTTGTGGTCATCGGGGTCGGCTATGTCGGCGGCGCGCTACTGAAACTGCGCGGCCATACGGCCACTGCGGAGGGCGCGTGGTTGATTGCTGCTGCCGGCTTCGGCGGCGGCATCGCTCTGATCGGGCAGATGTATCATTTGTCCGGCGACGAGAATGCGGCCGTCCTGACCTGGTGTGCTGGAACGACGCTGGCGGCTGCTGCCTTGCGCTCGGCGCCTCTCACGGTGGCTGCGGCGAGCATTGGCGCTGCCTGGTTCCTGATCACATGGTCGGACTACTTCGACCGGGACGGGCTACCTTATACCTACCCAGCCGTCGCTGCGGCGATCTGGCTGGTGTCGCTGTGGACCGGCAGCGCGGCGGCACGGCACCTCCTGGTGCTGTCTCTGATCGGCTATGCAGCCATGCTGACCGACGGCAACACGCTTTTCGTATGTTCAGGCCTGATGGCGGTGTCCGCGGCCTTGTTTGCTGCTTGTGTCGTGGCCCCCGAACAAGTGGAAAGAATCGCGCGACTTGACGGCCGGTTGCCATTGCATGCGCTGATTGGCTTTCTGGTCGGTGCGCTCATTCTGCAGGTCCAGTATTCCGAGAACACGTCGCTCCTGATCGTCGTCGGCATTGTGGTGTTCGCGGCGATTGCGGCGGCGCTGATGCTGTCGGGGCGTACGAGCCGTGGCTTGCGCTGGGTCGCGTATCTTGGTTTCGCCTGCGAACTTGCATTTCTCTACCTCGAGACGATCGGATCGATGTTAGGAACTGCCGGCCTGTTTCTCGCGGCGGGCGTTGTGCTGGGGCTTCTCGCACTTCTTATCCTGCGCGTTGAGCGACGAATGAACGCACCGGAGGCCGTGTGATGGGAAAGCTCAGACTGGTCATTGCTGCACTGGTGCTGGCGCTCGCCCAGATCGGCTTTCTGTCGTGGTTCATCGTTGCGCGCGCTGCTGTGCTGCGCGATGGCCGTGAAGTCGTGCTGAAGGTCGAGCCCATCGATCCGCGCGATCTGCTGCGCGGCGATTATGTCTGGCTGCGCTATGAGGTTTCGAGCGTTCCGGCCTCGCTGGTTACGAATATGCCCGCAGGCAGCGACATGCTCCCAAGCCGAAAAATACTTGTGCGCCTGAAACAGCAGGCGGATGGATCCTGGCGTGTATCGTCGGCGAAGCTGGGAGGGGCGTTCGATACCGCTGCTGGGGCGGATGAGGTGGACCTGCGCGGAAACCTGGGCTCGACCTGGAACCCGGGTGCCGGAAATTTGCTTCAGGTGACCTACGGCATCGAGCGCTACTATGTTGCGGAGGGCGCGGGCAGGCCGATCGAAGACCGTATGCGTGAACGCATCGCACTCCCGGATGGGGAGGGGACAACGAATGCGCACATCTTCAGCGTCGTCGCGGCGATCGGGCCCGATGGCACTGCTCAGATCAAGAGTCTGATGGAGGACGGCAAGATGCTGTTCGAGGAACCGCTTTACTGAGGTCCGGCGCTCGCGGCGTTGACAGAAGCGGCCCGGCATGGGAATGCGACGCCATGCGGATGTGGCGGAATTGGTAGACGCCCTGGATTTAGGTTCCAGTGCCGAAAGGCGTGGGGGTTCGAGTCCCTTCATCCGCACCAGATTACAGAGCAAAAGCCTTGGAAATGCTTGGTTTCTATAAATCTCCCCTTGCTACGTGGTACAAAACCTTGGTACACAAAGCGCCTAAAGCGAACCCAAGGACACCCGAGATATGCAATTACCGCAGTACATGACCCGAGCCGCTTCCGGCCACTATCGCTTCCGCTTCGTGGTACCTCAGGAACTCAGGGACGCCCTTGGATGCCGTGAGATTAAGCGGGCTTTAGGCACGGATGAGACCGAGGCGCTCAAGCGCTACGCAGAGGTCAGTAAAGAGGCCAAGCGTCTCGTGAGAGAGGCCAAGGCCCGAATGCCCACCGGGGACCGCAACTCTGTCCTCCGCAGAATGCGCCAAGCGGGGTTCTCCGCAAGCGACATCGCCATTGTCGCAGCCGGTAGGGTCGAACCCGAGACAGACCTGAGCGAGGGCCTTGGTATCTTCCAAGACGAACTCATTGAGGAGTACGAGCGGGCTGAGGAGAAGTCCAAGCAGCCGCCCGTATCACTCGACGCAATCAGGGCGATTGGTCGCAAGGAGTTGCCCAAGGAGACTTACACCATAGCCAAGGCGCTGGACCACTATCTCGACATGAAGAGTAGCGGCATCCATGCCCGTGACCTTGCCCTTCGCAACCGAGTGAAAAGGGTCCAATAGCGGCTGATTGCCGTGATTGGCAAACATGAAGTGACCAAGAGACCCTTGGAGAACCTGACACGAGCAGAAGCGATCAAGTTTCGAGACTACCTGTCCGGCCAGATGTCGCCGCCCTCCGTCAAGAGAACGATTGAGATTGTCAGCCCTGCCATAACAAGCTGGTCAAAGAGCATGGGCTTGATGTGAAGAACCATTTCGCCGGGCTGGAGATTAAGGGCGCTACCAATAGCCGAGGGCGTAGACTGCCCCTCACTGAGGAAGACGTGAAGGCGCTCGCCACTGTCATGGTGAGAGGCGACAAGGACGACCTTGGCGTTCTCTGGATCACCCTGCGTGACACTGGGGCGCGTCTCGGAGAAGTCTCAAATCTCCGCGCAATGGACATCGACCTTGTTTCCGAGGCCATGCTCATCCGGCCATACGGAACCCACACCCTCAAGACCAAGAACTCGGAGCGCACCGTACCGCTGTCGCCAGCCGCCCTCAGGGGCCTCAAGGCTGTCATGGCGGGTAGGGCACCCGATGCCCCGCTGTTCCCGAGCTACGCTGGACCACGCCGCTCTGAGGGCGCTTCTGCGACCTTGATGAAGCGTCTCCGCACTGTGGTGAAGGACGTGAAGAAATCAGTCCACAGCCTACGCCACAGGATGAAAGACCTCCTCCGCGACAGCTATTGTCCCGAGAGTATCGCCCGAGAGATTATGGGGCATTCCGAGCAAGGAGTAGCGTTCAACTACGGGGCAGGGCACGCGCTCAAGGTGAAGCGAGAGGCGCTTGAGAAGACGTGGCGCGGATGAGAGAGCGAGCCCAACTCTCCGAGAGGATTTCTTCTGCTGGGCCCGCCTAATGCGCCTTCAGGGTCATCGGAACACCGAAAGCGCAATGGGGTGTTGGGGTGTTTCTAACGACCCCCACAGTACGCCCCAGCGGCCACAGCTTCAACCCTACCTAACGGGGTCCCGATGCATGATCCGACCCTTATTCAGATCGAACACACCACTGCCTGATTGCTTGACGAAGTCGGCCCGGAGTTCGCCCCAAGTGCCCCTCGGGGTCTGACACTGGGCGCACTTGATAGGAGTGTCCTCGGCTGCCTCCTCAGGGATGGCTAACAGGATGGTTCCGCACGTTGGGCATTCGAGTTTGCCGTTGAGATACTGGCCAGACATGGCATTCATGCTCCCTGTCATTTCGCTGGATCATCTGGACCTCCAGCATTCCTCCTTGGCCCGGATGATAACGCAGATTTTGTCAGGATTTTGAAGGAAAAAATGTGAGCGCCTCATCAGACAAGAGGCAACCGCGCAAACCCCCCGTACCCCTCCGCTGCCACAGAGGCCCACCAGAGAGCGACCGCTGTCGGATGAGGTTTGGTGCAGCCCACAGGTCCACCACGCTGTAGCCACGGTCTATGAGTTCAGGGAGATGCCGTTGCTCCTGACCGGCGGTACCCTCTCCGATAATTACCCCCGAGTAGCACCATCCAGCGCCCTCCCCAATAATTAAGTCCACCAGAAGCACTACGCAGCGCCCTCGCTGCCCCACTGTATCAAGCTCAACCAATATTGACAGTCTGACACATCGCTGCTATTCCACCCTGACAACAGGGGATTGGGTCATGAGACGATACGTCATCTACACGCGAGTAAGCACTGCCGAGCAAGGCAAGAGCGGCCTTGGGCTTGATGCTCAGGACCGCGACATAGACATCTACCTGAACACTTTCTCGGAGGTTCCGTGGGAGGTGGTTGGTAAGTTCTGCGACATTCAGTCCGGTAAGGACGATGACCGCCCACAACTCCGTGCAGCCCTCGCCCTTGCCAAGCGACCAAAGCCCAACTTCTCGTGGCCAAGCTGGACCGGCTCAGTCGAGACGTTGAGTTCATCGCTAAGACGATGAAGGAGGCAGACATCAAGGTGGCGGCCATGCCGAACGCTGACCCCTTCCAAATGCACATCTATGCCGCCCTGGCTGAGAAGGAGCGGAAGTTCATAAGCGAGCGCACCAAGGCTGCATTAGCCGCAGCCAAGGCCCGAGGCGTGAAGCTGGGTGGCTATAGGGTTGGCAGTCTCGACAACAGGATTGCCGGTCTAAAGCAGGTGGCCGATGCCGACGCTCAACGGGTCATCAACCTAATCCGGCCCATGAAGGAAACGGAAGATCACTCCGGGAGATAGCCGAGGCTCTACAGAAGTCCGGCATTCAGACGCCCCGAGGTGGCGCATGGACTGCAACGCAGGTCAAGCGGACGCTGGACCGGATGAAGGGTCGGCAATAATTACCCCTTCCACTAGCAATACCGAGGCTCCAGCGGTTGCAAACTTGATGATGGGTACACCCATAAGTTTGAGGCCCACACTAGCACTAAGAAGCTCCGTTGGTTGCGGGGTGATGAGAGATACACCCATAAGTTTTGGCCCCCAGTAGCACTACGAAGCTCCATAGGTTGTACTCAGATGACGGATACACCCAAGAGTTTACCCCCACACTAGCACTACCCAACACATTTCTCCCAAGCTGATCGGCAGAGTTCTCCCTCTGTTGTGACTGCCCGACTTCCTGTCCTCCTTCCTGGGATGAAGGGACGTGGCACATTGGCCGGTCGGCTTTAAGAGATTGACAAATGTTGTGATACGCGTCTGCGGGTCGGCGTCTATCTAATTGACGGCAGACATCTCAACCCAACACACACCCCCGTCAGTTCACTGACACTCATCGATCCTAGGTGCGCCCCGGCCATTCGGGGGTATTTGGCAATCAACGGCTGACGGCCAGCCCATAGAAAGGAAATGGATGAATACCAACACGACGATAGAAGCCCTCACGTCCCTCGCTGGACCTCAGGCGATACTCCAAGCAAACAAGCGAGACAACGAGCGTGACCCCGAGTTCCACCAGAAGGCCAGCCATACGCTGCACCGAGATGGCTACTCACAGCCAGCCATTGGGAAGGTTCTGAGCACCTCTGAGCGTACCGTAAGGTCGCACCTCTCGAAGCCCTCCAAGGCCCATGAGGATGAGCGTGAGGCTATCGCCCTGCGTCAGCGCATGGAGGAACACAGCAAGGTGGGGAAAGCCCCGTTCGATGTCATGACCTATTTGGCTGTGGCAAGGCCACCAATAGTTGCCGAGATGCTGAGGTTTGACCCTTGGTCATCTGAGGACATCGGCTCTACCACCCGTAAGAAGGTCGCCTTCTACCATGAGGACGGATGGTCACATTACCGAGATTGCTCGTCTCTTGGGCATCACCCGTCAGGCCGTAGCCAAGCATGTCTACAAGATAGGGCGGGATGTCAGGAAGGCTCAGCGACTAGAGCGGGATGAGATTAGGTTGGGTATATCCGGCATTTCTGAAGTAGTTTGAGCATTCGGCGGTGCTGATGTCGCGCAGGATATCGCCCAGTGCGCGGCAGACGGTCTCGACGGAGCGTTGCGCGACGTCTCGGAGCCAATGCTTGATCTTGGCGAAGAGCTGTTCGATGGGGTTCAGGTCGGGCGAGTATTTGGGCAGGAAGAAGAGCCTTGCGCCAGCGGCGCGTATGGAGCGTCGAACGGCCTTGCCCTTGTGCGAGCCGAGGTTGTCCATGACGACGATGTCACCAGGCTTGAGTGTCGGGACGAGAACGTCGTCGACATAGAGCTGGAAGCGCTCGCCGTTGATGGGACAGTCGAGAAGCCATGGCGCATCGACACGATCGTGCCTGAGTGCGGCCACGAGGTCATGGTCTGCCAATGGCCGTGAGGCGCCTCGCCGGGAAGCCGCTCACCGATGAGCGCCCAGCCGAAGAGCGGCGTCATATTCGTCTTGGTCCATGTCTCGTCAATGAAGATCAGGCGCGAAAGTCGATCAGATCGCGATACTTCATCCACTGATCACGTCGACGCGCGACATCGAGCCGTTTGCGCTCGGCCGCGACCAGCGTCTTTTCTTGTAAGACAGTTTCTCCTCGTGGACGAACGCCCATACCGACCGATAGTCCACCTTCAACCCGCGTCCAGCCAATTCGGCCACCAGGCCGCGCAAGTGAAGGCCGAGGCGCGGCAGCGTTCCACCAGCCAGTCGCGATGCCTGCCCGAGATCACACGCGGCTTGTAGCCGCCGATCTTGCCGGGGCTGAAGCTGCCGGTCTCTTCAAAGCGCGCAACCCAACGGATCACCGTGCTGATCCCAAGATCATAGCGCTCAGCCGCCTGCCGCCGCGACAGCCCATTTTCAATCACACTGCTGACAACGCGCCCACGAAGATCGTCCGAATAGGTTTGCTCATCCATGCCAGCCTCCAACACCAGCCAGCATCTTAAATCAGATTTGCAGACCAATGGGAATCCCAGCGATTCAATCAAATCTCATGCCGCTCTAAGGGAGATGAGGAGCCGAGAGAAATAGGTCAGCATTGTTGTCCTAACCCGGCAATTAGACTGCGACATTCTGTCACTTCGTGTGTGTTATCAAATAGATAGGTTGGTGCGAACCCTACATAGAGAAGACACACCACCTCTATTCACCTCAGAGTACACCCTCAGGCAGACCAGCCTCATCGACCTAAGTGTGAAAGACACAATACACACACTCTCTCATCCCCTCCTTAGGTCGCCATCCTTCAGTCACACCTTCGGTACGGACCCTAAGGCATCACCTGTAAGACCCGAAGTGAACCTGAAGGCTATGATCCCGGTTGATAAGACTGATTGGTGTCTCCTCTTTGATGTCTTCCACCTTAGAGTAAGACCTCAAGGCACACCCCCATCAATCCCACTTACTCAATGAAAGGATCATCCAATTGGAATGAAACCCTATGACCACGCCCTCCATAAAGAGCTACGAAGCAGAGGCAGAGGCCGAAGCCTTCCGACTTGAGGTTGGCCTTCCGCTGAATGCTTGAGGACTGCCCCAAGTCCTATCAGAGGCCAGACCCGAGAACAGACCGTTGAGAGTGCCCACTGAAAGAGAATCGGCAAAATAGGCTCAAGCACAGGAAGCTCCGCATTGTAGAAGAGCCTACAGGCTGCGGAGGAGCGTAGAGAGCAGCGTAAGGCGGGCTCTGGTGTCACCCTTCACCCGTAAGGCGAGCTCTGGTGTCACCCTTCACTACGATCACAGGCATGGTCCAAGCTGAGCACAGCCAAGCAGGAGGCGTTCACCACCAGCAAGCAGAGCCTTGGTGTCTCGACCTGTCCAGAGACGGGGCTGAGGTGGGACTTCAACCGAGACTTCGCCAACGACTACAGAGGCAAGATGGACGGGGCTGAACACCTCGACCACCTGTTCCGCTCAGAGCGCCCTAAGAGTAGCCCCGAGAGTCACCAATGGCACTCATGGGAGACACCCATCCAATTCAATCCGAGGATGAAGCGAGATGGTCGCCGAGTACTGGAAGGCTAACCCGCTCACCCGCGACGACCCCAGCCGAGAGACTGCCCTTGCCTTGGTCGAGACTATCAAGACCGGGGATGGGGAATTTAGTCCTCACATCGCTGATAGGTGCTTCATGCTCTTTGGCTATCCCGAGCTTGAACCCGTAGCGGTGGCCCGATGGTTGGCTGAGAGGTCCATGAGGCCACTACAGCGGCAACAGCCCACCACCGCCGACACCACCACCACACCCACAACACCACCAGATCACAGCTATGGCCTTGGACGGCGTAGCTGAGACCGACACACCCAACCAACCCCCTTTGAAAGGAAATACCATGTCTAACTACTACGACGGTCGATACATCGACACCCATCAGACGGAGCCGACTGCCGAGGAAGCCCGCCTTATGCAGATGACCCCAGCCGAGCGCCGGGACCACATCGAGCAGATGGAATGGAACTTAAGGAAGGCTGATCGTGACGCCGAGGAAGCCCGGTTCCAAGCCCAGGTTGATGCAGCTACAGGCTGATCTCGCTGGAGAGCAATCCGTTCTATCAGAACCTCCTTCGTGGTCAGTCCAACGCCCAGCGGGTCACCGTTCAGGACGGCGTTACGACCCATGAGCAGTTGAACCAGCGGGGCAGCCTCACCAACCACGACTTCACAGCCCCACAGGCCCTCGTGGACACCATCCCGGTGACCATAGGCGGCATTCAGCTTGGCCCTCAGCAAGCCAAGGAGATGATGCTGCGGGGCGAGATTAGGGAGGACGCTTACTACGACGCTCTGGACGAAGCCCTCGCTGACTACGGCTACAAGTCTTTCCGGTAGGCTCAGCGGTCAAAGAGAAGCCCGAGGGAGAAACCACCTCTCGGGTACCGACTGAGCAGCAGAAGCAGAATGAGAGTGACCTCGCTAACCTCGACCTCGAAGCGATGGGCGCTGAGGAGTTGCAAGAAGCGGGTAACACCGTTCTCGACAGCTTCCGAGAGACCCACACGGACGAGCAGCAGCAGTTCATCAACGACGCCTTCGTTGAGACCGGAGAGATACCCACCGAGTGAAGCCTTTGAGGTCACCGAGGCTGAGGCCCAAGTGGTCGCGGCTGCTTTCGTGAAGACAATGGAGCGGGACGTGTTCTCGCAATACGGTCTCACCCATCAGCAATGGATGGAACACGTGGACGAAGCTGACCTCCCGGCCTTCCGCAAAGCGGCTATGACGGGTGATTGGCAGGTCTTCCATCGACACGCTGAGGCTTGCGCCAAGATGAGGCACGGTCTCCGCAACAACCAATAACCCCAGCTTTCCCCCAGATGGGGCCGAGAGTCGCCACTTACGGCAACCCTCCGATGATCCCCAAGCTCACAAGCCCTGTCTGGGGGCTTTCTCTCCCCAAACACCACACACCGAAAGGAACGAACTACCAATGAACTCGATCCCCTGCCGCACATGCGGCGAGTCATTCCAAGCTGTCAGATCGACAGCACAGTTTTGCTCGAACACATGCCGCAAGAAGGCATCGAGAGCCCAAGTTAGCGTGACACGAAACAGCCCAGAAACAAGCAAATCCGATGCCCAGTACCAGACTACCCCGAAATCGTCGATTTCGTGGCCCATAAGGCATTGAATTTGCTTGAGCCATGTCCCGCTAATTCGTCCTACAGAAAAATAGACCACCGCTCTAAACCCCCTCTCAAAGTAGAGCTCGTCAATGACATCACATACAAAGTCACCGATCGTGCCATCGTGCGCACCCCGGCAAGCCACGTAAGTGGCATATCTTCGAGACCACCAACACATTATCCCATGTGTCAACATAAGCTGGCCTGTGCGTCTGCATAGTGCGTCGCTGTCTGTGGTCCAGCCCTATACGAAGGCACCTTCAGCCAAGCCAAAGCCGCAGCCTTGAAGATAGCCAGAGCGCAGATAGACGAAGCAGTCCACGTCACCTACGACCGAGTAGTTAGCTGAATAGCGCTCAGGCTGACCTGTTAGATGCCGTGCTGTGATGAACAACCTCCCACACATTGATGAGGCCCTTGCGCCCGTCGTCTTCCTCTTAAGCTGCGCCTTGTTCCGCCTATTATCTTGATAAACCCGCCATGCATTATCTACTCTTCCGTATTAGCTCCACTATGAGAACAATTCCACTAACGCATTGAATTTTATTGACTTTACCACAATCACCCCTCCTTGCTACCCAATCTTAACACCAATAACCAAAGAAAGATACTACCACCAATAACTAAGATCTATTACACAACACTTGAAACAGATATCGCGGCATAGCTTTAGGAGTTCGCGGAGCGGACTCTTGAGCAAACAGGGACCGACTTGGCCACACGAAGCAGATGCAAGCGGACCCTTGGCGGCCCTCCAGTCGTACGTCGAAGATAGCCGCAAGATGCTGTGAAAACCGCGCCATAAACAAGCCATCATCACACTACCTATGGCTTCGATAGCCCTGTGACCGGTACACAGCGTGGTACAAATTATTTTGTACCCCATCCATCACAAAAATGAAACTTACAAATCAAAATGTAGAAGAGTTCCCTTCATCCGCACCAGTTTCATTGACCAGGTCGGGCACAATCGCAGAAATCGCGAAGTGTGTTGAAAAACCCCGGTCTCTGTGACAAAAGGCGTCACAAATTTGACGGGATGTAGCGGTCCGCTGTCTGGCGGATGCGGTAAGGTTAGGAAGAACAAGAACTTACCGGCATTCTTGGATCGTTGGTAGAGACGTCTCGCCCGGATTCGGATGAAACCGGGGCAAAAGCTTCTCCATTACGGGCCGTCAGCCGCCAGCAAGGATCAGGGATGTGGCCTGCCGCCACACCCGTTTTGAACACAAAGGTTTGACTATGCAGGTTACCGAAACACTGAACTCCGGTTTGAAGCGCGAGATCACCGTTAAGGTGCCCGCCGGCGATTTGGAATCCAGGCTGGTGGAGCGGCTGGAGAAGGCTCGCGGCAAGGCCCGCATCAACGGCTTCCGCCCCGGCAAAGTGCCGCTCCAGCATATGCGCAAGATGTACGGAAAATCCTTCATGGCCGAGGTCGTGAACGAGATTCTCTCGGATTCCCCGCGCCGGCTTGTCGCCGACCGTGGCGAGAAAGCGGCCATGCAGCCCGAGGTCACGATGACCGAGGACGAGAAGGAAGCCGAAAAGATTCTCGCTGGTGGCGCCGATTTTGAGTTCAAGATGGCCTATGAGGTCATCCCGGCCTTCGAGATCAAGGAGTTTTCCAGCATCGCCGTGACCCGCCCGGTTTATGACGTACCGGAGGAGGAGATCGAGGAGCAGGTCAAGCGCGTTGCCGAATCCGCGCGCAGCTATGAGACTAAGGAAGGCAAGGCGAAGTTAGGCGATCGCGTCACCATCGACTACGCCGGCAAGATCGGCGGCGAGGCTTTCGCTGGCGGTGCCGGCAATGGCCAGCCGCTCGTACTTGGCTCCAAGGAATTCATACCGGGCTTCGAGGATCAGCTGGTCGGAGCCAAGGCAGGCGACGAGAAGCAAGTCACCGTGACTTTCCCGGAAGACTATTCGGCCGCCAACCTCGCCGGCAAGGAAGCCACTTTCGACGTTACAGTCAGCGAAGTCGCGGCACCGGGCGATCTCGAGATCAATGACGAGACGGCAAAGAGCCTCGGCCTGGAGTCGCTCGAGCGCCTGCGCGAGATCGTGCGCGGACAGATCGAGAACCAGTTCGGCTCGATGACCCGCCAGAAGGTCAAGCGCCAGCTGCTCGACCAGCTCGATTCGTCCTACGCATTCGAGGCGCCGTCCAAGCTGGTCGAAGCCGAGTTCAACAACATCTGGACCCAGGTCACCCGCGACCTCGAGACTGCAGGCCGTACCTTCGAAGACGAAGAGACGACCGAGGAAGCCGCCCGCGCCGACTATCAGAAACTTGCCGAGCGCCGCGTCCGTCTTGGCCTGGTGCTTGCCGAGATCGGCGAGAAGGCGGGGGTGCAGGTGTCGGATGAAGAGCTGCAGCGCGCTCTGTTCGAGTTCGTCCGCCGCTTCCCCGGCGACCAGCAGCAGGGCATCTACGACTACTACCGCAACAATCCGGCCGCACTGACCACGCTGCGCGCCCCGATCTTCGAGGAAAAGGTCGTCGATCATCTGCTCGGCCAGATTGCCGTCACCGACAAAAAGGTGAGCAAGGAAGAGCTGATGGCCGAGGATGACGACGCCGATGAAGCCAAGCCCGCCAAGGCGAAGAAGGCTAAGAAGGCCGAGGGCGATGACGCCTCGGGCGGCGAGTCGAAGAAGAAGGCTCCGGCCAAAAGGAAGGCCAAGGACGCCGAATAAGCCGGCTCCCACGCTATCCACGATCAAGCCGCCTCTCGGGGCGGCTTTTTTCGTTGCCATGTCCGCAATTCCCACCGAAGTTTGACGGCAGCTCGGCGCGAGGGCGCGGGCAGGTGGCGATCGGGAGTGGCAATGGATTTCCGGCGGGAAAAGCATGCGGCAGCCGCAGCAATCTTTGCGGTCTTGCAATTTTATACCGCGGCTCTCGCCAACGATATCGGCCGCTGGAAGCTGTCTCTCGGCAATGGCAGCGCAAGCGCGACGCTCTACAGCCTGAACACGCTCACCACTGGCACCCGCACAATCGACTACCGTCTTGTGCTGAAGGTTTCCTGCGACGCGAAGCGCTATCCAGTCTGGCGTCAATCTGTGGCGGTTCGCCGGGCGATCTCCGGGGACGATCGCGCCAGCGTCACCATCCGCTATGACAATGCAGGCGCCTTCCGGGACGAATGGTCGCTCGCGGACATGAACCGCTCGCTGCAATCGGATGGCGGCGAGGCGGTGGCGCGGCTAGCGCGCGCCCGCCGCTTCTCGATCTCCTGGCGGTTCGGCGTGTTCTCCGGATCGGGCGAGGCGATTTTCGACGTGGCGGGAATCAGGGACACGCTGGCTGCAGTGTCGGAAGCTTGTGGAGCCCGCCTACCTTAGCGCGTGCCGGGGTGCGACAGGCGCACCCAGGGATGGAACAAAAATTGAACAAATTTTATAACTGACGTAAAAACAATAGGATAGACGCCTTGCAAAAATGGAACAAAAAAGGTACAAACATTCAAGGATATCGGATCAGCCGGCCTTCATAGACGACCTGGGGAAATGTATCATGGCGCAGAACACATTGCGGCTCGTTGAGGACAAATCGGTGGATAAATCAAAGGCTCTGGATGCGGCGCTGTCGCAGATCGAGCGTGCATTCGGCAAGGGCTCGATCATGCGGCTCGGCGCAAACGAGCAGGTCGTCGAGATTGCGACCATCTCGACCGGTTCGCTCGGCCTCGATATCGCGCTTGGCGTTGGTGGCCTGCCGCGTGGCCGCATCATCGAGATTTACGGGCCGGAAAGCTCGGGCAAGACGACGCTGGCCCTGCATACCGTTGCCGAAGCTCAGAAGAAGGGTGGTATCTGCGCGTTTGTCGATGCCGAGCATGCGCTTGATCCCGTCTATGCCCGCAAGCTTGGCGTCGATCTGGAGAATTTGCTGATTTCGCAGCCAGACACCGGCGAGCAGGCGTTGGAGATTTGTGACACGCTGGTCCGCTCCGGCGCGATCGACGTGCTGGTAGTCGATTCGGTTGCCGCGCTCACGCCGCGCGCCGAAATTGAAGGCGAGATGGGCGATTCGCTGCCCGGCGCGCAAGCACGGCTGATGAGCCAGGCATTGCGCAAGCTGACTGCCAGCATCTCGCGCTCCAACACCATGGTCATCTTCATCAACCAGATCCGGATGAAGATCGGCGTCATGTTCGGCTCTCCGGAAACCACGACCGGTGGCAATGCGCTGAAATTCTATGCGTCGGTTCGTCTCGACATCCGCCGCATCGGCGCGGTGAAGGATCGCGACGAGGTGGTCGGCAACCAGACCCGCGTCAAGGTGGTGAAGAACAAGCTGGCCCCGCCCTTCAAGCAGGTCGAGTTCGATATCATGTATGGCGAGGGTGTTTCCAAGACTGGTGAACTTGTCGACCTCGGCGTCAAGGCGGGCGTGGTTGAAAAGTCGGGCGCCTGGTTCTCCTACAATTCACAGCGGCTCGGTCAGGGCCGTGAGAATGCCAAGCTGTTCCTGCGCGACAATCCCGAAACTGCCCGCGAGATCGAGATGGCGCTTCGCCAGAATGCCGGCCTGCTCGCCGAGCGGTTGCTGGATAGCGGGTCGGATGGCGGTTTCGACGACGCTGCCGAAATGTAGCCTGCCGGATTTCCTCACCGGGCATATCCTCCGCCGGCCGTTGTGCCGGCGGTTTTGTTATGCTGGGTCGGGACTGCCGTGGAAAGGCAGAAGCGCGTCGTTCCGGTTTGTGGACAGGCCGAAAGTCGCCCGCTAAAAGGCCATGTTCATCTTCCGTGCAGGGCACTGGATTCCGAAAAAGGTAGTGATATGAGTGGCGTCAACGAGATCCGGTCGACCTTCCTCGACTATTTCCGGAAGAACGGTCACGAGGTTGTGGCATCGAGCCCGCTTGTGCCGCGCAACGATCCGACACTGATGTTCACCAATGCGGGGATGGTGCAGTTCAAGAATGTCTTCACGGGTTTGGAGAAGCGCGATTATTCGCGCGCCGCAACATCACAGAAATGCGTGCGCGCCGGCGGCAAGCACAATGACCTCGACAATGTCGGCTATACCGCGCGCCACCACACCTTCTTCGAAATGCTCGGCAATTTCTCATTCGGCGACTACTTCAAGGAGCGCGCCATCGAGCTCGCCTGGAACCTGATCGTCAAGGAGTTCGGGCTCGACGCACGACGCCTGCTTGTCACCGTCTATCACACCGATGACGAGGCAGCCGCGTTCTGGCGCAAGATTGCCGGCCTGCCGGATTCCCGGATTATTCGCATCCCGACCAGCGACAATTTCTGGGCAATGGGCGATACCGGTCCGTGCGGTCCGTGCTCGGAGATTTTTTACGATCATGGCGAAGGCATCCCCGGGGGTCCTCCCGGCAGCCCCGACGAGGATGGCGACCGCTTCATCGAAATCTGGAACCTCGTCTTCATGCAGTTCGAGCAGGTGACGAAGGAGGAGCGCATCACGCTGCCGCGTCCATCGATCGACACCGGTATGGGCCTGGAGCGTATCGCGGCCGTCCTGCAGGGCGAGCACGACAATTACGACATCGACCTGTTCAAGGCGCTGATCCGCGCCTCTGAGGAAGCCACCGACACCCGTGCCGAGGGCAAGAACAAGGCGAGCCACCGGGTGATCGCAGACCATCTGCGCGCGTCGAGCTTCCTCATTGCCGATGGCGTATTGCCGTCCAATGAAGGCCGTGGCTATGTGCTCCGCCGCATCATGCGCCGCGCCATGCGTCATGCGCAGCTTCTGGGGGCGGCCGAACCGCTGATGTGGCGCCTGGTTCCGGCACTGGTTCGCGAAATGGGCCAGGCCTATCCGGAACTGGTGCGTGGCGAGGCGCTGATCACCGAGACGCTGAAGCTCGAGGAAAAGCGCTTCCGCAAGACGCTGGCGCGCGGCCTCGGCCTGCTCGCCGATGCGACCGACAGCCTGTCGAGCGGTGACCGGCTGGATGGCGAGACAGCGTTCAGGCTCTACGACACTTACGGCTTCCCGCTCGACCTGACGCAGGACGCGCTACGCCAGCGCGGCATCGCCGTCGACCTTGATGGCTTCAACTCCGCCATGGCTCGCCAGAAGGCGGAAGCCCGCGCCAATTGGGCCGGCTCGGGCGATGCCGCAACCGAGACCATCTGGTTCGGCTTGCGCGAAAAGCTCGGCGCGACGGAGTTCCTCGGCTACGACACCGAGAAGGCCGAGGGCGTCGTGCTTGCCTTGGTCAAGGATGGTAAGGAGGCGGCGCAAGCCGGGCAGGGCGACACCGTCGACATCGTCGTCAACCAGACACCGTTCTACGGCGAGTCCGGCGGCCAGATGGGCGACACCGGCACGATCGCAGGCGAAGGCTTTTCGGTCGCCGTTTCGAACACGCAGAAGAAGGCCGACGGGCTGTTCGTGCATTCCGGCAAGGTGATCAAAGGTTCGGTCAAGCCGGATGCAGCCGTCGAGCTTGAGGTCGATCATGCGCGCCGCGGCCGCTTGCGTTCCAACCATTCGGCGACGCATCTTTTGCATGAGGCGATGCGCGAGGTTCTCGGCACGCATGTCGCGCAGAAGGGTTCGTTGGTCGCGCCCGACCGGCTGCGCTTCGATTTTTCCCATCCCAAGCCAATTTCGCCGGAAGAGTTGGAGCGTGTCGAGGAACTCGCTAACGAAATCGTCGTTCAGAATACGCCGGTGACGACACGGCTGATGAGCGTCGATGACGCCATTGCCGAAGGCGCGATGGCGCTGTTCGGCGAAAAATACGGCGACGAGGTGCGCGTCGTGTCGATGGGTACGGCGCTGCATGGGCCGAAGGTAGGAAAGACTTACTCCGCTGAACTGTGTGGTGGCACACATGTGTCGGCAACCGGCGACATCGGCCTTGTGCGAGTCGTATCGGAAGGTGCGGTGGCGGCAGGTGTCCGCCGCCTCGAAGCGCTTACCGGCGAAGCGGCGCGCCGTCATCTCGACGAGCAGGACCAGCGGCTGAAGGCGATTGCTTCCGTCCTCAAGGTGAGCCCGGGTGACGCGCTCAATCGCGTCGAGGCGCTTGTCGAGGAACGCAAGAAGTTGGAGCGCGAACTCACCGATGCGCGCAAGAAGCTCGCAATGAGCGGCGGCTCCGTTAGCGGTGAAGTGTCGGCGGCTGAACAGGTGGCCGGCGTCGGCTTCATGGGGCGGGCGATTTCCGGTGTCGCGTCGAAGGATCTCAAGTCGCTTGCCGACGAGGGCAAGAAATCGCTTGGCTCCGGCGTTGTCGTGCTGGTCGGCGATGTCGATGGCAAGGCGAGTGTCGTTGTCGGCGTCACCGAGGACCTGACCAAGCGTTACAGCGCGGTCGATCTTGTACGCGCGGCTTCCGCCGCTTTGGGCGGGCAGGGCGGCGGTGGCCGCCCCGACATGGCCCAGGCCGGCGGTCCGGATGCATCGAGGGCCTCCGCCGCAATTGCGGCGGTCAAGGAAGCGATGGCCGGGAACTGAAGCGAGCCAGTAGATGAGCGAGGATACGCAGGACCAACCAAAGCGGCAGCGTCGGGCCAGACCGGCCGGTCTCTGGAAGCTTGTAACGTCCCGTGCGGCGCGCCGGGAGCTTTATAACCTGCTCGACGACGGCACTGATCACCCGGTCGGAAAGGTCCTGCACAATGTGATCATTGGGCTGATCCTCGTCAGCGTCTTCGCATCGGTGCTCGAATCCGTTCCGTCGCTGGCAGCCCGCTTCGGCATTCTGTTCATGGGCGTCGAGACGGTAGCCGTCGTGGTTTTCACGCTCGAGTATCTGGCGCGCCTCTGGGCCGCGGTCGAGCATCCGCCGTACCGCGATTTGCCCCCGTGGCGCGCCCGGCTCACCTATGTGATCTCGGTCGGCGCGATCGTCGATCTGTTCGCCGTCGCACCGTTCTATCTGGAACTGTTCGGGCTGATCGATGTGCGCGCGCTGCTGATGCTGCGACTGTTGCGGTTCCTGAAGCTCGCCCGCTATTCGCCCGGAGCGCGCTGCCTGGTCGACGCGCTTCAGAGCGAGCGCAAGGCGCTCTTGTCCTGCATGATGTTTCTCATCGGCCTTGCCCTCATCAGCGGGGCCTTCATGCATTGGGCCGAGCACGGAGCGCAACCCGAGAAGTTCGGCACTGTGCCCGACGCACTCTATTGGGCAATGATCACGCTCGCCACCGTGGGTTATGGCGACGTGGTGCCAATTACGCCGCTCGGCAAGGTCATCGCATCGGTGACCGCTGTGTCGGGGATCGCCATGCTGGCGCTGCCGGTCGGCATTCTCGCCACCTCCTTCGCGCAAGTCATCCAGCGGCGCGATTTCGTGGTGACCTGGAGCATGGTGGCGCGGGTGCCGTTGTTCAACGAACTACCGGCGTCCGAGATCGTCGAGATCACGCGCTACCTGAATTCGCAGTCGGCCGAGCCGGGTGAGATCATCGCGCGCAAGGGCGACGTCGCCCACAGCATGTATTTCATCGCTAACGGCGAGGTGGCCATCGACCTGCCGGATCAGGAGGTGCGGCTCGGCGAAGGGCATTTCTTCGGCGAGATCGCGCTCTTGAAGCAATCGAGACGCGGTGCCACCGTGCGCGCCCTGTCGAGGACCAAACTCCTCGTGCTCGACGCGGCGGATTTGCGCAGCCTCATGGAGCGCAAGCCCCATGTTGGGGAAGCGATCGAGCGCGTCGCTCGCGAACGCGTCGAGCCGGAGCGGTTTGGAAAAACCGGTGATCTGACTGCCGGGGAAATGCGCGACGAAAGCGGGCCTGACGGCAGCTGAGCACAGAGCCATTCGAATGCTTTCGCGCGGCGAAATTGGCCGATTGTCGCCGGCCATTCCGCTCGCTTACACAGCCATCGCCTTCTGCAGGTTCTCGTCGATCTTGTCGAGGAAGCCTGTGGTGGAGAGCCAGGGCTGGTCCGGGCCGATGAGCAGCGACAGGTCCTTGGTCATGTAGCCGCTCTCGACTGTCTGGATGCAGACCTTTTCCAGAGTGTCGGCGAACTTTTTGAGCTGAGCATTGTCGTCCAGCTTGGCGCGATGCGCCAGGCCGCGCGTCCAGGCGAAGATCGAGGCGATGGAGTTGGTCGAGGTTTCCTCACCCTTCTGATACTGGCGATAGTGGCGGGTCACGGTGCCATGCGCGGCCTCCGCCTCCACGGTCTTGCCGTCGGGCGTCATCAGCACGGAGGTCATCAGGCCGAGCGAGCCGAAGCCCTGCGCGACCGTGTCGGACTGCACGTCGCCGTCATAGTTCTTGCAGGCCCAGACATAGCCGCCCGACCATTTCAGGCTGGACGCCACCATGTCGTCGATCAGCCGGTGCTCGTACCAGATTTTTCGCGCTTTGAACTCGGCCTCGAATTCCTTCTCGTAGACCTCCTGGAAGATATCCTTGAAGCGGCCGTCATAGGACTTGAGGATGGTGTTCTTGGTGGACAGGTAGACCGGGTAGTTGCGCAGCAGGCCATAGTTCAGCGAGGCGCGGGCGAATTCGCGGATCGATTCGTCGAGATTGTACATGGCCATCGCCACACCGGCGCTCGGTGCGTCGAACACGTCGTGCTCGATCACCTTGCCATCCTCGCCGACGAACTTGATCGACAGCTTGCCCTTGCCAGGGAATTTGAAGTCGGTTGCCTTGTACTGGTCGCCGAAGGCGTGACGGCCGACGATGATCGGCTTGGTCCAGCCGGGCACGAGGCGCGGCACGTTCTTCATGATGATTGGTTCGCGGAAAATCACCCCGCCGAGGATGTTGCGGATCGTGCCGTTGGGCGACTTCCACATCTTCTTCAGCTTGAATTCCTCAACACGCTGCTCGTCCGGCGTGATGGTGGCGCATTTGACGCCGACACCGTGCTTCTTGATGGCGTTGGCGGCATCGATCGTCACCTGATCGGCAGTAGCTTCGCGGTGCTCGATGCCGAGATCGTAATAGTCGAGGTTCAGGTCGAGATAGGGGTGGATCAGCTTGTCCTTGATGAACTGCCAGATGATGCGGGTCATCTCGTCGCCGTCGAGTTCGACGACCGGATTCGCAACCTTGATCTTCGCCATGAATTCTGACCTCTCTGCCCAGGCGGATGCCGATTGTCTGTGGCCTATAGCAAAGGCGCCCGGCAAGGCAAGCGCGTCGGCGGACGGTGGTGCGAATGACGACAAAAAGGGCCGCCGGTGCCGGCGGCCCTTTTTTGAAAGATCGCTTCAGACGTCAGGCGCCGATCTTGCCGCCGCCTTGCTTGGTAATGGCGAGAACGGATGGGCGAGCAGGCACGTCTTCGTTGAAGTCGGGCCAGCGAGTCGAAGGGTCCTCATAGTAAGAGGGCCGGCCAAACCCTTCCCAGTCGTCGCCGCCGTCGGCGGGGTGCTGCACGGCGACGAAGGCGGTCTGATCGTCCGGGGTGAACAACGGCCCGCACATTTCGGCGCCAACGGGCACGCGGAAGAACAGTTTCGACGTGGCGCGGGCCTCGCCTTCGGTGTCGACGGCCCAAAGTCCGTCGGTGCGGCCGGTGGCCTTGGGACCCTGGCCGTCCGTCGCGACCCAGAGACGGCCCATCGAGTCGACCGCGCAGTTGTCCGGCATGCCGAACCAGCCATTGGCCGTGGTTGCGGTCGAGAAAGTGGCTCCGACCTCAGCGACAGACGGGTCGCCGCACTTCAGCAAAACTTCCCATTTGCCCTTCGTGGCGGTGAAGTCACCGCTGTCTTCGGCTAGTTCGATGATGTGACCGAATGCGTTTTTCGCGCGCGGGTTGGCGGCGTCGATCTGCTCGGCCTCGCGCTTGGTGTTGTTGGTCAGCATCACGTAGACCTTACCGTTCTTGCCATTGGGCTGGATGTCCTCGGGCCGATCCATCTTGGTGGCTTCGAGGAGATCGGCGGCGCGCCGCGCCTCGATCAGAACATCCGCCTGGGTTGCAAAGCCGTTTTCGGCCGTCAGCGGACCCTGGCCGTGGACCAGCGGCAACCATTCGTGCGAGCCGTCTTCAGCGAACTTGGCGACGTAGAGCGTGCCGGCGTCGAGCAGGTCCATATTGGCGGCGCGGTCACCAGTGTTGAAGGTGCCGTCGGTGACGAATTTGTAGACGTAGTCGAAGCGCTCGTCATCACCCAGATAGAAGACCACTTTGCCGTTCGCCGCGACAATCGATTCCGCGCCCTCGTGCTTGAAGCGGCCGAGTGCCGTGCGCTTCTTCGGAATGGAGTTCGGATCACTGACGTCGACCTCGACGATCCAACCGAAGCGGTTGGCTTCGTTCGGTTCCTTGGCGAGGTCGAAGCGGTCGTAATACGCTCCCCAATCATAGACCCCTTCGGGGATGCCCATGCGCTTGTAGTTGGCTGCTTCCTTGTGATCGGCCGCCAGTTCGCCGGAGAAGTAGCCGTGGATGTTTTCCTCGGCCATGACATAGGTGCCCCAGGGCGTAACGCCGCCGGCGCAGTTGTTGACGGTGCCGAAAACCTTGGTGCCGGTAGCGTCGGCATTTGTCTTCAGACGGTCGTTGCCGGCAGCCGGACCGGAGAGCTGCATCTCGGTGTTCGCGGTGATGCGACGGTTCATCTTGCCGTCCTTAACGACCTGCCACTTGCCGCCTTCCTTGCGAATTTCGACGATGGTGCCGCCATGCGCGGCCATCTCGATGTCGACCTGCTCCTTGGTGAGGGTCGCGACCTCGATCACCTTCTTGCCCTCGCTCTCGACAATCTTGACGACGCCGGGGAACATCAGGTGGGGATTGGTGTATTCGTGGTTGACCACAAGTAGGCCGTGCTCAGCCGAGCCTTCGAGAGGGATATAGCCGACATAGTCGTTGTTGTAGCCGAACTGCTGGGACTGCGCATTTGCCGACTGCTTCGTCGGGTCGAATTCGGGCGCATCGGTGAAGAGCGGATCGCCCCAGCGCAGCAAGATGTCGGCGTCGTAGCCGGACGCCACATGATGCTTGTCGTCAACTCCAGCCTCGACTTCGTCGAAAGTGAAGGCTGAGCCGGCCGCGGCGCGCGCATCGTCCGCCAGAATCAGTGCCATGGGGCTGACGGTGGCGGTGATGGCGGATACGGCGAGCGAGCCACGCAGAAAGCCGCGGCGCGAGAAACGCGCAGCAATGATCTCGCCCATGGTGGCGTTGCTGGTCGTGTTGTGTACGGGACCGTCTGCCTGCTCCAAAAGGCTTGTCTTGAAGACGGATTCGTTTTGTAGGCTGGTCATGTGGTTCTTGCTCCGTGGAAATGGTGGGTGTTGCGTGGCTGGAACCGGAGGCAGGACGCCTCGAACGTTACCTTGTAACGCGTAAGTGACCGTTGCATGACATGATGAATGCCGCCGCCGGTAAATCAGCCTGCTGGTTGTGGCGCCTGATCAGCACGCGAATGGCGCCTTCGTCGCCGGCATTGGCAAGGCTCACCAACGTTTCGTCGCCGCGCGTCTGGAGTTCCCACGCGGGCGTGCGGATCCCCACTTGCATCTTCTGTGCCGTCACTTCGTTAGTCGTCCTCTTCGTCAGGTCGCCTGCACGAGGCCCCTTTTCATGATTTCGTCGACTGCCGGAAATGCCTTCAGCGCAATCTCCGGCAAATCGCCGTCCGAACCTGCGGCGCCTATCCAGCCGGCACCCGCCGGAGCCCCGACAATGATGCGGCCGACCATCCCGGCGTGCTCGTGCGGAATGCAGTAGTAATCATAGACCCCCTCGATCTCCAGCGTAACGGAAAAGCTCTCGTTCGGCAGCAGGAAGTCGGAACTCCACGGTTTGGCGGCCTTTGGCATGCGCAACGGACGCTCGAAGTTCGCCGGATTGTAGGCCGTCGTGGTGTGCGAATTGCCGGGATTTCGGTTGGTCCAGCGTACCGTCTGTCCGGGCCTCACCAGCAGCCCGATAGGATCGAACCAAACCTTGGAGCCGTCCGTCCTGCCCTGCATGACGATGTCGACGACGTCGGCGGCCAGGACGCCGTCGCGCGGCAACCAAAGGGCGGCGGCCACACCGCCGCCCAGACGCAGGATCTGGCGTCGCGAAACAGTCATTTGGCGACCATCTGCTCGCCGTCGGCCACCACGTGCCAGAGCACGACGTGGGCATGCGGCTCCTCGACGCCGGGATGGCCGGCGTTGAAGTAGACGTCGACGTGATCGACACTGCCGCCCGGTGCAGCGAGGTTGTCAAAGGTCTTGTCCGGGTTCAGGTCCTTGACGGGGATCATATAGATCGTGCTCACCAGCTTGCCGTCGTGGTCGTAGGCCAGGAACGGGCCGGCGGGCAGCGTGCTCGGATCGACGAACAGCTGGCCGAGGCCAGGCAGGAAATCCGGCAGCTTCACCAGCTTGCTCACGGCCTGGTACGGCGCAGGGGGCGGCGATTTCGAAACGTCCTGGGCGTAGGCCGACAGCGAGCCGGCGAGCAGCGCGGCGACAGCGAGAGACACAATTCTCATTGGGATACCTCCATTCACGGCGCCGCTTGGTACGGCGACGGGCATTGGATGCGGCGCAGGCAAAAAGGTTCCCGAAGACGGCGACGGACATTCGCGAATAAGAAAGTTCGAACCGAACCTCAGCGCTAGCGTCTGGGGTTGGCGCGGCTACGACCTTGGTGAAGGTACAGATTTTGACCCATTTACGACCTTAGCTGCCGCTCCGGGAACGGCAAACTTTCCCAGTCATTTCGGACGTTGTGACAAGTCGTCCCTAAAAGCGTGGTCATGCGCTCAGTGGGGTTTCGCGACGGACTGACTCGTCCGGAGCGCCTTGGCGAGCGTGATGGAGGGTAGTTCCGCAAACTGACGCTTGTACTCGGCGGAAAAATTGCCGAAGTGCGAGAAGCCGAAGCGCGAGGCCACGGCCGTAACCGTTTGCTCGCCGGAGGGGTGCGCAAGGGCGCGGCGCACGGCGTTGAGACGCTGTGCAGTTGGTGTGTACAGCTGCTAGCCCCAGCGATAGAACGAGGGGACGGCTGTCCGTGGGACCGCGACGCTTCTGCGCCGTGCGGTCCCACGGGCAAATCGACAACGCATTCCCGCACACGTCTCGCAGTTAAGTTGGGCATGCATATGCGAGGAGAGGGTAACAGATGAAACACAATCTTCCGGCGAGCATGCTTGCCGCAACGGTCCGCGCGACGCCGACGGGTGACGGTCCGGATGCCGCTTTCAGGCCTTGCCGGGGTGCTCGATCTCGGTGTTGAGGTCGCCCTGGGCGGCCTCTGACCCTGAGCGGCCCCCGCCCGGCCCTCGCAGCACCCATGCCGCTCCCACCGCGAGCACCGCGCCGGCCAGTGGACCCGCCACGTAGACCCAGTAGCTCGTGAAATCGGTGCCGACAAGATTCGGCCCGAACGTGCGCGCGGGGTTCATCGACGCACCGGAGATCGGGCTTCCCCAGAGGCCCGCGAGGGCGATGTAGGCCCCGACCCCGATCGCCCCGAAGACGCCGATGTTTTGGGCTCCGGATGCGGTACCGAGAATGACGCTGACGAGCCCGAACGTCAGCACCCCCTCCATCAGGAACGCGCTGCCCGCCGAGTAACCTGCCGCCGGATAGTTCGACCCGTAGGTCGCCGAGACGTTGATCACAGCGTGCAGGAACAGCGCCGCGAGCGTGGCGCCGATCAGTTGCGCGATGATGTACCCGGGCACGCGACGCCACGGGAAGTCGCCGCGGAGCGAGAAGGCAACGCTGACGGCGGGATTCAAATGAGCACCGGAGACCTTGCCCATAAACAGGATGATCGCCATTACCATCAGCCCGGGCGCGACCACTGCCGCGCTACGGTCGATGGTGTTGGGAAACGCTTGCCCCATCATCCCGCCGCCAGCGGCGACGAGGACGAGGAAAAACGTCCCCAGCAGCTCGGAGAACAGCCTGCGCCACTCCTGCTTCGGATCGGCGAAGTTCGCGAAGGTGTCGACCAACGACTGCTCGTACCTTTGGAGATGTTGGCCAGGAGCACTTGTCACGATGACTTCTACTCGTCAGTCGGAGCGTGAGCATCAGCAATTTGATGAACGATCGGGCCTGAGGCTCGCACAACCGACGCTAGGCAAAGAGCCGCACGCGGTCAACTGTGAAACGGAGAGCGGGAGTCCTGTCAGCATGGGTCTTCGTCCTCCAGGTGTCGCAAGGTGACTGACCGACGCTTCGCTCGTCCCAAGCTCCGTCAACGCACGCCACCCGTCCGGCGGCCGGACGCGCGATCGGATGGAGCCTTTGACAGCGACATGGGAGGGGGCGATAGTTCGAGCACGGCATCGCCATAAAGAAAGGGGGCCCGATGAGCAGAGTCGAGGCAGGCCGGCCCAAGGTCGTCTCGCACTTCACCCCGGCCGAGCGTGCGGCGCGCGGCAAGGCGGCGCGGGTCGAGGTGCCGCACTCGCTCCAGGCCGAGATCGAGATCCCCCATGATCGGGACCCCGTGGCCTTGCTCGAGGAGCAGGCTGTCACGCGCGCGCCGGAGTTGGTGCCGATCCGGTACGGCCGGATGCTTTCGTCTGCGTTCGCCTTCTACCGGGGCGGCGCACTGATCATGGCGACGGATCTCTCGCGGACGCCGAACTCGAGCATTCGCACCCAACTGTGCGGCGACGCGCACCTCTCGAACTTCGGCACGTTCGGCTCGCCAGAGCGGACCCTCGTCTTCGACGTCAACGACTTCGACGAGACGGCGCCGGGGCCGTGGGAGTGGGACGTGAAGCGCCTGGCGGCGAGCTTCGCGATCGCGGGCCGTGACAACGGCTTCTCGCGGAAGGAACGGGAAGCGGCCGTGCTGGCCACGGCCCGCTCGTACCGGAAGGCGATGGCCGGCTTCGCCGCGATGCGCAATCTCCAGGTCTGGTATGCGAGCCTCCCGATGAAGCAGGCGCTGCGCGAGTTCAAGGCCGAAGTCGACCCGAAACGGCTGAAGAAGGCAGAGACCAACCTCGCCAAGGCGCGCACGCGCGACAGCATGCACGGCTACGAGAAGCTGACCCACCTCGTCAACGGCGAGCCCCGTTTCATCAGCGACCCGCCGCTGATCGTGCCGATGGTCGAGCTGGTTCCTCCGGGGGAGAGCCGCGACCAGATCGAGAGCGAGTTCCGAGACTGGTTCCGCGGATACCGGGGCACGCTGCTCAGCGACCTGCGCGCCCTGCTCGATCAGTTCCGCTACGTCGACCTGGCCCGCAAGGTGGTCGGGGTCGGGAGCGTCGGCACCCGCGACCGTATCGCCCTCTTCCTTGGCGTCGACGGGCAGGATCCGCTCTTTCTCCAAATCAAGGAGGCGCAGCCGTCGGTGCTCGAGCGGTTCGTGGGCAAGAGCGAGTACCCGAATCCCGGCGAGCGGGTCGTCGCAGGGCAGCGCTTAATGCAGGCCTCCACTGACATCTTCATCGGCTGGCAGCGCGTGAGGTCCGAGCTCGACGGGCGCCAACGGGACTTCTACGTGCGCCAACTGAAGGACTGGAAGGGCTCACTGTTGATCGAGGCGCTGGGACCGCCCGGCCTGGCCGCATACGGGAAGGTCTGCGGCTGGACGCTCGCGCGTGCCCACGCACGCTCGGGCGACCGGATCGCGATCAGCGCGTACCTCGGCAAGTCGGATGCCTTCGACCGGGCGATGGCCTCGTTCGCCGAGACGTACGCCGACCAGAACGAGCTGGACTTCGCGGCGCTCCAGGCCGCCGTCGCCTCGGGCCGGGTGAAGGCCGATAGGGGTGTTTGACGGGCGGGTACATCAGCGCGATGCTGGGACTAACCGTTCTACGCTTGGAGACCCCACACTCTTCGGGGTCCGGGCGCGAGAACTTTGGAGAGTGTCACGCAGATCGTCATTCACCGGATCGGCGGTTGCTTCGCGCTTCAGCGCGCATCCTGTCGGCCTTGCCAAATTCCGTCATTATGTTGACCAAGACGCTGCCCGTCCAACCGAACGTAAAGAGCCCCGACATGGCTATGATGGGACCGATCAGACGCCATTGATCGGGCAGACTGACATTGCCTTCGCCCAGCGTCGTGTAGCTTTCCAGCACGAAAAAGTAGCTGTCACGCATTGACGGAATCAATCCAGATGCAGACACAGGGACTGCCCAGAAAAGTGTTTCCAAGAAGTGGAGAGCGCCGAGAGAACCTATTGTGAAGGCTAGCACTATGTTGATTCTCCACCGCGGCGTGATCTCACTTATTCGTATCCACGATCCGATGAAACGCTGGTTAATAATTCTGATTCCAATCCCGTGCACGAAGATTACTAGTATCATGCCCAACGTTCCGAGAATGATTTCCAACAGGGGCTTCGAAGTCAAAAGTGCGTCCATCGTGCTATCCTAACATCCGGTCAGTGCTGAGTTGCTTAAGCAAAGAACCTAAGCTTCATGGTCGAACGCATTTGCTTGATGTTAATTGGTGTTAGTCTTCCGTTGTCCCTCAGTGAATATCTAGACCGTCGCTGCCCGGTGCGCACCAAGCCCCCCTCGGCTACTTGTGGGGCGCTTAACCGGAAATCGGGTCAGCGCTAGTGACGTTCCGTTCATAGAGCCTTGCTCAATTTTCTTTCAAAGCTGGCGAATGCGATCTCACGTTGGTAACGTAGTGGTTGACCTGCTCGGTCTGTAAGCGTGACCCAGAGTTGTGCAACGATAAGTCAACGATGAAAATCAACACGCAGAGATGAGGCATAGCGCACGGCTCCCGGTTTGTCTCGGACCCGCTGGCGCTCGATGGGCGACTCAAACCACAAAGGCAACGGGCTGTTCAAACCAGAATCCCAGCGGATTGTGGCTGGCCTTGGCGTTCGTCGTGCTTCACGAAAGATTTGGAGGCGGCGCCAGCCGCCAAGTGAACGACCGCTTCGCATCTGAAAGCGTCACTTTGAGAGCGCCCCCTGAAGGTCAGGAGATGGCGCAACTGTCCCGTTCCGGCGTTAGGAGGGAACGACCTGTTTCGTACCCAGAGCGGCCCTACGACGGCCGGTTCCGAGCGCTAGACTTCAACCACTCTCATGTTCGCCGTTTCAAGCCGCAGGTGTGAAAAATCGTTCGCTTGCTTGGCAAGCGTTGTGGCGAAATGGCTGCCCTGGGCAAAGCAGGAGGCACGGTCATGAGACGACGGTTGATCATGCTCTGATACGCGGGTTGGTTACCGCAGGACCTGATGCGTCGCGGAGCTGCCTCGGTCTAGGATCCAGCGTCGGATGATCCGGCTGATAGTGGTGACGAGGGTTCTCCTGCCGTGACCGTGCCTCCAGCCTTACCCAGTCGCAGAAGGCTCAAAACTGTCGCTCCTCCGTCGATGCCTTTGGTTCATTGCCCGGCGATCAGTTCGTCGGCCGCGGCACTTGAGCCGCGATGGCCCAGACGAAGCCGGCCAGTTCGCGAGCGATCGCCGTAGTCACGGTGGTGGCCGGCTTGCCGGCTCTGGTGAGCTTGCGGTAACGGCCGCACAGTCGCATCTGAGCCTTCCTGCCGTATCGCGGATCGGCTTGGGCAGCCCCTCCTGTCGGAGCAATTGTTCACGGCTGATCCTTGCAGGGAACCGATAGCTCCAGGCAGCCTCGACCAGCATTCGCCGGGCGGTTCCGTTGCCTGCTTTCGTTACGCCGCCCTGACGCCTGGTTCCGCCGCTGGAATGTTCCGAGGGGACCAGACCGAGATAGGCCATGAGCTACCGTGGGTTCTCTGAAGCGCGTGATGTCGCCGAGTACCGCGATCACGGGTCGCGGCCGTCACAAGGGCCGTTCAGCGGAAGCCCCTTCCCCAGCATCGACCCGGGGCGCCAACGCCCAGTCCGCGAGCATGGTCTCGATCTCTGTCGTCGGCCCGATCACGACGGGCCGTTGCGGCTTCGATGGTTGACATGCAGTTCTTCCAGGACGATGTGATGGGCGGGCTGCTGAAATCGTAGCCCAGCCAGCCAGCGGCGATGCATCTGCGTGAGGCTGGTGACCGAGCATGGGACCCATTTTAGGGGGTGTACCCGGGGGGCATTCGCTGGAGACACCGGCGCAATACGGGTACGCCCGCGCTGAAGGACCGGGCAGTCTGTCGGACGCGCGGGACCTGATACCGGAAAGCGCTTTTATGACAGCAACGGCAGTGTAGCCAGCGGCTCCACTCCCACAATCAGAGGGCGAACTGAAAAGGTCGAAAGAGCAAGGGAAATCGCGTCGCAATTGTAGAAGCGAACCTGCCGCAGCGGGCTTGGGGCGTTGAACTGCGGCCTTTTCTTGGCGCGTCGGTCAAGGAGTTGAGATTGCCAAAAGCGACGCGTAGAGGCCTAACAAAATGGGATGCGCCTTGTTCCAATCCGGCCGCATTTTTAGCCGCGCTCTAGCTGCTGCCTTTGTCTCAGACGCGCAGCAATATGTTTGCTAGAACCACGGCGGCGCCGAATAGCAGAACGCCTACGACAGCAACAGTCACAACGCCGTCCAAACATGCCTGTCTCGTTCGAGCCGATCGATAAGTTCAACAAAGGTCGGCGGCTCTTTCTCGCCGTTCATCTCAGGCGTCCCAAATCAATAGGAAAATGATACTCTGATCGAGGATGCTCGCTATTAAATTCTTTCGGGAGGAGCTCAGCCTTTTCAGGTCGAAATCTGGACATCCAAACGACGAAGCGCGCGACGGCAAGGATCCCATGAGCAGCGCAAAGGAGCACAGCAAACCAAAGCACTCCCAAGACAGCTCTAAGCATTCGAATGATTTCCTATGAACGATTGCCGCTTGGCGATGGCTGGCACGCAAATGATTTCGGCCGACATTACCTAGCAAGAGCCTTGCCCGATTGATTGCTTTGACATGCCAAAGCTTTGTTTCGTGCTGCCAATTTACCCTCAGACTATTTACAGTCGGTTGCTCTCGACATCAGCCCATGGCGATGCAAGTTCGGGCACCCGTGGCCGCCCTCGGGGCTTAGTCGCTCTTGCCAGCTCGTGCTCTCCTGCAACGACAGTGAAAACGCGACGCGGTCGCTTGGGGACCGGCAGCTTCGTCTCCAGCTTGTCCAGTCGTGCCAGAAGTGGATTAGCCATCGGTCGCCACCACTTTCACAGGGTAGACCCCCTTGAGGCGCATCAGAAACAGGTCGCGATCAGGATCATAGCCTTGATTGATCACATCCTGGCGCACCGCCTCCGCCGCAGCATCGCTCGCAACAATGTGGCAGAAGCGATATTGGCGGTGAGGGTGCACTCTTCCCTCCACGTGCTCTAGCCGCGTCAGTCGGACGGCTGTCGCGCGTCTGGACTTCTGCCATGGAAATGATCAAAAACTCCGCGTTGGTGACCAACAGGTTGGCGGTCAGAGTGGCGAAGTCCGGGCAGCTTGCCGCCCGCTGCACATTGGCGTCGTAGTACAGTCCCAGTATCCATTCGTAGACTACGCGATGGGAGTTGTCGCTCGCAAGACCGGTGCTGTTTGCCGTGAAGGCGCAGATGTCGATTTATTTCCCGCGCCATGCAGGATATAGTCAAGCCGCAGTGACGCCGTGAACACACCGCGACACCTCGTAAACAACGAACGATGGTTGTATTGGCCGGTTTCGGCCCTGCCCGCGCGGTTTCCCATTTCCTTCAGTTTTTTCCACGCCATTCGCTTTTCCGATTTCAGTGGCTGAAATGGCATTCTGACGGGTTTGCAGGACGGGAGCGGGCCTTTTCGTTTGCAGGAGGAGAGGATGCTAATCAAGGGCACGATCCTGATCCACCAGCTGAACGGAACCGCTGTCGCGGACCAGATCTATGGTTATGACGGCGATGATCGCCTCTGGGGTTACGCCGGAAACGACTACATCGAGGGCGGAAACGGCAATGATTGGCTGTATGGAGGGATTGGAGACGATTTCCTCAAGGGCGGATACGGCAACGACTACATGGACGGCAGTGACGGCAACGACAAGTTCGACGGAGGCCCCGGCGCCGACACAATGAAGGGGGATTGGGCAACGACATTTTTGACGCTGGTGACGGTAACGACGTCATTGAGGGCGGCGACGGCCACGACACCATCCTCGGCGGCGCGGCAACGACATTATCCGTGGCGGCGCGGGGGAGGATATATCGATGCAGGCTACGGCGATGACGTGATTTATGCCGGCGACGGCAATGACGGCTTTGTCAATCGGATCAACCCGGCGACTGGTGTGCTCACGCAGCAAGCAGTCGGCGGGGGAGCAGGCAACGACACGATCTTCGGTGAGGCCGGCGACGACGCCCTGAAGGGGCAGTCCGGTGACGACTGGGTCTATGGCGGCGGTGGCAACGATTTGGTAGACGGCGGAGACGGCAACAACTACCTCGACGGCGGCGACGACAACGACGTTCTCGACTCCGAAGTGGGCATCGACAAAGCGCATGGCGGCAACGGCAACGACCGGATCAGCGTCGGCGGTGGCAACGACCTGGCTTACGGGGACGCCGGCAATGACTTCATCAGCGGGGAAGCCGGGGACGACGTGCTCTACGGTGGCATAGGGAATGATCAGTTCTATGGCGGCGACGGCAACGACCAGATAAAAGGCGACGCCGGCGCCGACACGCTGATCGGTGCGCGGGCGCAGATGCGCTATGGGGTGGCGCAGATGCCGATAGGTTCACCTTCAAGGGAGCGGCGCGCCATGGTCAGGATACCGTCATGGATTTCCAGGATGGGCTAGATCTCATGATTTTTGAAAAGCTTGGAATATCGAGTATTCGAGTTCCGGTGCCAATGGCACGGTGTATGCCTACGATCGATCTGACGGAAACGTGCTCATCAGTGGGCATGGTTCCGCCGCCAACGGTCTCGGTGCTGATGATGGACCCCACACAAACGCTCGACTCTTCGGATTTCTCGAGAGCCGATTTCCTTTTCGCTTAGCAGTGTGCTGCGAGGTGCACTGCAAGGAGATGGAACAACTGATCGTGGTTTGGTTTAGGTGTTCACGTCAGGTCAAAACCCCAGCCTTGCAGGGCACATAGCAAGCGCAACGGGCAACCATGTCGATCTCCGGCTGTGAAGGGCTGGGCGGTATGTCGAATGCATGGCGCAGGCGGAGGAGCTCCGGAGGGCAAGCGTAACGGCAACTATCGACATGGGGGACGAGGCCAAGGAATTCATGACACTCTTGGCAGAGTATTCAGGATCTCGATCGGCTATGCCGGCAGTCGCTCGATGATCTACCGGGTTAACTGGGAGCTGATGGCTTTTATTACCGCCGTTGCCTTCATTCTGGCATTGTGCCTGCGATCCTTGATCGAAGGAATGGTCATTTCATCCATCCGCGCAGAGTATCCAGCGTTCGCCGTGTTCCCAGCCGTACATGGTGACGTAGTCGGTCTTTCCGGCCAATTTAGTTGTTCTGACCCAGATGTTCCCACCCGGATAGGAACGCGACATAAGCAAATGCATTCCCTAAGTTCGGGGTCTTTGCGGGCCGTTGCTAGAAATTCCATCCGCTGCGCGAGTTCACCTGCATCGGGCATTTCTTGGATGATCCGCATGATTGTGGAAAGAACTAGTTGCTCGGCTTCCAAACAATCTTGGCTATAGGAT
>CAWIWT010000044.1:0-21678 GCA_963839725.1 uncultured Alphaproteobacteria bacterium | reverse complement strand
TTTCAATTTCATCGTGCACGTCCATTGCGGCGCCGGCGCCTACATCTGCGGTGAGGAGACCGCGATGCTCGACTCGCTCGAAGGCAAGCGGGCGCAGCCGCGCCTGAAACCGCCGTTTCCGGCGGTCGAAGGGCTCTATGCCAGTCCGACCGTAATCAACAACGTCGAGACGCTGGCCTGCGTGCCGCATATCGTGGCGCGAGGGGCGGACTGGTTCCGCGGCATCGGCCCGGACAAGAGCCCAGGCCCGAAGCTCTATTGCCTCAGCGGGCAGGTCCAGAAACCGGGTCTCTACGAACTGCCGATGGGCATACCATTGCGCGAATTGGTAGAGGACCACGCCGGCGGCCCCCCGCCGGGGCGCAAGATCAAGGCGGTGATCCCCGGCGGTGTCTCGGCGCCGCTGATACCGGAGCGCGGGCTGGACGTTGGGATGGACTTTGACTTGCTGGCCGCCGCTGGCTCGATGCTCGGCTCGGCCGGGGTGATCGTGATCGACAACTCCGACCTGCATGGTCAAGGTCGCCACCCGGATTGTCGAGTTCTTCCACCATGAGTCCTGCGGCAAGTGCACGCCGTGCCGAGAAGGGCTGAACTGGGTCGTGAAAGTACTGCGCCGGGTCGAGGCAGGCGAGGGCGCGCCCGACGATCTGGAGCAGCTTGAGGCTCTCTGCAAGGGCATTTTCGGCAACACGTTCTGCGCCCTGGGCGATGGCGCGGCCATGGGGCTGCGGGCCGCGCTGGCGCATTTCGAGCAAGAATTCGTCGCCCATATCGAGGAGCAAAGGTGCCCCTTCCACTGAGGAACAGCAGGGCGGAATAGCCATGGTCAGCGTCACCATCGACGAACAAAAACTGGAAGTGGAACCCGGCTCGACAGTGCTGCAGGCCGCCGAGCGGCTCGGCATCGAGATCCCGACATTCTGCTATCTGAAGCGGCTGCCGGCGCTCGCCTCCTGCCGCATGTGCCTGGTGGAGATCGAAGGCCAGCGGCGGCTGCAGCCTTCCTGCGCCACGGCGATCAGCGACGGCATGGTGGTGCGCACGAACACGCCGCTGATCGAGGAAACGCGCTCGTCCATGCTCGACATGCTGCTCGCCAACCACCCGCTCGACTGCCCGGTCTGCGACAAGGGCGGCGAATGCGAGCTGCAAGACATGGTGATGGCCTACGGGCCGCGTGAGAGCCGGTTCCGCGACGCCAAGCGTGTGTTCCACTCGAAGGACATCCGGCTTAGCCCCGTCATCATCATGAACGTCAACCGCTGCATCCAGTGCCAGCGCTGCGTGCGCATGTGCGAGGAAGTGGTCGGCGCGGTCGCGCTCGGCACCGTCGAAAAAGGCATGGACACCGCTGTGACTGGCTTCGAGGGCAGCCTTGCGAGTTGCGACCAGTGCGGCAACTGCGTCGAGATCTGCCCGGTCGGCGCCCTGATGAGCTTTCCCTATCGCTACAAGGCGCGGCCCTGGGATCTGGCCGAGACCGACACGATCTGTCCGCATTGCGGCACGGGCTGCCAACTGACCGTCGGCGCGCGCAAGGGCGAGTTCATGCGTGTCCGCTCTAAGTGGGAGGAGGGACTCAACCGCGAGACGCTGTGCGTGCGGGGGCGCTTCGGCCTTGACTTCATGGAAAGCCGTGATCGGATCAAGCGGCCGATGATCCGTCGTGACGGCGCGCTGGTTCCGGTTTCCTGGGACGAAGCTGGGGACTACCTGCGGCGGCGCCTGTCGACCGCCGAGAGCAGGGCTGTGGGCGGGCTGGCCTCGCCGCGCTTGCCTAACGAGATGCTTTATCAGTTCCAGAAGCTGATGCGCACGGCCTTCCGCACCAACAACATCGACTGCTCGTCGCGCTGGTCCACGCCTTTCGATGCGCTAGGCCCGTTGGTGACGGGCTTCTACGCCCGCAAGCCGCTTCCGGACGCAATCGGCAAGGGCTGCGTTTTGGTCGTCGGCGGCAATGTGACGGAGGAAAACCCGGTCACGGAATATATGCTGCGCGACGCCGCGCGGCAACGGCACACCGAGTTGCTGATGCTTTCGGCGCGGCCCTCGCGTCTCGACGCCGATGCCGAGGTGGTGGTTCGCGTCCGGCCGGGTGGCGAGGCGCTGGGCCTCGCCACGGTCGTCGCCGGGCTGGCAGGGGCAACCGTAAATGACGGCTCGGACCGACTGGGTGCGGCTCTGCTGGAAGGCGAGAGCGTCACCGTGCTCGCCAGCGCCGATCTCCTGAGATCACCTGACAGGCGCGCGACACTACAACAGCTCGACAGTCTACTGCGGGCTCTCCGCGCGCTTGGCAAGGGGCCGGCGTTGCAGTTCCTCTTCGACCGCGCCAACCAGCTGGGCGCCTGGGAAATGGGGGTTCTGCCGGCGGCGCTGCCGGGGCTGCGCCCGGTCTCCGACGATGCGGCGCGCGAGCGCCTCGAAGAGGCCTGGGGCGTCCAAATCCCGTCCGCACCCGGTGCGGATTTCGACGCCATGCTGGAACTCTGCGACCAAGGGCGGATGGCAGTGCTCTATGTAGTGGGAAGCGATCCCTTGTTGAGCTATCCCGATCGCGCCTTCGTGAAGCGAGCGCTCGGCCACGCCGGTCTCCTGATCGTCCAGGACGCGTTCCTCACCGATACGGCCGGCCTGGCCGACGTCGTTCTGCCCGCGGCGGGATATGGCGAGGAGTCCGGCACCTTCACCAACAATGAGGGCCGAATCCAGAAGGTCCGCAATTTTCGCGAACCCGCCTTCGAGGCGCGCGGCAATCTGGCGATCTTCGACTTCGTTGCGGCGCTGACCAACCACTTCTCGCGGCCGTCGATGCAAGATGAGATCTTCAACGAGATTGCCCGACTGGTTCCGGGCTACCAGGAGCTGACGCAGGATGGGCTAGGCGCCGACGGAGCATTCACCAAGGTGGACCAAACCCCGTCGGCTGGTGCGTTCTTCTCCCCGCCGCCCACGCCGATATCAACGGACGGGCTCATGCTGGTCACCGGCAACTGCCTGTTCCACAACGGATATCTTTCCGAACGGTCGGACATCCTGAATACGGTCGCGGATGACCCATATGTCGAGATGAGCGCGCAGGATACCGCGCAGCTTGGCCTTTCGGATCGCGATCAGGTGGTCGTCCGATCCGCCCAGGGCGAACTGACAGCACAGCTCAAGATCAACAGGCGCTATCCAACCGGCCTCGTGTTCGTTCCCGAAAACTATAAAAGCCTGCGTCTCAACAATCTGATGCGTCGGGGTGAATACCCATGTCCGGTGGAGGTTCAAAAGGCGGTTGCCGCCTTCGAGATCGCCACTGTCGCCGGAGCCGGAGCGGGAGCTGAACACTTGGGCTGAAGCATTGTCGTCAGTGATAGCCGGTCCCAGCAATATAGTCGTGCGGCCACTGCTCGTTTTGCAGTGACTCGTCGAGCCGGTGCTTGACCACGTCGCCGATGCTGACCACGCCGATATTGGTGTTGCCGTCCATGACCAGCACATGGCGCGTGCGTCGCTTGGTCATGATTGCCATTACCGGCGGCAGTCCGTCCTGTACTGAGCAGGTCGCCACATTGCGGTTCATGATGTCGGCGACCCGCATCATCGGTGCTTCTGGTCCGTATTCGGCCACTGCATTGCAGCAGTCCCGCTCCGACAGCTTGCCAGATATTCCGCTGGCCGACGGCTGACGACCACGAAGCCGATGTTGTTTTCCCGAAACTGTCGCAGGACTTCCACCATCGTCTCTCCCGGACCCAGATGATCTCGGGATCCTTGCTGTTCAGGATTTGGCAGACATGCATCTCAGCCTCCTGTCTGCGCTTCGCCTTGACCGCTGGCGCGTTCACGTTCGTCGGATATTCCGCCACCAGTTGTATCCCTGTGGCTCGCTCGTCTCGACCAGCACGCCCTGATCGGTGTTCAGGCGCGCGGCGACCACGCCGCCGCCGGTCGTCGCTTTGCCAGGTTTGCCGAGCAGATCGTCACGTCCGACCACCAGGTCAGCCGAGGAAAAGCTCGAGAACTCGTACTGTTGACCAAGCGCGATCGCGTCCGCCGGGCAGGCGTCCTCGCACAGCCCGCAGAATAGGCACCGGGCCATGTCGATCTCGAATTTTGCAGGGCGCCGGCTGCCCTTCTCGTCCTCGTAGGGGATGACTTCGATGCAGTCGCACGGACATATCCGCGCGCAGAGTTCGCAGGCCACACACTTGATCTCGCCCTCTTCGTCCCGCTTCAGGAAGTGATGCCCACGGTATCGCGAATACGGCAGCCACTTTTCCTTGTCCGGATACTGCATGGTTACGGATCTTGAGAACATGTAGCCGAAGGTGAGCGCAAGGGCGCCCGCCAGATCGGCGAAGAACGCCCAGCCGATCCATGTTCCACTTCTGTCCAGCCCGCGCGACATCACCGCCTCGCTAAGGAGCCGCTACCGCCCTAAAGGAAAACAGCGCCGGTTATGATTATGTTCGCCAGTGACAGTGGAAGCAAGACCTTCCACCCGATCGCCATCAGCTGGTCGTAGCGGTAGCGCGGGAAAGTGAAGCGGAACCATATAAACAAATAGACGAAGAACGCGACCTTGAGCGCGAACCAGAGGAGCGGCGGCAATGGAATCAGCACGCCGTTCCAGCCGCCGAAGAACAGGATCACCGCCAGGACCGACACCAGCAGCATGATGGCGTATTCGCTGACCATGAAGAACGCGAAACGTATCCCGCTGTATTCGGTATGGAACCCGGCCCCCAGATCGCCTTCCGCCTCCGCCAGGTCAAACGGAATGCGCTGCGCTTCAGCCAGCCCGGCGACGAAGAACACGAAGAAACCGACCGGTTGGTAAACGATGTTCCAGACATCGGCCTGCGCCCGCACGATGTCGAGCAGGCTCATGGATTGCGCCAGCATTACCACGCCGACGACCGCGAACCCCATCGGGATCTCGTAGCTGATCATCTGCGCGCAGGTTCTAAGGCTGCCGAGGACCGCGTATTTGCTATTCGCGGCCCAGCCGCCGAAGATGACGCCATAGACCTCGATCCCGATCACCGCGAAGACGAAAAGGAGCGCCACGTTCATATTGGAGACGTAGAGCGTGATCTCGGCGCCCAGGACCGAGACGCTTTCGCCGAAGGGGATCGCGACGAACACCACGAAGGGCGGGGCGAGCGCCAGGATCGGCGCCAGTTTGAACAGGAAGCGGTCGGCCTCGGCCGGGATGTGGTCCTCTTTGGTTAAGAGCTTGATCCCGTCTGCCACCGGCTGTAGCAGCCCGTGCCATCCCACGCGCATCGGCCCCATCCGCTGCTGGATGTGCCCGGCTATCTTGCGTTCCAGCCAGGTCAGCGGCAGGGGCAGCAGCAGAAGCATCGCAATCAGTAACGCGACCTTGAAGACTATCAGACCAAGGGCGACGACAAGTTCCATGATCCGCGGCTACCTGTTCAACGGGTTGCGACCCGCGACCGGACTTGGCTCCGGTATATATTGTCACTTGGGCAGGCTGCGCCGGAGTGGCAGTTTGCCAGCGGCAACGCAACTTGTGCAATGGTACCACAGTCTTACCGTTGCTGGCCATGGTGGGTATCGCTTGGCACTCAAGCGGGCTCTGTCGCAAAGCTTTCCTTGCCCTCGATCGCGTCGCGAAAAGTGGTTAGCTGACGGCTGGGCCGCCACGCTCTCCGGCGAAGCCGAAATGATCAGCGCGCGACAGCCGGGGATGTATTCGGGCCGCACCCGACGTTTTTTTATCAAGGTTCAACGGCCAGGAACCGATATTATCACCACGCAGCTCTATTTCCCCGGCGAGCCGGACAATGCTCGCGATCGTATTTTCAACGAAGCGCTATTGCTGGGCGTTTCGACGACGGGCGAGGGCAAACCCTGGATCAGTTTATTGCTTATGCTAAGCACCGTCCGGGGGATCTATCGTTTGGATCGGGCGGTGTCGGTACTGTCAACCATCTTGCGTCGAAATCCTCATGCGTGACACCGGTGTGGCGTAGCGCGAGCCTCGCTTCTTGCAGACGATACCTTCAAGCCCCATGCACTCGATGGCGGCAAAAAGCTCCGCTGGAGTGCCCTGGAGGCTGTCCGAAAACTGAATGCGTCCGCTTGGTCGGATAAGGGCTTCAAGGAGCTCTCGGCGCTCCTCGACCGGTTCCTCCCGCAAATCTGCGCCATCTAGATGGAGCAAGTCGAAAGCCATGAACACTAGCTTGTCCGATGAAGATCGAACCACTGCCTGCAGAGCGTGGAAGTCCGAGAAACCGGTTTCATGAGGATATACGAGTTCGCCATCGACTATCGCGGTCGCCAGCCGGAGTTCATCAGTCGCCGCATCGGCAATGATCTTCAGCTTGTCGGTCTCGCTCGGCTCACTCGTCGCAGCTTGAGAGGCGTCAAGCTGGTCGTATCCGTGCTCACAGAAGGTCGAACGGATCCTCGACGCGCGGCCAGATCGGTCTTGCGAGCTTGCGGTAGGCCGTGTTGCGCGGGTCGTTGGGATAGCACTGGCCTTCGCTGACATATGCGATCGCCGATGCAATCGGCTCAAAACCGGTAAAGAAATGGTTGGTCGACTTCACTACCAAGAGGTCCTTCTCCATGAAGTCGATGCCGAGATTCGATGCGCACGATGACATCGATATGCGCTGCTCTGGCATTGGATATGGCCGAAACGGCGATCAGTGGGTTCGGTGGCGCAGGCCAAGAGCGCGTCCAGCAGCCGTTTGAATAGCCTATTGTACAATACCCTAACAATGGTGCAACATAATAACCTAATAAGCGCGCAGCACAATTACCTAATAGACGTGCGACGCGAAAACCTAATAAGCGCGCAACACCAAAACCTAAGGACCGCGCAAAAATGGCGCCGCCCCATGAGAAATTGGCCGGGGCGCTCGCCGCGCTCAAGGCACTTCAGGATCAGCAGATCGTCGCCATCCGCTCGAGCGATCTCTCACGAACCCATCGCGAGCGGCTTCTCAAAAGCGGCTTCCTGAAAGAAGTGATGAAAGGCTGGTACATTCCGGCCAATCCCCATCAGCGTCAGGGAGAGACCACCGGCTGGTACGCCTCGTTTTGGGATTATTGCGCCAGCTATTTGAATGATCGCTTCGGCAAAGATTGGTGTATCGCCCCTGAGCTCTCCTTGTCCTTTCATGCCGGCAACCGCACGGTCCCGGGACAATTGCTTGTGCGGTCCCCCGCCGGAGGCAATAAGCCCAAGGCCCTTTTGCACGGGACGTCGATCTTCGACATGCGGGCCAGCATGCCGGCTGCCCGTGACATTGCAGAAATAGACGGCCTTCGCCTCTACGCCTTACCGGCGGCGCTCATCGAAGCCTCACCCGCTTTCTTCACGCAAAAACCGACCGACGCGCGAACAGCATTGGCAATGTTCTCGAATGCATCGGAAATTCTCACGCGACTTCTCGAAGGAGGTCACAGCACAATTGCCGGCCGACTCGCGGGCGCATTCCGTAACATCGGCCGCGAGCGGATCGCAGATGACATTGTCCGCAGCATGCAGGCTGCCGATTACACGGTTCGCGAAACCGATCCGTTCGATACACGGCTGGAATTGTCCTTGCCGCGCCGCGAGACGTCACCCTATGCCGGACGGATCAGGCTGATGTGGCAGGAGATGCGCAGCGCCGTCATCGACAATTTTCCGGCAGCGCCCAGCCGCCCGAACGACGTCGGCGCCTATCTCCGGCGCGTTGATGACGTCTATGTGACCGACGCATATCATTCGCTTTCAATCGAAGGCTATCGGGTCAGCCCCGAGCTGATCCATCGGGTGCGCAGCGGCACCTGGAATCCCGATATCGATCCGCAAGACGGTGAGCATCGCGATGCGCTCGCAGCGCGCGGCTACTACCAAGCCTTCGAAGCGGTAAAACGCAGCGTGGCGTCTGTCTTGGCCAATGAAAACCCTGGCCGCGTCGTCGATGAAGGTCATGGAGGATGGTACCGCGAGCTATTCGCTCCCAGCGTGACCGCCGGTATCGTCAAGCCCGGCGATCTCGCGGGCTACCGCAGCGAGCGCGTGTTCATCCGAAATTCCATGCATGTGCCTCTACCGCCCAATGCCGTGCGGGATGCGATGCCGGTCTTCTTTGAGATGCTCGAAGCAGAGGAGCATCCGTCGGTGCGCGTGGTCCTCGGCCACTTCATCTTCGTATCCATCCACCCCTACATGGATGGGAACGGTCGCATGGGACGGTTCTTGATGAACGTCATGATGGCGGCCGGCGGTTATCCTTGGACCGTCATTCCCGTGCAACGCCGCGCCGACTATATGGCCGCCCTCGAGCGGGCCAGCGTTCATCATGACATTGTTCCGTTGAGCCGCTTTCTCGGGGAGTTGGCAAATCAAGGTATGTGAGGTGAGACGACCGCGACACTGCCGGACAGTTAAGCGATTATTGCCAAGAAAGGCGACATAAATCGCCTGCCGCTTTGATAGTTCGTGGCCAACCCCACCAGGCATTCGGTCGAAGTCGCCCAGTTGCATTGAATTTGAGAATCCGAGCTATTCCATTCTCGTATATTAGTGCCCGCCGTGATCAGAGCGGCCGCATTCTTGCAGTTAACTGCCAAGCGACATCCACCGGGCAGCCGTGCGGACTGTTCGCCAAAACCCCTCCCGCGAGCGCTCGCTGTTCCTTCTTTGCAACAGGCTCAGCCAATTCTGCGCAGCGATGGTCACGGCGTATGCTTTGCGTTTTGTCTTTGGGTCAAGTTCGTGGAACACTTGATCCTGCCGAGATGGCTGGAGAGTTGCCGCCCGCTTTTTTAAAGTGAGGGATAGAGCCGACTCGGAGAGGGTGATTATTTTAAGTCGGTGGGACATCTTCAATGTCGGCAGCCGTCTGTCTGCTCGCTTCACTGCTGAGCTGTCCGTACCCAGACACCGGGGCGCGACTCCGACCCTCAACCGAACACACACAATCGATCAAGCGCGATCGATTGGGTAACCCACTCACACCCATCGTCGCCAGGTTCGGTCCAGACGAACGATTCGGTACCACCGACCCACAGATCGCAATTCCATTCATCTTCTCCAAGGTAGATGAAATTCAGGAACTGGAAGATCAAGAACCACGCTACAAGAAGCGCAAGGAAATAAAAGTATCATCCGTCAATAAGCCGAGACAGAAGCTCGAGACCAGAACTAAAATCATCTTAAAGACGACGGAAACCCAGTCAGTCAAGACAGCCTATGCCGAACAGACCCCGCTCGAGGAACAGTGGCGACTGTCCTCTCTGTTCGGTATCAGCAACGCCGCCCCTCTATCCCAATCTATCCCCCGTGTGTCCGGTATCGAGATGGCGAAACCCGGATATCAAGAAGTCGTACGTGCGGCCAAGATACACCAAGTACCAGTGGACCTGGCCCTGCGAGTGGCCAAACAGGAATCACGCGGTAACTGTAGTGCCAAATCATCGGCCGGTGCGCTCGGTGTGATGCAGGTCATGCCACGCACTGGCGCCAAGCACGGTTACTCGACCAAGCAGCTAAGTAACTGTCGTACCGGGGCGGAGGCTGGCGTCAAAGAACTCAAACACCTGCTCAGATTGTCGGGTGGGGATGTCAAACAAACCCTGACCGGTTACAACTGCGGCGAAAAATGTATGTTCGGTCGGCGTAAGAAACTGCCGCTAGAGACAGTCAATTATATTCAGGTCGTGACGCGAAACTAGTGCACCCTCACGACAGCCGGAGGCAGTAGACCGTTTGAAACGCTCGGAATCGAGGTACTGGCGACCCTGCTCGTCCGCGCCAACGAGGTGATTGAGATCCAATACTCACGCGGCCTGTGCAGGGACTTTATTTGACGCGGCTCAAGCCTATGAGTGACATCTTCCTCAGCTATGCCCATGAAAATCTGGAGGCGGCGGCGCGGTCACGGCGCTCAACCTCCATATGGTTCGACCATCCTTCCAGTGGCTCGGGATAGGATTACTGATTTTCGGCTGGGAGGTGTGCGCGTCATTCGGTGGGATGAACTCTTATTCCAACGGCACTTTGTAAACCTTGCCCAGATAAGGCGCGTTCGCCTTGTCGTCGACGCTCATGACGTAGATCGACTTGCCATCTTCCAAGAAAGTTAGGTTCGGCGTCGTTGGCGATGGCAGGTCGATTGCGCGGACAAGCTCGCCAGCGTCGTTAATCACTTCGACCCCGGAAGCGACGGCGGATGCCTGCATTCTCGTTCAGTAGGAAATCGTTATTCGCGGCCGCTATTCGTGAATGGCAAGTGTGTTGTTGAGAGGTTGTTCGCAGTTAGCTCGCCCAAGCGGGCTTTGTACGAATAGACCTTGACCGGCTCGTCGAGGTTCTTGACATGCTGCAGACCGATTTCTGCGAAGGCAAGCGGAACCACCTTGCGGATATGAACGTGAGCTTCGGCGGAGAGGCACAGACCTCCGGGCTCGGCAAGGGTCTGGAGTCGCGCGGCGATGTTCACTCCGTCGCCGAACAAATCGCCGCCCTGGATCATCACGTCGCCGACGTGGACGCCGATACGGAATTGCAGCCGGCGGTCATCGGGAAAGGTTTCATTCGCCAGCGCGAGCCGATCCTGTACGGCGGTGGCGCATTGCACCGCGTCCACAGCACTTGCAAACTCCGCAAGGACGCTGTCGCCGGCCGTGTTGGCAACCCGCCCCCGATGCTGAGCGATCAGGAACTCCATGACCTCGCGATGAGCCATCAGCATCCGAAGGGTTTCAACCTCGTCCTCGCCCATTAGCCGCGAATAGTCCGCTGCGTCGGCAGCGAATATAGCGGCAAGGCGACGTTCAGGATTCTTATCCGGCCGCGCGATCATCGACCGCGCATTCGCAGCTTGCAGCGACGCGATGGTGACCGACGAAGGGCTATCGTTTGCTGGCGCTGCCAAGCAGAACAACCCGTCGCGCGGCTTCGTGTCGCTGGGGGCGGCCGCTCCTTCAACGGGAAGCGCGCTCAGCCCGTCGCGCGCAAGCATCACCGCAAGAGTGGGAGCGGCGCCGGGCGCGCCGATAATGACGACGTCGTACATCTGATGGTCCTTTCGCGTCTATCGGAGCCTGTTGGGCCAGACGACGCAGCTAGAATAAGGTTGGAGAGACTGTCACTTACCGTCCGCTTGCTGCTTCTGCGCCACCCGCTCGGACACACGGCGGTCATATTCGTCCGCCAGCACGCACAGTTCAGATCTGCCATCGCCCGAAAAGGATGGCCCGTGCATCAATGCCAGCGTGCGCGGCGACAGCTTCGCAAGGGAGCGAATTGTTGTTCCCATGTCCGGATTCAGGCTGGAATACTTGAAGAGGTCCTCTGCAATGATCGCCGGCCCGACAATGTCGCTCTCCGTCAAAGCGGGGCCGTTGCCAAGCTGAGTGAAAAGGTCGCCGCACAATAGGGTTCCGGTCGATTCCTCGTAAACTACGCCGGCATCCCAGCCATGCGGAGTGTGCGGTGTGTCGATGTAACGAACCCGCTTGCCACCGCCGAGATCAATGGTTTCGCCGTCGTTGAGTATCCGAGGCGGGCGGTCAGCGAAATCGCTGAGCGACACCATGCAGCCGGTGCGGCCATGCGCCGGCTGCGCTTGGGGCGCAATCGCAAGCCATTCGTTCATCGCGCCGCACTCGTCGGCCTCGAAGTGGCCAAAGGCAATCCAGCGCAGGCGTTCGGGTAGGATGAGGCGGCTCAAGGCGTCGCGGTTCAGCGGGAACATCTTGCGCAGCCCAGTGTGGAACATCAGCGGTTCATCCCCCAGAATGAGGAACTGATTGAACGCGAAACCTGCCGGCGGGGCGATTTCCGGCACGAAGGTCGAGAGCCGATAGATGCCATCGGCGATTTCGGTGATCTTGGTCTCCATGGTTCCCTCCTGCGACAATTTGACTGCACATGACTGTATAGTGAATACATTAGGCCTTGTCAACAATGAGTGCACATGATAGTGCAATCAATTGTCATGGCACGGATTTACACCCTCAAACAGCGGGCGGAGCAGCAAGAAGCGACGCGGCGGCGAATTGTCGAAACTGCAGTGGATCTGCACAGCAGCGTCGGACCGGCGCTTACGACCTATAGCATGATAGCCGAGCGCGCGGGTGTGCAGCGGCACACGCTCTATGCGCATTTCCCCGACGAGCGTAGTCTGTTTATGGCTTGCTCCGGGCTTGTCCATGAGCGCGATCCGCTTCCCAAGGCCGCGGCATGGCGCGACATCGCGGACCGTCGCGAGCGGTTGGCAGCCGGCCTTCGCGCGGTCTATGACTGGTATGAGCGCAACGCCGCGCTTATGGCCTGCGTGCTACGTGACGCTGACTACCACGCGCTGACGCGAGAGGTCACCGATCTGCGGTTCGCCCCATCAATGACGGCCTGGCCGGAGGTGCTCGGCGCGGACCTGAGCATAAAGCAGCGCGCGGTTTTGCGGTTGGCCCTCAGCTTCTTCACATGGCGGACTTTGGTGCGCGAAGGTGGCCTCGCACAGTCCGCTGCCGTGGGCGCAATGGTCCAGGCCATCGTTGGCGTAGATGAAACTTGAAAAAAGCGCGATGATGCGGTCGTAGCAAGCATGTCGGCAGCCATCGTGGGCGCAGAAGCGTGGTCCTCACGCCGAACTTGAGGCTCTGGTCCCAGCCTGAAATTCAAACTCGGACTCCGACACAACGGTGTCAAGCATGCCGTCGACGGATGGCGCTTGGTCCGTGATGTCTATGGAGGAAACCTTGGTCAAGGAGGCCGCTGGGATTGGCAGACGATCTCGCCAAACCCTTCTGCTTTTCAGGTATGGCTCGGCGCGATCGAGGAAACGTTGCGCGGTGCGGACGGAGTCTCGAGACGCTTCCGCAACCATCGAAAATACGAAAGCCTTCGAGCCGATTCTCCAAAAGGGACGGCCGCGACTTTTTTTTCCTATGTGGCTTGGGTCGCACCGCCAAGATCGCACACCGAAATCGTGCGAGAGCTTCACAAGCAGGTAGGCCAGAACCCTCATGCCGTCTTCGCGAAGCTTTATCGCTCGATGGACACGGTGCAACGCTTTGGGCGTTTGGGGAAGTTTGATTTCCTGACTATGTTGGGCAAACTCGGCATCGCGCCTATTGAACCGGGCATCACCTTTCTCAAAGGCGCAACCGGCCCCCTTGCATGCCGGCGATCCGCGCAAGACGCTCTGCAAAGGGAGGAACAGATGCGGACCGTCATAAGCAGCCGCCACCCTCCGGGACGCGTACCTATGAGGCGCACTCGACCTATACCGCCGGCCTGGGCGTGCCGGAGTGCGGTCCGGCCGGCGCGCAGAGAGCGTGCCGGCGGGCGGACACTCCCTCTCGCGAAGGACATCTCCATGAACATCGTTTCGACCACATCGGCCGTCGCCCGGACGGCCGTTCCCCTCGCCGCGCCGGCATCCGTCGCCATCGAGAACGCCCAAGCGATCGTGCAGGCGGCAACGCTCCTTCTTCCTTCCCTTGAGCAGGGCAATCCCGTCACCACCAGCGTACTACGCGCGGCGATGACGGACAGCTTCGGCGGCACCGACGCCGAAGGCTTCTGGGTCTGGAAGGACGCTTATGAGTTGCTCGAAGCCGCCCAGGTCCTGTTTTTCCGCCGGTTCGGACCGCGATCCTGTCCCGCTCGACGGCGACGCTGGCGACGCTGGCAATGATGAAGCGCATCGCCGAACTCGCTCCCACCCATACACGGCGCTCCGATGAGAGCCAGGCGATGCAGCAGCTGTCGACGCATCCGGACTCGACCGGCGCTTTGGCGAACGGGATCCTGCGCAATGCCGCCATGCGCATCGCAGGTGGGTACGCGGCGGGAGCCGCACCTATCGCCGTCTCTCCGGCTGCTCCAAAGGCCATCCGGCCAGCCCGGCCAACGCCCCTCGACCTGTGATGGAAAGCAGCAGCACCCCAGGCCCCTGACCTATCAGCTACGCGACTGGATGCCGGAGGAGGGCGGGTGGCTCACCGATACGATCTATGAGCCTTACGCACTCCAGCCGATCCAGATTCCGAGGGCAAAGCCGCATCCGACGCCGCTGGTCCAATCGGCCGCAATGGCGGCGGTAGCACCGCCGAAGCCTTCATACCGTCCCCTTCTGCCTGACGCGATCGTTGACGAAGGCCTGCTGTCGGACGCGCAGCTCGAAAGCGTCATCTATGCCGGCGAAGCGCACTCCGGTCATCTCTCCGGCGCCTGGACCGTCGACGAGACCCTGCGATGTCGTCTCGACGGCGCCCGAAGGCGCCGAGAACGCGGTCCGCTTCCGTCGTGGATGGTTCCTCGGTGACGGAACCGGGTGCGGCAAGGGACGAGAGGTCGCCGGCGTCATCCTCGACAACTGGCTGCAGGGCCGTCGCCGGTGCATCGCCGAGGGAATGGGACCGCCCCACAGGACGGCATGGGGCCTGCCGGGATCAGGGATGAGCTTTGCGGCCAGGTTTGCGGCGGCTCATCCACCGGCCCTGCCCCAGGCCGCCCTCAAGAGGCCCTCGATCTCAGCGTTGACGGCTGTCAACGACTCCATGGCGCGTTCGTAGTCGGCCCGCGGGAAATTCTCCCGCCCGGCCTCGTAGAGCGTCTGCTTGCCATGCGCTGCGTCGCAAATCGCGCTCGACCTGACCATCGGAGCGGTCAGCACCCGTTCGCCGAACTGGCCGCGCAGTAGGGCGGCGATCTGGGTCTGCGGGCCGTCATTGGGCTCGTAGCGGGTAATCAGGTAGCGCATGAACCTGAAATTCAGCTCGCCGCCCGCCTCGCGCACCAGCGACAGAAGCTCGGAGGTCATGAACAGGAACTGGCTCATCGACGCCACGTCCAGCATCCGCGGATGGACGGTGACGATCACCGCCGTCGCCGCGCACAGGGCCTCGAGCGCGAGGTAGCCGAGCTGCGGCGGGCAATCCAGGATGACGAAGTCATAATTGTCGGCGACGCTGGCTATGGCCGCCCGGACCCGGACGAAGAACAGCTCGTCGACCGCGCTCTCCTTTCCCCCGCCGCCCTTTGCCAGGTGGCGCGGCGCCACATGCTCGAATTCCTGCAGCTCCAGATTGCCCGGCACCAAGTCCAGGCCGGGGAAATGCGTCTTCCGGATGAGGTCGCCCAGCGGCACGCGCGCCTCGTCATGGCGGATCGCGCCATAGATCGACCAGTTCGGATTGGGGTCGAGCTCAGGCTGGTGGCCGAGCAGCGCGGACATGGAGGCTTGCGGATCGAGATCGACCGCCAGCACCCGGTAGCCCTGCAGGGCCAGGTATTGGGCCAGATGGGTCGCCGTCGTGGTCTTGCCCGAGCAGCCCTTGAAATTGATCAGCGCCAGGACCTGCAGCTCTTCGCCCCTGCCGGCGTCGCGGTGCCGCAGATAGTGCCTGGCTTTCGCGCCCCCCTGCCCCGCAAGATGCGCGCGCAGGGCGTTGACGGCCTCCAGCGTGTAGAACCGGCGCCCGGTCTGGCTGATGCTGGAGGGTTGCGGCCCCTCGCCCGCGAGCGACAACTGGCGCATATAGCCGTCGGACACGCCGATCAGCCGGGCCGCTTCCCCGGAGGTGAACATCCTGAGCTCCCTGTGCCGGCTCGCCGGCAGCAGGCGCTGGCGCATGCCCGAAAGCTGGCCCGACAGCAGCGCCGAATCCTCGGCGATCTGCACATTTGCCGGAATGCCCTGCCCGGCCCACAGATGCGCCGCGCCTTTCGCCATCGCGCCGGCCGGCAGCCGCGCCTGGAATGTCTCCATCATCGTCATGTCAAAGCTCCCCATTGTGCCGGACGCGAGGCCTTCCGGCGCCTAGGACGTCGCTCCATTCGCTGGTGCGCAATGCGCTCGACACCCCGCCCGCGGCGCCCGAGCCATCGGACTCGTCGGCTTGCGGCGCCCGAGCGATCCAGCTCATGCCCTCCAGGAATATTCCTCGCCTTTTTTACCGGCTTGCGCCGGTTTGAAAGTTTCTGAACCTTGCGGTTCACGGTTCGGTGGCGCCGGCTTGCGGCAATCGAAATACCCCATCTCTTCCCTCATCTCGCTTGAAGGCAAGTTCTCCCTTCGCCCTTTCAAGTGCGGCTTTGCGACGCATTTTATTCCTGCCGGGAAACTCACTGTCGCGATGAATTGAGGCAAATTTCTGGCATTGGGTCATTATGGACCGCCGCCCCCACGCCGCCCCCTCCGCCTCGTCATCCTCGGGCCTGACCCGAGGATCCATGCCGGAACCTCGCCACGGCGCGACAGCCCGATGCCCGCGCCACGGCGGGCCGCGCAGGCGCGGGCCTCAGTGTTCAGGCATGGATCCCGCTGTCTGCGCCTCGCCAAAGACCTCGGTCTGCGGTAGTGCCCGCTTCCCAGGCAGGGGCGGAGAGAACTTTAACCGACATGAGGCGCGGAGCGGTCATTTGCGCCTTGGCCGACGTCAGCCGGCTTCTCAAACACGACGTACTCTGTCCCGGGCCAATGGGCCGTTGACCGCCTTCTGCTGTCTTTCGATAGGAGGTTTCTTCCGCCTCGAGACAGTGATTCGGCTGTGAACCAGCCTGTCGTTTTGGTACACTTGCCTTACTGGATGTCCCAAAGACTTAAGCGGGCCAATAGCCGATCACAACGGCGAGCGCATCCCCTGCTTCTGCGCGCTTTGTGTCTCGCGGTGCGGTGCGATTGCCACCATCACCGACGGAAGGTTCGTCGCCCTCGACGCCGACCCCGAACATCCGACCGGCCAAGCGCTCTGCCTCAAGGGTAAAGTTGCGCCGGAGATCATCTACCACCCGAAGCGCCTCCTCCGTCCTCTGAAGCGGACTCGACCTAAGGGCAACGCCGATCCCGGCTGGGTCGAGATCGAGTGGAGCGAGGCCCTCGACACGGTCGCCGCGAACCTCCGCCGCATTGCCGCCGAGCACGGCCCAGAGTCGGTAGTCTTCACCACCGCCTGATTTTACATGGGATTCTGGTGCTGCGGGAGAGGATTGAACTCTCGACCTCTCCCTTACCAAGGGAGTGCTCTACCACTGAGCTACCGCAGCCGGCCGAATGCCGGGCCTTCTGCCACAGCATGCCTGCAAGTGCAAGGCGCCTGTGGAATAGTTCGTTTTCTTTCCCAAATGCCTTGCCGAGGCCGCATTTCAGCGGTTTCTGGCCGGCATTCGCAGCAGGCTGAATATGGGGATCGGCCGATGGCAGGTACGGGGCCAATCGGAAAATCACACGGCAAACCGGATCGGGCCAGCCGGCTTGCAGAGGAGCTGCGCGCCAATCTCGCCCGACGAAAAGCTCAGGCGCGGTCGCGAAGGGCGGAAAGCGAAACAACACAAACCATGGCCGAGGGCAAACCAACCGAGGCGCAGTCCTCGAAGAAATAACAGAAGAAACAGCAGCTTGGAATCGCGCCATTGACCCGGTTGGTTGCGCCGATTCTTCTTGAACCGCGCAAGGCTATCGTCTACAGCCTGCGCCTTGAACACAATTTAGCCGGACGATTCTCCGGGAAAGTGATCCCCATGGACCGCATCAGACTGGTTGGCGGCAACGAACTCAACGGCAGCATTCCGATTTCGGGCGCCAAGAACGCGGCCCTGCCGCTGATGATCGCCTCGCTGCTGACCGACGACACCTTGACGCTCGAAAACGTGCCGCATCTGGCCGATGTCGAGCAGCTTACCCGCATTCTCGGCAATCACGGCGTCGATTATTCCGTCAACGGCCGTCGCGAGCGCCAGCAGGAAGGCTATTCGCGTACCATCAATTTCAGCGCGCGCAACATCGTCGAGACGACAGCACCCTATGAGCTGGTCTCGAAAATGCGGGCCAGCTTCTGGGTTGTCGGTCCGTTACTCGCGCGCATGGGCGAGGCGAAAGTGTCGCTGCCCGGCGGCTGCGCCATCGGCACCCGGCCCGTCGACCTGTTCATCGAAGGCTTGCAGGCGCTCGGCGCGGATATCGACGTCGAACGCGGCTATGTGATCACCAAGGCGAAGAACCGCCTGCGCGGCAATCGCTATGTTTTCCCGAAAGTCTCGGTGGGCGCTACGCATGTGCTGATGATGGCGGCCTCGCTCGCCCGAGGCGAAACCGTTCTGGAAAACGCCGCGCGAGAGCCGGAGGTCGTCAACCTTGCCGATTGCCTGAACGCGATGGGCGCCAAGATCTACGGCGCCGGCACCTCGACGATCACCATCGACGGCGTCGATATGCTGTCAGGTGCGCGTCACAAGGTCATCCCCGACCGCATCGAGACCGGCACTTATGCAATGGCGGTGGCGATGGCCGGCGGCGACGTGATGCTTGAAGGTGCGCGCGCCGACCTGTTGCAGAACGCGCTCGATGTCATTGCGCAGACCGGCGCGGAGATCACGCCTACCAATACCGGCGTCCGCGTGCAGCGCAACGGCCACGGTATTTCGCCGGTGGACATCACCACCGAGCCGTTCCCGGGCTTCCCCACCGATCTTCAGGCGCAGTTCATGGGTCTGATGACCATGGCGAAGGGCCGCTCGCATATCACCGAGACGATTTTCGAGAACCGTTTCATGCATGTGCAGGAACTCGCACGCCTCGGCGCTCATATCTCGCTCTCCGGCCAGACCGCGACTGTCGATGGCGTGGAAACGCTCAAGGGTGCGCCCGTCATGGCGACAGACCTGCGCGCTTCGGTGTCGCTGGTAATTGCCGGCCTGGCGGCGGAAGGTGAAACCATCGTCAACCGCGTCTATCATCTTGATCGCGGCTTCGAGCGCCTGGAAGAGAAGCTTGCGGGTTGCGGCGCGGTCATCGAACGATTGTCTTCCTGACAGCAACCGCGATCAGAGGGCGCGCGGTGGTTGCGCGCCCGTTTAAGAGCGCATAGTTAGGCCGACGCTTCATTGGAAACCGGCGCCGGATATGGATCAGCTTAAACTTGTCGCCCTCGACGAACAGGATCTGAACGTCATTTCGGCGCATGTCCAGGACGCCGTCCTGAAGGTCGGCGAGTTGAAGTTCATGCCGCGCGAAAAGCGCTTCGTCCTGCCGATGAACCGCTTTGCCTGGGAAACTCAGACAGGGCTGCTCCCAGCCAAACCGCAGCGGCGCAACAGCATTCTGCATTTCGAGCGGGTAAATGCCGCGAAGGCCACCGGCAACGTGCTCGGCAAAGCCGCTGACGTGCTTGAACTGCTGACGATCCGCTTCAACCCCGGCGAAGCACCGGGAGGCAGCGTCGACGTGGTGTTTTCAGGCGGCGGCGCTATCCGCCTCGATGTCGAATGCGTCGAGGCGCGGCTTTCGGATCTTGGCGGCGCGTGGGAAGCTTCCTCGCGCCCGCAGCATCGCGTTTGAGAGACCGCCGTGGCCATCACCCTTCGCACCTCCGATGCCGATTTCGAGGAACGCTTCGCGCAGTTTTTGACGACCAAGCGTGAGGTGTCGCCGGACGTCGATGCGTCAGTTCGCGAGATCATCGCGCAGGTTCGGGAGCGCGGCGATGTGGCGCTGTCCGACTATACGCGGAAATTCGACCACGCCGATCTGCGCGCGCTTGGGCTTGCCGTGACCCGCGCCGACATCGACCGCGCCTATGCCGAAGCGGATGCACCAACGGTTGAAGCGCTGAAATTCGCGCGTCGCCGCATTCTCTCGCATCATGTGCGGCAGAAGCCCGCCGACGACCGCTACACGGATGCGCTTGGCGTTGAACTGGGCACGAAATGGACAGCGATCGAGGCTGTCGGGCTCTACGTACCCGGCGGTACGGCCGCTTATCCCAGTTCCGTGCTGATGAATGCCGTTCCCGCGGCCGTCGCCGGCGTTCGTCGCATTGTCATGGTCGTGCCAGCGTCGGGCGGAGATCAATCCGCTGGTGCTGGTCGCCGCCGATCTTGCCGGCGTCCACGAAATCTACCGCGTTGGCGGCGCGCAGGCGGTTGCTGCGCTGGCCTACGGAACCGAGACCATCCGCCCGGTCGCCAAAATCGTCGGACCCGGCAACGCCTATGTCGCAGCCGCAAAGCGCCAGGTGTTCGGCACGGTGGGCATCGACATGATCGCCGGGCCGTCGGAAGTGCTGGTGATCGCCGACGGCACCAACGATCCGGACTGGATCGCCGCCGATCTGCTTGCACAGGCCGAGCATGACGCTGCGGCGCAGTCGATCCTGGTTACAGATGACCCGGCTTTCGGGGCGCTGTCGAGGGCGCGGTCTTGCGCCAGCTCAAGCTGCTGCCGCGGGTAGAGACCGCTGCGGCAAGCTGGCGCGATTTCGGCGCTATCATCGAGGTCGGCACGCTAGACGAGGCGCTGCCTCTCGCTGACCGCATCGCTGCCGAGCATGTCGAACTCGCCTTCGACGATGCCGAGACCTTCCTCGCCAGCTTACCAACGCTGGCGCGGTGTTCGTTGGCCGCCATACGCCGGAGGTCATCGGCGACTATGTCGGAGGCTCGAACCACGTGCTGCCGACCGCGCGTTCGGCTCGGTTTTCGTCCGGCCTTTCGGTTCTCGATTTCATGAAGCGCAGTTCGATCCTGAAGCTAGGCGCGGAGCAGCTGCGGGCGCTTGCGCCCGCTGCCATCGCCCTGGCGAAGGCCGAAGGGCTGGAGCCCACGCGCGCTCAGTCGCCATCCGACTTGAATGAATGACGATGCGGAAGCGCGGCGCCAATACGTCAAAGCTGGTCGATGTCGAACTCGACGAATTGATTGGCCGCTCGACGCCCGACGTTGAGCACGAACGAGCCGTTGCGATCTTCGATCTGATCGAGGAAAACAGCTTTCAGCCCGTCAATGACGACGGTGCCGGCCCCTATCGGCTGAAGCTCTCGCTGGCCGAATCCCGGCTGGTCTTCGCCATTTCGCGTGAGGATGGCGCTGCGGTTGTCACGCACATCCTGTCGCTGACCCCTTTTCGGCGGATCGTCAAGGACTACTTCATGATCTGCGAGAGCTACTACGAGGCGATCCGCTCATCGACGCCCAGCCAGATCGAGGCGATCGATATGGGCAGGCGCGGTCTTCACAATGAGGGTTCGCAGACACTGCTCGATCGGCTCGCAGGCAAGATCGACATCGATTTCGACACAGCGCGCCGCGTCTTCACGCTGATCTGCGTGCTGCATTGGCGCGGCTAAGCCGCGGGGAAAATCATGGGTATGGGTCCGAAATCCACAACTCTCTCCGTTGGGGCGTATGAAGCATATCTGTTCTTCGACGGCATCTACTCCGCTCCGATCACCGACCTGGTGCATGACAAAGGTGCTGCCGAGCGCGACGCGGCGATCGCGCGCTGGGGCAAGCCGACCTTCGAAGTCGACGATTGCTTCGGCTTGCATGGTCCGGACGGTCTGATCCTGATCGACGCAGGCGCCGGCGAGCATTGGGGGCCGGACTACGGCAAGGCAACGGCTGCAATGCGCGAGGCGGGGTTCGAGCCGGAACAAGTGAGCGCGGTTCTGCTTACGCATATCCATGGCGACCACGCTCTCGGCCTGTTGGAGGGTGAAAATGCCCGGTTCCCGAATGCAGATGTGCGCTTGCCGCGTGGCGACTTCGACTACTATGGCGACGCAAGCCAATCCCACACCGAAGGATCGAGAACGCTTGAGCGACTGAAACGCGCTTACGGCGTACAGTTTTCGGCAATCGACCTTGGCCCCTGCGCTGCCGGGCATCGACGCCATGGCACTGCCCGGCCATACGCCTGGCCA
>CAWIWT010000043.1:0-85832 GCA_963839725.1 uncultured Alphaproteobacteria bacterium | reverse complement strand
GGAGGAACCTATGAGCTTGCAGATGAGAACGTACTTTCGATCAGCCATTGCCGGGCTGTTGGCGATGGTGGCGTTGCCCGCGATCGCGGAAGACCTGCAAATGTGGGAGCGGAGCGGCGGCAATGCTGCCATGGTGGATGCCCTTGTTGCCGCTTGGAACGAAAAAAACCCCGACCGGAAGATCAAACTGACCTACATTCCGCATACGGAAATGGTGCCGAAGATCGCCCAGGCGATCGCAAGCGGCGACGTTCCCGACCTCATGGGCATGGACCTTATATACGGTCCGCAGTTCGAGGCAGCCGGCCAACTGGTCGACATCACCGACAAGATCAAGGACTGGCCCGAGTTGAAGACGGCAAGCCCAGGCCACATGGCGGTATCGACCTATGATGGCAAACTCTACGGCGTGCCGCTTTATGCCGACGTCTCGGCGCTATTTTACAACAAAGATCTATTCCGCAAGGCCGGACTCGATCCTGAGAAGCCTCCGACGAGCCTTGCGGAAGTACGCGAGTATGCGGACAAGATCACAGCGCTGGGCGGCGATGTTAAAGGTTACTTCCTGCCCGGTAACTGCGCGGGCTGCAACATCTTCACCGTCGGTCCGCTGATTTGGGCGTCGGGCGCCACGATCGAACCCAAGGACGCAAATGACGAGCCTCTGCAAGGCGAGGGCGTCAAGGAGGTGCTGCAGTGGGCCCGCGACATGATCAAGGCGGGCAATGTCCATGAGGATGCCCGCGCGGAGACCGGCGAAACATTCCACTTGCGCTTCGGCTCCGGCAAGATCGGGATGATGGGCACTGGCAACTTCAACATCACACTTGCGAAGGAGCAGAACCCGAACATGGATTTCGGTATTGCTCTCCTTCCGGGCGTGAAGAGCGGCGAGGTGTCGTCCTTCGCAGGCGGTGACATTGTCACTATTCCGAACGGCTCCAAGCGCGTTGACGATGCGATCGACTTTATGAAGTTTCTGCTCTCAGACGAGATCCAGGTAGAGGTCTACGCCAAGATGCTCAACATGACGACGCGCGGCGATATGGCGGAAAACAAATACTTCCAGGCCGAGCCGAAGGTGCAGGACGTTGCGAAGGCGATCGAAGTGGCGAAGACGCCCTACACGCTGAAATTCTTCGAGCTGATCAATTCACCGCAAGGCCCGTGGCTGCAGATGCTGCAGCGCGCCTACTACGAGGACACGGACCTGGATACGGTCATCTCGGAGGCCAAGTCACAGATGAAGGCTATCGCAGCTGAATAAGTAGCTCCCGGGGAAAGGTCGGCGATGCGACCGGATCCCGAGTTCCCGGCCCGCGGTTGGTCGCTATAAGTCAACGCAAGGTTCGATGCACACAGGCACCAGCAGATATGTGGGATTGCTCTACGTTGCGCCGGCGCTCGTCTTCGTGCTGGTCTTTACGGCGTATCCGCTTGCCCAGATGGTGTGGATGTCACTTCACAATTGGTCGCTCATCGCGGCCAAGAAGTATGTTGGCGCCGGTAATTTCATCAAGGCCTGGAACGACGCCCAATTCTGGATGTCGCTTGAGTTTACCCTCAAATACACAGTGCTGATCACCCCAATTCTGATGATATTCGGCTATCTGATCGCGCTTCTCACAACAGAGAACCGACCATTGCGTCAGCTAACCCGCAGCGTCGTGTTCGCCCCGGTTGTGATTGGGCTGGGAGCCTCGAGCCTGCTCTGGTACTGGCTGTTCAGCTATGATTTCGGGCTGATTAACCGGGCCTTGATGGACATCGGTCTGATCTCGAAGCCGGTAGTTTGGTTCGGCGCCGACGCCGACGTCTCGATGTGGGCAGTCATCGTCTCGATCGTCTGGAAAGTGGTTGGCTTCGGGACAATCCTTTTCGTCGCTGCAATTCACGCCGTTCCTAGCGACATCGGCGAGGCCGCGATGGTCGACGGCGCCAGCTACTGGCAGCGCGTGCGACTGATCACGCTGCCACTGACTGCAAAGACAATCCTGCTTGTCACCCTGGTCAGCGTCATTGGTTCGCTGCTGGCCTTTGACCAGTTCTACATCATGACCGCCGGACAGCCGCGCAACATGACTTCGACATCGGTTTTCCTGATCTATCTCAATTCATTCCCCTATCTGAAGCTCGGCTACGGCGCGGCGCTTTCGCTCATCCTGGCTGGCGTCATTCTGGTCTGCACAGTGCTGCAGATGTTGCTAAGCCGCCGGAGCCATGCATGAGCGCCTCATCCGGTGCCACGGAGGCACGCGCCTTTACCCGAGGAACGGCACGCCCAGGACTGATGGCGAACTTTTCGCTTGGGCGGCAGAAGTATCTGATCTCGGCTGTGTGCGTGGCATTGTCGACGGTGATGCTGCTGCCGCTGCTAGCCTCGGTCCTAGCTTCGCTGAAATCGACGCAGGAAGCGGCCGCGGTACCGCCGACCTACTTTCCGCATGCGCTCAGCCTCGACTCTTATGAGCGGCTTTGGAACTATCAGGCAGGGTTGCCGACTTACTTCTCGAATAGTCTCGGCGCAGCACTGCTCACGATCCTCTTCTGCCTTGCTCTAACCGTTCCGGCTGGTTACGGCCTCGCAAAGTTCCGGATCCCAGGCAAGGAGGTGCTCTTCGTTGTCCTATTGCTCGGTCTAATCGTGCCTTACCAGGCGCTGCTCACGCCGCTGTTCTTCCTCTTTGTCCAACTCAACCTTCACAACTCGCTCCTGGGTCTTGCGATCGTCCATACGGCGATCCAGCTCCCGTTCAGCATCTACGTGATGCGCAACGCGTTCGAGGCGGTGCCGCGCGAGTTGGAAGAGGCCGCCATCATGGACGGCTGCAACAGTTTTCAGGTGCTGTTGCACATCTGCTTGCCGGCCGTTGTGCCGGCCATGATCACGGTTTCGCTCTTCGCGTTCATCACGTCCTGGAACGAATTGCTGGCCGCCCTCGTGATCATGAACAAGGATTCGTCATTCACCTTGCCGCTGATTCTCGCTGCGGCGCGCCAGCAAACCAGTATCGGCGGCACAGACTGGGGCATGCTGCAGGCCGGAATCACCATTTCGATCATCCCGTGCATGGCGTTCTATCTTCTGCTGCAGAAGTACTACATGGCAGGTTTCCTCACCGGAGCAGTCAAGTAGCATGCAGGACGACGAAACGCCTCCGCTGGGATCAGTCGCCAACCGCCTCACGGTCGCGGGTACGCCGACGATCCGCGACGTTGCGCGCCTCGCCAACGTCTCTATCGGCACGGCGTCGAAGGCGCTCAACTTCGGGGGGCGACTGAGCAAGGAGACGCGAGAGAATGTGCTGAGGGTCGCTAACGAGATCGGCTACCGCCCAAACCACTTGGCGCAGAGCCTGCATCGCGCGAAGTCGCGCACCATCGGCATCATTTCGAACGACAGTTTCGGTCGATTTACGTTCCCGATCGTAGAGGCGCTCGAGGAGCGCCTGGCCGAGGAACGGATCGCAGTGTTCATGTGTAACGCCACCGATGATCCGGCCCGTGAACGCCAGCATCTCGACCAACTCCTCGGAAAACGCGTCGATGGACTGGTTGTGACGGGGCGCCGCGCCGACAAGCGCTCACCGATCGGGCCGCTGGCACATGGCCTGCCGGTCGTCTACGTCTTTTCACAAGCCGACGATCCGAATGCCATTTCGCTGCTGCCGGACGACGAGGGCGGCGCGGTTCTCGCCATCTCCCATCTGGCCGAACTGGGTCGCAAGCGCATTGCACACATCACCGGGCCTGAGCATTTCGAGGCGGTGCGACTGCGCAAGAGCGGCTACAGGGCCGCATTGGTCACGGCTGGATTACCTGAAATACCGAGCTTCTATCTGTCGGGTGTCTGGTCCGAGGCTTGGGGGCGGGAGGCGGTGGCGTCGCTGTTTGCGATGCCGGAGCGGCCGGATGCGATCTTCTGCGGCAATGACCAGATCGCGCGCGGTGCAGTCGACATGTTGCGCGAAATGGGCATCGACGTTCCAGGCGACGTCGCCATCGTCGGTTTCGACAATTGGGACGTCATGACGCTGGCGACACGGCCGCCACTGACCAGCGTCGACATGAACCTCAAGGCTCTCGGCCGTGAGGCGGGCGACAGTCTTCTGGATATGATCGCTGGCAAGACCAACAGCGGCGTCAAGCGTCGACCGTGCTCTCTGGTCGTACGGAAATCGTCGTCGACATGACCTTACGACGACACTTTTAACGGAGGCAATCCGATGAACGAATTGAGGCCCGTTCGCTTCGTCGATGTGGCGCTGGAGGGAGAGTTCTGGCGCGAGCGGCTGGAGACCGTTCTGACGCGCACCATTCCCAGCCAGCACGTCCAGCTTGGCAAGCACGGGATATTGGAGTTGCTCAAGCTTCCGAATCCGCCGCCGTCGCTCCGTTTCCCGCGCAACGAGCACAATTTCACCGTTCAGGTTTTTTGGGATTCCGATGTGGGCAAATGGATCGAAGCGGCGTCCTACGCTCTGTCGCATCGACGCGATGCAGACATTGAGGCCAAGATCGAGGCGATCACCGACGATCTCGAAAAGGCGCAGGCACCAGACGGGTATCTGAACTGCTGGTATCTGCAGCGCGAGCCGGACAAACGCTGGAGCAACCTGCGCGACAATCATGAGCTCTACAATCTTGGGCACCTATTGGAGGGTGGCATTGCCTACTTCCTCGCCACCGGGCATCGCCGGCTACTCGATATCCTGGAGCGCTACGTCGACCATGTGCGCCAGATGTTTGGCCCGAATCCGGGCCAAAAGCGCGGCTACTGCGGCCATCAAGAGGTCGAGTTGGCACTTATCAAGCTCTACCGTCTGACCGGCGAGAGAAAGCATCTCGACCTCGCCGCCTATTTCATTAACGAACGGGGGCGTCAGCCGCACTATTTCGATGAGGAAGCTGTTGCGCGAGGCGAGGACCCAAAGGATTTTTGGGCGAAGAGCTACGAATACAACCAATCGCACAAGCCGGTGCGCGATCAGGTCAAGGTCGTCGGTCACGCCGTGCGCGCAATGTATATGTTCTCCGCGATGGCGGACCTTGCTGCCGAGCTCAACGACGATAGCCTAAAGAGCGCCTGCGAAACGCTCTGGGCCGATGTGATGAATTCCAAGATCTACATTACTTCCGGACTTGGCCCTGCAGCAGCGAATGAGGGTTTCACGGAAGCGTACGACCTGCCTAACGACACCGCCTATGCGGAGACCTGTGCGTCCGTCGCGCTCATCTTCTGGGCCCAGCGTATGCTGCATTTCGATCTGGATGGCAAATATGCGGACGTCGTCGAACAGGCACTGTTCAACGGCGCATTGACCGGACTGTCGCGCGATGGCGAACACTATTTCTATTCCAACCCGCTGGACAGCGATGGCCGGCACAGCCGCTGGGCGTGGCACACCTGTCCCTGCTGCACGATGAATTCGTCGCGGCTCGTCGCCTCGGTCGGGGGCTATTTCGTTTCTGCTAGCGAAGATGCTGTTGCGTTTCACCTCTACGGAGGCATATCGACGACGCTCGCACTGGCCGGCACAACGGTAGCCTTGCGGGAAATCAGCACCTACCCGCTTTCCGGCTCGATCTCGATCGAGGTCAGCCCCAGACAGCCCGCCTCGTTCGCGGTGAAGCTTCGCATTCCGGGCTGGGCGAATGGAGCCTCTGCTGCCATCAACGGTGAGCCTGTCGATGTAAACGCTGCGACCGTCAACGGCTATCTTTCCGTCTGTCGTCTATGGCATGCCGGCGACAGGATCGAACTCGAACTTCCCATGCCGCCAGAGCGCCTCTACGCGCATCCCGCCGTGAAGGAGAATGTTGGCCGCGTTGCCCTCAAGCGTGGTCCGCTCGTCTACTGCGTCGAGGAAGTCGACAATCCAGGCGGCCGCGTACAACAGCTACGCTTGCCGCGTGATGCAGAGATCGTGGCAAAGAAGCAAGGCGACCTTTTCGGAGGGACCGTCACGCTAACTGTTCGTGCTGAAAGGCTCGAAACGATGGACTGGACTGATAGTCTCTACAGGCGTAGTCCCCCGGCTAAATCCGATCGCAAAATGGTAGCGCTGCCCTACTATCTTTGGAACAACCGCGCCAGCGGCTCGATGCAAGTGTGGATTTGTGAGGCCTGATTGCCTCTGTCCTTTGCGTAACCACCAATATGGAAGATAGCACTGCACGGTTTCCGCTATTGACGGTCAGAAGCCGAAGTTGGTGAAGGTCCGCTTTGCGCCAAAGCGGTCGTAAACATGCTTTCCGTCCGAACTGCCTGTTCGTCCTCCCGCCAGTTTTTTGCTACGACCGTCGATGAGTAGTATGATCTGACGCGGGAAAAGAAGTCCTCAGTTTCGGGAGGAACCAATGACCAGAGGAAAGACCCAAACGCGGGGCAACACCTCGCGCCGGAAGTTCCTGAGCGGGACGGCAGTGGCAGCCGCGGCCGTCATGGCCGCGCCGAGCGTCGCCAAGGCGCAAGGTCCGGTCAACATGCGCTGGCAGAGCACATGGCCCTCCAAGGATATCTTTCACGAGTTCGCGCTCGATTTCGCCAAGAAGGTCAATGACATGACGGGCGGAGAACTCAACATAGAGGTGCTGCCGGCGGGCGCCGTCGTGCCCGCATTCGGCCTGCTCGACGCGGTGTCGGAAGGAACCCTGGACGGCGGCCACGGCGTGCTCGTCTATCACTACGGCAAGCAGACGGCGCTCGCGCTATGGGGCTCCGGCCCGGGCTTCGCCATGGACGCCAACATGCTGCTTTCCTGGCACAAATATGGCGGCGGCAAGGAACTGCTGGCAAAGCTCTATGCCTCGATCGGCGCCAATGTCGTGTCCTTCCCCTATGGACCCATGCCGACACAGCCGCTCGGCTGGTTCAAGAAACCGGTTGCCAAGGCCGAAGACCTCAGCGGCCTCAAGTTCCGCACCGTCGGCATTTCGATCGACGTCTTCACTGGCCTCGGCGCAGCCGTCAACGCACTGCCCGGCGGCGAAATCGTCGCGGCACTGGACCGCGGCCTGCTCGATGCGGCCGAGTTCAACAACGCCTCGTCCGATCGGGTGCTTGGTTTCCCGGACGTATCCAAGGTCTGCATGCTGCAGAGCTACCACCAGAATGCCGAGCAGTTCGAAATCATGTTCAACAAGACGAAATACGACGGCTCTGCCTGAACAGATGAAGGCGATCATCGCCAATGCGGTCGAGGCTGCCTCGCAGGACATGGCCTGGAAGGCCATCGACCGGTATTCGAAAGACTATTCCGAGATGCAGACGAAGGACAAGGTCAAATTCTACAAGACGCCGGAAGCAGTTCTCAAGAAACAGCTGGAGGTTTATGACCAGGTCGTGAAAAAGAAAGCGGATGAAAACCCGCTGTTCAGGGAGATCCTGGAATCGCAGCTCGCCTTTGCCCAGCGGGCAACGCGATGGGAACAGGACACGGTCGTCAACCGCCGCCTGGTCTTCGATCATTACTTCGGTCCCGATGGGGTAGCGAAAAACCTCTAAAGCGCTTTCGAGCAAGGCACCGACTTGCCTCACCGAAACGGTGCCTTGCCTTTCAAATCGGCACTCCAGCCACACGGGCTCCTCGCATGGACGTCCAGCATTTCCTGAACGCGGTGGATAGTATCAGCACGTGGGTCGGCAAGGCTGCGGCGTGGCTGATCGTCGGACTGATGGCGCTGGTCTGCGTCGAGGTCTTCAAGCGCTACATCCTGAACATGCCAACGGCATGGATATTCGACGCAAGCAACATGCTCTATGGCACGCTGTTCATGCTCGCGGGAGCTTACGCGCTCGCGCAAAATGCCCATGTGCGCGGCGATTTTCTCTACAGCTCCATGCGGCCCCGGACGCAAGCCGCGCTCGACCTTCTGTTGTACGTGGTTTTCTTCCTGCCGGGGATCGCGGCTCTTGTCTATGCAGGCTACGACTATGCCGCACTGTCCTGGCGGATCGGCGAGCATTCGACCGTGACGGCGGAGGGTCCGCCCATCTACCACTTCAAATCGGTTATTCCGGTGGCCGGCGCCTTGGTGATGCTCCAGGGCGTGGCCGAGATCGCGCGGTGCATCGTCTGCCTCAGGACGGGCGAATGGCCCGAACGACGCAAGGATGTGTCAGAGATCGATGTCGTGGAAGATCAGCTCGCGCTCAGTGAATATGTGGACGAAGAAACGCGCAAGGCCGCCATCGCGCGGGCTCAGAAGATCGACGAGGAGGCGCGGCAGCGCGGCATGGGGGGAGATCTGCAGACATGAGCGATCCAGCCATAGGACTCACGATGCTCATGCTCATCGTGGTCGTCATCCTGATGGGTTTCCCCACGGCCTTCACGCTTATGGGCCTTGGCATGTTTTTCGGGTTTTACGCGTTCTACATCCCGGCGGAGCATTGGGTCGACAACCGCGTTTTCGATCTGATGGTCCAGCGCACCTATGGGGCAATGACCAATGACGTCCTGATCTCCATCCCGTTGTTCGTGCTCATGGGATATGTGATGGAACGCGGGGCGCTGGTCGACAAGATGTTCTATAGCATCCAGCTTTCAGCCCGGCGCGTACCGGCCTCGCTCGCCGTCGCTACGCTCATCGTCTGCACGTTCTGGGGAATTGCCAGCGGCCTCGTCGGCGCGGTGGTGGTCTTGATGGGTGTGATCGCTCTTAACCCGATGCTACGCGCCGGATACGACGTGAAGCTCGCTACCGGCGTCATCACCGCGGGTGGCACGTTGGGCATCCTGATCCCGCCGTCGGTCATGATCATCGTTTATGCGGCGGTTGCGGGCCAGTCGGTCGTGAAGCTCTATGCCGCCGCGATGTTCCCGAGCTTTTTCCTCGCCTTTTTGTACCTCGTCTACGTGCTCGGCTGGGCGGCAATCAATCCGAAGATCGCTCCATCCTTGCCGGAAGATCAGACAAGTGTTCCGGTGCCAAGCTGGATGCGAAGCTTTCAGGGGGTTTACTCGCGCAACATGCTGGTCGGGCTTGTTAAAGCGTTGATCTCGCCATCGCGGGCGATGACGCTCGAAACCGACAAGGGGCGCCTTACTTATTGGAAGTTGATCACGAACAGCTGTGCCGCGCTGGTCCCCCTTGCATTGACGTCGCTCGTCCTCTCGCTTGTCTGGTGGTATGTGGTCATCCATCAGCAAGCCGCGACCGAAGACGAGGCGCCGGCGGAACTGGAACAGCTAGGTGCTCCCGCCGTGGAGGAACTTGGCGGACCAGCGCTGGACGCCGGTCCGACGACTGGTTTCTACGTTTCGTTCGGCATCATCGTTGCGCTCGCCGGTTTGATACTCGTCCGCTACTACCGGAACATGACGGCCGAGCGGCTCGAGGTCGTGAAGCTTTTGGTCTCGTCCGTCATGCCGCTGGCCGTTCTCACCGTTGTCGTGCTCGGCGTCATCCTGTTCGGGATCACCACCGCGACCGAGTCGGCGGCCGTCGGCGCAGCCGGGGCCTTTCTGCTGGCCTTCCAGGCCCGAACTCTCGACTGGAAGCGCATCAAGGAAGCCGTGTTCCTGACGGCGAAGACGACAGCCATGGTATGCTGGCTGTTCGTCGGCTCCGCGTTGTTCTCGGCGGTTTTTGCGATCCTCGGCGGCCAGTCGCTTATGGAACATTGGGTGCTGTCGCTCAACCTGACGCCCCTGCAGTTCATGATCCTGTCGCAGGCGATCATCTTCATCTTGGGCTGGCCGCTCGAATGGACGGAGATCATCATCATCTTCGTGCCGATCTTCCTGCCGCTGTTGCAGCACTTCGACATTGATCCGATCCTATGGGGCGTGCTCGTCTTCGTAAACTTGCAGGCGGCGTTCCTGTCGCCCCCTGTTGCCATGTCGGCGTACTACCTGAAGGGCGTATCCCCGCCGCACGTGACGCTCAATCAGATATTCGCGGGCATGATGCCCTACATGTTGATCGTCATCGTCTGCATGATCATTATGTACATTTGGCCCGGCATGACGCTCTGGCTTCCCAGCTATCTTTACGGTGATTAAGAAGGAGCCTGCCGCTCCTAAAGGCTGTTCGTGACCCTACCGGTGAACGGCGGCACCCAAAGCCCAGGCTATTGCGAAGCCAACGAGCCAACCGACAGGGAAGCGGCGGCGCTTGCCGAATATGAGCGTCACCGCAAGAGGAGAACCCCGGTCCCAGGGTTCAAAGTCACCATGTCGAAACAGAATGGCAAGCCGCATGCCCGCATCGAGGTCGATCATCCAGATGCTCTGACAGGCTACAAATTGCTCTCCGTCGCGCTTGGCGGAGTAAGCAGAGACCTTCTGACTGGCACTGTCGACAGCCTTGCGATGGCTGCGCAACCTGGCGGAGAGGTCAGTCAGGACGCACTGAACTACAATCTAGCCTTCGCGCGCGAGCTGAAGCCTCAGGAAATCCCTACGGGCGGAACGTGATTAGCGGTTCGCTTCTTCCAACCCTCGTAGTTCTCACGCGCTAACGTGGGTCTCTTTCTCGTGAAGAAGGAACCTCCCGCGATTGGCGTTGTTGATCGAGATGCACAACTCAGGGCATAACCACTATTACGAACCGAACAATCAAGGTTCTTCAGCGTATTTTGCGTGATGCTCGCCATCTTGGCGTTGACCGCCTTCGCAATGCTGATCTTGTCGGTGTGAGTTGCGAGACCGTCAGAGCAAACTGCTGTGAGCTTATGTGCTTCTCCCGCAAACCGTCGCCCCCAAGGAAGTCAATTTGGCGCAGGGGCACTATGCTATGATCATTTCACTCGCCGCTAGGCGCGCGCTTGCCCTGTCGGCACCTTCGGTGCCTTGGTGAAGCCCTGTCCGCCCTTCGCCTTGGCGACTAACTATTTCGACAGAGGTCGTTCGCTATCACAGTAGCCCGCTGGCCGATGCCATGCAGCTCTATCGTCACCGTGCCATCGCCGGCAGCATCGACCAGCCGCACCGTTCCGCGAAGTGTCCCCAATGCGGAAACGTGCTGGCATCCTATTCGAAAGCGGAACCCTTCAGCTCGAAACATCGCTGTTACGATTGCAATGTTTTGGCATGCGGTCCAGCACGTTCCGGAAACAAAATCGGCGTAGATGACGCACCGTACGCAAGGTGGCTCGAACAGAAGAGGAGAAAGCCATGCATCGTTCGTTCGGAATCGAAACACATCCCAAGTCAGCCACGACATGGGATGCCGTCAAGCAGGGTCCCTCCCTGTCAGAAGTTAGAGAACATCTGCGCAAGGTCGCAACCTACAGGCAGATTTTCAAATGAGGGAACAACGTCACTTCGACGGAGTTAGGGCTTTGCGTGTCAAGTTTTTTGCGATCCCCTCGCCGACACGCTCCACATTCCCTTGTGGAAAAGCCCGCCGCGCGGGATAGCTCATTCGGCCTGCGGCAGGTCAAGGTCGCATCTCGCTACCGTCGATGATACGAGTCTCTCCAATCCACGTTTTGGTTATCCAACCAGTTCCAGAGGTTCGGCAGCTATTTCAACCCAACTGCAGCGCCGACTCTCAAGATAGACCGAAACGAAGGGTTGTGGAAAAGACGCGTCGGCGAAGGCACCCACTGGGATGGCGATCAGGTCGGGCTGCGTATCATCTGGTAGTAAACTGTTGTCCCGCATTCCGGGCAAAAATAATAACTGATGCGACTGCCTTCATCACCTGTCCGCACGAAGTCCTTAGAGTTGCCGTGAATTGCCACTCGGCCTTTCTCAAACCGGGCATTTGTAGCTGAAAGCGCTGCCTGACTTTGCACACCAAACAATGACACACCGAAATGCGGATTGGTTCGCCCGAGCAGGCCGCCGAAAGCTGCTCGCAAGAGCATTTTGCAATCCGTTCGATCATTGATGAAGCCGAAAAGTTCAGTCGATAAACTCTATCTTGGTGAATGCCGGCATCTCGCCCACGACGTTATCGTCAGAAGCAACCAATGACGAACACACCAGTTCGGGCAGCCGCCGAAGGCTTCCCCGCGATTAGCCGCCGCCACTTCCTCGCCAATACCGCTGCAGCCGGTGCGGCAATAGCTACCGTAGGGATGTCTGACAAAGCAAAGCCACGGAGCACCCCGACGCCGAACTGCTTCGTCTAGGCGAGGATCTGAAAGTGCTGCTGGACGAGTGGAAGCCCATTCAGGAGGAAGCTGCCGAGCTGTCCTATCGTTGGCATCAGCGCGGCGACGAGGAAGGCGTCGACCCCCGGTTTGGCAAGCCTGACTGTGATCGCTACTTCGATATCAGCCGCGAGGTTGGCGCAGAAGAAGCCATCACGCGCGACCACGATCACTGCCAGAAGATCGACCAGGTCAACAAGCAGATCAGATACGCCCTGCAACCCTGCAAGGCCTTGTGGTTTGGGGTCTTGCAACTCGTTTCGATTGCCTGGTGACCGAATTCCACACTCCAGTCGAAGAACTGGATGACTGGAAGGACTTGTAGTTGTCCGCTTCTTGGACGAGATTAGCCGCATGGCTGCGGAGACGCAGTCATGAACGTCCCGGAGCCCACCGTCCGTCGTTCAATTGAGGACGCCATCGAAAGGTTGATGGCGCTGCTCGACTTCATCGATGGTGATCCTGACCTTGAGGATGGCGGCGACACTGAGCCCAACGGCGACGAGGGTGACTTCCCCTTGCATTTTCCTGGCGGACAGGGCGCATAACCTCACGGCGCGTTCAAACTTCCCGACGTCAGGAACAAGCCATAATCGGTATGATTAATTTTCCAGCGTGTTGGGTTTGGCTTCAGCCCCCCACAAACCTGCACGCACACGGATCTGCAGGTCCGTGGAAGCCTGCCGCAGGCCCGTAGCCCCCAAGCACCTGCGGCAGGCCAAACTAGTGTCATTCATCCCGCCCGCCGCAAGGCAATCTACCTCGACTTGCACCCTGAAACTAGAGTCGGGCCGCTTGTCCGATGGAACCGCATCGAACTTCGCGCCCCTCCGCGTGAATCGCCTCGCCAAACGAGAAACAGAATAAATCACATTGAGCGCGACATGCTCTAAGCGTCGCGATGCTGGTACAGTCGGGCCGTTGGAGCAAGCGAACGAAAAGTTTGCGCCTGCCTTTGCGACATCTGTCGTTTTGCAACCCGTGTCCGATTAGGTTATCTTGGCTTGTCAGGTTTGCGGCCTAAACGCCAAAGACCTACGTTCCCGAGGTACACTGGGGAAGCCTGTCGCAGGTTCGTAACTCATTCGGCCTGCGGCAGGTCAAATTCTCCCAGCGCGGCGAAAAGGTTATCGCAGCAGCCCTTGATGTGAGAACCCAGCGACAAGTTGATCCACGTCTTGTTGCCCCCGACTGAAACAGCACCAGCAGCTTGCTGGCGATCAAATCGGCTTCGTCGCCCTCCCCCGCTACGCCCCTGATGTCACAGATGCGCTCAAGCGCACTTTGTACTGCGAGGTCTGCAGGCGTGTAGAAGATGTCCTCTGGTGGCATTGACGGCGGCAACCCACACGGCATCAGCCACAGCATACCGCAAACGCAGCTGGCCAGTCGGGGATTGAGGGCTCTCGGAAGCTATAGCCATCTGCAGTTCGATCTCGGGGGGTGAGGCCGGACTCGTGCGGGTAGACCAGTTCGCCGTCAATGATCGCGGACCTCACCTTAAGCTCGCTCGCTGCAGCCTCGGCGATGATCTTCAGCTTGCCTATCCAGTCGAACCCGCGTCTGTTGAAGACTCTGATACCACCGCGATCGATCACGATCTGGCAACGCCTGGTCGCGATTGCCCATGTCGATGATTGTCTGCATCTCCTCGACCGTCTCGGCGAGCTTGCCGTGAGCGACCAACATTTCCGCAAACGAAGGCAGGTTGCTGGTATTAGGCGACGCCTCCAGCTGCCACATGTAGAGAAGCTCACGCGCCGTCAAGGCGGCCACAAGAGGCGTCTTTGCCGTGCCGAGCGCTCCGCGTCTGGTAGTGGCGCAAGGGGACGTTCGGGGAAGCGGCTGTTGACTCAAACAGGACATTAGGCAACTCGCTGTGGCGGTTAGCGCCACCCCAACGCTGGAGCGACGTGGGTCAGGATCGCCTCGATGACGTGCGCATTGTATTCGACGCCGAGTTGGTTCGGGACGGTAAGCAGTAGCGTATCGGCTTCCGCAATGGCTTCGTCGCCCTTTAGTTGCTCGATGAGCACGTGCGGTTCAGCGGCATAGCTGCGTCCGAAGACGGCGAGCTTCTCCGGCTCGATGTACCCGAAGTGATCTTCGCTGTCGTTGTGGCCGAAGTAGGCGCGGTCGCGATCGTCCACCAGGGCGAAGATGCTGCGGCTGACTGACACCCGCGGCTCGCGTGCATGTCCGACCTCCTTCCACGCAGCGCGGAACTTGCGGATTTGCTCGGCCTGCTGGATGTGAAATGGTTTTCCGCTCTCGTCGAACTTCAGGGTGGAGCTCTGCAGGTTCATCCCCAATGTCGCGGCCCACTCCGCCGTGGCGTTGGTAGCAGCACCCCACCAGATTCGATGGCGAAGGCCCTCGGAGTACGGCTCGAGGCGTAGCAAGCCAGGTGGGTTCGGGAACATAGGCCGCGGGTTTGGTTGAGCGAAGCCTTTTCCTTGGAGAACCTCGAGGAAAACATTTGTGTGGCGGCGGGCCATATCGGCATCGCTCGCGCCCTCCGCCGGTGCGTAGCCAAAGTATCGCCATCCGTCGATGACCTGCTCAGGCGATCCGCGGCTGATGCCAAGCTGAAGGCGCCCGCCGGCAATCAAATCGGCCGCACCGGCGTCTTCAACCATGTAAAGCGGCTTCTCATAGCGCATATCGATCACCGCGGTGCCGATCTCTATGCGCCTGGTCTTGGCGCCGATCGCTGCCAGAAGCGGAAACGGCGACGCGAGCTGCCGGGCGAAGTGATGCACGTGGAAATAGGCTCCGTCCGCGCCAAGTTCTTCAGCGGCGACGGCCAGGTCTATAGATTGCAGGAGCGCATCGGATGCGGACCGTGTCTGCGACTGGTGCGAGGGAGATCCAGTGTCCGAATGACAGAAAGCCGATTTTCTTCATTGAGAGGAGCCGCGTCAGCGTTGGAAGGCGTTCGTGCTATTTAGTAGTGCAACCGTCGGTTCGCCATGCAAAGGCCATCCAAAGCTGACGCGGCTGAAACCGAAACTTCCCTGGTTGGCTTTGACGAACTCAGCTCGCAGCTCTGCGCGGAACGACGAGCTTGGCTTTGAGAATCTGGACAACCTCGCCTCGCTGGTTGATCGTGCGGCTTACAATGACTGCAATGCCCCGATCGGGCTTCGAGCGCGAAGGCGTGATCTCGACCACTTCGCTTTCCACGTGCAGGGTATCTCCGGGACGCGTCGGGGCCGGCCAGTTGACCTCTCCTCCCGCTCCGATGATTCCACCAGCCAAGGGCAAGCCGCTCTCGACATTGAGACGCATCGTAATCGCGGCGGTGTGCCATCCGCTCGCGGCCAGGCCTTTGAAGAACGTGTCCTTGGCAGTCGTCCTCGTCAGTGTGAAAGGGCTGCGGGTCGAATAAAATCGCGAACGCCTTGATCTGCGCTTCGTCAATCGTGTGCGTCGCGCTTGTGAAGCGCTGGCCTACGTGGAGATCGTCCAGATGGAGACGATCAGGTGCGGAACTATTCATGGCTTTCCTCCTGGCTAGTCCTATTTCGACGATCGGCCTCGCTCAATGGGCGCCTGCGCTCCAGCCGATGCCGATCACCGCGAATGTGTCACTGAAGCCCAGGATGAGCGCCTGTCGATGGACGGTCGCGCCGATCGTTCGTGCCCACAGGGCGGGCAGGGTCATGACGACAAATCGGCTTGGAATTGCGACACTCGGCTTTTGCGACGAAAAATCGCGATCGCTGGCAGCATGAAATGGCGGCATATGCCAACCAGGCGCCTTTCGGGCTGCCGGGCGACCGAAAGTGGTCGATCGTCGAGCGCCAGCAACGTGTCAATGATCTTTTCCATGGGCCGGATATGGCTTGGGACGCCGCTATTTTCCAAGGCGGGTATAGACGGCGCGTGTCGCCAGGACCTCGGACTTGCCGGGCGGCGTGAAATATAGATCGATGGTGTGGTGGTCGTTGTCGTCGATGCGTATTTCGGTGCGCATCGGGACGCGCTTGCCGACTGCCGCCTCGCCCGCAACGCCCTGATCGGTGAATTCGCCTTTCATCTCGATCGGCAGCTGAATGCCCGATCCCGGTTCGCCCACGTAGGTCATCATCGTCGAGTTAGTGGCGTCGACCGTGACCCATTCGTAGCGGAGGTCCATGTTGCTGTAGCCGAGCCAGCCGCGACGCCAGTAGGGCCCGCCCTCGACCGTGCCTTCCGTGGTGTCCTCAATGTAGCGGCCGCCGGCCACCCATTCGCGTCGGCACAAGATGTCGTCGGAAACGAGCGGCGGTTCGTCGGGACTGCGGCCGAGCGAACCGTGGATTTCGAAATGGACACGCCACAGGCCGACAAGCGGCTCCAAAGCGGCGTGGCCCGGGCTGGGAAGGCCGCGCTTGTACCAATCGGGCATTTGCTGGGCTGTGGTCGCGGGAGCGGCCGATCCGGCACTTTCCTGCGTTAGCGCCGGAGCCAAGGGAATGACGAAGAGAATGACGGCGAGAAGAGTGCGGCTCGAAGGAATGGTCATGGTCTGCTTCCGACCGGTTGCGACGACACTGCCGCCCGAAACAAGAATGACACCCGATCTCATGCGCGCGGTAACCGCCCGTTTGTCGGAGCGGCTCCGGGTTCACCGCTCGGAAACGACCGGGGCGATTTCCAGCTGGCGATGTGCCGGACACCGATGCAAGGGCTGACAAGAATCAGCAACAGGTCCGCATCGCGACCAGCGCATCTCGAACATTACACCCCCGGGTCACTCAGTATTTTCGTCGGCTTTCCTACCCGGGCGAACAGATCACGCTTCAAGCCATGCCTTCTCGAAGTGCTGCTCTAGCGCCTGATGTTGCTCGCAACCATGCACTCCGACTCTGCGAGGTTCGGTAGACCGAGCGCCAATAGGGCTGAATGATAATGCCTGAATCGCGCAGGATTTGCTCAATTTCCGCCATCAGCTTCTTGCGCTCGTCGACGTTTGGTGTTGCCAGCGCCTTTTCAAGCAGTTCGTCGAACTTCTTGTCGGAGAACGCGCTTTCGTTCCAGGCTCCGCCCGACTTGTAGGCGAGCGCCAAAACCTGAACGCCCAGTGGGCGGCCCAGCCATTCCGTGCATGAGAAGGGATACTTGTTCCAGTCGTTCCAATAGGTGGAGGCCGGCAAAACGGTGCGCTTCACCTTGAGACCGGCCTCGCGCATCTGAGCCGAAATTGCGTCGGCGGTGCTTTTCTGCCACTCGTCATCGACTGAGATCAGTTCGTATTCGTAGTTGGCCTTGCCGGCCTCGCCAAACAGCTTCTTTGCTTCATCGAGATTGCGCGGTGCCGGTCCTATATCGGCATATTCGGGATGGACCGGCGAGACATGATGATTGGCAGCAACCGAGCCGTGATCGCCTAGACCGAGCCTGAGGATCGCGGAATTGTCTACCGCCAGTTGGGCCGCACGCCGCATCTTGACGTCGTCGAACGGCGACTGCCCGACATTAAACCGGGCAACGATGGTCGAGGCGGTTGCGATCTCGGAATTGATGAGACCGATCAACTCCGCCTGCACGAGTGTGTCGGCATAGGTTTCGTGATTTGTGTCGATCTCGCTTGATTCGAAGGCGGAAAGCATGACGTTAGTGTCGGCGCCATAATCCGTCCACGTGATGCCGTCGAGGTAGAAATCGCCTTTCCACCAAGGCTGCTGCTTGCGGCGCACCTCGGCACGCTCGCTCGCTTCCCACGAAACGAGCTCACAGGGACCGGTGGTGATGGCGAGCGCCTTCATTGGGTCCGTCTCGCCTCCGTATGAGCGGTGCATGATCATAGCCGGATAGTCACAGAAACCGGCAATCAGCGAGACGTCGGGCTTGCTCAGGCGTATGCGTACGGTGAAGTCGTCGACTTTAGCGACCGCGCCATCGGCCAGCTTTTTCGTTTTCGGATCAATGATCGCCCCCAGCCGCGAGGCGACCGAGTTGCCGGGAACGGCGGCGTCGCCCCAGCGGGTCAGGTTATGGACCACGTCGTCGGCATTGAAGACGTCGCCGTTTGACCATTTCACGTTGCGACGAACATGCAAGGTCAGCTCGTTCGCGTCGTCGCTCGTCTCCCAGCTTTCGAGCAACCACGGCTCGAATGTGAAGTCCCTGTTCCATCGCACCAGATACTCGCAGCATTGCCGCGAGATGTTCGACATTTCAACGCCATCGAAGCTGCGTGGATCACGGAATGGTTTGACGTTCATGGCGACACGTAAGAGCCCGCCCCGCTTGACCTCCTGTGCCCTGGCTGGGGTCGGCGCAATTCCGCCTAGAGCAAATGCGCCGGCCGCGGTCACACCAAAGGCCGCCATTGTCGCGAGATACTCGCGGCGATTCATCCGGCCTTCGCGGAAGACTTTGGCGACGGACTCCGCCTGCGGATGTAGCGGTCTGTCCGTCAACATCAGCTTGGTCATCGATGCCTCCTTGTCGCGCGCCGGCGTGTCGGTCAGGGAGGATGCGAACGCCGGAGCACCTTTCGACGCAAAGGATGATACTGCGCGCTTGACCTCGGAAATGTTCCAGTTACCGCAGTTCTTGTGCGATGCTCCGCAAACGCGAAGGGCGGAAGCGCCAGACCGGACGACATACAAAAAAGGCGCTTGGCTTGCCGCGACCACGAGGCGGCCTTCAGTATGGCCAGTCGCCTTTGCCGAGCGCGGCCAAGGCCGCAACGATGCGCGCAAAAGCCTCGCGGGCCAGCGGCACGGTTTTGCGGGCTCGAAGGAAACTGTGTACGAGGCGCGGCTCCTCATGCCACCACGCCCGCCCGCCGGCAGCAACAATGCGGTCGCGATAGGCTTCCCCGTCCGATGACAGAGGATCGCATTCGGCCGTAATCACGACGGTCGGCGGAAGGCCGGAAAAATCGTTGTCGCAAAGTGGTGCGAATGTCGGATCGCTGGACCAATAGGCGCTGCCAGCCCGGACATGGTGATAGAACTCCAAATCACGCAATGTCAGCATCGGCGCTTCGCCGTGTTCGACATACGAGCCGGCGCTCGTGTCTCCGCCCAAGGTGGGATAGATCAGCACCTGGCCGATCGCCTGGCCGGGATGGCCGCGCGTCGCATGCGCGACTGCTGCTGCAAGGTTGCCGCCCGCGCTCTCCCCGCACAGGACAATCGGCAGATCGTTTGTCTCGGCAATCCGTTCGAACACAGCGCGCGCGTCATCGAAGGCGGCTGGATGCAGATGTTCGGGTGCAAGCCGATAGTCGACGGACAAGACCTCAAAGCCGGTCCCGGCGCAAACCTCGGCGCAAATATCGTCATGGCTATCGAGCCCGCCAAGGATGAAACCGCCGCCATGGTAATAGATAATCGTCGCTTGCGGCGCGTTGCCTCGCAACGCGTACCGCCGGATGGGGATCATTTGGTCGGATGCCGCAATCGTGCTGTCGCTGGCCTCGACCCCTGCCGGGTAGCCGCCGTGAAACGCCCGGCACATCGCGTCATAGAGCGCCCGCTGTTTCTCGATCGGCAGGTCGACGATTTCCGGCGGGTAACAGTCATTGATCGCATCGATGTAAGCCCAGGTGGCTGGATCGATCAGGGCCGCGTATTTCCCACGCTTCATTGGTCCATCCCGGCGACAATTGTTGCCACCAAAATTCGGCTCCGGGGGCGACGCGTCAGAGCTCGCTGAAGAGGTCAGCCGCGTTCTCATAGGTAAAGCGCAGCGGCACGGAGCCTTCGACCATCCAGACATCGATCGTCTCACCGGCCAGCAACCGACATGCGTCCTCGGTATTTGTCACCGCCCCGCTATAGAGCCGGTTAGCGAGGTTGAGGATCGCCGTCTGGTGCATCGCCGTGGTGCCGCTGCCGCACGCGTCCTTGACGAGAACGACCCTGAAACCAAGTTCGATGGCCTGCCTCACGCTGGCTCGATGCAGGCTTCGGTCCACACGCCAGCGATGAACAACCACTCGACGCCGCTAGCGCTGAGTCTGCGGGCGAGAAAATCGTTGCCGAATGCGCTCGCCTCGGTTTTGACGAGAACGGTTTCGTCCCCGACTGGACCTACTTCCGGGCAGAGTTCGGAAAACGGGCTACTCTTGTCACTGAAGGCCGATGTGCCATCGGCCATGACCGGATGAAATGGCCGCAGGTTTTGCGCCGCGGAGTCGACGATGTAAGCAGAATGGATGACGGGAATGCCGTTCGTCCGCGCTGCGTGCTGAAGCTTTCGCACGTTGGCGAGGATCGTGTCGAAGCCCGCCACAATATAGCGCCGGTCCTGGCGATGCTCCTCCTGCAGGTCGATGAAGAGCGCCGCCGCCTTGCTTTTTTCAATCGCGAGCGGCCGCTTCATCAGATCTGTCCGTCAAGGAAGTCGTCTTCATAGGGAAAGCGGGACAGCAGTTCCGTGCCGGTTTCGGTGATCAGGATCTCATCCTCCAGTTTGACACCCTCACGTCCGCCTTTCTCGCCGATATAGCTCTCGACGCTGATCACCATGCCGGGCACGATGTGGCCATCGCGCCCGTAGGTTTTGTAGTCCATGGCGTGCGCGATGAATGGCGTCTCGCCATGCATGCCGACTCCGTGCATCACCGACGTATAGCGCTGGTCGACGAACCGCTCCGGAATCTTCCAGGCCTTTTCTGCGATCTCGCGAAACGCCATGCCGGGCTTCACGATTGACATGTTGTGCTGAACCTGCTCGTGGGCCATTCGGTAGAGTGACTTCTGATAGTCTGTCGGCCTTCCGGGACCGCATCGGAACGTTCGGGAAAAATCAGAATAGTAGCCATAACAGCCGATCGTGTCGGTATCGAGCGCGACGAGTTCGCCGGGTCTGAGCTTGCGGCCGCTTGCCTCATTGAACCATGGGTTCGTGCGCTGGCCGGACGTCAACAGGCGCGTTTCGATGAACTCGCCGCCTTGGCGGATCACCTCGTGATACATGATCGCGAAGAGGTCGTTTTCCGAAACACCGGGCCTAATCGCCTGTCGTACCGCTGCAACAGCGGCTTCGGCGCCGGCCATCGAGACCTGCAGGCATTTGACCTCCTCGGGAGTTTTGACCGCACGCACGGCGAGAATCTCGCCCTGGCAGTCCTTGACCAAACAACCACGCTCTTCCAGCGCGAGCGCCTGCAGGTGGCTGCAGCGATCGAGCCCGATTTTCATCGAGCCGCCGCCATGAGCCTTCAGGAGATCAGTGATCTCCTCGGCAAAGGGGCCTGCCGTCTCGTCGTCGCGGCCAGACACCGACGACCAGACGAGCTTCGACGGGCGCGCCTCGTCGATGGTGTCGAGCACCATCGAGACATGGTAGCTCTGCGGGTACTCGAACAGGACAATCGGCCCCTCCGTCGGGATGAAAAAGTACCGGGTCGAGTTGCGCAGGAAATAGCCGTGCATGTTGCGCGAGCCAGTCGCATAGCGCTGATTGTATGGGTCGAAAAGAACGACGGCGCCGTAGCCGGCCTCGCACATCCAGGCGCGCAGTCTCTTCAGACGACCCCTCCTCAAGGCATCCACGTCAACGAACGAAGGCTCTGTATCGGAAAGCCACATGCCACCGGCCGGGTCCGCCGCGGCCGGGTGGCGCATGCGATCCGCAAAATCCACGTCCTCGGTGCTATCGGGATCGAAAACAACAATGCTCATCGGCGCCTCCTAGGCCTCGAACATGAAGTAGCGGGGGCAAAAAGATTGTGCGGAATACCGCACATGTCGTGCGAGGTACCGCAACCATTTAATGTCTGCGGGCCAGCTTCGGCGGGTGGCCATGCTCTTCCCTGAAAGCCCGGGCAAAGCTCGACATGCTGGCAAAGCCGCAGGCCAGCGCCACATCGCGCACCGCGAGCGTGGAATGAGCAAGGAGGTCGGCGGCACGCTTCAGCCGCAGGCGGCGGTAGTATCCGTTCGGCGAAACATGGAGTTCAGAGCGAAAGCCTCGTTCAAGCTTGTCAGAAGACACGCCCAGCCTCATCGCCAGTTCCGACATACTCAGCCGCTCTTCCACGGCATCCTCCATGATCGCCATTGCCGACAGTACGAGTTCGTCCTGGACGCCAGTGCGCAGTCTCAACGGCATCAGTTTGCGATCGACGCTCGATCGCAGCGGGCTATGGACGAACCATTCCGCGACGCCGGCTGCAAGCTCCGCGCCGTAGTCCTTGGTGATGATCTCCAGCATCATGTCCAAACTGCCGACGCCGCCTGCCGAGGTGAAACGTCTCCGGTCGATGACATAGAGGTCACGCCGCAGTTCGATCTCCGGAAACGCCTCGATGAATGCCGCCTGACTGGTCCAGTGCAAGGTGCAGGCATGCCCGTCGAGAAGACCAGCCCTGGCGAGAAAGAACGCGGCGTCGGCGACCGCGCCGATGTGGGCACCGCTGCGAAGGCTCTTGCGGATCCAACTAACGGCATTGTCGGCGACGACATGGTCGGCATCACCTCCTGAGCAAACAACAATGCGATCAACCTTCGGCGCATCTTCAACGAAAAAGCCGGGCTGGATGACAACGCCGTTCGAGGCTTCAACCTGTCCGTCGGTGGCGCCAACAATTACCCAGCTATAGCATCGTTTTTTTGCCAGCACGTTCGCCGCGCGGAGCGGTTCGATGACCGAACTGAACGCCATCATGGGAAATCCGGCGAAAACCAGCAATGCAAACCTAACGGGAGCTTCGTTTGCCATGTGCTTAGCGACGGCGCGCTGTCGAGTGTTCATGGCTTCAATAGGATGCCTACCAAGTCAGGAGCCGCCTGCAAGACTACAATTTTGTGAAAGCCGTGACGACCGAGCTCTTTTACGAGTTGCAGGGGGGCCGCCTAGGTTCAGGAGTGCCGCGGGCATTCGGCCATTCTGGGGAAAAGTCTAATCTGGGGCAGTCGTCTTGCCTGATCTCCTTCGGCCGCTGCAGTCGTTTTCGATGAGAGGAACCTTCCTGACGATCCCGTCGGAACCTGACGGGAAGTTTATGAGACCCAGCCCGGAGGCGCAGGCCGGTACAGCAACAGCAACTGGCCGTCTTTGATCGCGCGGGATCTTGCGGCAAGCCGTTGGGCCTCATCGTAGGCAGTCCTCGGGCCGTACCGCCGGACGAGGTGCTGGGCGTCTTCCCGCCATCGGCGACGGACCGCACGCCGCCTCTCCACCCATGCCAGTATCGCCCTCACCATCCCTGAAACCTCCCCAATGCAAAAACGCACCGAACCGTGACCCAGGCCACGGAACGTTCAGGCCTCTGTTTCCGCTGCATTTTCCGGAGTCGACGAGAGGCATGAGCGGTCCAATTCGCGTCTCTTTGGCCAATGCCAATTTGTGACGCCAATCGACACGATAGAGCCTGCTCGACAGAGGGGTCCAAGTTCGGCGCGCTTTTACGCTGAGGCGCAATCGGTTTTCGGGCCGGCTGCGGAATTCCGCATAGATTTTTCGGGATACACGAACATGGCACTCTGTGAGAATACCCTATACGTAAATCGTCAGGGAAGGGTGCCATGGCATCCGGTCACAAAGGCTAGAGACGGTGGAGAACTGCAGTCATGTCGGGAATTAATCTTCAGAGCTTGGAACAATCTTATAAACATGATGGGTTTATCTCGGGCGATTGAGCTGGCACCTTGAGCCGTGTTCTGCGGACTATACTGTCAACGAATATATGGATTTCGCGCCGCCAGTGCTCGGTGAGCCGCGTGCTGCCGCAATTTGCGACCACATTCTGGGACTTATAGCCGAGGCCAGCCGGTACTCCGATCTGGCAGTTCCTGCTCTATGACCCGTCGGCAGAGCCGCGAGCGTGACATGAATACAGGATTTACTTTGCAAATGCGTCAGCCTTGGCACAAGAGGCATTTAAGATGACGGCAGACAGGCGCTGTAGTGGCCGTCGTTCAAAGATGGCTGCGCGGAAAGTTGGCGGGATCAACCAACTCCCCTGGCAGAATGTAAACAAGCACCAATGCAGCTGCTAGATGAGGAGCGTATGGAGGCTCTGCATCGCTCCTCCATGCGAATTCTTTCCGAACTCGGCATCCGGGTGATGAGCAAGCGTGTGATCTCGCTGTTCGAGAAAGCAGGGGCAAAGTCGACCGCGAAAGTCAAACGATCCGCATCGACGAAACTTTGGTCATGGAGGCGCTGAAAACAGCACCGTCATCGTTCACGCTAACCAGCCGCAATCCCGAAAAACAGCGTCATGTCGGCGGCAATATGTTGACTTTCGGTCTCGTCACTGGCCCGCCAAATGTTCACGACCGCATCAAGGTCGGCGCTGCCCGCTCAATCGAGCATGCGCGCACTACCGCCACCGAACTGCATATGGTCAACGTGCGTTCGGCAGTTCACATCGGCGGTTCGGAGTTCTACAAGGTTCATCCCGCCATGGGTAACCAGCCGATTTCGGCCATTGAGGAGGCGATTCTGCCTTCGGCCAAGGACATGCTTGACCAACTGATTTGGTGGGGCGAGGCAACCAAGGCCAAACGGGCGGAAGCGAAGGTAGCCTGAGGCTGCGGACGAGCGTCTAAGTCGCCAGGTGACGCGACGGCGAGACGAGCCCGCCGTCGCGGACAGAACAGGAGAGAACCGCGCCGTTCGCGATAATGCTTTGTTCTTTCACTTCGAGGGGAAGTCGAGGACGAGGTCCAATGGTGGCATCCGCATTCTCTTCCATCACCCAGTGGCCTGGTCCGGTCCATTCCATTCTGCCATCACTTCGACGCTGACATGGTCCGTCCGCAAGCGGGGCGCGCAGGCGACCAAGATCTTGGCGACTGATCGGCCTGATTCCCTGACGCCGTCGCCGAGAACTTGCGACCGAACCCCCGGTATTCGGCACAACGCCGCCGAAATTGCCGGAATGCACGTCGCGGCTCGCCTTGGCGACAACCACGCGAGCTCCACGGACAGGCGGCAGCCTTCACACTGGCTCAGCGATTGAAAGCCTATATCGCAGCGTTTGTCGAGATACCGCCTAACTTCGCGCAAGGTTGGAACGATGTCCTAAAAGGCGGGCCGGGCAATTTTCGGGTCCTCGACGAAGCTGACACCCTGCCTCCGAGAAGCTTGAGTTCATCCGCGTGTCCGGGTAGTCGCACCTGCCGGCACGCGCGCTGGCAGCCGCGCCCGATGCAGCGGGAGTCAAACTCATCGTTCGCCTTTCTGATAGGGTATCATCAGCGCTCTTGGATAGGTGGCGCGGCGCGCGACCAGGATCAGCGCGAGAATGGACAGCGCATAGGGCATCATCAGGAAGACCTGATAGGGAACGACACCGCCCGAAAGCTGCTGCAGGCGGATCTGATAAGCGTCGAATGCCGCAAAAAGGATCGCCCCCAACAGCGCCTTGCCTGGTCGCCACGAGCCGAAAACCACTAGCGCGATGCAGATCCAGCCACGACCGTTGATCATTCCGAAGAAGAAGGAGTTGAAGGCGGAGAGTGTGAGGAACGCCCCGCCAACGGCCATCAGCGCGCTGCCGACCATGACCGCGCCCAAGCGGATCGCGGTGACACTAATGCCTTGCGCCTCAACGGCGGCTGGGCTCTCGCCGACCGCCCTCACTGCGAGGCCGAGTGGCGTACGGTACAGCGCCCAGGCGACCACCGCGACCAAAGTGAAGGCCATATAGGTGAGCGGCGTCTGGCTGAACAATGCCGGTCCAAGGACTGGAATATCGGAAATGCCAGGGATGGGCAGGGGCTGAAACGGCTCGATCTTCGGCGGCGACGTGACTTCCGGCAGCGCCAGCCGGTAGGTATAATAGGTCAGGCTCGTCGCGAGCAGCGTTACTCCGATGCCGACTACATGTTGCGAAAGGCCGAGCGGGACCGTGAGTGCGGCGTGCAGCAGGCCGAACAGCGCGCCAGCGAGTGCGGCGACCAGAACACCGGTCCACAGATCGCCGCCGGTATAGACGGTGAACCAACCGGCGAACGCGCCCACGGTCATGATGCCTTCGATGCCGAGGTTCAGCACCCCCGCGCGTTCGCAGATCAATTCGCCCAGCGTCGCAAAGATCAGCGGCGACGCGATGCGGATTGCGGCGACCCAGAACGAGGCGGTGAAAAGGATCTCGACGGCGTGATCCATCACTTCCACCTTACCTGGAACCGCGTCAGCAGTATCGCCACGACCATGGTGAGCAGCGCCGTCGCCACCACCACATCCGCAATGTAGCTCGGTACGCCTGCCGAACGGCTCATCGCGTCCGCCCCTACGAAGATGCCGGCTACGAATATCGCGGACGGGATGACGCCAAGCGGATTGAGCATTGCCAGCATCGCGACGACAATGCCGGAGTAGCCGAAGCCCGGCGACAGATCGAGTGTGAGGTTGCCCTTTAGGCCGGACACTTCCGAAAACCCTGCAAGCGCGGCCAACCCGCCGGACAGAAGTGCGGTCTTCACGATGACTCGATTGACCGGAATGCCGGCAAACCGCGCCGCCTCCGGATTGTGCCCGACTGCGCGCATTTCATAGCCGAGCGCGGTCTTCTTGATGATCACCCAGGTCAGGAGTGCGGCGGCCAAAGCCATGACGAAGCCGAAATGCAGTCGCTTGGCCTGGATCAGGCGGGGAAGCTGCGCGTCGGCCACCACCTTCGGCGATTGCGGCCAACCGAGCCCCATCGGATCCTTCAGCGGGCCCTCGAGAAGCATTGAGACGAACAGCAGCACGATGAAATTTAGAAGCAGCGTCGTAACCACCTCGTCGACGCCGAAACGCGTCTTCAGGATCGCTGGCCCAAGAAGCAGCAACGCCCCAGCCGCCATCGCGGCCACCATGATGATCGGGATGAGCAACCCGGCGTGAAGCGGCAGGAGGCCGGTGCCGAGCACCACGGTCACCACCGCTCCGATATAGAGCTGGGCTTCGGCGCCGATATTCCAGAGCTTCGCGCGGAACGCCACCCCCACGGCAAGGCCGGTGAATATCAGCGGCGTCGCGCGCGTTAGCGTTTCGAGAAGTGCGAATTGTGAACCGGCCGCTCCCCTGGCCACCAGATAGAACACCGACAAAGGCGATGCACCCGCGGCGAGCACCAGGAGCGACGCGAAGCCAAGCGTCGCTGCGATGGCTGCCAGGGGATATAAGACTGTCGCCGCAAGGGACAGTGTGGGCTTCGGCTCAAGCCGCATGTCGCAACGCCCCGCCTTCCCTCTTGTTGCGCCCCGCTCCTCCCTCCCCCTTTTGGGCAGGTTGGCGCAAAGGGCAGGGTGGAAAACGCAACACTCTGTCCTGAACAGCCGCCACCCCGCCTCTCGATTTTTGCCGCGCAAAGCTCGCTCGTCGATCCTCCCCACCAAGGAGAGGGGATGGGTCGGCGCAGGGTCCGAACCCGATCATGCCGGAACGAATTCCTGCGAGCCGGGAGACGCCGCATCCATCCCATGCCCCGCCATCAACTCGCCGACCTCGTGGACCGTTCGCTCGCCGCGCGCGGACGGCGTCGACAAGCGTCCCTTCGACATCACGTACAGCCGGTCGGAAAGCGCGAAGATTTCGTCGAGGTCTTCGGAAATAAGAAGGATGGCCGCGCCGCTGCTGCGCACCTCGAAAAGGCGCTGATGCACGAACGCCACCGCGCCAACGTCAAGTCCGCGGGTAGGCTGGTTGGCGAGCACGATGACCGGCTCCGGATCGAGGGCGCGCGCCAGGATGAGCTTCTGCATGTTGCCGCCCGAAAGGAGGCGGATGCGGGCGTCGGGAGACGGGCACTTCACGTCGTACTCCTCCACCAGTTCCCCGGCGAAGCGGCGGGCTGCGCTCCAATTTAGGAAGCCCGCCCGGCTGAATGGCTTGGCGCGATACCGTTCGAGGATCACGTTTTCCGTTATGCTCATGTCGCCGATCGTGCCGACGGCGTGCCGGTCTTCGGGGATACGCGCGATACGCCGCGCAAGCGCCTGCCGAGGCGACCAGTCACGGACAGGCTCGCCATCCACCAGCATCTCGCCCGACGCCGGCAGGAGCGTGCCGGCCAGTAGACCTGCCAGCGCTGCCTGGCCATTACCGGACACTCCGGCTACCCCCGTGATCTCGCCCACGCGCATCTCAAGGGAGACATGGTGGAGACCGCCGCCGTCTGTGGACATATTATTAAGTTCGAAAATGATCCGGCCCGGCGAGGCAATCCCCATGGTGACTTGGAGAACGTTCTGCCCCACCATCAACGCTGCCAATTCCCGCAGGGTCGCCCCTGCAGTCACGCGCTCCCCCACGAGCTTGCCAGCTCGCAGGACCAGAACCCGGTCACTGACGGCCAGCACTTCGTTGAGCTTGTGCGAAATGAAAATGATGGAAAGCCCGTTGCTGACCAGCATCCTAAGCGTGCGAAACAGCGCTTGCGTCTCCGTCGGCGTAAGCACTGCGGTCGGCTCGTCGAGGATGAGGATGCGCGCATCGCGGTAGAGTGCTTTCAGGATTTCGACGCGCTGGCGCTCACCGACGGAGAGCGAGCCAACCAGCGCGTCCGGGTGGACGGCAAGGCCGAAGTCTTCCGACAGTTTGCTGATACGTTGGCGGGCCATTGCATAATTGAGCTTCAGGCGCCACAGGCTCTCTGTGCCGAGGGTAATGTTCTCCAGGACGGTCAAGCCGTCGGCAAGGGTGAAGTGCTGATGCACCATGCCGATGCTGGCGTCGAGGGCTGCCTTCGGATCGCCCGGCGTCAACGGCTGGCCGAACGCCTCGACAATCCCCTCGTCGGCTACATAGTGGCCGAAGAGGATGTTCATCAGTGTCGTCTTGCCTGCGCCGTTTTCGCCAAGGAGTGCGACAACTTCACCCCGGTTCAACGTGAACGAGATCGCATCATTGGCGACCAATGCGCCAAAACGCTTAGTGATGCCGGTGAGGCGAAGAACGGGAGCGGCTTCCTGTTGTTCAAATGAGGTCATCTTGGACTATGCACCATGTCGGATCCCGGCGATTTCCCTTTGGCAGCGGCCCTCGCGCCCCTTTCCTCTTCCCAGCCAAATAGGGGAGAGGTGCCGAGCGCAGCGAGGCCGTGAGGGGAATAATCCAACGCGATGCCCGCAAACGGGAGAGGGAATTGGCGTTAACTCGATTTCGGCTCTGCGTCGTTGATCTCGACCGTGAAGGAACCGTCCTTGATGGCCTTTTCCTTCTCGGCGACCTTCGCGACGATCTCGGCCGGCACTTTGCCCTCGAATGTTCCTAGCGCCGCCAGCGAGCAGCCGCCCGCCTTCATAAATGAGTAGATGCCATAGTCCTCCGCCTTGAAGGTCCCTGCCTTGACCTCGGCGATCGCCTTGTCGAGCGTCGGCTCGAAGTGCCAGAGCGCCGAGGCGACGACGGTTTCGGGATAGTCCGCCTGCGTGTCAATGACGTTGCCGACGGCAAGCACGCCCTTCTCCTTGGCCGCGTCCGAAACCCCGAAGCGCTCTGCATAAAGCAGGTCCGCGCCGCCGTCGATCTGGGCGAACGCCGTCTCCTTGGCCTTCGGCGGGTCGAACCAGGATCCGATGAAGGCAACCTGGAATTTGGTGTCGGGCGCAGTTTCCTTCACGCCCGCCACGAACGCATTCATCAGCCGGTTGACCTCCGGGATAGGATAGCCTCCGACCATGCCGATTTTCTTCGACTTGGTCATCGCGCCCGCGATGATGCCCGAAAGATAGGACGCATCCTGGATGTAGTTGTCGAACACGGAAAAATTGCCCACGCCCGGATCAGGCTTGAAGCTCGAGCCCATCAGGAAAGCCGTCTCCGGGTAGTCCTTAGCGACAGTGCGGGCTGCATCCTCCACGCCGAATACCTCGCCCACGATTAGCTTGTGACCCGCTTCGCAATATTCGCGCATCACGCGCTCATAGTCGGTATTGGATACCTTTTCGGAATAGACATACTCGATCTCGCCGCGTTCCTTGGCCGCGTTGGCGGCCTTGTGGATCCGGCTCACCCATTGCTGCTCGACGGGCACCGTATATATGGCGGCCACCTTCAGCTTCTCCTGAGCGAGAAGTCTGGTCGGAAGGGCCGATGCAGCAACGAGCGCTGCACCCACGCCGGCGGCCCTCAGCATCTCCCTGCGCGACAAATCGGAAAATGCGGTAATGAGCTTATTCTTAGGCATTCTTAACCCCCTCTGGTTGCCACAGGTTCAGGGTTATCCTGCCCTGCTTTATCGTTTGGTCAACGTTAAGCGAAATCACGGACTCGGGCAATCGCTACCCCTTTGAGCCGTAGCTCCGAAGGAGGTCGATCTGCCGGTCAAGGGGGCGGAGAGGATATGCTCAAGGAAGCGGGCCTGGTGTGCCTGCGGCCCTGTCGATGGCCGGCAGAACTGCCTGAAGGCAGCGTTAACGTGCCGACCTATCGCCGTGGCTTCTGCGTGCCAAGGCGTCCCGACAGCTCGACTTCGCCTTCGCAACGCCGGATCTTGCCGGTCGTCTTGCCGTCCGAGCTGTGAACGGTGACAATGAAGGGGCCCCGATCACTGTCGCATAGAGATCGGACCGGCGTTGTCGGAGCAACAACATCGATCCGTGCCCGCAAGGATATCTATTGAGGACGGCGACGAGTTGGCGCTGCGGGGGTGCTCAATGATTTCGTTGAACTCGTGCCGTGACCTTCGAAGCAAGGGTAGCCCACAACCTTTCGATCTGCTGGGCTAGCGACAGTAGGCGCGGATTTTCGGCATTTTCTGCTTCCTGCACGATCCGTTCGCTTTCGGTGCGGCGCGTGTCAATGCCGACGATGAGCTTGTAAAGCGCGTCAATCGACAAAGCTGGGTCTGCTAGGATTGCCGGAAGCCTCTCCGCTATTGTGGCCGCGGCCTGTCCACTCTCGCGAACGCGCTCAAATAGCGAACGATCGATAGGCGAATCATTGCGCTCAAGTACGGCGACTGAAGGCATTTTTTCTCCACGACGATTTAATCGCCCCCGCCAACCAACTTGAACACTTTTTCGGTCCGGTCGGCAAACACAATTGGCTCAGCCTTCGATAGAGTTCAGTTCGAACAAGCTTCGCGCTGCTGTCCACGCCTAGAATGGCCCTCAGCGCCACAGAGATGACTCAGGACGCGCGAGAGGCAGTTGCCAAGTCCCACACAGCCGAAATAGCCGGCGCGCGTGGTTGCGGGATTGGGTCGGCGATTTTGGGCGCGTCGATGCGCGGCCCTTCTCATGCCGGGTTCGCTATTGGGACCGGAATGATTTTTGCGAATTTGCGGAGGTTTGAGCTGTGGCTGCCAGATGGAACTCGTCTCGGGCGCTGTTAGGTCTTCGTAGTCGCAGGCGGCCGAGCTTCAGGATGCGCTTGAGATGCGCAAACAGCATCTCGACCTTCTTTCGCTCCCGTCGGAAAGTGACGTAGGCGTCGGTGGTGGCGATATCGCGGGCCATGTCACGCGCACCTTCGTGGACGGAGTGCAAGATCTTGCGGGCGGGCGCGTTCGGACAGCAGCGAGCTCGCGCAGTAGATCGCCATCGCGGAAGCGGCCATGCCGATTCTTCGAGAAGGTCGAGTGGTCAGGCACATCGCCTTCCAGCCCGTGCCGGCAGAATGGAGTAGGCGGGCGGTCGCGCTGGGGCGAGACTGCACTGTGCGACTTGAACCGCAACATCTGCCATGGAGAGGATGATGGACTATTTTGCTGGCCTGGATGTGTCACTGGATACGGTGAACGTCTGCATCGTCAATGACACCGGAGACGTCTTGCTCGAACGGAAGGTAGAAGCCGAGCCGACGGTTATCACGGATCTGCTGAGGAGGTTCGGTCAACCTTTCAAGCGCGTCGGCTTGGAAGCTGGCCCAACGTCGGCATGGATTTATAGCGCGCTGCGAGAAGCTGGATATCCAGCAATCTGTCTCGAATGTCGGCATGTGAAGGCAGGTCTCAGCGCGATGAGGAACAAGACTGACCGCAACGACGCGCGAGGTATCGCTCACCTTCTCCGACTTGGATGGTTTAGGCAGGTCCACATCAAGAGCGAGGAAGCGCAGCAAGTTCGCATGGCGCTGGTCAATCGCCAGCAACTCTTGAATAAGGCGCACGACATCGAGAACGCCGTGCGTGGGTCGCTGAAGGTGTTCGGGCTTCGGATCGGAATCGTCACGCGCCGGGCGTTCGAGGAGCGCGTCCTGGAGCTCGTAGCGGATCACCCGATCCTATCAGCGATCACAGAGCCTATGCTGCGCGTTCGCCAGACGATGATCGAAGCATTTGAGTGCCTCGATCGTATGTGCCGACAGCTGGCGCGGCGCGATCCAGTTTGTCGTCGGCTGATGACGATACCCGGCGTCGGAGTAGTTGTGGCGCTGACCTATCGTACCGGCGTCGACGCACCTGAGCGATTTTCCAGATCAAGAGATGTCGGAGCGCACTTCGGCTTGACGCCGAAGCGCTACAGCTCCGGACAGACAGACTTCGACGGCCGCATCAGCCGCTGTGGTGATGAGATGGTCCGCACCGCCCTTTACCAGGCAGCTCACGTTCTTTTCCATCACGGTTCCTGGTCCTCTCTGAGGTCATGGGCCATGCGGCTGGCGAAGCGAGGCAACGTGAAAGTCGCGAAGGTGGCTCTCGCCCGCAGGCTCGCCGTCATCATGCATCGAATGTGGACCGATGGCACCGAATTCCGCTGGTCAGGTGCTGCCGGATCGACCACCGCAGTCGCAGCGTAGCGACCAGCGCGATGTAGCAATCGAACCTTTAGGTTCCGCCGTCGCGGCGGAGCGGAGCGCCCGGGAGGGTGCGAGGGTCGGACGAGCCCGTATCGCTGGTTGCGACGGTTCGGCATTCGCCGTCCGATCGCGAGGCAGAGCTAGGCCGTTCGATCCTTCTCAACCCATCCTGTCCGCCGGCACCGTCGGTGCCGAGCACGCAAAGAAGCCTGAACTCGTCCGGCCGCTTCGTTCTACCCCGACAGAGAAAGAGGTTGACACATGCCCGCCTAAAGAAACCAACGATAGGCGAGATTGAGATGGACCTGTTCGCACAGCCGCCGCTCCGAGCGGATGCCGAAGCAGTAGCCTACGATCAGCATCCGGATCATCAGTTCCGGATCGATCGAAGGCCTGCCGATCTCGCTATAGAATGGCCGCAGATGGGAGCGCAGACCGGACAGGTCGACGAAGCGGATGGTCGGCAGGCACATGACCCTCGATGCTGAACTCGCAGAACAGCGTTCCCCGCATCACTGTCCGCTCACTATCATCGGCATGCCCTCCAGATCACGGAAACACTGAATCAGGACTTCAAACCGACAGCAACAACGACTTTTTCAACTTATCCGCCGATAGCGGTCGCTCACTCTCTCACAAGCGAACGAGGCCGCAAATCGGCCGTTCAATGCGCCTTTGCCACTGCCCAAAAGCAGACGTTGCGCGCCATAAGCCGACGTTGGAGACTGATCCGCTACGAAAAAGTTGAGTTGAAGCCAATCCCTCCGATGCTCAATCAATTTCACATATGCGGCCTCTGAAACGCCGGAAATTTCCGCCGGTAGGCGGCCGGTGTTAGCCCTGTCTTTCGCTTAAAAAGGCGCCTGAAAAAGCTCGGATCCTCGTACCCGACCTTGTACCCGACCTCTTCAATAGCCACGCTTTCTGTTTCGAACATCTGCTTGGCTTCCTCGATACGAAGCGCGTGAACGTACTCGATGGGCAGATACCCAGTAGCCGACCGGAAACGACGACCGAATGTCCGTTGTTGGAGACCTGATTGTTTCGCCATTGCCGCGACAGGATTCAAACTCGAGTAGTTGTCGGCAATCCACTCTTGGCATCGGCCGATAAGCGCGTCGCCTTTCTGGATTTGCCGATTCATTGCCGAGAAAGGCAATTGTCCGTCTTCGTGTCCCGCCAAAAGATGGACTTTGGCAGTCTTTATCGCGTGTCCCTTGCCGCAAAGTCGAGCAATGAGGTGAAGGGCAAGGTCCTGCCAGGCAGTGACGCCGCCTGCGGTAACTATGCCCTCGGCTTCTGCCGTAAGGTTGAGGATCGATCGTTCGTTGAACTTTACCTTGGCATAGTGTTCGCGAATGAGATCTCGATAGGCCCAATGCGCCGCACATTCGCGGCCGTCCAGAAGTCCGGCATCCGCCAGCATCAAGGAACCTGTGCAAACCGACCCAACGAGCGACCCGCTCGCATGCATGCGCTTGAGCCAACTGATCTCGCGCAGGTAACGGCCGTTCGGAACGGTGTCGGTTGGTGTGTACATGTCACAGACAACGGCAACATCGACCCGATCGACTTCTCCAATGGCAGCGTGCGGCTCTACGAGGATATTGCCGAAGCACCGGAAAGGCGCCTTCTCGGCGGCTACAATTTTCACATCGAGCAGCGCGTCGCCTGTCTCGCCGGTAGTCATGTCAGGATAGGCTATTCCGACCGAAAAAAGCACGTCGTAGAGTCCATACAGAACCGACGCCGATGTTTCGGCTGCCGCGAGAAGCGCAACGATGGGCTTGGCTCTGATCACTGACATTTGGAGCCTTCCGGTCTGGCGCTGTCACATTTGCCCTGTTTTGCTGCAATCCGTCTCTGGCAGAGTTGTACCTTCAAGCTAATCTTTGCAAGCGGCAAGTTCGCCGGATCAGCGGAGGCAGATAATGGACGGTTCCTTGCGGCAAGTTCCCGAAGCCGCTTTGCAGCGCTTGCGCAGTTCGGTTCGAGGAAAGGTCATTGTATCCGGTGATACGGAATATGATGCCGCCCGTGCTGTCTGGAACGCTATGATAGACAGGCGCCCCGCTGTCATTGTTCGGGCCAGCGGAGCGGCCGACGTTGCCACGGCCGTAAACTTTGCTCGCGATCACGGTTTGGCGGTATCGATCCGTGGTGGCGGCCACAATGTCGCTGGACACGCTGTCGGCGCCGGCAGCGTCATGATTGATCTCTCTCGTATGCATGATGTGCGGGTTGACGCTCAGCGGGGATCAGCCTGGGTTGGCGGCGGTGCAACATGGGGCGATGTAGACCACGAGACACAGGCCTTCGGACTTGCGACGCCCGGTGGATTGATTTCGGATACGGGGGTTGCCGGACTGACGCTCAGCGGCGGTATCGGCTGGCTCCGAAGCCGTCATGGTCTTTGCATCGACAATCTTGTCTCCGCCGACGTCGTTGTCGCCAACGGCAGCATCGTACATGCCAGCGCGAATGAAAACGCCGACCTGTTGTGGGCACTGAAAGGCGGTGGCGGCAACTTCGGGGTGGTGACGTCGTTTGAATTCGCCTTACACCCGGTCGGTCCAAAAGTGATGTTCTGTGCGCCGATCTATCCCATTGAAGCGGGGAGCGGACCGATCCGCTTCTGGCGCGACTTTCTTGCCGACAAGAACGACCGCGTGGGCTCGCTGGTGGAATTTTCAACCGTTCCGCATGACGCAGCATTCCCAACTTCCGCATGGGGAAAGCGTGTTTACACGATTGCTGCGGTGTATGCCGGGGATGCCGCCGAGGGTGAAGCCCTCCTGCAGCCATTGCGCGAGCAGGGAGACCTCGTGGCCGACTTCTCGGATCAGATAGACTATTGCGCGGTACAGAAGTTGTTCGACACGCTCATCCCCTTCGGTGGGTTCCGCTGTTACTGGAAAAGTCACTATCTCAGTGGCCTTGGCGACAACGTAATCGACTTGATCCTCGAGGGTAACGCCAGCCCGCCGTCGCCCAACACCCTGTCTTCGATCTGGAATTTCGGTGGCGCAACGGCTCGTGTCGGTGCTTCAGACACAGCCTTCGGCGACAGATCGATGCCCTACATGTTTTCCATCGATTCCATCTGGCGCGATGCCGGCGATGATGAAGCGAACATCACCTGGACTCGGAACTTCTGGCAACGAATGATGCCCCACTCCCAGGATGGCCGCATCTATCTCAGCTTTCCTGGAATGGGAGACGATGGTGAGAGACTGGTGCGGCAAACCTACGGCGATAATTTCGAACGGTTGGCCGCCATCAAGGCGAAGTACGATCCCGACAATGTCTTCCGCTTTAACCAAAATATCGCGCCAGCATCAAAGCCAGTGAGTAGGTGACAAACTTGTTAGCCAGTTCCCTTTGCTCCAAGGAACGGAGCCGATGCTTTATCGTCAGAACGTCCGCTCTCACCTCTTGATTGCCATAAGCTGCTAGTCTGCTTGCGGCCCGGTAGCTGACTTGCGCCCGCCGCGAAGTGGTGGGCAGCTTTGCGCCGCATAGCGGTCATACAAGCGATGAGATGCGCGAGCCCGAAGCGGACATCGCTGCCGCCTAAGATTTGATACGACGAACATGCGGGACACTTCGCTCAACGAGCCTGCATAGTACCGACCTTGAAGTTGCGGAATGACCTGGACTATTTGCCGATAACGTTCAGTGCCGTTTTCAACGGCACGTCTGAGATTGTAATGAGGCCTAGGTAGGGGTGGGACATATCCGCGATCAAATAGATCGCTGCTGCAACTGACAAGGAGGACAAGCACAGGACCCCCACAACTGTCACATTTCGCGGCGCTAGCAGCCCAAAAGTTGCAAACAGCAGGCTCAGCCAAAGTATCAATATTATTAGAAACGCTGCCGGGAGGCCTTCATCTTCAGCTTCCATCATTGCCCAGTTGTCTTCCGCGATCTTGTTACTGAGCTCCAGCGCCTGGCCTCTCAATAATTTTTGGCTTTCCGTAGCAGGCGTCAAGGTGCGCAGAAACTCTTGCATCTGCTCGATCCCACCCTCACCGAACGCAACTTCGGGAGGTGCGACATTTCCCGTGTCGCCCCAGCTTTGCTGGAGACGCTGGCTAACAAGTTCGCGAACTATCTGACGAGCGGGGCCCGTCTCGGCTCCATAGCGAGCAAGCACTCGATCAATCAACACAAGGTGTGCCGCTGCGGTCCTGACCTCGCCCTCTGCTGTCTCATGCGCGGATTTTGCGGACGAGATCAGCAAGCCCAGCGCGAGCGCTGACAGCGTTCCAATCACAGCTGTCGCAAGTTTTATGGCATCCTTTGACTCTGAAGCTAAATGCTCGTCCGGCAGCCGGTATTGTGCGAATACGCCAACGAGAGCCGCTGAAAATAGGCAGCCAAATGCAACGAAGCCGAGCGCAATGGAACTCATGCAACCCTTTTAGTGCTGCTCGGGCTGATGCGACAAGAAATTATATAAACTTCGGATCCAATGGCATTCGAAGCCATCAAGACAAATGCAATCCAATTCAGCCCCTCGTACTTCGATCCAGTGAGCTAGCGAGGTGGTGGGAAGGAGCTATGCGCGATTAAACTGCAAGTTGACGCTGCAAAACACGAACTCACGCGCGGCTGCAATGCGCCGCCTTGCAGCCCTTCAAAGTGCCTGTCCGAAAGCGCAAAAGCAGACGCGACGGGCATCCTTCCGGTCCGCCATGGACGAATAGTACGGCTCAGTGACCAGGGCGCACGAATATCTTTACCGTATGCCTCTCTTTCGAAAGCCTTCCTCAGGCGTTGAGGGCCAAGAGCCGGCAGGCTAGTCGGACCGCTCAACCTCAACCCGGTCGATGTCCATGGTATCGACAGAAGGCAGGTAATCGCGATAGTGGCCGATCTTGAATTTGGTCAGCGATATCTTGCCGGGCGCCGGTTCATAGCCGATCTTTCCGGTGACCCTCACGATGAATCGGCCATTAGCATAGATCTCGATTGCTGCGGTCTTCGACCGACTCATCTGCACCCTGTATTGCATGTCCACCCACGCTCCGCGCGCAGAGGGCAGAACGGGATCCGCACCGTATTCGAGAGAAAGGTGCGGTGTGCACGCTGTGTTCTCAGGATCGCCTAACCGAGTTGATATGCAGTCATGTGCAACCTCGGATCTGGCAGGCCAGATTGAGCCGTCAGGCATCGGTGCAGACGCCACTCGGCACCGGCAATCTTCGTCTTGAACGGTCACATGCAGCACGCCGTCGTCGAAGCGTTGGGCCAACACCGGACTGGGGTCGTTGTAGGCGGGGCTGATAGGCTCTTGTTTCCACTGCGCGGTCACCCAACGGACCGAGTTCTTCGTGTCCTGAATAAATGCCGGCATGCGGAAACGTAGCTTGTAAGTGAATGGCTCGTCGGCGGGATGGGTGTACTGTGATTGAAAGCGCAGTTCCTGTCGCTGGATGCATCGTCCTTCCTCGCCCGCTGCTATCGCCTTTTCGATAATTGCGCTGTCACAGTAGGGGTCTCCATTTGTGTCGATGGCCGCCACCCGAGCCATTCTTGGTTCATCGATGAAACTTGGCGCAAGGAGCTTCGGCGCATCCGGTTCTTCGACTGCACGAGGCCGGTCAGGAGATAGTGAGAATGCCGAGATGGGTTTTCCACATTCGTCGTCCGGCGCCGCCTTGCGGCACACATTGCCGCCGAGCGAATTGATGTCGACCGTGATCCGTGCATATTGATTGGCCGCATCATCGGGATCGTGCAGAAACTCAACCGGGGCCCTGTTCATATTTATCTGGCAGGGACACCACAGGCCGCGATCTAGTTCTGACGTCGAAAAGTCGTCCAACCACGCATCACCGGCCGAAGTGGGCCCGGGCACGACAATGTACAGGCAAAGAATCGTCCTCCAGCAGTTCATATGGTCCCCTCCGAGTCTGGACGAATTGCGCTTTGGTGTCCTCGCCGAGCTTGATCAATTGCCGCTCGATGGCCGCTGAATTCGGCGCCGGCGCATGATGCCTGCACCCTTTAATTCGATAGTACCCCGCGCAGCGCAGCACGTCACGGCCGAGGCACGCGAAGTAACCCGCGACAGCGAGATCTCGCTGACTGTTCCTGGGGCAGCAGGCTGTCGAGGCGGAGAAAACGGGAATTTGGCGGACCGATCTCCTCAGTGGTCGTGCGCCCTTTCCGAACCTTCCGAGAGGCCTGGCAACCGTCTGCTTTGGGGTCCCGTTACTGACCTTCGCAATGACGATACCAGAGGTCGGGAGCTGAACCGGTTGCGGACCTTTAAGTATGTGAAGGGCAACTCCAATCCGCGGCAGTCATTCACTAGTCGCGGAAGATCATTGGCCTGCCATTTCTCGTTTGTCTTTGAAAAAGCCCCACTGTGTCCCGAGCAACGTTCGGTTTTGTCAATTGACGTCAGTCTCAAATGCACCTTGCTCGGTGCTGGCGGTTTGCCACTGTCGCCTTTTTAGATCGCAACGGCTTGGACGCCGCACGATAGCGATGGCCCACACATCAGTAGTTGACGATGGCACATTTCAACATATGCTGCAGCGAGAAGACCTTACGTCTCAAAGCGGACAACGGCGACCTTTGATAACAGCTCCCCAATTGCGCGCCGCAAGGGCGCTGCTCGGCATCGACCAGCGCAGGCTCGCCGAGTTGTCCGGCCTTTCGTTGCCGACCATCCAGCGCATGGAGGCCAGCGAGGCGATCATCCGAGGCAACGTCGACTCCCTTATGAAGTTGATTGGAGCGCTTGATGTTGCCGGTATCGAATTGATCACGGAGGGCGCGGCCAGCGTCACCGGCGGGCGTGGCGTGCGACTGAAGGCGGGCTTCGACCCCGCCAGGATTCTTGGCGACGACAATGCAGAGGCCGAGGTCAGCGGGAGGACGGCGGCGTGATTTCGGGTGTCGCGATCCTGTTGTGGGGTGTCGCCACACTCTTGGGAACCGCGGTCATTGCGGTTGCCGTCAGCTGGCGCGGGGCGGCGACGCCTCTGATCTATCACTCTACCCTCGGCATTTCGACCGTTATGTTCTTGGCCGTCGTGAGCCGCCTTGCAGCCGACCCGGCTTCCATATCGGCGGTCACACTGCCGCTCGGACTACCGTGGATCGGCGCTCATTTCCGCCTGGATGCGCTGTCGACGTTTTTTCTTGTAGTCGTCAATCTCGGCGGCGCCGTGGCCAGCCTCTACGGCCTTGGATATGGCGATCACGAACCCGCGCCACACAGGGTGCTGCCATTCTTCCCCACCTTCCTCGCGGGAATGAATCTCGTCGTGCTGGCCGACGACGCGTTCACGTTCCTGCTTTCCTGGGAATTCATGTCGCTTGCCTCATGGGCGCTCGTCATGGCCCACCATCGCGAACAGGACAATACGAGGGCGGGCTACATTTATCTGGTGATGGCGAGCTTCGGCACGCTGGCACTGCTGCTGGCTTTCGGCCTGCTGGCCGGACCAGGCGGAAACTATACGTTCGACGCAATGCGCGCCGCCGAGCCCGTCCCGCTCGTCGCCACCGCCGTCCTGGCTCTCATGCTGCTTGGCGCGGGTTCCAAGGCCGGTCTCGTCCCCCTGCATGTCTGGCTACCGCTCGCTCATCCGGCAGCACCGAGCCATGTTTCGGCCCTTATGAGCGGCGTCATGACCAAGGTCGCCGTCTACGGTTTCATCCGAGTGATCTTCGACCTTGCCGGCCCGCCGGCATGGTGGTCGGGCGTCGTCGTGCTTTTCCTCGGCGGCCTCACGGCTGTTTTGGGAATCCTCTACGCCTTGATGGAAAAGGACATCAAGCGTCTCCTCGCCTACAGCACGATCGAAAACATCGGCGTCATTTTCGTCAGCCTTGGTCTCGCGCTCGCCTTTCAGGCCAACGCGATGGGACTGGCCGCGGCATTGGCGTTGACCGCCGCGCTGTTCCACGTCCTCAATCACTCCTTTTTCAAGAGCCTGCTGTTTTTCGGCGCGGGGGCCGTCCTGACGGCGACCGGCGAGCGCAACATGGAGAAGCTTGGCGGTCTCGTCCACCGCATGCCCTTCACCAGCTTCGTCTTTCTCGTCGGCTGCGTCGCGATCTCGGCGCTCCCGCCCTTCAACGGGTTCGTTTCCGAATGGCTCGCCTTCCAGGCCATTCTGCAAAGCCCCGACCTGCCGCAATGGGGGCTCAAGGTCATGGTGCCCGCTATCGGCGGCCTGCTGGCGCTTTCGGCGGCGCTGGCGGCGGCCTGCTTCGTCAAGGCATTCGGGATCATGTTCCTCGGTCGGCCACGCACTGCGGCGGTGGAGCAGACACATGAGGTCGATCGCTATTCGCTGGTGGCGATGTTCATTCTCGCGACGCTTTGCCTACTTGCCGGCATCCTGCCGGGTCTCGTAATCGACGGCCTGTCGCCGGTGACGATCTCACTTCTCGGCAGCCGCATGCCGGTGCAGGCGGCCGTACCCTGGCTGTCGATCGTGCCGATCGCCGAAAGCCGCAGTTCATACAACGGCCTGCTGGTGTTCATGTTCATCGCGATCTCGGCATCGCTCGCGGCGTTCGTCATTCACCGCTTCGCCTCGCGGGCATTGCGGCGGGGTCCCGCCTGGGGCTGCGGTTTTCCGGATGTGGTTTCATCCGCGCAATATACCGCCGTCAGCTTCGCGCAGCCCATTCGCCGCGTCTTCGGCACGTTCGCATTCCGTGCTGTGGAAAAGGTGGAGATGCCGCCGCCCGGCGCGACGGACGCGGCGCGCCTGCATGTCGAAATGCACGATCCGATCTGGGAGACATTCTACCAGCCGATTGCCGGAGCCGTCGATTTTGCCACGGAGAGGCTGAACCATCTGCAATTCCTGACGATCCGCCGTTACCTGACCCTCGTCTTTCTCTTTCTTGTCGCTTTGCTTCTGGTGCTCGCACTATGGCCCTGATCCTCGATCTGGTTACCCAGGGCGCACAGATGCTGCTGGTGCTCTTGCTGGCGCCGCTCTTGACCGGCTTCGTACGCAAGGTGAAGGCGAGGCTGCTGCGGCGCCAGGGGCCTTCCCTGATCCAGCCGTATCGCGACCTCCTGCGGCTCATGCGCAAGGAGGTCGTGCTCGCCGACAACGCATCCTGGCTGTTTCGCGTCACGCCCTATCTGATCTTCGCCGCGACCTGGGTTGGTGCGGCGCTCATTCCGACATTCGCTGCGGGTCTCAAATTCAGTTGGACGGCCGACCTCATAGCCATTGTCGCGCTGCTCGGAAGCGCGCGATTCTTCCTGGCGCTGGCGGGGATGGATGTCGGCACGAGCTTCGGTGGCATAGGATCCAGCCGTGAGGTAATGATCGCCTCGCTGGCCGAACCCGCCATGCTGTTGATCGTGTTCAGCCTCGCGCTCGTCGCCGGGGCGACTCAACTTTCCACGGTTGCCGCTTTCATGAGCTCGTCGGAAGTCGGCCTGCGGGTATCGCTCGGGATGGCGCTCATTGCGCTCGTTATGGTGGCGATCGCCGAAAACGGCCGCATACCAGTGGATAATCCGGCGACCCACCTGGAACTCACCATGGTTCACGAGGCGATGATCCTGGAATATTCCGGTCGCCACCTGGCGATGATCGAGTTCGCCACCTTCCTGAAGCTGCTGCTCTACGTCTCGCTGGTTTCCTGCGTGTTCCTGCCCTGGGGGCTGGCGGCAGCCGGGGCGGGGCCGGGTTCCTTTGTCCTGGGCCTCGTCACCTATCTCGGCAAGCTCGCCGCCTGCGGTATTCTTCTCGCGCTGTTCGAGACCGCCATCGCCAAGATGCGCGTCTTCCGCGTTCCGGATTTCCTCGGGGCAGCACTGATGCTGGCGCTGCTCGGTACGCTGCTGCTGTTCGTCTCGCGGAGCCTCTGATGGACGGCCTCACCTTCGATGTCGCTCATTTGCTGGCCGGCGGCCTGGTGCTGGTCAGTTTCATGATGCTGTATCAGGATCGGCTTTTCGCGCTGATCAACGTCTTTGCGCTTCATGCGGTCGTGCTGGCGCTCTCCGTGGCTTGGCAGGCCTACATTCAGGACGCCCACCATCTCTACGTGACGGCGGTGATTGCTCTGGTTTTCAAGGCGATCGTCATTCCTGTCGGGCTTCATCGCATCATTCAGAGGCTCGGTATCCATCGCGACATCGAGACCGCTGTTGGCATCGGCCCGACCATGCTGGCCGGAATAGGTCTGGTGACGCTGTCCATGGTTCTGATGCTGCGGGTCACTCACGATGCCGATCCGCTGACACGCGAGGATCTGGCCTTCGCGCTGTCGATAATATTGTTGGGGCTGCTGGTGATGGTCACCCGCCGGAACGCCGTCAGCCAGGTTGTCGGGTTCATGTCGCTGGAGAACGGGTTGGTCCTCGCGGCGACGGGAGCCAAGGGGATGCCACTGGTCGTCGAGATCAGCGTCGCCTTTTCGATCCTGATCGCTTTTATCGTCATCGGCGTCTTTCTGTTCCGCATCCGCGAGAGGTTCGATTCCGTGGATCTCGGCGCGCTCGACGACTACCGGGGCGAATGCCGATGACCGCGTTCTCCTTCGATGCCGTTGCTGCCATTTTGCTGATACCGATCGGTGCTGCCGCTCTCCTGGCAGCATTGCCGAACTACCGGGTGACAGCGCGCCTGAACGTGGCCGCAAGTTTTCTGACCTTGCTCGCCGCCCTCTCGCTGTTCATCACCGAGCGGCCACAACCAGGGCAGTATCTGCTGGTCGATGACCTCAACATCGTGTTCATCGTGCTCAACACATTCGTCGGTTTCACGACCAGCGTGTTCAGCGCTTCCTACATCGCGCATGAGCTGGAGACCGGCCGCTTGACCGCGCTCAACCTGCGATTCTATCACGCGATGTACCAGGTCATGATGTTCGGCATGAACCTCGCATTCGTGTCGAACAACATAGGCCTGATGTGGGTGGCGGTCGAACTCGCCACGCTGACCACCGTGCTCATGGTCGGTATCTATCGCACGCATGAAGCACTGGAGGCGGCCTGGAAATATTTCATTCTGGGAAGCGTCGGCATCGCGCTTGCACTCTTCGGCACCATCCTCGTCTACATGACCGCCCAGCCGATCGTCGGCGAGGGCACGAATGCGATGGTCTGGACGGTGCTGATCGAGCAGGCGGCGCGTTTCGACCCGGCCTTGCTCAACGTCGCCTTCGTCTTCCTGCTGCTCGGTTACGGGACGAAGGTCGGCCTTGCGCCCCTGCATGCCTGGCTGCCCGACGCGCATGCCGAAGGCCCGACGCCGATCTCCGCGGTGCTGTCGGGCCTGCTGCTCAATGTCGCGCTCTATGCGGTGCTGCGCTTCAAGCTCTTGCTCGCCGCAAGCCCGGACGCGATCGCGCCGGGGCCGCTGATGATCACGATGGGGCTCACCTCCCTCATTTTCGCGGCCTTCATGCTCTACCGCCGCCGCGACATCAAACGCCTGTTCGCATACTCCTCGATCGAGCACATGGGCATCATCGTGTTTGCTTTCGGCATGGGTGGCCCGCTCGCCAACTTCGCCGGTCTGCTGCACATGGTGATGCACAGCCTGACCAAGTCGGCGATTTTTTTCGCGGTCGGCCACATCGCGCAGGTCAAGGGTACACAGAAGATCGCCGACATAAGGGGGTTGACGGAAACCCAACCCGGGCTGGGCTGGGCACTTGTCATCGGCGTCGTCGCCATCGCCGGCCTCCCGCCGCTTGGCATTTTCATGAGCGAATTCCTGGTCGTGAGTTCGACATTTGCAAGACAACCGCTTCTGGCGATCCCGCTGGTGTTCGGGCTTCTGCTCGCCTTCGGCGCCCTGCTGCTTCGATTGACCGGCGTCGCCTTCGGCGAGCCACGCGGAAGCACCGCGCCGGCTGAGGCATCCTACGTGCCTATGTATTCCCACCTGGCACTGGTGTTTGCGGCCGGCGTCTACCTGCCGCCACCTCTGGTGGCGTGGTTCCAGCACGTCGCGGACATCCTGGGATGAAGCGGACTGGCATGAAGCGGATGAAGAAAAGGAGCGTGCTCGCTCTGACTGAGATCATTCAGGCTGGCCGTCGCGTCAACCATCACTTCCCTTGGACGCGCGCCATCGTAACCCAGAAGGGTTGGAACCTCGTAGCTGAACAGCTGGCCGGAGGCCGCTGCAGTCTACTTGGTCTCTGGGGTGAACCGGAGGCCGTCCACATGGCGCTTCTCGGCGAGGCGCAAGATCTCGGCGTTGTCAGTCTGGAATGCCCGGATGGCCGCTATCCATCCGTCGGCCGGTTGCATCCGCCCGCATTGCGCCTTGAGCGCGCGGCGGCGGACCTGTTTGGGCTTGTGCCGGAAGGGTTGCCGGACATCCGCCCCTGGCTTGATCATGGCCAATGGGGCGTTAGCCATCCGCTCGGAGCGCGCGTCGAGATGCCAGCGGCGACCGCGCCTCCCTACCCATTCCTGCCCGCCGAAGGCGAGAGCCTGCACCAGATCCCGGTCGGGCCTGTGCATGCCGGCATCATCGAGCCGGGGCATTTTCGCTTCACCGCCAGCGGCGAAACGGTTGTTCGGCTGGAGGAGCGCCTCGGATATGTGCATAAGGGCATAGAGGGCCTGATGGCTGGGTCGCCCGTCGCGCGTGCGGCCTTACTGGCGGGCCGAACCTCCGGCGACAGCACCGTAGCCTATTCTCTCGCCTTCGCCCGAGCGGTCGAGGCGGCGCTGAACGTCGGTGTTCCGTCTCGCGCGGTCTGGCTGCGCGCGCTCATGGCCGAACTCGAGCGTCTCGCCAACCATCTCGGTGACATCGGCGCCATCTGCAACGACGCCGCCTTCGCTCTCATGCATACGCATTGCGGCGTGCTGCGCGAACGTGTGTTGCGCGCGGGCGATGCGGCCTTTGGCCACCGTTTGATGCGCGACCGCATCGTGCCGGGAGGCGTGGCAAGCGATCTGAACGGTGAGGGGGCGTCCGCGGTCCAATCCCTGATCGCCGAGACCAGGCAGCGCTTTCCCGCCCTAGTCGAACTCTACGACAACACGGCCTCGCTGCAGGACAGAACCGTCGCGACCGGACGGCTCAAGGCAGAACTCGCCCGGCAGTATGGAGCTGGCGGCTATGTCGGCCGCGCCTCCGGACGGGATTTCGACGCGCGGCGGGCTCCCGGCTATCCACCGTATGATGAACTCGCCTTCGATGTGCCTCGCCTCCAGGAGGGCGATGTGAACGCCCGTGTCTGGATTCGCATCCGTGAGGTCGAGCAGAGCCTGTCTCTGATCGAACAAATCCTGCAACGGCTGCCCGACGGTCCGGTCCGCGTCGAGGTTGCGCCAGCAAATGAAACGCGGGAAGGCATGGCGCTCGTCGAAGGGTTCCGGGGCGACATTCTGGCCTGGCTGCGCATCGGCGAAGGCGGCCGGATCGAACGGTGCCACCTGCGCGATCCGTCGTGGTTTCAGTGGCCGCTGCTCGAAGCTGCGATCGAGGGAAACATCGTCGCCGACTTTCCGCTCTGCAACAAGTCGTTCAATTGCTCCTATTCCGGTCACGACCTCTGAAGGCACGCCGTCATGCGCAAGCTTCTCTTCACAAACCTGATACGGCCGCCCGTCACCGAGCGAAAGCCTCCGGCAAGCGATGCCGCGATGCAGGAACTCGCTCGCGCGCTTGATGGCGCGGCTTACAAGCGGCGGCTGGGGCGAAGCCTGTCGATCCGGGCGGTTGACGCCGGTTCCTGCAATGGCTGCGAACTTGAAATACACGCGCTCAACAACGCGTTCTATGACATCGAGCGTTTCGGCATCCGCTTCGTGGCGTCGCCGCGCCATGCCGATGTGCTGCTTGTCACAGGCCCGGTCACCAAAAACATGCGCGAAGCGCTGAAGCGAACCTACGATGCAACGCCCAATCCAAAATGGGTGGTGGCTATCGGCGATTGCGCGCGCAACGGCGGATGTTTCGCGGGGAGCTACGCGGTGGTGGGCGGCGTGTCGGACGTCGTGCCCGTCGATCTGCATATTCCAGGTTGCCCGCCGTCGCCGATCGAGATTCTAAAAGGGTTGCTCGCGCTGCTTGAGAGGGTCAACTCGCCGATGCGCGCTCTCTGAGGGCGAATGTCACGGTTGCTGCTGTTTCAAGCCGGTCTGGCCGCAGCGTTCATTCAGGGCGCGGCTGTGGGAACGGTGACGTTTGGCATGTTTCTGGCGGCGCAACATGGACTGATCGTTCCGGCGTCTCCGGATCTCGTTGCAAATGTCGCATCCAAAATGGACCAACTTCTGCCCCTTCTGCGATGGACATATCTCTTGATCGCTTGGGAGTAGCGCTGACCAGTGACCGTTTCATCGATTTCACCGCAGCTGGAATCCGTCTCGCGTCTCGCGTAATGCGTCCGACGGAACCGGATCATGCGACGAAAAGTCTGCTGACGCAGTTTACGTTGGCCTCGATCGGGCTGGCGCTGCTGGCGCTTCGCCCACCGCCAGATTTGTTCATCGCGGCCGCCGCTATCTCGGGTTTGGTTGGATCGCCTCGGCTGCATGGTCCGGGCTGATGAGTGTCGCAGCGGCAGGCTTTGGCGCGAACGCTCAGGCGGCCAGGAGAGCGCTATGAGTGAGCAACAGGCTTGGCAGGTGTCACGGCCGATCATTTGTGCATTTTTCGCCGCTCGCTGTCAGCACATTGCGCTAATCAGCGAATATTACTGGCGGCGCAGAGCGGGTGAAATACGGCTGAGTCTGTCATGGAAGCGCATTTGGCGCCTCAACAGCCTGCTGGCGCTCTGAAGCGACTGTCCGAGAAGGGGTCGAAACGCGACCTCTGCGAAGGTGATTGCAAAGGTCTCGACATGGCGCGATTGCGCCAGTTGATCGCCTCAGTTTCGTAGCGACCGAGGGGCGGCTACTAGGTTATCCAGTCATTGATACCTTGGCGCCCTGCTCACGTCGAGCGCTGCGGCTGCGGAGGGCGGCATGGAGTAAGAACCATGCCTAGAGCGGGATGAGATTAGGTTGGGTATATCCGGCATTTCTGAAGTAGTTTGAGCATTCGGCGGTGCTGATGTCGCGCAGGATATCGCCCAGTGCGCGGCAGACGGTCTCGACGGAGCGTTGCGCGGCGTCTCGGAGCCAATGCTTGATCTTGGCGAAGAGCTGTTCGATGGGGTTCAGGTCGGGCGAGTATTTGGGCAGGAAGAAGAGCCTTGCGCCAGCGGCGCGTATGGAGCGTCGAACGGCCTTGCCCTTGTGCGAGCCGAGGTTGTCCATGACGACGATGTCACCAGGCTTGAGTGTCGGGACGAGAACGTCGTCGACATAGAGCTGGAAGCGCTCGCCGTTGATGGGACAGTCGAGAAGCCATGGCGCATCGACACGATCGTGCCTGAGTGCGGCCACGAGGGTCATGGTCTGCCAATGGCCGTGGGGCGCCTCGCCGGGAAGCCGCTCACCGATGGGCGCCCAGCCGAAGAGCGGCGTCATATTCGTCTTGGTCCATGTCTCGTCAATGAAGATCAGGCGCGAAGGGTCGATCAGATCGCGATACTTCATCCACTGATCGCGTCGACGCGCGACATCGGGCCGTTTGCGCTCGGCCGCGACCAGCGTCTTTTTTTGTAAGACAGTTTCTCCTCGTGGACGAACGCCCATACCGACCGATAGTCCACCTTCAACCCGCGTCCAGCCAATTCGGCCACCAGGCCGCGCAAGGTGAAGGCCGAGGCGCGGCAGCGTTCCACCAGCCAGTCGCGATGCCTGCCCGAGATCGCACGCGGCTTGTAGCCGCCGATCTTGCCGGGGCTGAAGCTGCCGGTCTCTTCAAAGCGCGCAACCCAACGGATCACCGTGCTGATCCCAAGATCGTAGCGCTCAGCCGCCTGCCGCCGCGACAGCCCATTTTCAATCACACTGCTGACAACGCGCCCACGAAGATCGTCCGAATAGGGTTTGCTCATCCATGCCAGCCTCCAACACCAGCCAGCATCTTGAATTAGATTTGCAGACCAATGGGAATCCCAGCGATTCAATCAAATCTCATCCCGCTCTAGCTGGAACCGAGGCCATACAATTGGTCAGAAGCCTCCTCTCAAACGACGCGAGGTCTGGAGCATTCGAACACGACTGCAGGTGTCAGGCACGCTGCGGGATTTGGCGCTCTTCAATCTCGCCATCGACAGCAAGCTGAGAGGCTGTGACTTGGTCACCATCAGTGTCGGCGACGTTGCGCTATCGGGCATTGTGCGGGATCGGGCGGTGATCACAAGACCGGGCGGCCGGTGCAATTTGAGATCACGGAGCAGACCCGAGCTGCCGTCGGTGCCTGGATAGCTCGTCGCGGTCTCGCCGAAGGAGACTATCTGTTCCCAAGTCGCGTGAGGGCGAAATCGCATTTGTCGACCAGGCAGTACGGAAGGATTGTCGACAAATGGGTTTCCAGCATCGGGCTCGATCCGAAGCGATACGGAACTCATTCGATGAGGACGAAAGCCGCGCAGATATACAAGAAGACGGGAAACATTCGCGCGATGCAACTGCTTCTGGGTCATACGAAGCTTGAGAGCACCGTCCGCTATCTCGGCATCGAAGTGGACGACGCTTTGGCGATCTCTGAACAGGTCGACCTGTGAGAATAGGCAGAGCGACGCTAGCAGGAAGCGTCGCTCTGTGACCCGAGACTGCCGTTCAGTCTCGCGTTCTTGAAGGTCCGGAAAGCGTTTGCGAGCCGACATTCACCCAAGCCACCTTGGGATGTGTTTGCGCCGAAAGCGAAATCATGAATTTGCGGAGTTGCTGTCCGGCTCGCGACGGTCGTGATAGATTTCCGACCAGCGAGGTAATCTCATGCCGGACATCGCCTCTTGGCTGGCCCGCCTCGGGTTGGACAAGTACACAGAGGCGTTCACTGCGAACGAAGTTGATTTCGATGCGCTTCGGCATCTCACAGAAGATGATCTGAGGGAGCTGGGTCTACCCGTCGGCCCGCGTCGCAAGATTCTGGCGGCGATTGCCGCGCTGGACGACGATACCATGTCGCCCATGAGTTCCGCTTCCGCTCAGGGGTCTGCGCCGCCTGTACGCGAGGCCGAGCGGCGGCAGCTGACCGTGGTTTTCATCGACCTCGTGGGTTCGACCGAGCTGTCACAGCGGCTTGATCCGGAAGAAATGCGCGACGTCTTCCGTGCCTACCAGAGTGCAGTGTCGGCGGAGATTGCGCGATACGAGGGTTATGTTGCCAAGCTCATGGGCGATGGCGTGCTCGCCTATTTCGGTTGGCCCAGAGCACACGAAGACGACGCCGAACGGGCGGTGCGCTCCAGCCTGGCGACAGCGGCGGCGATCGCTAGCCTGACAACGCCAGCGGGCGAACCCCTTGCAGCCCGTATCGGCGTTGCCACCGGTCTTGTCGTGGTCGGCGACCTGATTGGCGAAGGATCAGCGCAGGAAGAGTCCGTCATTGGCGAGACGCCCAACCTTGCGGCACGCTTGCAAGCCTTGGCTGAGCCGCACACCGTAGTGATTGCTGGTGGCACACACCGGCTGGTCGTCGGATTGTTTGACATGATCGATCTCGGCCCCCAGCATCTTAAGGGCTTCGCAACTCCCATTCCCGCTTGGCGTATCATCGGCGAGGCCGATACGGACGGGCGCTTCGATGCGCGGCATGGCGTCACGACGCCGCTGGTAGGGCGATCCGAGGAGCTCGACCTTTTGCTTCAGCGTTGGCAGCAGGCTCGGGCAGGGAAAGGCCAGGCGGTCATGCTGTCTGGCGAACCGGGCATCGGCAAGTCGCGGCTGACTGCTGCGCTGGAAGAGCGATTGAGCGCCGAGCCGCACGCCCGGCTGCGCTATTTCTGTTCTCCCTACCACATGAACAGCGCGCTCTACCCGGTGGTCAAGCACCTCGAGCGCGCTGCGGGACTGGATCGCAGCGACAGTTCGGAGACGAAGCTCGACAAGCTCCAGGCTCTGTTGCGCCAGGCCGCCTCCGAAATCGATGAACTTGGACCATTGTTCGCCGAACTGTTGTCGATCAACAGCCTTGGCCGCTACGCGCCCCTGACGCTGCCGCCGCCGGCGCAGAAGTCACGCACGCTGACTGCCCTGATCCAACTGCTCGAAGGAATCGCGGCGCGACAGCCCGTCGTGATGATCATCGAGGATGCCCATTGGATTGATCCGACGACCAGTCAATGGCTCGACATGCTGATTGACGGTCTGCAAAATCTACCTGTGCTTCTTGTCATCACCTTCCGCCCCGAGTTCCAGCCGCGGTGGACTCTGTTCTCGTACGTCACAGCGTTGTCGCTCAGCCGCCTCGATCGTGATCAAGGATCGGCGATCATCGACCGCGTGACCGGCGGCAGGGAGCTGCCAGCCGATATCAGAAATCAGATCCTGGGCAGGACGGAGGGAGTGCCCCTATTCGTCGAAGAACTCACCAAGACCGTTCTCGAGTTCGGCTACCTCACCGATGAAGGCAACCGCTATGTCCTGTCGGGCGCATTCCCCTTCCTCGCGATACCGTCGACGCTGCAGGATTTGCTGATGGCCCGCCTCGACCGGCTCGCTTCAGTCAAGGAAGCGGCGCAGATCGGTGCCTGCATCGGCCGCGTCTTTCACCATCGGCTATTGGCTGCCGTGACAGGCTACGACGATACCCGGCTCGAGGGCATCCTGCAGCAACTTGAAAAGTCCGAACTCGTATTTCGACGTGGTATCCCGCCCGAGGCTACCTATACGTTCAAGCATGCGCTCGTGCAGGACACCGCCTATCAGACCCTCCTCAAGAGCAGGCGACAGCAGCTGCACGCCGTCATCGCGTCAGAGCTGGAAGCGCAGTTCCGCGAGATCGCCGAGGCCGAGCCTGAGACGCTGGCGCACCATTATTCCGCCGCCGGCAACGCCGAGCAGGCTATTCCATATTGGCTGAAGGCAGGCCAGCAAGCCCTGAAGCGGTCGGCGAATCGAGAGGCTGTTGCTCACCTCGGCGCAGGTCTCGAGCTCTCTGCATCCCTGCCGGACACAGAGGGCCGCCTCCGCCAAGAGCTTCAACTGCAGAACGCCGTGGGCGTGGCCATGAAAGCCGTCAGGGGCTGGAGCGCCCCGGAAGTACTGGAGGCATTTTCCAAGGCGCGAGCGCTTTCCGAGAAACTGGGCGACAAAAATCAGCTGTTCGTGGCGATCGAAGGCGCAGCCTCGTACCATATGCTTTCTGGCAATCTTCGCGCCGCTGAGGCGCTTAGCCATCAATGCTTGGAACTCGCCCATGCCTCTGGCGACCCGAGTCATCTCCTTGAAGCGCATCATCAGCTCTGGGCCACCAAGTATTATTTAGGAGACTATGCCGCTGCTGAAACCCATTTGAACTTCGGCATTGCGACCTATGACCCTGACCGGCATCATGCTCTGACTTACACCTACTCAGGGCACGACCCCGGCGTGTGCTGCAGGATATACTCCGCATCGATTCTTTGGCTCCGCGGCTATGCCGACCAGGCGCTCGACCGTAGCCGAGAGGCCACGGCATTAGCCGAGCGGGTGTCTCATCCCATCACGCTGGTGCTGGCGCAACAGAACCACACCAACGCCTACCTGATGCGGCGCGAACCCGGGGCGGGACGCCAATGGTTAGAGAAGTGGACCGCGCGGGCCAAGGAATTCGCCCTGCCCATGTTGATCTCGCAAGGTAGATTCTATCTCGGCTGGCTGCTTGCCGAAGAGGGACGAGCAGCCGAAGGCATCCCGGAGATGCGCGAGGCTATTGCAGTCATCGGCGCGACTGGCGTCAAAGTGAGTATGCCATATTACCTGTGCGTCCTGGCGCGGGCCTGCGGCGAGTGTGATGAGGCGAGCGAGGGACTTGACCTGCTGGATAAGGGCTTGAGCATTGCCGAGTCCAGGCTCGAAGTATCAACTCCCGGAGTTGTTCCGCACCAAGGGTGAACTCCTGCTGCAGCAAAATCCGAATGACGATACCGCCGAAAGCTGGTTCAGACGGGCCGTAACGATGGCCCGCGATGAAGGTACGAAATCGCTGGAGTTGCGGGCGGCTCTTAGTCTCGCGCGGCTGTACCACAACCACGGGAGCGACGGAGAGGCGTGTGACCTGCTCGCCCCCGTCTACGCCTGGTTCACCGAAGGTCTCGATACTCGTGATCTCGTCGAAGCAAAGGAACTACTCGATCAATTTAGATAGATGCACTTTCAGAAGGCCCCCAAGATCAAACCCAGCACGCATGCGTCGTTCTTTGTATTTTCTCGACGACAAGAACTAATCTCCGGGACGTCTGAATAGGGTGCAGATCACCTCATATCGCCTCCGGCGGCGAACGACCCTCTGCATCAACGAGTGGCCGTTCCTTCCGCCACAAGCGAACGGCAGCGGTTGGCGCATCCCGGCCGTCGACCAACGCGAAAGTCTGACCCCTAGTGGGCATTGCCGGGGTGACCTCCAAAGATTGCTAATTTGGCGCGAACAGGATCACTTGTGGACCTCAGTCCATCGGATCGGACAGCTTGGTCCGGCCGCTGGTTGCCTGCAGGTCGCCAGAGCGATCTTCGTAGGCGGATGTCAATTGATCGCATCCTTCGGCTGGCGGCCGGACCGGTTCACGCGATCGCCAGCCGAGGCTGGCGGTCGTCGGCTGGAGCGCGACAAACGCTCCAACGCGGCCTGGCAAATGGCATCGATCACCGATGCCGCATCCGCGTGTTCAGGTCGCCGCGCTCACAGGGCTGACGAAAAACGCCTTTTTGTCGCGAAGGCGCTTCGGATCGCAACGGCTCGTCTCCGCGCTGTGCTTTCAGCGTCCGATGTGATGCGACAACTGGAAGCGGGAGAGAAGGAGGCCGACAATCTGGCGGCCGGTCTTCATAGCGCAATAGCCATCCCATCCTTGCGGCCGTCGGATCCGGCGACATATCCCTCCTCGTCCATCCGCATGACGATCTGCGCACCGCCAAATGCGAACGAGACGTCCGGTCGTTCGATGGTGATTTTGTGCCCCTTGCGCTCGAGAGCCGCGATCAATCGCCCGCCCATACCCGGCTCCACCACAACCTCTCGTCCCGCGCGCACGCGCCAGCGCGGCGCATCGGCGGCGGTCTGCGGATTTTGGCGATGCTTCAGGATGCGGTTCATGAGCTGCACCGCTTCCTTCGAGTTGCGCTTGAAGTCGCGCGGTGGTGGCCCGAGGTTCGCCTCGACCATCCCCTTGAACAGATCGCTTGCGGGGCGCCCGAAGGTGACGAAGGCGGAGCCGACATATTGGCGGGTGCCGATCTCACCCATCAGCGCCATCGTCGGCTTCCCGGGAGTGCGCTGGACCCCGAGGATCTCCAGTTCGCTTTCCATGAAGGTCTTCACCTTCAGCCAGTTGGTCGATGGGCCACTGGCGTATACAGATCCGCGGCGCTTGCAGACGATGCCCTCGAGCCCCATTCGCTCGACCGAAGCAAACAGGTCCCCAGGGGTGCCCTGTAGGCTGTCCGAATACTGAATGCGGCCTCCGGGACGGATAAGAGCATAAAGACGCTCCCGGCGGTCCTCTACCGTCTCTGCACGTAAATAGTCGCTATCGTGATGGAGCAGGTCAAACGCCATGAAGAGCAGTGTGTCCGACTGTGATCGAACCACCGCCTGTAGGGCGTGGAAATCCGAGAAGCCGGACTCTGCGGGTAGACGAGCTCGCCGTCGATGATGGCGGATGTCACCCGGATCTCCGCAGCGGCCGCCTCGGCAATGATCTTCAGCTTATCGGTCCAATCAAAGCCTCGCCTGGTGAAAACGCGAACGCCGCTGGCGTCAATCACGATCTGGCAGCGCCAACCGTCGAACTTCACTTCGGTCAGCCAATCACCGTTGCCGGAAGGTGGCTTGTCCACCAATGTCGGCATCATCGGTTCACTGAACCTAAGCCTATCGCCCATTACGCAGACAATTTACGCTAAAATGGAACTAGTTGCGCGGCTAATAGGTTTAACTCGTGGCGTGTCAGGATCTGGCCCGCACCAGTTCCTGCGCGCTCCATGGTGGTCCCCCCGCTATGGAAGCCTGCCGCAGGTTCGTGACCCACTCTCACCTGCGGCAGCGTTGTGTTCGAGTGCAAAAGCCCGCCGCGCTGTTGAGAGCGGGGGCTCGGTTCAGCGCGACGGGAATTGTGCGGTCTTCCCGAACTAGCTGGCTAGATTACCAGGAAATCCGCATAGGTGAGCGCGAGGTTGGCGTTCAGCGTGGCGATCTGCGTGCCCTTTCGTTGGTCTGCTTCATATGCTGATTTAAACAAGGGAAGCTTGCTTTTGCCTGCCAATTCCTTGGTTCTAGGCGCCAATTGGCTGCCAATTTCATGACGCGCCATGGCCGGGAAATCCGGTCGCTTGAACTGCGCGCCTCGCGAATGGACGATCCGACCGACGCCAACTAGTTCCTATGATTGCTGGGCCTGCGGGTGGCCTGTCGTCCGATATGCAAGGGTACGAGGGTTAGGCCGGCTATCCGGCACCGAGCCTCATGCATAGGAGACGGGCCTCATGGAACATACCAGATGCGCAGCAGATCGCTTTTCAGGACTACGTCGAAGCCGTCATGGATGCGGAACGGCGGCTGCAGCAGGTCGAGGAACAGATACTCAGCCTGCTCCCGCAATGGAACCAGCGCCCGGTCGTTGACGCCTTGCCGGCAATGCGCGGGATCGCGCTGATCAATGCCGTGGTGCTGGTCGCGGAGGTCGGCGACTTCACACGGTTCTCCAATCCACGCCAGCTCATGGCCTATTTTGGCCTGATCCCTGGCGAGCAATCGAGTGGCGAGACCGTCTGGCGCGGCGGCATCACCAAGACCGGCAACACCCATGCCCGGCGCGCGCTGGTCGAAGGCGCCTGGGCTTACAGGATGAGGCCGCGCATCGGCCGGCACAAGGTCGACCGGATCGAGGCGCTGCCAAAAGTCATTCGCGACATCGGCTGGAAAGCGCAAGTTCGGCTGTGCACTCGATATCGTCGGCTGAGCGCGCGCGGCAAGAACGCCAACGTCGTCATTGCCGCCATCGCACGCGAGATGGTGGGCTTCATCTGGTCGATCGCCTGCACGATTCAATCCGCGCCAAAGGCGGCGTGACCGCTATTTGACAGACAGCCAGCAGAGGAGATCGCAAAACCCAAACATCAGCCTCGGCGCGATATGCGGCGCTGGAGGCGGGACAATGCCGGGGAGCCCTCGTCACCACTATGAGCCTTGACGCTCGGCACCTAGACAGAGGCAGCCCCAAACGAAACAAGGTCATGCGGCCCGACCCGCGGATGAGAGATTGTTGACCGACGTTCAAGTCCCGCCTCTTGCACCTCATATCCGTCGTACAATGCGCCTCGACCGCCGATCCGATCAGCGGACCAATTTCTACGCCAAAGGCCATTGTCAGCAATCATGAGAGTGGTGAAATTCTGACGTTTGGTGCCCGATGGTCCGCTCGGGTCGGCTACCTACCGCAACGACTTGGTTTGCTCGAAGAGCGGACCTGCCTGCATGAGCCTCAGCCCCCCGTCGACCGGTTTGCCTTTCGCACGGGCTGGGGCGAAGCTTCTCATGCGAGGGTCGCGGAGGATAACCCAAATGCGCAAGATGATGTGGACCGTGAAGGTAAAGCCCGGAAAGCTGGAGGAAACTATCGCCGCGGGAAAGGCGCATATTGCGGCCAGCAAACTCGACCCGGATGCGTAAGCTTCGATTTCTATGTCAATGTTGACGGGAGTGACACCTTCGCATCTGTCGAAGATTTCAAAGATCAGGCGTCGTTGGACGCGCATCGAAAGACGCCGCATTTCCTCGCGTTCGTCCCCGTCGTACTGGAACCAAATCTCGAATCCCTCAGCATGGAATGGCTAGACCCGCCGGACGAGGCGAACCCATCCCATGATGGCGGGAACGTAGCGGGTATGTAGATCGTCCTGCCTGCAGATCGTCCTGCCGGCGCCGGGGCCGGCACCATGTGGATCGTCCTGCCTCGTCATGGTCGATCGACGCGGTCATATGGTCGGCCGGCACCATGTAGATCATCCTGCCTCGCCAGGTAGATCGTCCGACCGGCGCCAGGCAGATCGTCCAGGCAAATCGTCCAGGCCGCCAGGCCGGGCCAAACGCATTCCCGACCGTGTGCACAGAGCCCGTGACCTTCGCACCTCCCGGCATCGATCCAATCGACACGGTGATCGCGCTGAACATGCGTCGGCGGCACAGGAGCCGCGAGCAATTGGCATTTGCCGGGGCGAAGCTGGCGAATCTGAAACGCGGAAAGCCGATCTCCGAACCAGATGTAAAAGTTGCAAATGAAACTTTTACTCCGGCCATCACCATTGCCGAAGCAGCCGAGAAACTTGCATTTCCGAGCGCGCCATTGACGACGCCAAGGTGATCGAAAGGTTCCGCCATCGAGCATGAAGGCGTAAGCTTTCCGCAGTCAGCGCCTGATCCTCGCGGGCGAAGGCGAATTGCAAACGGAAGACGCCACCGCGGCTTCGTCGAAGCTTCTTGGCCAAATGACCCGCAAAGACCTCGGTGACATGCATCTTTGGGGCCACAATTCGTGGAACCACTTCATGGGCGACCACGCCGTGACTTCGATCGTTATCCCGCTGGCCGCCGACAGAACGCTCGTTCGCACCAAATGGATCGTCCACAAGGATGCGGTCGAAGGCGTCGACTACGTCCTAGACAAGCTCACGCATGTCTGGATCGAGACAACGAACCAGGACGCGGACCTTGTGGCCCGTTCACACGCTGGTATCCAAGACCCCGTTTACGAACCTGGCCTCTACTCGAAGTTCAGCGAAGGCGCGCTCGACGACTTCGCTACTTGGTACATCGAAAGGATGCGCGCCCATGGCTACTGAGTTGCTGATCGAACCCGGGCAGCCGGCTGCCAACGATCTCTGGAATCCCGAAATCGACGACACTCTTCTCTGCGTCGATGTCCACGACGAGACACACGACGTGAAGAGTTTTACCTTCGTGTCCCCCAACCGGAAGAAGTTCGCGTTCAGCGCGGGCCAGTATTTCATGTTCGAACTCGGAATCGACAACGAAGAGGACGGCCGCTGTTACAGCGTTTCGTCCTCGCCGCTTCGAGCCAATGCCATCACGATTACAGTCAAGCGGGTTCCGGGCGGCAAGGTCTCGAATTGGCTCCACGACAATCTGAAGTCGGATATGAAGGTGCGAGCGTCCGGCCCGCTCGGCAAGTTCGTGAGGCCTGTCGCCAAGAAGTACCTCCTCCTTTCCGGAGGTTCGGGCATCACACCGGTGATGTCGATGGCCCGTGAGTTGGCGGATGCCGCCGAGCCCGTGGACGTTGTCTTCCTGCATGCCGGAAGAAGCCCGCGGGACCTGATTTTCCGCCACGAGTTGGCGAATTTGGCGAACCGTCTCAAGGGCTTCAGGTTGCACCTCCTACCGGAGGATATCGGGTCGGAGAGGTGCTGGCCGGGACTTTCGGGCAGGATTTCGCGGGAGTTCCTATCTTTGGCCGTGCCGGACATCGCCGAGCGCGTCGTTATGTGCTGCGGCCCAGCGCCATTCATGTTGGCGGTCAGAAAACTCAGTGCCCAGCTGGGTGTTCCCGACGGCGACTATTGGGAGGAGAGCTTCGACTCCGGCGTGGTCGGCGCGATTGCCGCTCCCTTTGCCGAGGTCAATGTAGCGAAATCCTTCAGCGTGGAGTTCTCCAAGCAAGGGAAATCCATCGACGTACGGGCCGACCAAACCGTGCTGTCCTGTGCCAAGAGGTCCGGCGTCAGAGTTCCTTCGTCCTGTGCCAACGGAATCTGTGGAACGTGCAAATCCAAGCTGGTGAGCGGTGCCGTCGACATGAAACACGATGGCGGTATCAGGCAACGGGAGATTGATGCCGGCTTCTTCCTTCCTTGCTGTTCGAAACCATTGAGCGATCTCGTGATCGAGCGATGAACGCTTCGACCGGATGTCGTCCGCGAACCGGTCGGAAGCGACAAAAGCGGTGTCGAGGAAGTCTTGAAGGCTCTCACTTCGATCCATCGCCCACCTCCTCAGATATCTTTCGCCAACCGCAGCGCTTTTCGGCATCACCTGGTAATTCCAGACGTCACTCATGACTGACGGCCAACCGTCCATGGGGTCGCGCTTCTAGAGCGAGCTTCGCCGGCGTCAGTCCAACTCTGCTGCATAGCTGTTTCGACTATCCCGTCCAAAAGGTACGCCGCCATGAACGACAACAACCACAAATGCCGCGAAAATCGCGATGCCGTTGATATCAGCATTTGGGAGAATGAAGGCGGAGCTTTAGATTGCTGCGATATGAATCATCACTACGGCCGGCGCATAGAGCCGGACGGCTCATGGACGGTCTATCATGTCTTCACCGGGGCACCGGCAGATATGGGAAGCCGACCCATGGCCGGGCTAAGCAAAACAGATGCAACTGCCAGAATGATAATTCTGAACGCGCACAATGCGAAGAGACGCAAGGCCGCGACCCTGCAACAGACGTTCGCTACGCGGTTCTAACAGCTTGAGGTATGTTCAACGTTGGCGCTGACTTTTCCCGAACCGAAGCTGATATCCCGCTCATCAATTCATTCGGGCCAATGTGCTGAGGTCATTCCGCGTGTGGACTTACGAAGTTTTCGATCTTTCGATGAACCAGCGTACAGATTTGAGCAGCTGAGCGCGACGAACGTCTAGGCTGACCCTCGTTTGACGCGACCCAGGCCTACATCCACTTCAGACGGACCGGATCATCTTACGTAGGCGGTGCAGAGAGCCTCTGCTCCCAACTGGTGCGCGACACCCGCTTCTTTTTGGGTTCCACAGGCATCCATGCCTCGGCGGCGCGCTCTGCCTCGCAACTCCCGCAACCCGTTTTAGGGCCCTTACCTTCGCCTCGGTCTGATACTCGACCGTCGCCTCTCTTATGCTGTGTCTCAAGAAAGCACGGTTCGGCCCTTCCCGTAATAATTTCTCTGCTTTTGGCCAGAAATGTGCTCCTTCTCATTTCTATGCCAAATATACTGATACAAAATAGCAAATGGTGACTTGCAGCACAAGAAATCAATTTTTCAGCGTCCGTAATATTGATCAGGCTTTTTATCACTATCAAACGATATCATACCTTTTGAATATTTTTTTGTAGAGATAAATATCTTTTGGCACTCCTATCATTCGAGTGCCAACGGGTGTACACAGGTGGTGTGGCCGCCCTATGCGCCGGCCGCAGAAAGAACCCAATGAAATTCCGGCCTCTTCACGACCGCGTCGTCATCCGACGCGCGGAAGGCGATTTGAAGTCCAAAGGCGGGATAATCATTCCCGACACAGCGAAGGAAAAGCCGCAGGAAGGCGAGGTGATCGCCGTAGGCCCCGGTGCACGCGATGAAAGCGGCAAGCTGATCCCGCTCGACGTCAAGGCCGGCGACCTCATCCTGTTCGGCAAATGGTCCGGCGCCGAAGTGAAGCTCAATGGCGAAGACCTTCTAATCATGAAGGAGGCCGACATCTTGGGCATCGTCGAAAGGCCCCAAGCGGCCAAGAAAGCCGCCTGACCCGACGGCTCGAACCTCCCCGATCTCAAGACCGAACTGGACGAAAATCATGTCTGCCAAAGAAATCAAGTTCTCCACCGACGCCCGTGACCACATGCTTCGCGGCGTTGAAATCCTCAACAACGCGGTCAAGGTGACGCTCGGGCCGAAGGGCCGCAATGTCATCTTAAACAAGGCCTACGGCGCGCCGCGCATCACCAAGGACGGCGTCACCGTCGCCAAGGAAATTGAGCTTGAGGACAAGTTCGAGAATATGGGCGCGCAAATGGTGCGCGAGGTCGCGTCGAAGACCAACGACCTCGCCGGGGACGGCACCACCACCGCGACGGTGCTCGCAGCCTCGATCCTGCGCGAAGGCATAAAATTTGTAGCGGCCGGCATGAACCCGATGGACCTCAAGCGCGGCATCGACCTGGCTGTGGCTGCGGTCGTCAAGGACATTCAGGCGCGGGCAAAGAAAGTGAAGTCGTCGGACGAGATCGCCCAGGTTGGCACGATTGCCGCCAATGGCGACGCTTCGGTCGGCGAGATGATCGCCAAGGCCATGAAGAAGGTCGGCAATGAAGGCGTGATCACCGTCGAGGAAGCCAAGACCGCCGAAACTGAGCTCGAAGTCGTCGAAGGCATGCAATTCGATCGCGGCTACCTGTCACCCTACTTCATCACCAACACCGAAAAAATGCGCGTGGAACTGGAGGACGCCTACATCCTCATCCACGAGAAGAAGCTCGGCAATCTGCAGGCCCTGCTGCCGATCCTCGAGGCCGTGGTGCAGTCGGGCAAGCCGCTGGCGATCATCTCCGAGGATGTCGAAGGTGAAGCGCTCGCCACTCTTGTGGTCAACAAGCTGCGCGGCGGCCTGAAAGTGGCAGCCGTCAAGGCGCCGGGCTTCGGCGACCGCCGTAAGGCAATGCTTGAAGACATCGCCATCCTGTCAGCCGGACAGCTCATTTCCGAGGATCTCGGCATCAAGCTCGAAAACGTGACCATCGACATGCTTGGACGCGCAAAGCGCATCGTCATCGAGAAGGACACGACCACCATCATCGATGGTTCGGGCGACAAGGCGACCATCCAAGCGCGTGTCGCTCAGATCAAGGCGCAGATCGAGGAGACCACCTCGGACTACGACAAGGAGAAGCTGCAGGAGCGTCTCGCCAAGCTAGCAGGCGGCGTTGCGGTTATCCGCGTCGGCGGTGCAACCGAGACCGAAGTCAAAGAAAAGAAGGATCGCATCGACGATGCCCTGAACGCCACCCGTGCGGCGGTTGAGGAAGGTATCGTTCCCGGTGGAGGTGTGGCGCTTCTTCGCGCCAAGGCAGCTTTGACAGCGCTTACTGGAGCAAACGCGGACGTCACGGCGGGTATTTCGATCGTCATGAGAGCGCTCGAAGCCCCCATCCGTCAGATCGTCGAGAACTCCGGCGTTGAGGGCTCCATCGTCGTCGGCAAATTGATCGGCGGCAAGGATGTTAATCAGGGCTTCGACGCCCAGACCGAAACTTATGTCGACATGATCAAGGCCGGCATCGTCGATCCCGCCAAAGTCGTTCGCGCGGCGCTCCAGGACGCCGGCTCCATCGCGGCGCTCCTGATCACCGCCGAAGCAATGATCGCGGAAATCCCGCAGAAGGATGCGCCCGCTACAGGCGGCGCAGGAGGTATGGGCGGAATGGGCTACTGAGCCTCTCCACCAACAAAACGCATTGCCGATCCCGGCATCAACCAGGAAGGACTATTGCAATGACCGTTCAAGCGAGCAGCAAGCCGTCTCTGTCGAGACGATGGGAAAACTATCAGCCAACAAAGTCCCTGCTCATCTGGGCCTGCGTTGGCACAGCAGCAGCCACAATGTTTGTCGGGTTCAGCTGGGGCGGCTGGGTCACCGGGGGCACTTCGAGCAATATTGCCGCAGCCGCTGGAAAGACAGCGCATAGCGAACTTGCGTCTTTGATCTGCGTCGACCGCTTCAATACGGCTCCTGACGCCGCGGCTAAACGCGTCGAATTCCTGGCTCTGGCCGATAGCTACAAGAAGCGCCAGTTCATCGAGGCAGGCGGCTGGGCGACCATGCCAGGGCAGAAATCCTCTGATACGAACGCGGCCGAGAGCTGCGCGGTTGCCTTGGCCACCTGATGCCGATGGCATTCCTCATGATTCATTGGTTCACAACAAGGAGCACATGAATGATCAATTATGGGAAGAAAGCCGAAATTCAGCCTTCGGCTAAGGACGTCGAAGACAACCGCTTTGAACAGATCCGAAAGGCTACGGCTGAAATGCATCGGCAATCGGATACCGAGGCGGCGCGCGGCCCGCGACCGTCAGAAGGCAGAGAATAAGCGGCTGCTCCAAGGCAGCGGCTCATCTGCGTTCCTTTCTGCGATGAAGAGGACTTACCCATGAGATATCTCGATCGCCTATCAACAGAGCCGACCGCCTGGCTCCTGATGCTTCTGCTTTTCGTGGTCACCGGCAGCATCCTCTACCTGGTTCTGAACAGCATCACATATTGACTGAATTCGCTTGTTGGCTCTCGAAGGTTCTTGCGAACCTAAGACATAGGCGTCACATAGCGTTGCCATCGAAATATCCCGGCCTCGGTCACGGCTCCCGCCGGGACAGTCGTCTGTGGTCGGCGTTCTACCTCGTCACGAGCGTTCTGCTTTTAGGAGCCGGCACCCTCCTATCGCGCAGATCTTGCCTTCGTTCCCGGCAAAAAGGTGTGGTCAGTTCAAACACATAGATGCGGCAATTCTGGATTCAACAATCCAGCGCTGGATATCGCGCACATACTCGGCCCGAACTTTGCTCTCCACCTGCTCGACTATTTGGGGCGTTTTTTCGTAGCTGAGGTACTTGTACTCGGCGCGTCGCCGTGCACGAATTGCATCGTCGTTGAATGCCTTCAATTCTGCGCAAGCGGAAAAAACAGTCTCAACCAGCTGGTCAGGCGCAAGGCATGTCTTTCGTCCGTATTCAGCTGCATTTCGCTGATAGCACTCGTGGCTTGTTTCAGAGCGGACAACAGCTGTACTGAGAAACAAGGAACAGAGAAAGCCTCCGACAAACGCTGTTCTCGTCACTGTTATACCTCATATCTTCGAATTTGCTGACGTGACGCAGGTTCGAAAACAGACTGACACCTGTTCTCGCCCGCTACGTTATTTGCGCGCTCCACCACTGAATTCCACCAGCTTTACATGCCACGATCGGCCAAGGTTCGTTGTGCACCCGGCTTCGAGGCGGAGTCCGGCGAGCCTCACATTTGGCTGCTATTGATGATCCCAGCCTCGCCTTCGGGAAACTGAAAATGCCTGGACTTGTGCAACTGCGCGCGAGCGATAGTGCGACGAGGCTTTGTGTAGTTGCCGTTCAGCGTCCTCAGCAACAGGTCGCGATCCCTGACGCCTGTCCTGTAAGCGTAGAGAATCTGGCGGGCCAGCGCTGTTCCCTGCCACGGTTCCAGAAGTTTTTGCGACCGTTGAACCTCGTCAAATATGCTCTTGAGAAACGCGAGGTCTTCGGGCCTGTATATGCCGTATTCGGCAGAAAGGGTGGTGATTGGCATGGAACGCTCCTATCCCGTTGGGCAGAGCGTGTTCTTCGCCCTCAGTCGTCGTTTCCCGTGGAATTTATGGACGATGAGCCACCATAGCACCGATCCGTGCCGGACCTTGCATGCCAAATATATTTTGTTCTCAATGGATGAGCCCGCGCCTAGTAAGAAAAAGCCGCACTAACCGGGGTGTGTTGGCTGCGCGGCTCTCCCCCAACTCGACCGCAACATTGGGGATGTCGCATCGATCCCGTGTAGCGGCATACGTTAATATCGCCAACGGCAGTTTGTTCCGTCCTGTATTCCGTCGCGATAAGTTGGTGCCGCGTTCGATTCAAGGAAGGCAATCTCACGAGAATGGCGTGTAGGAGCAAAATAATAAGTGCTTCGTACAAATGATAAGCAAAATCGCCGTGAGCGGAGCGCTCGCGAGCGGGGAGCGTGCGTTGCCTCGGCAACAGAGCGGGAGTTAGCGCCATGAAGAGGCGTCCGGCAGAGGAGGACGGCATGTCTGCAGGACACTGCGCCAAGGGCGACTGCTCACCAAGAATGTCGGTCCGGGCCAGCGGGACCACATGACCGCCATTGGCGACGGTGGTTGGTGCGCGCGCAACGCAGCAAGTCGGCGACAGTATCTGATATTTTTCGCACGAAGCCGTCCTTGTTGTGACGTCCGGAATGGACGGCATCGTGCTAAACGAAGCTGCAGCAATTTCGTTGCTGCACAATAGTTGAGGGATCGCAGTGGCAGTCCGGAGTTGGTCCAATTAGGAACCGACCTAGCAATCAGCTGTTTCCATTCGCCCGGTTCCTCCGTACGGGCTAGTAAACCCAGTCTCGCCAAGCCTGTTCGTACCTCGGGCGCGTTCATAAACAGCCGCCACAAAAGTCCGGAGCGATGGTTCTCGATCATTGTGACGATCGGCCCTTGATTGATCGCCAGATAGGTTCGGGAATACCAGTCACGCGTTTCGCAAAATGAATCGACGAAGCCGAAGCGACCCCAGATTCGCCTGCGCGGCTTTGTTAGAAACCCGCGCAATGCGTCCAACGCTTCAACAGGCGCGTAAGGGAAGCTCGACAGCGCAGCAGACGGTGTGATGACTCCGATGTCTCTTTCCGGTGAATGCGCGACATAGCCGCTGGGTCCGTGGCTGGCGGTCAACCCCCAGCAGTCCGGGCCGTATCCGACATGACCATGTGGATTGTGGACGCAGTGCCAGTAATTCGCTCGCGTGTGGCCAACATTCTGTTCCCAGTAGTCCGCGTGGTTATCGCTGAGGCCATTCGGATCAAGCCCGCAGAAGGAAAAGTGCGAAAAGAACAATGGGCCGCTGAAGTTGCGGAATTCGATGCCTCGCGCAAAACCTTCGTGATAGATTTCAGGATCAATCGCGTGGTGCTCTGAACCCGCCGCCAATACGAAACAGAGCAGGCATTCATTCCATCCCTCGATCGGAAGATTCATCGCCCAGCCATGGTTGGGGCTCCAATGCCAATAGAGACTTCGACGGCCGCGTGTGAACCAGGTCCACTCTGCTTCAGCCAGCAGCACCTCGATGCGGCTCCGAAGCCGGGCTTCCAGCGGGGTGTTCCGAGCGAAATATTGGCGGGCGCAGATCAACCCCTGAAACAGAAACGTTGTTTCGACTACATCAGCGCCATCGTCTTTTCTTCGGAAGGGAATCGTCGCACCGGTTCGGCCGTCGATGAAATGCGAAAACATGCCGTGGTAGCGCGGCGCGGTTTCCAGCATGGCGAGCATTTGATCGAGGCGGCTCAACGCGGCGGAACGTGGGATCCATCCTCGCTCTACCGCGACGACGATCGCCATGATGCCGAAGCCAGACCCGCCGATCGCAACCAGATGGTTCTTCCCCGAGTTGCCAGTTGTCAGATGTCGATCGCGTGCGAGCCCGCAAACAGGATGCGCTCCTTCCCAAAAATACCGGATCGTCTGCCGTTGGACGATGTCCAGCAGCGCGTTCTCATCAAGGTCAGAGGTGTCTTGAGGCAAATCGATCGCTGTCACGCGACCTGCTTCCGCGTTTGTGCTGAATTGTCGAGCGCCTCAGGCCTGACGAGATGCCATATAGGCGTCGAGCTTCTTCCGAGCGGGGCCGTAGCGCTTGATTATGGTTTTGGCTTCGCTTGGGGGGATGCCGTATTTCTTGGCGAAGGCGCTCACTTCATATGGCTCCTCCGCTGCAATCAGTTTGCGATCCTCCGCGATCTTGGTCTTGTCGTCGGCCATTTTCTGGTTTCCTCACCTCTGATCGTTGTATGGCGCTTTTGTTCTTCCAACCATCCTGGCCAGATCCGGGAAGGATGGCGTACCGTTTTCGGCGTCGGACTTGTTAGCCATACGCAGCAGGCGCAGCGGAAAACAAACCGCATCACGATTGGCCGGCGACATGTCTTCGTTGACACGATCGTCGCTTGCGATCGACGACTCCGCTTTATGCAGCGCTACGTCAATTTCCTCGATCGATAAAACACCCTTTTGAACAAGCAGGCCGTTGATCGACGCCAACGCCATCATCAGCCCTTCCAGTTGGAGATTGGCGACGTTCATGAGTGACGCTCCCGTTGATGCAGTTCAACGCTTGGCCGATCAGACGATGCGGTCCTGCGCGGGTTCGGCTCGCCTAGAAAACGGCGAGGTATTTCAGCAGCGAAACAATGCCAATTATGATCACGATAATTTGGACAATTTGGCGGGTTTTGCCGTCGATAGGCCTAAATGCGGACGAGCGATAAGCGTTCCAGGGCGCCAGCGAACAGGATGTGTTTCTCACTTTTGCTCAAGCGATATGCCGGAATTGTCGATGCGCAACTCAACACCTTCCGGCTTGGTCTCCTCTCGCAGGACGTAGATCCCAAGGCCAATGACAACGACCACAAGCGCGCCGATGACGAGATAGAGTTTGTTCTGTTGCATTGTTTCCCTTTGTCTCAGCTTAGAAGTCGCCCCCCACCAGATCAACCTGTGTGCCTCTGTGATTCTCGCTGCCACTGCATGTCGCAGTCCCGTCGCGACGACGGACACCCTGAATTTGCCTTCAAGCGCCTGATCGAAAATGGCGCCGACGATAATGTCGGCATCGTCATCAACCTCATCACGAATGCGAGTGGCTGCCTCGTCGATCTCAAACAGAGTCATGTCCATCCCGCCCGAGATCGACACAAGCACTCCCTTGGCTCCAATCATGGAAGATTCGTCGAGAAGCGGGTTTGCGATGGCAGCTTCCGCCGCCTTAATGGCTCGGCCTACGCCCATGGCCTCGCCGGTTCCCATCATTGCGCGTCCCATGTCGCGCATCACCGACTTCACGTCGGCAAAGTCGAGATTGATCAGCCCTTCTTTTACAATGAGATCGGTGATGCAGCCGACGCCCGAATAGAGGACACGATCCGCCATGGCGAACGCCTCGGCGAACGTCGTCCTGGCATCCGCGATTCTGAACAGGTTCTGGTTGGGAATGACGATTACGGTATCCGCACATTCGCGAAGACGTTCTATGCCTTCCTCGGCGGATTGCATCCTCTGCTTCCCTTCGAAGACGAAGGGCTTGGTAACGACAGCCACTGTGAGTATTCCCGCGTTGCGAGCGGCCTGAGCTATGATGGGGGCAGCTCCAGTTCCCGTTCCACCTCCCATACCTGCAGTTACGAAGCACATGTGAGTCCCCGAAAGGTGATCCATGATTTCGTCGATCCATTCCTCTGCGGCATCACGGCCGATGTGGGGAAGTGACCCGGCGCCTAAGCCTTCCGTGACCCTGGCACCCAACTGAATCAGCCGTGGCGCGTTCGACATAGCGAGCGCCTGGGCATCCGTATTAGCGACGATAAACTCGGCGCCTTGCAGTTTTTCGGCGATCATGTTGTTGACGGCGTTTCCGCCACCGCCACCCACCCCTATGACGGTTATTTTCGGCCTCATCTCCAAGATTGCCGGCCTGTCTCTAGTGGTCATTGTTAGTCCTCTAGATTCCCATGAAAAAGCGAATCAGCATCGCATTGAGCCGTTTGGCAGGGGATCAGAGGGTGGCGGCGTCGGCAAGGGCTTGGCTAAGAAATCAATATCGGATCGGCGGTTCGGGTTTCTTGACGTATGAGATCATTGGTCATGCTCCTGCTGAGGGGATTGAAAAACGCGGTTCACAACGCTGGAGGGCAAACGCCATATGGGTGGCTGCAAACGCGGGATACTTCTAAGGTGCTGACTTTTTACGCCGCTCATGTATGCGGAACCAACCGCCGATCAACCCGGTTAATTTGCAGCGTGTCAGGTGGCTTCCGGCACGCTGCACGGTTCCGCAGCCGTGGTTTAGCCTGCCGCAGCCGGCAACACCACTCGCCCCTGCGGCAGGTTGGCGGAAGCTCTTGAGCGCGAAGAGGACATTTTACAATTTTGGCGAGGCTACGCAGCAGGTGGCGCTATCTGCGCCATTCTGCTTATCCTGGAGATCGTGGTCATCGGCCTTCTCTATCATTGGACGGAACTGTGAGGGGCTCCGGGTTAACGAAAAGCACGCCCGCGCGCATTTGCCGGAAGGATGGGGCTCTTGAATGCGAGTCTGTCGAAGTGGTAGTCGATGCGTGCGTTTGCTTTTCGCGCGAGCGGCGTGTGCTCGGACTACGCGACTTCGAGCGACGATGGCTCGCTGTCGCCTCGCTGAGCACGATCCGTTCCAGCGTGACGTCCCCGTTCGCGGATGTCTGACACGCCAGCCGGATAGTCTGGTCCCAGCCGCGAGCCTGCGCGAGTTCCACCTCGCGCCGTGTCGGTGCCGACAGGTGCGATGCGCCGTCCAAGAATCCGGACCCGGCGTGGGCGGGCTGCAGCGCGTATGCCATGTCAACTTTGCAGCCGCATCTCGGTCGTCAAAGCTGCGTTCGCCGATCTCCAAGAGCGGACCGTGCCTATGACATGTCTGAGTGCCAGCAGATTATTTCGGCGTATGCGTTAAATCCCGCCGATCCACCATCAAGTTGCAGCGTAGTATGGCGTGTCGAAGGTGGCCATGCCGGGCTTCGAGCTCGCGGATCAGAGCCTCGGTCTTTTCGTCGAGGACGACGACGACCTCGTCGGGGTTCTCTTCCGCGTAGTAAAGAGCCAGGCGGCCGACCGCGAGATCGACGACGTCATGACCCTCCCACGCTCGCGCCCAGGGTGACGAGAAGCTCGTCCAGCTGCTCGAACTGCTCGGGCATCCCACCCTCCATCCCGGCGATGGCGTCGTCGAGAGCTTCCTTCGAGGGATAGAGTTCGTGCAGGACCAGCAGCGTCTTGTCACCCTTTTCCTCGAATGTCACCGTGGTCACGGCGCCGTCCTCATCTTCTTCATTGGTCCAGACGAGGCGCGAGTGCGGTATCACTTCGATGTACTTGCCGAAGAATGCCCAGGAGTTTGAGGCATCCTGTCCGAACTCGAGACGGTATTTGCCCCCGGTACGAACATCCATCTCGCAGGACAGCAGGGGCACGCCCATCGACTTCGGTGCCCACCACCGCATGAACAGCTCAGGCTTGGTCCAAGCCTCGAACACGATGCGCGCCGGGCCGTTGAAGGTTCGCGTAACGACCAGCTCACGCTCTGACTTCCGTTCCACCGTCGTGTGGTTCTTCATGGGGGTGGGCTCACTATCTCTTCTCTCGTCCATCGAGTTTCTCCTTCCGTTTCAATTCCTCGACAACCTTGTCCAACTCGTCGAAGCGTGCGTCCCAGAGCTGGCGGTACCTCTCGATCCATGCCGCCTCTTCCTCCAGTCGGCGTAGGCCGAGCTTGCAGGTCCGCACGCGCCCGACCTTCTCCGTGGTGACGAGCCCCGCCTGCTCCAACACGCCGACGTGCTTCTTCATGCCCGTGAGGGTCATGTGGAACTTCTCGGCAAGCTCCGTGATCGAAGCGTCTGCACGTCCGAGCTGCTCCAGAACGCCGCGTCGGGTGGCGTCCGAGAGCGCGGCGAACGAGGCATCGAGGCGGGCTGGATATACTGAACCATGTGGTTCAGTGTCTAACAGACGGATTAGCGGCATGCAAGGGGAGGCGCGGCGCGAGATGGGGTGCTGGAGCGGGGGATTCGGGGAAAGAAGGGAATGATTTCAGCCACCGCTCAGGGATCCCTCTCATGACAGATGTGCCGCTCGCGGCTACACTCGGCGCCGGCGCTCTCGCCCGCCTTGGCGATCGGGAGCGCGCTCTGGAGTGGATGACGCGCGCGTTGACGATCGCGCCGGACGACGCGCTGACGATTTATAACGTCGCGTGCGACTACGTGCTCGTCGGGGAGAAGGAAAAGGCCCTCGATCTTCTCGAGCGTTGGGTCATGCGGGCCAAGCCCGGCACGCTCGATTGGATCAGTCGCGACACGGACCTCGACCCGATCCGCGACCATCCGCGCTTCCTGCCGCTTCTTCGTCGGGTGGAAGCGGACGTATATGCAAGGAACAGGAGCTGAACATGCGACGAAGGGCGGCGAAACTCGCAATCGCGCTAGCACTAACTCTGCTCGTTGCCGGCAGCGCATTCGCGGAGATGGTCTACAATCGCGGCAACATGTCGGAGCCGGAATCGCTCGATCCGCACAAGACATCGACGGTTAACGAGGCTCACATCCTGCGCGACCTCTTCGAAGGGCTGGTGATGCCCGATGCGCGCGGCGAGCTAATCCCCGGTGCGGCGGAGAGCTGGACGGTCTCCGACGACGGCACGGTCTACACCTTCAAGCTCCGTGAGGACGCCGTGTGGTCGAACGGCGATCCAGTGACAGCCGAGGACTTCGTCTACGCTCTCGGGCGGCTGGAGAATCCCGAGACCGGGGCGGAATATGCCTCGATGCTTTATGTCATCAAGAATGCCGAAGCGGTCAACTCGGGGGAGGCGAAACCCGATGCGCGACGACGATTAAGGTGAGCGCCTGACGACGATTAGGATGACCGGTCGGGGAGCTGCCCGATTTCGACCTCCTCCCGCACGGGGGGATCGGATGCCGGGAGGGCACATCACCGACCGCCAGGTCAGGCGGTTCATGGACGAGCGCAAGGAGGGGTCAAGCCAAGCGATCGCGTCGGCACGAGCCGGCTTCAGCGAGAGCACGGCACGGCGCATCGAGAAGGGGCGCCGCATACTGGCGAGCCAGCGGCTCCCCCGACAGGTACCGGACCCGGGTCGATCCCTTCCAGGACGTGTGGCGCGCCGAGATCGTGCCGATCCTGGAGCGGGCGCCGGGCATTCGCGCCACGACCCTGCTTGAAGAACTGCAGCGGCTGCATCCCGGCCGTTATCCGGACCGGCTGCTGCGCACTCTCCAGCGCCACGTCGCCCATTGGCGGGCGACCGAGGGTCCCGAGCGCGAGCTGATCTTCCGGCAAGAGCATCCGCCCGGTCGCCAGGCGCTGTCCGACTTCACCCATCCCGATGGCTTCTTGGTGACGCTTGCCGGCAGGCCGTTCAAGCACATGCTCTACCACTTCTGGCTCGCCTTCTCGGGCTGGGAGCATGTCCGTGTCGTTCAGGGCGGGGAGAGCTACACCGCCCTGACCGAGGGCTTGCAGGAGGCGCTTTGGCAGCTCGGCGGCGTGCCGCGCGAGCACCGCACCGACCGGCTCTCGGCCGCCTATCGCAACCTCGCCGACCGCGATGACGAGGCCAAGGGCTATGCCGCCTTCTGCCGCCACTATGGTCTGGAGCCGACCCGCAACAATGCCGGCGTGGCGCATGAGAACGGCGCCGTCGAGGCCGCGCATGGTCACCTCAAGCGTTCCATCAGGGAAGCCCTGGAGCTGCGCGGGTCGGGCGACTTTGCCGACCTCGCCGCCTATCAGGCCTTCCTGGCCGAGACCGTCGCTCGCAAGAATGCGCGGCGCGCCGCAGCTGTCGCCATCGAGCTCAAGGCCTTGCAGCCTCTACCGCGGCATCGCACCACCGACTTCTCCCTGGCCACCGTCGGCGTCACCCGCTTCGGCACGATCATGGCGCGCGGCGTCCTCTACAGCGTGCCCTCCCGCCTCATCGGCACCAGGCTGAAGGTCCACATCTATGACGACCGGCTCGTCTGCTACCTCGGCACCACGCCGGTCCTCACCCTGCCGCGCCGATATCGCCGCGCCGGCGACAAGGCCGTCCGTCAGGTCGATTGGCGCCACCTGATCGGCACCCTCGTCAAGAAGCCGCAGGCCTTCCGTCACTCCGTGTTCCGCGAGGATCTCTTCCCCAGGGCTGTCTTCCGCCGGGCCTGGGAGGCGCTCGACCACAAGCTCGAGCCGCGCAAGGCCTGCCGCGTCTATGTCGGCCTCCTGCATCTGGCGGCGACCCACGGCTGCCTGGATGCGCTCGCCGACTCACCTCCAGGCCATCCTCGATGCCAGCCAAATCCCCGATCTGGAAGCAGCCCGCCTGGCCATCGCTCCGGTGCCGACGGCGCCGCCTCGCATCACCATCCCGGCTCCCGACCTCGAGGCTTATGACCGCCTTATCGCCGCCGCACCACATCCGCAGATCCCGCCATGACCGACGCCGCCAAGTTGCCGCTGATGCTCACCGAGCTCAGAATGCCGACCATCGGACGTCTCTGGCAGGAGTTCGGGGCACGCGCCGACAAGGAGGGCTGGGGCGCGGCTCGCTTCCTCGCCGTCCTCTGCGAGCATGAACTGGCTGAGCGGGCCACCCGCCGCATCGCCCGACACCTCGCCCAATCCGCCCTGCCGCCAGGCAAGACGCTCGAGACCTTCGACTTCGCCGCCGCCCCCTCGATCCGCAAAGCCCATATCGCCGCGCTGGCCACTGGCAATGCCTGGATCGAGCCGGGCGCCAATATCCTCATCTTCGGGCCGAGCGAAGGCGCTCGTTCCAGGATGTCGTCGGCGCAACAAGGCGGTTGTCGGGGTCGACCGCGTCGTACTGACGACGCGCCTGGCGGACCTCGTAGCGTGCCTGCTCGAGCGCGAGCTCGAGTTGGCGCAGCTTCCCGGCGGTCTCGGTCCGCCGCGCTTCCATAGCACCGATGGCGGCTTCTATGCCCAGCGGCTGCAGCCGTTCGATGACCTCAGCGCCGACCGCTCGATCGATCCGCATCCCGCCGAACGAGATACACCAATCGGCGCCGTGGTTGAGATGACCGCCACGACAGTGATAGCGGCCCGCGCTTCCGTTCTTGCCGCTATAGGCGACGTGGAGCTTGCGGCCGCAGTGCCCGCAGCGCAGCAGGCCAGCCAGCAGCGCCTCACCGCGCCGGACTGAACCGCGGCTCAGGAAGCTCTTGCCGTTGGCGTTGTCGCTGATCAGGCGCTGATTCCTCTCGAACTCCGCCCAGCCAATGTAGCCCTCATGGTGGTCGCGGATCAAAACCTCCCATGCGCTGCGATCCTTGCGGAAGCCGCGCACGATCCGTTTGCGGCCGGCCTCGATGATGATCCGGCTCCCGGTCCGCCCGAAGGCGTAGGCCCCGGCATAGAGCGGGTTGGTCAGCATATGATGCAGGGTGTTGTAGACCGGGAGTTTCCAGACCACCTTGCGCCCCTCTGCGCCGTATTCAATCGCCGGCAACGGCAGGCGCTGTTGGCGCATCCAAAGGTGGACTTGCCGAACGGTCTGCATCTCGGCGAACTTGGCAAAGACCAACGCGATTGCCTCTTGGACGCGACGATCCGGATCTCTCTCAATGCGATTGTGCGAGGTCTTCAGGTAGCCGATCGCCACCGTGAGGAAGAGTTCGCCGCGGCGGGCTTTCTGCTTGAGGGCTTCGAGCGAGCGCTGGCGGAACAGCGACAGCTCCATCTCGCTCATCGTGCCCTTCATGCCAAGCAGCAAACGATCGTTCGGGTGCCGCGCATCGTAGACGCCGTCCTCGTCGACGATCAGCGTGCCGACCAGGCCGCAGAACTCGAGCAGTGTGTGCCAGTCGCGCCCGTTGCGGGCAAGCCGTGAGGCCTCGGTCGAGACGACGGCGCCGACGCGCCCCTCGCAGATCGCGGCGAGCAGCTTCTCAAAGCCAGGGCGGGCGATGCCGGAGCCGGAGCGGCCGAGGTCGTCGTCGATCACCTCCACGGTCGACCAGCCCAGGGCGCGAGCGCGCTCGACCAAGCCATATTGGCGACGCCGACTCTCGTGATTGTTGAGAACCTGATCATTCGTTGACTGACGAACATAGACGAATGCGGCGCGGGCGAGGTGTTCAGGCGTGATCTTGGTCATCGCCGTCCTCCTCGCCGAGATCGTCCGCCTTGGCCTGGCGCGGCCCAGCGGCCGCCGCCTCTGTCAGCAACACCTGGACCAGCGGGGTCAGCTTCGTCCGCAGGTCGGGCGGAAGCTCCCTCACCCGTGTCGCTTGGTCGAATAGATCCCTCTGATTGTGTTGCGCTCTTCGCATCATCGGCTCCCTTGCACGGGGGCGAATCCCCCTCGCATGAGGCCATGAAGGCATCGACAAGCGCGCGCAGGTCAGACAGCTTTTCGACTGGAAACCGTGGATGTCCAACAAGGGGCTGAGCCAGTCGACCCGGCTCGGTCATCCATGCCGGTAGCAGCGCCAGGGTCCGATCAGGTTGCCGGATGATGAGATGCTCAGCGCCGGCGTGGCGCTTCGAGCCGACCACCACCACCGTCTCGCCGGCGCGCGGGTGAAAGGGATAAAGGATCCGAGCCTCAGACGCCGGACGCCGGGCAGTATGACGCTGCTCCGAGCGGCACCGGCAAGACCCATGTCGCCGCCGCCATCGGCGCCGGCCTCATCGACCACGGCTATCGCGTGCTCTTCTCTCGAACCACCGATCTCGTCCAGAAACTGCAGGCCGCCCGGCGCGATCTCCTCCTCCCGGCTAGCCTTGCCAAGCTCGACAAGTTCGATTGTCTCATCCTCGACGACCTCGGCTACGTCCGCAAGGACCAGGCAGAAACCGCCGTGCTCTTCGAACTCATCGCCGAGCGATACGAGCGCAAGAGCCTCATCATCACCTGCAATCAGCCGTTCAGCGAGTGGGACAAGGTCTTCCCCGATCCAGCCGTGACCGTGGCCGCCATCGATCGCCTCGTCCACCACGCGACCATTCTGGAGATCAACACCGAAAGCTACCGAAGGCGCACCGCCCTCGACAAGGCTGCCCCTCCCAGAAAGCTCGCCAAAGCGCCCCGCTTGAGCCTCCCCAGCCCCGGTCATCCTAATCGTCGCCGACCCACCACCGCAATTGTCGTTGCACACAGAGATAGGCGCGCGCGCCATCGATCCGAAGACACTTGAGATCACGCTCAACGCGCCGACGCCGTATTTCCTCGAGATGCTGGAGCATCAGGCGGCCTATCCCGTGCATCGGGCCAATGTGGAAGAATTCGGCGCGGAATGGACGAAGCCCGGCAATCTCGTCTCAAACGGCGCCTTCATCCTCGCGGAATGGGTGCCGAACGACCACGTCAGGATTGTCAAGAACCCGAAGTTTCATGACTCCGACAGTGTGAGGCTCGATACTGTGAATTTCTACCCCACGACGGACAGCTCGACCGCGATCAAGCGCTTCCAGGCGGGCGAACTCGATTCCAACGACGACCTGCCGACCGAGCAGCTCGCGGACCTCCGCGCGAGATTTGGTGACGAGGTGCATGTCGGCGCCTATCTCGGCACCTATTACTTCGCGATCAAGCTCGACAAGGAACCCTGGAGCAACCCGACGGTCCGCCGCGCCATCTCCATGGCGATCGACCGCGACTTCCTTGCCGAAAAAGTGTGGGGAGGCAGCATGTTCCCTGCCTACAGCATGGTGCCGCCCGGCATCGGCGGCTACACGCCCTACGAGGCCGACTATGCGGGCCTGGACCAGCTTGCGCGGGAGGACGAGGCGGCGGCCATCCTCGCCGGGCTCGGCTATGGACCCGACAATCCGCTGAAGCTGGAGCTTCGCATCTACGAGTCGGACAACAACCAGGGCAATGCCGTGGCGATCCAGGAGGGGCTCCGCCAGCTCGGAGTCCGGGCCTCCATTCTCAACACGGACGTCGGCACGCATTACGGCATGATGGAAAACGGCGGTGACTTCGACCTTGGGCTTGGCGGCTGGATCGCCGATTACAAGGACCCCGAGACGTTCTTGGGCCTGGGGCGGCGCGCGAGCGGAAACAACTACTCACATTATGACAGCGCGGAGTTCGAGCGGCTGATGGATGCTGCTGCCGCGGCCGGCGACAATCCGGAAGAGCGCATGCGGCTCCTGGCTGAGGCCGAGAAGGTGATGATCGACGACGTCGCCTTCATCCCGATGCTCTACTTCAGCTTCCACAACATTGTCTCCTCCCGGGTCACAGGCTGGGAAGAGAACGCGCTGGACGTCCACCCCTCGCGCTTCATCAGCGTGAGCCGATAGTCAAATTCCCCGCCCGATGTCTTGCTAAACGTCCTTGAGGGCGTCGCCTCATGACCGCTGTTGGCGCATCGCTTCCGATCGGGCCGCCTAACCTAACGTCGGCTTATGAGCGCTTAGTCAACGTCCGCGGTCGCCCGGGAAACGGGAGGGTTTGACCCTAAGTGGCCGTTCGTTGGCGACGGGACCAACTCATTTTGACGGGCCTACTGACCAATACCTCGTCGACCGCTATCATGTGCTAAGGTGCGCATCCGACGCCGCCATGCCGCAGATCGAGCGCGAGGACGAAGCGACGAGGATACTGACCGAGCTGGGCTACCGCCCTGACAATCCGCTGCGCGGCGGCCGGGAGGCAATCCGCAAGAGCGCATGAAGGTCCTCGCGGAAGCCGAAAAGATGCTGGTGGATGATCTCGGCATCATGCCGCTGCTTTTCTTCAGCTACCAGAGCATCGTCTCGCCGAAACTCGAGGGATGCGAGGAGAACGTCATGGATGTCCACCCCTCGCGCTTCATCAGCATCGACCGGTAGGGGCTTAGTTCCGCAAATGCCTGAGGCCGGCATTTCGCCCGTTCCCACGGACAATCCCGTCAGAGGCGGAATACTGGCATTCCTCTTTACCGACATCGAAGGCTCGACGGATCGCTGGGAACGAGCGCCGGCGGCCATGCAAATCGCACTCGCAAGGCACGACAGCATCCTCCGTGCGACGATCTCGCAGTCGGGCGGACAGGTCTTCAAGACGGTGGGTGACGCCTTTTGCGCGGCCTTTTCGAACACCTCAGACGCGCTTGCTGCGGCGCTAGCCGGGCAGCGCGCACTCGCGACGGACGGTTTCGCCGAGATCGGCGGGCTGAAGGTGCGTATGGCAGTAGATGTGGGCGCGGTCGAGGCGCGCGACAGCGACTATTTCGGCCAGCCGCTCAACAGGGTTGCGCGGCTGCTTGCCGCCGGCCACGGAGGCCAGGTGCTCGTCTCGGCAGTCGCCGCCGAACTCTCTCGAGGATCGCTGCCACTCGGGTCGAGCCTCGTCGGCCTCGGCCCGCATCGGCTAAGGGATCTCGCCGAATCTCAGGAAATCCATCAGCTCGTCACACCGGACCTCCCAAGCGAATTCCCGACCCTGCGTTCGCTTGCCGCAATCTTGAACAACCTGCCACAGCAGGTCACCGCCTTCATCGGCCGCGAGAACGAAATGGCGGAGATCAAGGCGCTCCTGGATAAGAATCGGCTCGTCACGCTCGTCGGCTCGGGCGGGATCGGCAAGACCCGCACGTCGCTGCAAGTCGCGGCGGAGGTGCTGGATCGGTATGACGACGGCGTTTGGTTGGTCGAATTGGCGCCACTGACGGACCCGCAGCTCATCGCGGAGAACATCACAGCGCTGTTCGGCTTTCCGATCGGCGCCCGGCAGAAGCCCCTCGACACCGTCGTCAGTCTCCTCAGAGAAAAGCAGGCGCTGCTCATCCTCGACAATTGCGAACATCTCGTCGTGGCAGTCGCGAGTCTTGCGGACGCGATCATCCGCAAGTGCCCGAAAATGTCGCTGCTGGCCTCGAGCCGCGAGCCGCTGGCGATTACCGGTGAGGCCATCTATCGCATGCCGTCCCTCGGGTTTCCGGATCGGCTGGAAGGCATTACGGCAGAGGCGGCGTTAGGCTATGGCGCGGTGCGTCTTTTCGCCCAGCGCGCACGTGCGGCCGTCGCCGGCTTTGCCGTTGCTGAAGACAATGCGCCGGCGGTGGCGGAGATCTGTAGACGGCTCGACGGCGTGGCGCTCGCCATCGAGCTGGCCGCGCCGCGGCTGAAGATGCTGAAGCCGGAGGAGCTAGCGAAGCACCTCGACGACCGGTTCCGCATCTTGACTGGCGGCAGCCGCACGGCACTGCCCCGGCAGCAGACGCTGAAAGCACTGATCGACTGGAGCTACAACCTTCTGTCGGGAAGTGAGCAGACCCTCTTGCGGCGGCTGTCGGTCTTCGCCGGCGGCTGGACGCTGGGCGGCGCCACCGCCGTCGCTGCCGGCGCTCCGCTGGAGGCGTGGCAGATCTTCGACCTGCTGGGATCGCTCGTCGATAAATCCTTGGTCGTCGCCGATTCGAGCGGCAGCGAAACCCGTTACCGTCTGCTCGAGTCGACACGCCAATATGCCGGCGAGAGGCTGGTGGAATGTGGCGAAGGCGACTGGCACCGGCGGCTCGCCGAGCACTTGCTGGCGTTCTACGTCAGGGCCGGGGAAGTCTGGCCGACCGCCCCCACCGACGCTTGGCTCCAAATCTATGCGCCCGAACTGGACAATCTCCGCACGACTGTCGAGTGGGCGTTCGGTCCGGATGGAGATGTGGCGCTCGGCCTCGACCTGGTCGGATGCTCGATGCGGCTGCTCTGGGAGCTGTGGCTCTTCCCCGAGCTCATCAGATGGGTCGATACGGCGCTCGCGCAAATCGATGAACAGACCCCGCTGGCCACTGCAGCACGGCTCTGGTTGGCCAAGAATTTCTACATCGACAGCCTCTCCCATCCTGTAGCTGCCGCCGCCGCGCTCCAAGCGGCCGACCTCTACCGCGGCCTCTCAGACCCGCAGGCTTTGGGGGTCGCGCTCATGCGCGCCGGCGCAGCGCTTGTGCGGCCCGGCGACACGGCCGAGGGAGAAGCCTTGCTGCGCGAGGCGCGTGCGCTCCTGGAGCCGCTCGGGCCTAGCAAATACCTCGGGGAGTGCCTCGACTTGACAGGTGTGTGCACGGGGTACGCAGGCGATTCTGTGGTGGGGACACAGCTGCTGCGCGAGGCGGCGACGATGCATCGGGCGCTCGGCGACCGATCCGGATTGCTCCACGCCCTCAACAATCTCGCCGAGCGCGAGTATGGCGCCGGCCATGCCGAACAAGCGGTGGAGATTGCCCGCGAAGCTGTCGAAATTGGCACGAACAACAAGGATCGGCCGGCAGTAATGCTCACCCGCTCGAATCTCGCGGGCTACCTGTTGGCGCTCGGTGAAGTCGATGAGGCAGAACAGGCCGCAAAGGAGAGCTTGCGCGACGAGCGTTCCGTCGGCGGCCGGTCGAACTACGTCGCCTGGACGACGCACCACATGGCGCTGATTGCGGCCGAGCGCGGGCAGTTCGAGCGCGCCGCGCGCTTGCTCGGCTACCTTGACGCTTGGTACCAGGCGAGCAAGGAATTCCATCGCGACTTCAACGAGCAGACATCGCACGATCGCGCGTCAGCGCTCGTCGCTGCGGCATTGGCCCAGGAAGAGCGCACCAGCCTCATGGCCGAAGGCGCTGCCTGGACAGAAGACAAGGCAGCGGAGGAAGCGCTCGCGATCTGAAAGTCGGCGTGGTTCGTCATACCGGCACAGCAGTTGGGGTGCCAGCCCGTTCCCGTGACAATGCCCGCCGGCGCATTCCACGAAAAGCTCTATTTCACGTCGGCCCAAGTTCGGCCGATCTTCGCGACTGCGAGGCCGTTGGTCTGGGCCCCAGGAAAGGTATCTACGAAAGCGTCCACCATGCTCCGCTCAAGGATGTCGCGAGCTCGTTCCGCGTCACCCTCCGGCACTTCGATCAATAGTTCATCGTGCACTGCGGCAACCAAGCCGCCGCCAATTCCAGCCTCTTCCAGACGATCGTTCACAAGGATGATCGCGCGCATCAGAGCGTCGGCGCAAATACCCTGAATCGGGAGGTTACACATCTGCGGGTAGCTTAGACCACCCGGCTCCCAACGTTCTTCAACAACGCGCCCACACCCGATGCGGACCAGGCCCTCGCGTCTGCACTTTTCGGCGTGGCTGCGGCACCACAGCCTGAGTTTCCGATATTTGGCAAAGAAGCGATCAAGCTTTTGGCGGGCCTCGTCTTCGCTGATTTCGACCTGGTATCCGCTCCACAAGGCATGAACAAGACCTTTAGGCTCCCATCCCATAGATTGAACCGAATGCGACTGCCTTTGCCGCCTGGCGCTGATCGTCGGTCACCTGTTCGATCGGTACGCTCGCCATTGCGGCAGCGGTTTGCCGGTGAAAATCGCGGCCGGAGTTGAGCTCATCTGCAAGTGCTGCGTCTCCCGCTACCCATGCGGCCGCTCGGAGTTCCACGGCTGACCAGTCGCAAGCGATCAGCAGATAGCCGGGGCGTGCGACGATACATTTCTTGAACTCCGGTGCTCGCTTCGTCAGGCAACTGCTGCAGGTTAGGACGTGATGACGTGAACCGGCCACTCTTCGCACCTGCAATATTATACTGTGTGTGTAAGCGGCCTGTGACGGAGTTGACCGTCTTGCGGAGTTTGGCGCCGAAGGTCGATCTGAGCTTCTCCTTAGCCAGAATGTTGAGCAGAGGACGCGCACCTGGCTTGTCAGCCAGGTGGTCTAGATCGCTGCGTGCGGTGGAGAGCTTGCCGGTCTTCGTAGTTGGCCACGCGCGCCGCTCCTCCTCATCGAGCACAGTCTCCAACCACTTGCGGATGTCGTCAGGCTTTGACGGAGGCGCCGATTGAGTCTCGTTGGCAAAAGTCTGCCGCGCTTGTGACAGTTCTCGGTCCCATTCCTCAACCTGGCGAGCGTGTTCGTCAAAGTCCATGCCCATACCGCGGAGCTGCATGTCTACGACCGCCGGAATAACGTTCCGCTGGAGTTCGTAGGCGCGATATCGCTGTTTTGTCCTTAGACCCTCGCTAAGTCGCGGCCAAAGACGGTAGGCGAGGACGGCGTCGGCAGCAGCGTATGCTATCTGGCCAGCCGAGAGTTCCTCCGCACCCCAATCGGACCGCTGGAGCTCCTTGGGCACCTTAACGCCCATGCAGGCGTAGGCGGTGTCCGCCAAGCCCCTGCGGTGCACCCCGAGTAGCAGGCCCGCTGCCTGCATCGTGCATTCGAATTGAACAGGGAAGGCGCCCCAGTGGTGCCTAAAAAAGGCGAGTTCGAATGCAGCGTTGTGGACAATGCAATTGCCCTGAAGGACGCGCCGACGCACTTCCGAAGTGATGGCCGCCCCTCGAAATACAAAGCTTTGCTGGCCGCCGGCGTACAGTTGCAGCGTAGCAATTTCGGCGTGATGGGGGTCTAGGCCTGCTTCATCATCGGACTTGGGCTGGGTAGCGGAGAGATCGCCGCGCCGTGTAAATCGAGCTGGTGGCCGCGGCAGCCGGTGGGCCGTCTCGATGTCGACGCCGAGCGGGCCGTTGCCAAGAGCAGCGAGAGCCTCCGCGGGGTTGGTCACCAAAACAGCTTCCACGCCGAGGTGAGCCATCAGTTCTAACGCAGGCTGGTCAAGCGCCGCACCGCCGAGGTGGTCCCACACTTCCTTGCGGCGCGCACGCAGTTCACGCTGGATGTTTGGCGGCGGGGGCGTGCCACCTAGCCTTACATGGGCGCCAGAAAGAGAGAATGTGGTGCCGTTGACCACAGCCGCGGCGATCAGTTCTTTTATTGGGATCGGCCGCGGCTCGCCTGCTGGCGCGGTCCATAAATCGTTCCCCCGCAGGAGTGCAACAATGGCCGCCTTGTGGCGTGATAGCCCGCTGAGCACAGTGTGCGGCGGCTCCGCGGACGCGTGCAACACCAGATCGCCGCCGTCCAGCGTGACGCTGACACCGGCGTCCTTGGCCGCCCTCAGAGCGTCGACCGCGCTCATAGCCGCGCACTCCACCCTGCCGGCGCTTCTTCCGGGGCAGATTTGGCGGGACGGTTTGCCTCCGCACCGTCCGCGGGACCATTTCTCGACGGGGCGTCCGGCTTGTCGGCACCTCCAAGCAGCCGCCAAGCATCTTCTGGCGTCATGGCGCGGATGGCTTCGCTGTCATAGCCGAGGTGCGTTCAAACGGCGGCGCATGTCTTGGGTGATCACGAAAGGGATCCCAGCGGTGGCTGAATCATTCCCTTCTTTCCCCACATTCCCCGCTCCAGCGCCCCCATCTCGGGGAATGTGGGGATTGTGGGGAATGTCATGGGCTGGATCGGCCGGGGCGGAAATGTCTGCGGAAACCGAGCTTTGCCCAGGGGTCGTTATCTCGATGCGATAAGTATTCTGGCTATGCCCTTCGAACTTGCGCAGCGTGGCGACCATCTGGCCGTCTCCGATCCATGCGGGCCGGCCGACCAGGCGCTTCTGAAACAGCTTGCCGATGCTATGCGCCGTGGGCCGATCCAACCGCTTTCCGATCAGTTCACCCAAGGCGCCGGCGATGGCTTCGGCCCGTGCGTTTTCGACTTCATCGGCGCTCGTTGGCGATGACCACGAGCTTCGTTGCTTGATCGTCATGGCCTCAACCACGTCCTTCGCAGCTAAATCTGCTGTCTCCCCAGATTTCTCGAAGGATACTCAGTGCCGCCGATGCGGCCGACGCCTCTTCGTCCCCGACCTCCCCTGCGCGCATCAATTCGGTGCAGTTCACACTGGTCCCGACCAAACCGGCAGCATATTCCATCGGCCATCCCACCAGGGTCCACCAAGTCTTGAACCGGGTCTTCGCCTCCTGATGCTGGGGGCGGTTCACAGCCCCGGCTATCAATATTGTATAGAGGGCGCGGACGATCTTGGGCCGGTTGGCCTGCGTCCAGGCCAACGGATCGGGATGCTCGAAGGTGCGGTTCTCCGGGTCCGGGCGGTCGACGTTCAGCGCCAGCATCAGCGACCGGCTCGCCATGTCGCCGCGTGGCGTAATCGAATTGCCGGTAAAGATCTGCACGGTGGTCGACGGCACTGTTTCGACGCGGGAAACGCCCAGCACGCGATCCGACGTTTCGGCTGCTGTGAGCGCCGCCTCGATGTGCGGACAACTGATTGCCGAGCCTCGGGCGATATTGTCCCAAGCGAGGCACGCCACGCCTTGGCGCAGATAGGAGAACAGCGCCTTCCTGCGCTCCTCCGCGTTTTCGGACCAACCGGCGGCGGCTGCCCGACGACCCAGCGCTGCCAGCGTGATCATGATGACCAGCGTCGTCTTGCCGCCCCCACGCTGCCCTGCGGTCACGAAAAATGCCGGCCGCTCCGGAAGCAACGCCCTCTCGATCAGTGTCATCGCCATCATGATCGCGATGGCCTTGCCGACCCGATCCAGCGCGACATCGATCAGCCACTCATCAAAGAGAAAAGTCACCGCCTCCCGGACCGCCTGCTCGGTCGGTGTCTCGGCCGGCAGGCAAGCGCGCAGCAGCGGATCGATCCGATGGACCAGCCCGGTGTTGCGATCCAGGCCAACACCATCGATGACGTTCCCCGACATTGAGATCAGCGGTGTCGTGTTGATCGCCCGCACCTCGGGAATGGCACTCGGCGAAAGCTGCATCAAAGCATCGATGTACGGTCTGGGCAGGGCGCCGAAGTAACTGCTTGTTCTCCTTAACCACGGTCCAGCGGACATACCGTTCGACGAGCATCTCGACACCGATCGGCGTGAGCCGCACCAGACCCGGTTCGGCGGGCGCCTTCATCGCTTCGATATCGTCGGCGGTGTCATTGGTGCCATCCGCAGTCAGAAGGTGGAGAGCCCAGGGCTCTCGAACCCGCACCTCGACCAGGTTGCCCGATGCGTCGCGCATGGGCGGCTCCTCTCGCCGATCCGCAGCGAGAAGCTGGTCCAGGAATGTCACAATCGGCGTCAATTCGCCGTCCGGTTCCGGACGCGGCCGAACAATTCTGCCGTCCGCCCCTGGCGCCATGGCCGCTTTCCGCTCTGCCTGTTCCCGCTCCCGGCGTTGTTTGGCCATCCGTGCCAACACGGCCCGGACACCAATGTTCGCGGCCTTGGCGACGGTGGCAGCGAAGTCGGCAAGCTCGTCGGCCTCCATTTCACTCGCGGCCAGAATCGCCATGGCGTAGTCCACGATGCCGCCGGCCGGCGCTTGCGCTATCGCGGCTTTGGCCGACCGCGCGTCATGCCGCAGCAGATAGAACGCCCGGCCATGGGCGAAGCTGTGAATGAACAATCCGCCGTCGTCGGCCTGCATGACCTTGGCCTTGCACCGTCCGTATTCCGCGCCTTCCAGCGGATCGGCGAGGGTCTCGCCGACGAATTGATCCGGGTTCGCCAGCACGTCGGCGACCGACACCATGCCCAGGTGATCGAAGTCCAGTTCCAGGTACGGCAGGAGCACACCTCGATGCCGCGCTGAGACCAGCCGCAACGCCGAGACGAGCGGCATGCCAGACTTCGCCGATATCCTCTCGGCCAGCGCCCGGTCGTGCCGCGTCCGGATTTCAGCGGCGGCCTTGCCAAGCCGCTCGGCGCTGACGGCCTTGGCTTCATCGAGGCGGTGCCGCTCGTATCCCGAAAGCCGGGGCACAACCAGCCCGGTGTCGATTGCCTCGCCCTCGAATGCTTCGGGAATACGCTTGGCCGGGTCCTGCGCCAGCGGCGGCTCAATCATCGGCGCGCCTTCGAAACACAGCCGCTCCCCATAGGCGACCATGCGATCGACCAGCTGAGCGGTCGAGCAACTGTCCGGCGCCGCCGATCAGGTGCCAGCCTAACCCGTGGAGCCAACACCGATCATGCAGATCGCGGAGGAAGCGCTCAATATCGCCCCCGTCCTTGACCAGCACGTAGTGGTGGGCGCCGCCAGCTACCCGCGAACTGCTCCCCCGTGTCGGTGCGGAACAGGCCGGCGCTCGTGCTGGCCCGCGATACGCGCGCTGCCCTTTGCAGTCCTGGCGCGACGCTCAGGAGCGCGCTCCATACGCCCCCCGCGGCTTCTATGGCCGCCGCGACGTTTGCCGGCATGCCCTTGGTGTCGAAGTCGATCAGCGCCCAGGCGGGTGTTTCCTGGCGATAGTCGATGAACTGCCGGGAGCGAGATATGGCGCCCGGACTGTCCTTCAACCTCCTCTCGGTGGTGATCGTCACCAAATCCGGAACGCCTGTTTTCAACGCGCCAAGGGCGATGGCTTGGTCGGAACCGCAGGACACGATGTGCTCGGCAAGGTCGCTGGCTGTTTCAGCCGTGGCCCGCGTGGCGGTACCCTGAACCATCAAGCATTGAGACCCGTCACTGCGGACCTCGCCCTGCTCGGTCAGGAAGATGCGCTTCGACATGAGTGGGTTGGCGTCGCGCTTCGTTATCAGCGTGATTTCCGGGCTCATGACTAGCGCGCCTCCTCGTTAGGGGAGGCGGTGGGCTTACCGGTGTCGTTCGCCGGAACGGGCGTCTCGGCGCGGGACCATTCGGCGAGGACGGCGAAGAAGCCAGTGACGTTCTCGGCGATTTGCCGGGCGTCCTCGCGGCTCAGATCAGGCCCGAGGCGCGGCTTCCAGACTTCGAGCGTCCGGTCGATTAGATTGTCGTTTGCGGCGGGCGATGGGTTCATCCGAAGACCTCACGGTCGGCTTTTCGCCGCTCCGTGCCCCTGGTCTCCGGTTCCGCTTCCTCGTGCGGCAATGCGCTCGCGTTGCCACTCCGCGATTTCGCTCGCAAGCCAAGCCTTCGACCGCTCCCCCAAGCGGATCGGCCTTGGGAAGCATCCTTTGGATACACGGCTATGCCGGCTTCGGCGCAGTGCACCGCGGCGCGAAAAGTCGGAGAGGTCAGCAGCAGGCTGGGCTGCCGCAGGCTGGCTGGCGGTTGCCGTAGTAATCGTCTACATAACCGGCGGACGACATTTTGCCTTACTCCACATGTGTCGGACCATTCGAGAAGCATGAA
>CAWIWT010000042.1:0-30101 GCA_963839725.1 uncultured Alphaproteobacteria bacterium | reverse complement strand
CAAGTTTATATAAAGATTTCAATAAGTTAACTCCCATGTCTTCTTTTGCGGTAAGCCAAATTTTCGTTGGGGCACCCCCTGGTACCCCGATACGCAATATCAGCTGCTGAGTGCGTGAGCGGCAGTCGCTCCCTCGGTGCCCCTCAACTCACGCTGGCAATCCGGCCTTGATACGTCCTTCGCGGAAGTGCCAGTCCCTGTGTAGCCAGGGAGTATACTAACAGGCGCGGCCCGACTGTGCCCCCGATACCACCTTACCCAACACAGCTGGGGCCGCATCTCCAACTCGCAACGCGCAGGCGGTATCTTTGCGTTAGCAAACCTGGCCGCAGAAGCCTCTAACTCGAACTGCAGTTTGTTCCGTCCTCGGATCAGGAGCCGCCATTGCCGAGGATGAGCGTCGGAGGGTTTTCGCGAGCTTGCTAACTGATTCTCTTCGATAGACCGTAGGGCGCGTCAAAGCCTAGAGGGGCCGGCGGGGTCCGGCTAGCGTTCACGAACCGATGATGCCCCACCGTTGCCAGATTGCACTCGACAGCGCCGGCACCCGGCGGAGCGACCATCGCTAAGCCCTTGCGGGCTGTTATCCGCTTTGGCGACTGGGACAGGCCTGCCGGGCTGAACCGCGTTATTCCGCCTCACGGCCTCGCTTCTCTTTTCAAAAGGCCAGTCGCGATCTGTTGAACGTAACAGGCTAGCTCTGGACCGAACTTAGTTACAAGCTACGCGATGGTCGCAGGTTGGCGCGCGGACATCGTGCCTCGCAACGCCGGTGCCGGGCCGTCGCCCTCATTGGTAAACATGTTGGAGCCAGCCAAAGCTCACTGGAGGCAATCATGAGCAGCATGGGACGGATGGGCGAGACATCGCAGCGTCTTCCTGGCGATTTGCTGCGGCCCGGCGATCGCGCGCCGAACGTGGTCCTTAATGAGGTCACCAGCGAAGGTCAGATCGCCATTGACGATTTTCGCGGCAAGAAGCCGCTGTTGATCGGCCTGTTCAGGGGTCTGCACTGTCCGTTCTGCCGTCGCCATCTGGCGATGCAGGCGCAGACAGATAGAAGGCTTCGCGAGAAAGGCGTGGAATCCATCGCCGTGGTCAACACGCCGATCGATCGGGCGCGCCTTTATTTCCGGTACCACCCGATGCCGGACCTGCTGGCCGCGTCCGACCCTGAGCGGGCCTCGCACCGGGCCTTTGGCCTGCCCAACCTCGACATAGCCGGGGTCCTCAGCGGTTGGCAGCGCAAGGTCGGCTTTGTCACAACCACGGTTCTGAACACCTGGGACGGCTACAATATCACCGACCTCGACGAGCAGATGGCTCGGGAGGGTAGCGGTCAGCTGTTCGGCCAGTTCCTGATTGACCGCGACGGCATCATCCGCTGGTCATTCACTGAGGTTTCGGACAACGGTGTGCGGATGTTGACAAGGCCAAGTCCGCAGGAGCTGTTGGACGCAGCGTCACAGCTCGCCGGCTAACCGATCCGCTTGAGGGACATCGGCAGGGCATCCGCCTGCACTCCCGCTACTACCGATGGCGCGGTCCCACTTGTACCGCATCCCGCAAGAGCAACGATGTCAAATCCGGCGATGATCAATTGCTTAAAGGCTTGCTCCTTCTGACCCTCGCTCCAGCCTAGTATGTTTCATCCCGGCGTTAGTGGTGCAATCTTTTCCGCAGACTGGAAGGAAGGACTGTAGGCTAGGTTCTACACGACAGCGCCACGACGACCGAGGCAATCCGTCGAGCAATACAAAATAGTGAAGAGAGCTTGAGGGCGCTTTCGAAGCGCTACGGCATCAACTAGAAGACTGTTGCCAAGTGGAAGAAGCGGAACTTCGGTTGGAGGATGACGCGTTTCGTGACCTGGACGGACCCAAGCAAGATACGCTTCGCGAGGCGGTCTCCACCACGATCTACATGGTTCATGAACCTCCAGGCGTAGGGAAGACCCATCTTGCTCGCGAACCGGTCCGTCGGCGCTTCGCCGAAGAACCCACGACACGACTGCTCTTGACAGCACAGAGCAACCCAGCGATCGACCATCTGATGGTGAGCTCGACGAAACGCTGAACTCATCGAAGGACGGCGCGCCTTGGTCGTGCGTTGCCGCAGCAAAGACAAGCCGAAAGTGCGAGGCAATTTTGAGATTGGCAATCAGGCCGATAAGATGGTTCGTCGGCGCGGCCAACGCCACGCTGATGTGCGTTGTCGTTGTCATCCATGACTAGTCGTCTGCCGCTGGCTGGCATTACACGTGCGTCGACGCATGCCGGACGGCGTCATCCTTTCATCGAGCCAACCATCAGGCCGCGCACCAGGCCTCGCTGACTGGCTACCGTCACGGCCAGCACTGGCAGAAGATAGATCGCGGCGACCGCCATCATCTCTCCCCATAACGTCTGGAACTGGGTGATGAGGGTGGATATGCCGACGGGCATGGTCTGCGCGGCCGGCGTGCGTGTGATGGTGAGCGCGATGACGAACTCGTTCCAGGCGACGAGGAAGCCGAACAGCGCCGCTACGCCGAGGCCCGGCAGCGACAGCGGAATGACGATGCGCGCGAGAATGCCCAGCGTACCAAGACCGTCGATGCGGGCGGCCTCGACAAGCTCATTGGGAAAGTCGCGAAAGAAACCAGTGAGGATCCAAATCATCAGCGGAAGCACGATTGGCAGGTAACCGACGATCAGCCCGAAAGGATTGTCGATCAGGTCGAATGCGCGGAACTGGAGGAAGAAAGGCAAGGCGAGCGCGATCGGCGGGAAGATTCGGGTGACGACCGTGAAGGATAAAAGTGCGCCCGAACCCGGATAGGCGAACTTCGCGAACCCCCAGGCCGCCGGCACTGACAGCAGTAAGCCGACTGCGGTTGCTCCGCCTGCCGCGATCAGGCTGTTGACCAGATAGCTCCGGAAGTCGCCGGCGAGCGCGACCCGATAGTGGTCGAGCGTCGGGCTACCCGGGAGAAGGCTGGTCGGCGTGACCAGGATCTCGCTCGTCGGCTTGAACGAGGTAGTGACGATCCAGTAAATCGGCACGAGAACGAGCAGCGAGACGACGACAAGGAATACATAGGTTCCCGCATCGGCGAGCTGTCGGGAGAGGTTGCCGGAGTTCATCAGCCCTCCAAACGCCGGTCCCTTAGCGCCAAAACGGCGAGCAGCGAGAAGGCCGCGGTAATGAGCACCAGGAGAATGGCTGCGGCGGCGCCGCCCGGGAAATCGAGCGCGGTGAACATCTGCCGGTAGATGTAGGTGGAGAGCACGTCGGTGGCATTCGCGGGTCCGCTGCCGGTGAGCACATAGACAACATCGAAGATGCGGAACGCGTCAGCCAACCGCACCACGAGGATGACCGCGATCACCGGCTTCATGAGCGGCAGGATGATGTGGACGAGCAACTGCCACGGGGTCGCGCCATCGACACGGGCCGCTTCGAGCGGATCGGCGGGCAGGCTGGAGAGGCCAGCGAGCAGCACGAGGATATCGAAGGGTAACGCCATCCAGAGATTGGCGATCACGATCGATATGCGCGCCAGCCAGACGTCGGCGAACCATAAGGGGCCGCTTGCGCCGAAATAGCTGGCGATCGAGTTGATCATCCCATAGCCATCGACGAAGATGAAACGCCAAGCGAGTGCGCCCACCACGGGTGCCACCATCAGCGGCAGAGCGATGATCGCGCTAAAGACCTTGCTGCCGCGAAGGCCGCGATGGAGCGCGAGCGCGACGGCGAGGCCAAGAATAGCCTCGAGCACGAAGCTTGCGAACACGATCTGCAGGGTTTGCCAGAGCGCTGCTCGAAACTCGGTCGAGCCGGCAATCCGAACGTAGTTGTCGAGCCCTTTGAAGTCGGGCGCGCCGGTGAGCGCGGTATTCGGTCCGTTGAAGCTAAGCCAGATTGTCCAGGCGACTGGGTAGACCATGGTGGCGGCCAATGCGATCAGCGCGGGCGCCGTCAGCGCAAGTCCCGCGAGGAACCTGCGCCGGTCGGACCGGTCAACGGAACAGGGGCCGGCCGTGATCGCCGGAGCCTCACCGTCGGTCACGGGCAACGGCGCCTGCCTACGGCGTTACCATTGCGGCCTCGGCCCGCGACTGTCCCTCGACGAGAGCCTGCTCGACGGTCATCGCCCTGCTCATCACGCCGGAGTTCATGATGCCGAGAATGTCGAGGAACTGTGAATATTGCGGCACCATCGTCATGCTCTTGCCCGCTGCAGCGGACTTTGCGAAGGCGGCGATAGCCGCCTTGTCGCCGTCGCTGATGCTTGCATCCTTGCCGATGAGATCGATTGACGAGGCGCGCGGCACCGGGTTCAGCCATTCCTTGCCAAAGGCATAGAGCATGTCGGTGCTGGTCGCCCATTTGATGAACTCAACCGCGCCATCCGGGTTCTTCGCGCCGCTGGCGGCGGCAAATCCCCACGAATAAACGGTGCCGCCGGGGTTCACGAGGCCAGGCGCGGTGGCGATGGCGAACTTGCCGCCGAGCGGATCCTTGCTGAGCGAATAGAGATATGGCCAGACTGGCGCCATGGCGAGCTTGCCCTCGAGCCACATGCCCTGCATGTCAGAGAGTTCCAGCACACCTTCAGGCGCAACCTTGTCCTCGAACACCATCTTCGTCATGAATTCGAGCGCCGCGCGGCCAGCTTCGGAATTGATCGTCGGCTTGCCGTCGGCGCCGAGCAGGTCGCCCCCCGCCTGCTGGTAGAAGGAGTGTAGGCGCGTCGAGGCCTCGATACCTTGCTTGCTGGCGATCAGCGTGCCCCAGACGCCGGCGGATGTGTCGGTGGTCTTCTTCGCGAAGGCCCGGTATTCGTCCCAACTCGCCGGAGGCGCCGAGAGACCAGCCTTCTCGAAAAGATCCGTGCGGTAATACATCGCGCAGTTGTGGACCATGATCGGCAAGGCGACGAGCGCGCCCTGGTAACTCACCGTCTCGATCGCGGTCTTGCTGAAATCGCTGCGATCCGCATCAGTCACATGCGCCGAAAGATCCTTGATGAAGCCCTTCTGATAAAACTCGGGCAGCCACACCTGGTCGGCGATGTAGACGTCGAAGCCGCCGGCGCCCGAGAGCGCATCGAGCACGAACTGCTGGCGGATATTGTCGTGAGGAATGGAGATGAACTCCACCTCGACCCCGGACGCAGAGGTGAAAGCGGCCGCGTGCTTCCGATAGAAGGTGTCATAAGGCGAACCCGCCTCCATGCCGGCCACGATCTTACCGGATGCGCCGAGCGCTCGAGAGATGAAAGGCAGCGGAAGGCATGCGCCGGCGGCAGCGGCTCCGCCTAGCTGGAGGGTATGTCGTCTGGTAATCGTCATCGCTTCCCCCTGTCGTTGGTGTTAGTCCCATTCGGGGACCCATTGCGGCTCGTTGATGTTTCGCGAGCCGGGCCTTGTCATCACGCTCATTCGCGCCATCTCGGCGTCGGTGAGCGCGAAGTCGAAAACGCCGATGTTTTCCGCCAGACGTTCGACGCGGGCCGTCTTGGGGATGGCAACGACGTCGGGCTGCTGGACAAGCCAGCGCAACGCTACTTGCGCGGCGCTGCGGCCGTGTGCTCCGGCGATACTCTCGATAACCGGGTCGCCGGCGATCTTGCCGAGCGCGATCGGGCAGTAGGCGATGATTGCCATGCCCTGCCGGCGCAGCGCCGCAAGCATCTTCGTCTGGTCGAGATAGGGATGGTACTCGATCTGCTCGGCCGCAAAGGGCTCAACGGTGAGGCTCCAGGCTCTATCGAGCATGCCGCTGGTAAAGTTGGAAAGACCGATATGGCGCACCCGCCTGTCGCGTTTCACTGCGTTAAGCGCACGGATCGTTCCCTCAAGGGGAATGTCCGGATTCGGCCAATGAAGCAGGAGGAGATCAATCTCCGAGATTCGGAGCTTCGCCAGGCTCTCGTCCACGGAGCGCTGGAGATCGCCATCAGCCAGGCGGTCGGGGCGAACCTTTGTGGTGATGAAAACCCGGTCCCTTGGAACGCCAGAGGCCACGAGGCCTTCGCCCACGAACTCCTCGTTCGCGTAGCCCTGCGCAGTGTCTATATGAATGTAGCCAGCGGCAAGTGCAGTCGCGACGATTTCGGTGCATTGCGCGCCGCGCAATTGCCAGGTGCCGAGCCCGATCTTTGGGATGACCGCTCCGGCCGAATGCACGGTGAGGGTCTCGGATAGCGGTTCCACCACTTGGTCCACCTTGCTGGCTTCAGGTCGGCGATTTCTTGCGTCCACTCCTCAGGCGGGCATCGATCCGACGTTTGCTATCGGTCAGGTCGATCCTGACCAGTTGATCGACAGCTCATTTCGAACGGCCTCCGGCCGATCTAGCTGCATCGGCTTCAACGCCCTCCATCCGCGGTGGCGAAATCTATGTCGAAGCTCGCGTCTCGTCAATATATTGTCTGACAAATACGATAAATAGGGCTGAGCGACTCTCCGGAAATGGCTATGCGCTTTGATGCGGCACCAATGTCACAGGTAGCTTAATCACCTCTTGCGTGATGACCTCGCCGCTCAGCCGCAATCGCGCGTGCTTAGTCGCGGCTTTCCTGCGGCCGATTTAGGCCGAAATACTGGGGCGGCGTTGCCCGCGGCGTGCAAGGAGATTGGCTACGACGAGCAGGACGATCGACAAGAGCATCATCAACGTCGCGGCGGCGGTGATCGCCGGGCTCAGCCGCTCGCGCAGGCCGATGAACATTTCGAGCGGCATGGTGCGCTGGTTGGCGCTGGCGAGGAACTGGGCAACCACGACTTCATCGAAGGACGTGACGAAGGCGAAGGCTGCGCCTGACAGAACGCCGGGCAGGATCAGCGGCAGCATCACCCGGAAAAACGCGGTAACCGGTTTTGCGCCGGCGATTGATGCGGCGCGCATCAGATTGCGGTCGAACCCCGTCAGACTCGCGCCAACCGTCACGACGACGAAGGGACAGGCCAAAGCTGTATGAGCGAGAATGATGCCGGCGTAGGTGCTCGCCAGACCGACCCGCGCATAGAAGAGGTAGGAACCGACGGCGGTGATGACGACCGGCACGATAAGCGGCGAAATTACCAGTGGCATGACGATCCGGCGCGCGGGAAACTTGTCGCTGGACAAGGCGATCGCCGTCAGCGTGCCGAGCGTCGTCGCAAGCGCCGTGGTGCCGAAGGCGATAATCAGGCTGTTGCCGATCGCCGACTGCCAGCGCTCGGTTCCCAGAACGACCTCGTACCAGCGGGTTGAAAACCCCTCCAGCGGAAACACGAAGAACGCGCCGCTATTGAAGGAGAGCGGTACCGGAATAAGAATCGGCACCATCAGGAAAGCGACTACCAGCCCGCCCCAGAGCCAGAGCAGCCCGACGCGGACTCTCTCACCAATGGTTGGATAGGGGGATAACAACATGGTCACACCGGTTTCAGGCGGTCGAGGCCGAGCACTCGGGCAAAGATCGCGTAGAGGCACAAGGTGAAAACGAGGAGGATGAAGCTGAGTGCCGCCGCCATCTCCCAGTTCAGTTCAACGTTGACGTAGTTGGCGATGAAATTGCTGATCAACTGGTCGCTTGCACCGCCGATTAGTGCCGGCGTGATGTAGTAGCCGAGGCAGAGGATGAAGGTGAGCAGGCATCCGGCCATGATGCCCGGCACGACCTGCGGCAGATAGACGCGGCGGAACGAGGTGAAAGGCCTTCCGCCGAGAGAGTAAGCGGCCTTCATCTGCGACGGCTGGATGGTACGCATGACGCTGTAGATCGGCAGCAGGGTGAACGGCAGCTGGATATGTGTCATCGCGATGATTAGGCCGACACGGCTGTACATCAGGTCGAGCCGCGTTTCCGCTACACCGAGCCAAAGCAGCACATCGTTGACTAGCCCGAACTTCTGCAAAAGCACCGTCCAGGCGGCGGTGCGCACGAGGATCGACGTCCAGAATGGCAGCAGGACGGCGACGATGAGGATCGCGGAAAGGCCTTTCGGCAGGCTGGCGATCAGGTAGGCGAGCGGGAACCCCAATATGAGCGTGGCGATCGTCACGGTGGCGGCAACCATGAAAGTCCGCGCGAAAACCCTCAGGAAAATTGCCTGTTCCGGAGGCACTCGCTCGATGCCGCCGTCGGCATTCCAGCGCAGATCAAGCGCGCTCATGAGATGGACGGAGGTCAGCGAATGGGTGCCGGTCTCGATGATCGCCCAGGTGCCCGGCGCGGTCCAGAGTGGCACCTCCTTGATGACGGCAACAGGCGTTGTGTCAGGCTTTTCGAGAGCGCGCGCTGTTTTCAGGATCTGGCTGCGCGCACCAGGCAGCCGCGCGTTCAGGCTCTTGGCCAATTCGGGCAGTTTGCCGTTGATCTTGTTTTCCTTGATATCGGCCGCCAGAGCCTCGAAAGTGGCGTCGTCGGGAACGGTTTCGCCTGTCCAGCTTTCCAGCGCTACCGCTGTGCGTGGCAGCGCATTGGAAATCGCCGGGTCGTAGACCGCACGCGACAGCAGGATGACGATCGGAATCCCGAAGCTCAAGAGCAGAAGAACGAGCAGAGGCGAAGCTAACGCCAGGGCGCGCAGTCGATCGCGGAAATGCGCGCGGCGCAGAGCGACAGCAACGGATTGCGACGTCTTCGCCGACCCGCCGCGGGACATCGGCGGCCGGTCCGTTTGGGTGGGGTGAAGCGTGGACACGCTACTGAGCCAGCCAGGCGTTGAAACGCTTGACCAAATCCTCGCCATAATCACCCCAGAACTCGGTGTCGGCGACGAGATAGGTCTTCATATGCTCGGGCGCGTTCGGCAGCTTCGGCAATGCGTCGGCCGCCACGAACTCAGTCGCGTCGGTGCGCACGGGGCCGTAGGTGATATGACTGGCGAGTTTCGCGTTGATCTCGGGTTGGCTTATATAGGCGAGGTATTTGTAGGCAAGCTCCGGATTCCTGGCGCCTTTCGGGATGGCGATCATGTCGTATTCGAGGATTTGCCCGTCCCAGACGATCTTGAAGGGTTTTGAATCCGTGTCGATCGCGTTCTGGATGCGGCCGTTCCAGGCGGTGGTCATCACAACTTCCTGGGAAGCGAGGAGTTGCGCCGGCTGCGCGCCTGCATCCCACCACACGATGTCGCCCTTGATCGTATCGAGCTTCTTGAATGCACGTTCCACGCCTTCGGGCGTGGCGAGGACAGTATAGACCTCGGCTGGCGGCACGCCATCGGCCATCAGCGCCCATTCCAGATTCTGCGCTGGGAACTTGCGCATGGCGCGCTTGCCGGGAAATTTCGTAGTGTCGAAAATATCCAACACCGACGTTGGCCCGTCTTTTAGTACGGTCGGATCATAAGCGAGGATGTCGCCGTAGGCGTCGAGACCAACACCGCAATCGAGCGCCGAACCCTCGAGGAATTTTGTCCGGTCGGCGATCTTGGAATAGTCAAGGACTTCGAGAATGCCGGCATCGCAGCCCTGCAGGACAGTCGCGGTTTCGACGGTGACGAGGTCGATCGGCACGTTCCCCGTGTCGACCATGGCTTTGACCTTGCCGAGATCGCCGAGATATTCTTGCTCGACGATCTTGGCGCCGGTTTCGGCGCTGAACGGCTCGAACCAGGCCTTTCGCTGGGCATCCTGCCACGCGCCGCCGCTGGCCATGATGGAGAGTTCTTCAGCTATCGCCGGCTGGAGAAAAACGGCGCAGGCGGTGGCGGTGGCAAGTGCGCAGAGCATCGTTGAGCGGCGTTTCATTCTATCCTCCCTGGATTTCGGATCGGCTTGCTTGAGTTAGACTTCCTTCGAAAACGCCCGGCAGTCGCTACGCGACCAGCCGAGCGCGACCATTTCTCCATTCGCCATCGCCGCTTCAGGCCCGACTTTCACCACGAGCAACTGGCCATTCTCGAGTCGGGCCAACAGCCGCTGATGGTCGCCGAGATAGATCCGGCCTTCGGCGATGGCCGGGAAGCTGTTCTCGCCAGTTGCCGCCGAAGCGAGCTGAATGCGTTCCGGACGGATGGCGACGTGGCAGTCCTGGCCCTGGTTCACGCCGACTGCGGTTGCGACGATCTGGCCGCCTCCATTCAGCGCAACCCGGCATTCGTTCCCGGAGACGTTATCGACGACGCCCTCGAGCGTGTTGTTCTCTCCGATGAAGCTCGCCACGAAGGAGCTTGCCGGTTCGTTGTAGAGCCCATCGGGCGTGCCGACCTGCGCGACGCCGCCATTGTTGAAGACGGCGACGCGGTCGGACATTGTCAGCGCTTCGCTCTGGTCGTGCGTGACATAGACGATGGTCACACCGAGCATGGTGTGGAGCTGCTTGATCTCGATCTGCATGTGCTCGCGCAGCTTCTTGTCGAGCGCGCCTAGTGGCTCGTCCATCAGCACAAGATTGGGTTCGAACACCAGGGCGCGCGCCAGCGCCACGCGCTGCTGCTGGCCGCCCGAGAGCTGGCCCGGCCTGCGATCGGCGAACTGGCGCAATCGGATCATGTCGAGCGCCTTGTGAACGCGCTCAGTGATATCGGGCTTGGCGATCTTGCGGACGGAAAGTGGAAAGGCGACGTTCTCCTCCACCGTCATGTGCGGGAACAGCGCATAGTTCTGGAAGACCATGCCGATGTTACGCTCGTAGGGTGGCAGTCGGTCCACCGACTGACCACTCAGCGTAATGCGGCCGTGTGTCGGGCGCTCGAACCCAGCCAGCATGTTGAGGGTAGTCGTCTTTCCCGACCCGGATGGGCCCAACAGCGTGAGGCACGCGCCATTTTCCTCGTGCCAAGCCTGCACAACCCGACGACGATCACGCTTGGTGAAGAACGCCGCAAGCAAATCGTAGCTGTTGCGCGGCGCCACAACGTGCTGATCATTGAGGATGACGTCTACCGTCCCCTGCTTGACGATGCGCCGCCGTCATTTGCCAGCCTGGAACCTGAACTGACGGTATATGTCGGGGGGCTGTCCAAATGCGTGGCCCCCGGCCTGAGGCTGGGTTTCGTCATCGGCCCACGTTCCATAATGGGGCAGGTCGCAGCCGCGCTCAGGGTCAATTGCTGGAGCATCAGCCCGCTGGCGGCCTTGATCACCACCGCGCTGCTGGAAGAGGGTACCGCGGAGCGGGTCATCGAAAGTCAGAAGGCCGAACTCAGAAATAGGCAGGCCATCGTCAGCGAAATGCTCGGCCGTTGCGACGTTCAAACCCATCCGACATCGACCCATGCCTGGCTGCATCTTCCGGAGCCGTGGCGCGGCGCAGGCTTTGCCCGAGCCTGCTTGCAGCGCGGTGTCGGGGTTCTGCCGGGCGATGCCTTCGCGATCGGGCGTGAGCCGGTGCAGCATGGCGTGCGCATCAATATCGGCGCGGCGCGCTCACAGGCCGATCTACGGCGAGCTCTGAAGATACTTTGCGAGTTGCTCGAAGCTGGGCACCTGCAGATTCCGGGTTTTGTCTAGCAGATGGTCACTTCCAAGGACGTTGAAATTGTCATCGTCGGGGCAGGCGTCATCGGCCTGGCGACGGCGGTGCGACTGGCAGCCGAGGGGCGGGAAGTCGTGCTAATCGACCCCAACGAGCCGGGTTCGGGGGCTTCCTACGGCAATGCCGGTACGCTTGCGGATTATGCCTGCGTTCCTGTCGGAAATCCGGCAGTTCTGAAAAGCCTGCCGCAGCTTTTGTTCAACCACGACAGTCCTTTTGCACTTCGGTGGGTAGCCCTTGCACAACTCGCGCCATGGCTAGTCCGTTTCGTACGACAATCGCTGCCGGCCGCCGCCCGCGCCAACGCCATTGCCCTTGCTGGTCTGCTAGCCGACGCCCTGCCTGAATGGGACGCTTTGGCGGCCGAGTGCGAGGCCACCGATCTGATGCGCAAGAACGGCTGCCTTTATCTTCTGCGAAAGGAAAGCGATTTGTCAGGCTTGGCGTGGTCGCAGTCCATGCGCGCCGAACTCGGCGCTCATCAGGAGTTGCTGAACGCCTCCCAAGTGGCGGCTCTCGAGCCCGAACTGCCGCCGAGCGATGGTGGCGGCATCTATTTTCCGGAGGCAATGAACGTCACCGATCCGACCGTCTTGATGTGTCGCCTTGTTGCCGCCGCCAAGGCGCGGAGTGCAGGGGCGGAGCGGGCGAGGATCACGGGTCTCCAGATTGAAAAGCAGCGCGTGCACGTGACGGGTCCGGATTTCGAACTGACGGCCAGGACCGTCGTGATCGCCGCTGGCGCTCGCTCGAGGGATCTGGCGCGGCAGGCCGGTGATACCATCCCTCTGGATACAGAACGCGGCTATCACCTTGAGTTTCCGATGGAAACGCCGCTGTTGCGGCGTCCTGTCTGCCCGATCGACTTCGGCTTCTACATGACTCCCATGGCCGGCCGGCTTCGGGTTGCAGGCATGGTCGAACTCGGTGGTCTCCATGCGCCGGCCAATCCGCGCCTGCTGGCGCTGCTCGATCGCGGCGTGCGGCGGATTTTTCCCGGGCTAGGTCAGGCGTCTTCGGAATGGCTCGGGTTCAGGCCATCGCTGCCAGACTCCAGACCCGTAATCGGCCACAGCCGCAATAGCAAAAGCATCATCTACGCTTTCGGACACGGCCATCTGGGACTGACGCTCGCTGCAATCACCGGCCGTCTCGTGGCCGATCTGATCGCGGCGCGCGGTGATCCAACTCGTCTTGCACCTCTTCTGGCGAGCCGGTTTAGCGGCTGACCTCTACAAGAAGCATTTTCACTTACAAGAGTCATTTACGTGACACCATGCGTGTGCGATTGCATAGAAACCTTACAGGCTTCCGTGCGCACCACGTGTCCAGTTAGATGCTTGATAAGCTTTCTGGCTTCAGTTGAGGCGAAAGGATGCGGAGTGGGTGCGGCTTACCGACTCGTATCCCGACCTCGACCTTCCGACGGCCTATCGTATCGTGGGCAGCATTTCCAGCACTGCTGGCGGAAGCAATGATGAATGACGCGATGCGACGCGGTGTGCCAACCGAGATTGCCAGGCGTGCTGCGCAGCAGATCATGGTAGGCTCGGGCAAACTCAAGAATTCAACGGAGCTTCACCTTCGCAAACCGTGGAGCCTTTCGTCGACTACGATGGAACGAACGCAGCGGGAATTGCTAAAATGCGCAACAGCGGTTTTGCAGAGGTCGTGAGCGATGGTCTGGAGGCCGCTTACAGGAAGGCCAAGCACCTGGCGAAGAGCTAAAGTCCCCGGGTCGAGAGATGAGGAAACAGCGATACTTCTCGCCAGTAGCTAAATGCAAGTAGCATCCAGCTCTCTCGAACTCAGTTTTCCTTTGTTGTCCCTAGCGTTAGTCGCGCCGGAATGGCCGGCGAATTGAAGCCGTTGTGTACTGAAAGCCATCGTTAGCCTGCTTCGCTGCTACGGAGGGAGTGATCGGGATTGTGCGGAATTCGCAGTGAACGATGGTGCAGCGAAAATGGACCCATAAACTCGCTTGATCAAAACGGATACTTGAGCGCCAGTTGCTGAGACAATCCAGTTGGGTGTCAGATATCAATTAGGGCCGTAGGCAGCCATGAAGACGCGAACGGCCTCCTTCGCATGGCGTCGAAGCTCCGCTGGGCCAGGCACGGCGGTGTCGCCTAGCAGCATGGCACGATTGACCGGCTCGGCCATGACGAGCCAGTTGAAATGAGAGGCCGCAACTCGCGCGTCAGGCGCGCAAAGCAAACCCTGTTCATTCCATTGGGCAAATGCGTTGGCCAGGCCCGCAATGGCGCGGCCGGGGCCGCCTTCGTAAAGCGCCTTGCCGAGTTCCGGAAAGCGCTCGGCTTCGGCGATCACAAGCCGGCGTAGCTGCATCAGCCGTGGCGTGCGCGCGACTTCGAGCTGGCGGACGGCATAGGCGGTCAGATGCCCGGCCAGTGTCGTACCCGAGGTCAGCGCTTCCATGCCGTGCTGCACCTCAGCCCCTGCCGCCTGCGTTATATCGCGCACCATCGAGACGAACAGCGCCTCCTTGCTTGCGAACTGCGCGTATACCGTCTGTTTGGAGACATCGGCGTGCGCCGCCACGTCGTCCATGCTTGTGCCGGGATAACCCTTGCGCAGGAATAAGTCGGCTGCTGCCTCAAGGATCGCCTTCCGCTTGCGTTCGGTGACCGTCGTGCCCGCTTCCTTGGATCTGGTCATTTAAACTCCTTGACTCCCGATACTAGACGGTCCAGTCTAATTATGGGGTCTGACCTCGGGAGAAGCGTATGTCAACAGGCTCGAAGACGTCCACAGTTCTATGCCGTTGCGGCGAAGTGAGGTTCGAGATCACGGGCATCCCGATCATTTCAGCCACGTGTCATTGCGATAGCTGTCGAGAGGCCAGCCGAGGCTTCGCGGCGCTGCCGGGTGCGCCGCAGGTGCTCAACGCGGAGGGTGGCACCGAGTTCGTTCTCCATCGCAAGGACCGTGTGTCTTTTGTGCACGGCGAAGCCATGCTCCGCTCATACAGGCTGACGCCGCAGGCGACGACACGCCGAGTGCTTGCAAACTGCTGCAATTCGCCGATGTTCCTCGAGTTCAAGGGCGGCCATTGGCTGTCACTATACCGGGACCGGTTCGGGTCTGACGCGCCAGTGATCGAGATGCGCACGATGACCGGCGATCAGCGCTTTACCGACGGTCTGCCGAGCTACAAGACCCATTCGGTCAAGTTCATGTGGCGACTATTTGCGGCGTGGGCTGGGATGGGACTTCGCGCACCTGCGCTCAAGCCGATCAGAGAAGCGTAGGAACACTGCCACTTCACGTAGGTACGCAAATGCCCCGTCGCCATATGCGACCAGCCCTTCCTCATCGCCGCAAGTTGGCGACAAGGCGGCTGTCGCTCGCCGGCGCCGAATGCTGCGCCAAGGTGGTCGGCTTCGCTTGTCTGCGCCGCTTCAGCACATCATTCCAATCCTGGCCAGTGACCGGGAGATCTCGATAGACGCCGCGATGCCCCTTCGGTGCAAGCCACAGCCGGCGACCCCGTCCCAATGCCCGGGCTTTGGATCATTGCGCCAGTTTGGCGATGAGGCGCGTATGAACTGGAGCGCACCAAATCCGCGGGTGCCGGTCCGGCGGCCGAATCGACAGCAGTCAAACGCCTCTTGGATCGAGCACAATCGGAACGGTGGCGCTGCCTATATTTCGAACGCGCCACCCCTGGTTGAAAGGATCAGAAGAAGCCGAGCTTCTTCGCGCTGTAGCTGACCAGCATGTTCTTCGCCTGCTGGTAGTGGTCCAGCATCATCTTGTGGTTTTCACGGCCAATACCCGACTGCTTGTAGCCGCCAAATGCAGCATGCGCCGGATAGGCATGGTAGCAGTTCGTCCACACGCGACCTGCCTGGATCCGCGCGGCCGAAACGGTAGCAGCGGTTGGCATCACGGCTCCATATTCCGGCGCCGAGGCCGTAGAGCGTGTCGTTGGCAATCGACAGAGCTTCGTCATCGTCCTTGAAGGTCGTGACCGAAACCACCGGTCCGAAGATTTCCTCCTGGAAGATGCGCATCCTGTTGTGGCCCTTGAAAACCGTCGGCTTGACATAATAGCCGCGGGCCAGGTCACCCGGCAGATGGTTCTGCTCGCTGCCAATGAGAACTTCGGCGCCCTCCTTCCTGCCGATGTCGAAGTAGGAGAGGATCTTCTCCAACTGTTCAGACGAGGCCTGCGCGCCGATCATTGTTGCCGGATCGAGCGGGTCGCCCTGAACGATGGCGGCAACGCGCTTCAGCGCCTTCTCCATGAATTTGTCGTAGATCTTTTCGTGCACAAGTGAGCGGCTTGGACAGGTGCAAACCTCGCCCTGGTTGAGCGCGAACGAAGCCTTCCACCGCCTTGTCGAAGAAATCGTCGTCTTCGGAAGTCACATCCTGGAAGAAGATGTTCGGCGACTTGCCGCCGAGTTCAAGCGTTACCGGGATCAGGTTCTGGCCGGCATATTGTGAGATCAGGCGCCCGGTCGTCGTCTCGCCCGTGAACGCAATCTTTGCGATGCGGTTCGATGAGGCGAGCGATTTACCCGCCTCCAGACCGAAGCCGTTGACTATGTTGAGGACACCTTCCGGCAATAGGTCGCCGATCAGGTCCGCCCAAAGCATGATCGTGGCGGGTGTCTGCTCCGCCGGTTTCAACACGACGCAATTGCCGGCGGCAAGCGCCGGAGCAAGCTTCCACACCGCCATGAGAAGCGGGAAGTTCCAGGGAATGATCTGGCCGACGACGCCGAGTGGCTCATGAAAATGGTAGGCCACGGTGTCGTGATCGATTTCGGAGATGCCTCCTTCCTGCGCGCGCACCGCACCGGCGAAATGGCGGAAATGGTCGATTGCCAGCGGCAGGTCGGCGGCCGTGGTTTCGCGGATTGGCTTCCCATTGTCCCAGGTTTCGGCCAATGCCAGCAGGTCCAGGTTTTCTTCCATCCGGTCAGCGATGCGATTGAGGATCAGCGCCCGATGCGCGGCGCTGGTCTTGCCCCAGGCATCCTCGGCCTTGTGGGCAGCGTCGAGTCCGGCCTCTACGTCTCTTGCGTCGGATGCGCGAGGCCAACGACCGAGGCTTCGAATGTATAATGCTCGAGTTGCCGCGCCCCCCAACTACGGTAATCACCTCGCCGCGATCAAGATGGTCAAGATGCAGGGAGGCGTGTTCGGCGCGATAGCGCCGCCCGCGCCACCATCGAACAAGGCCGTTGGAGTGGAGACGAGCGGCATGACCATGCGCTTCGGCGCCTTTACCGCGCTGGACGCCGTGTCGATCAAGGTGCCCGCGGGTTCGTTCCACGCATTGCTTGGCGAGAACGGTGCGGGCAATCGACCCTCGTCAAATGCATGATGGGTTTTTATCATCCGACCTCTGGCCAGGTCACCACGGGTGAGAAACAGAAGCTGGCAATCGTCAAGCAACTGTATCTCGGCCGCAGTTTCCTGGTGCTCGATGAGGCGACGTCGGTACTGACGCCCGGCGAGGCGCAGGCGGCGTGAACAGCGTCAATGGCAAGCATCAGGAAGCTGGTGAGGTGTGGCTCAACCCCAGGGCCAAGCTTTGAGCTCGGTAAAGCCCGACAGGTCGGCGAACAGAACGCTGATTTCCTTTAGCTCGCCCCCCGTGGGTCGACACCGCTCTCAACCAGCGGACGGACAATGTCGAGAGGCATGTATTTGGCGAAGGCAGAAAGCCCTCCCGCCATGCGCTTCAAGGCCTGCGAGAGGTCGTTGAGCTACCAGGAGAGTTGGGGTATGGCGGACCGCATCGAGCTCAAAATGTTCGACGGCACGCAACTGACCGGCGAGGCGGCGCAGCGGCCGCGCAAGCACCAGGTTGGCCAAAAGCACTGCGGTGGCAGCGGCGAGCAGAGCCATGGCGCCAGTGACAACGAAAACACGTTGCGTGCTCCGATCGATCTCTCCAGCGAAGACGGAGCGGGGGATTGCAGTCAACAAACGCCATTCCTGAATGGCAGTGCGGAGGACGAAACAAAGACCGGGCCAAGCGCCGATGTATCCACCTGCGTGCGGTATTCGTCGCGCTTGCCATCAACATCCGCACGGGCAACAGGCGCCGGCAAGCGCGTCGGTTCGTGGATAGTCGGAGAGATGAGCGGCGATGATGCCATCATCGGGGCTGGAGGTCGCCAGAACCATGTCGTTCGCTCGATCACAAACGCCCTGCTGCCTTCGGCCATGTCGAGCGCGTCCAGCGTTTGTGACAGGCGGCGCAGGCTGACCGCCACCATCACGACACCCTGGAATTTGCCGAAGATCTCTACCTTCTTCGACACCACGATCGACGGCTCGAACCCGCTGGGCAGGATATCAGTGACGTTCCAGACGGGTTCGACGGCATCCTTGCCGGTCCGGTACCACGGCGCGCCCCGGGGAATGTAAGCAGTCCCACCAAGAACGCGATCCTCGAAGAAGATGTCGCCGGGGATGGGCTTGTAGACATCGCGGCGCAGCGGACGGTTCGAGCCCGGGACGCCTGCTCCGATCTCCAGCATCTCTTCTTGCCGTCGGCGGTCGCATGGGAACCGGCATCGTCTCGATTTCGACCGGATCGCCGAAGCCGTTCAGCATGACGGCCGCGCCTGACTGAATTAGCGCCTTGGCAATTCCCAAGCCGATTCCGCTGGTTGAACCGGTGACGAAAGCGCCAGATCGACCACACAAGCTACGGGTCTCGGGAGCGTCGAGCGCCCTGTCACACTCGTGTCGCAAATGTCCGCTCCGTTGGTGGCGCTTCGAACAGGATGAACGCCAATGATTTCGGACAATCAGAACCAGCTTAGCCGCATCAAGGCCGAAATCGCCGACAGCTTCGACGAGGAGCTGGAAATGCAGATGGAGGAAGATCGGCTTGATGAGTTGGTAGCGGAAGGCATGTCCGAACCGGCTCAGCTGACGCTGGATCGAAAGGTGTATTTCCGGGAGCTGTTCCGCCTGCAGCACGAACTGGTCCGGCTGCAGGATTGGGTTCAGCACCAAAAGCTCAAGGTCGTCGTGGTATTCGAAGGGCGCGATTCAGCCGGCAAGGGTGGCGCCATCAAGCGGGTGACGCAGCGGCTCAATCCGCGTGTCTGCCGAGTCGTCGCCTTGCCGGCGCCCACGGAACGTGAACGCAATCAGTGGTACTTTCAGCGATACGTGCCGCATCTGCCGACCGCTGGCGAAATCGTGCTGTTCGACCGCAGTTGGTACAATCGTGCCGGCGTCGAGCGGGTCATGGGCTTCTGCACGCCGGACGAATTGGAGGAGTTTTTCCGGTCCGTTCCCGAGTTCGAGCACATGCTCGTGCGGTCCGGCATCGTGCTGATCAAATACTGGTTCTCGATCACCGACGAAGAGCAGGAATTCCGCTTCAATATGCGCATTCACGACCCACTGAAGCAGTGGAAGCTGTCTCCAATGGACATGGAAAGCCGTGTCCACTGGGAGGAATATACAAAGGCCAAGGAAGAAATGCTGGAGCGCACGCATACGGAGTACGCGCCTTGGTCAGTGGTGCAGGCGATCGACAAAAAGAAGGCAAGGCTCAACTGCATCGCACATCTTCTCAGCCAAATTCCCTACGGCGAAGTACCGAAGCCGGCGATTTAGCTGCCCGATCGCGTTCGACACGCGGACTATGTCCGGCGGCCGGTGCCAGCTGAAATGTACGTGCCCGAGATGTATTGAATTTGCCAGAAATCGCGCCTGCTGGTCGATATCATGAGGGGCAGGGAGTTACGCATTGTACGACCATGCATTTGCCCTCGCTCGCCTTGACGCTCTCATCTGTTGATGCCTGTCCCGCCGACGCATATTTCCCGCGCGGCGAAACAGTCTTGTGACCGGACAAAACCTGCAACGGGACAGGCAGAGGTGCTACAAATCTGGTCGCCAGAGTGGGCTTGGTCATAAAACTGTCACTCGCCGATGACAGCTACCTAGCATGATGCTTGTATGACCCGGACAGGAGATTGCGGTGACTGAGCAGTCCGTCAATCAACCCTACAACGTCCTCTTCGTTTGTACTGCAAATTCGGCCCGGTCAATTCTGGCCGAAGCAGCGATGAACAGCTTGGGCAAAAACAGGTTCAAGGCGTTTTCGGCGGGCTCGAACCCATCGGGCGAGGTTCATCCGATGGCGCTCAACGTACTGAACGACCTGCATATTGACACCAGCTTCGCACGTTCAAAGAGCTGGGACGAATTCTCCAGACCAGATTCGCCAGAAATGCACTTTGTGTTCACGGTCTGCGACACGGCGGCCGGCGAGGCCTGTCCTATTTGGCCTGGCCGCCCATTGACCGGTCATTGGGGGGTACCCGATCCGAAACTTGCGCAGGGTAATGACGCCGAACTGGGCCTCGCCTTTGCGAACACTTACAAAATGCTGGCCCGAAGAATTGGTGCCTTCATATCCCTCCCTCATGAGTTTTTGGACAAGCTTGCGCTCAAGTCCGAGATCGATGCTATTGGGAAAAGCTCGGACTGACTCGATGGCTCTGCGTTTCCAATTTGCCGTCCTGGTACGAATCTCCCATGCAAGCCCAAATGCTGCGGAATGCTGTCAGTCGCGATTCAGTTCAGGGGCTGACGCTGGCTAGGAATTGGCCAACGCCTCATTGATTGCTCCAATCAATGAGGCCGCCGAAAAGGGCTTGTGCAGATATGCGATGCAGCCCGCTCGAGACGCGGCAAGTTCGAGGTCGTCGTCGTCAATGGCCGTGATGAAGATGACCGGCAGTACCAGATCCAAGTCGATCAGTCGGTATCGCAAGTCGATGCCCGACATGCCTCCAAGATGAATATCGACGACTAGGCAATCGACTTTGCCCATACCGCTGCAATCTAGAAAAGATTCGGCGGAGGGGTAAACCTCGGTAGCAAAGCCATGAGCGTTCAACAAGCGTTCGACACTCGTCCGCATGCTTCGGTCGTCTTCCACCACAGCCACGGTGCGTGGAACGCTCTCCACATCGGGTCTTTCTGCGGGAACCTGGTCATGTCCAATCATCACAATCCTAGGGCAAGAAACGGAGCCTAGGATATTGTCCTATTGGGAAGCGCCGCTTGCCGATTGCAGCGCTGGAGGGTCGAGCAGCCCTAACCGTTCCGCGATTGACACCGCCTCTGCCAATGAGTGAACTCCAAGTTTTTCCATGATGCTGTGGCGATGGGCCTTAATAGTTCTCTCCGAAGTACCAAGGGCAAAGGCGATCTGCTTGTTGAGCTTGCCGCGGACAATGAGATTGAAAACCTCGGATTCGCGTGACGTCAGGCTGGCCACGAGCGTCTGCAGGGCTTCAAGGCGATCACGCTCCAGGCGCCGCTTGTCGAATTGGACCAGCGCCCGTTCTATGGCCTCCAGCAAGAACTTGCTCGACGCAGTCTTCTCGAGGAAGTCTTCGGCACCTGCCTTGATGGCCCGCACGGTAGCAGAGATATCGCCATGGCCGGTTAGAAAAACGATCGGCAGAAGCGGCGCCGCGGCTGCAAGGCGATTTTGCAATTCCGAACCGCTCAGCCCAGGCATCTGCAGATCGAGCAGTATGCATCCAGATTCAGTGCTGGGCAGCCGCGCCAGAATATCGTCGCCCGATTTCATAGAAGGCTACTCGGTAGCCCGAAGCTTCCATCAAGCGTCCGACGGCCTTGCGAAATGAGGAGTTGTCATCGACGATATGAATGATCGGCGTCACCGGTCTCATCCACGTTGCGCCAGCGGCAGCACGAAACGAAACACCGCACCACCTTCCGGGCGATTGTCGGCCCATATCTTCCCGCCATAGGTTTCCACGATGGTGCGAGCGATGGAAAGGCCGAGCCCGGTGCCGGAGGGCTTTGTTGTGTAGAACGCGTCGAAAACACTGCCGAGCTGATCTTCCGGGATGCCTCGCCCCGTATCGGAGATGGAAACTTCAACTTTGCGTCCCTCGGTCAGCGCCGTTTGAAAGACCAACTTTCGTTCGGTCGAAACGGCGTCGAGCATGGCGTCCATCGCATTGGTCGCAAGATTGAGCAGGACTTGCTGGACGTGAACCTGGTCGGCCCGTACCGGCAGCTCCTTTGCGAATTGATTGGAACTCAGCAGTACGTTCCTGCGTGCTGCCTCGGCATGGAGTATCTGCAGCGCACTTCGGATCACCTCGTTTAGATCAAATTCCTGCCAGTCAATTTCGCTTCGTTTCTTGAGCAGTCCTCTCAACCGAACGATGATGTCGCTGGCGCGTTGATCGTCCTCGCGGATATCGGCAAGGATTTGCCGGATAAGAATGTTGTTGGGTCTATCACTCTGCAACATCATCTCAGCGGCCTCGGCGTTGATGCGAATGGCACCAAGCGGCTGGTTCAACTCGTGAGCGATCGATGCCGACAGCGCCCCTGCGGTCGCCGACTGGTTCAGATGCACCACCTCGAGGAGACGATGGCGCGCTTCCAGCTCCGCTTGCCTGCGCCGCCGCCGTTCAAACAGCAGTCCTGCGATAACCAAGCCTTGAAGCGCAAGGACAACGAGGGTGGCAGTGACTGCTTCCCAATACTCCTGCCAGAGCGTTTTTTCCTGGAAGCTCAACACGGCTCCGGTAGGAAGCGCGGTCGCGGGCAGTCCCCAGCGCTTGAGTTGCCTTGCATCGGCGAAGAAAGTCGATGGTACGTCGATATTTGAGAGCGGATTGCCAGCCAGCGCATCGAGGGCCAGATTTGCTACAGTGGTTCCCATCGATTCGAAGGCAACCGTGTTGCCGCCGACAACCCCGTGCCCGACGTAAGTGTCATAAGGTCCGTAGATCGGCGCGCTCGCTTTGGCGGCTATCAGGTCGAGCGCGTCCTTCGGGAGAAAATTACGGCCGTTGCCATCCGCAAACATTGTCAGGAACAATACGATGCTGTCGGCTGGAAAATGAGTAGCCCGCTCGACAAGCTCATCGATCGCCAAGCCTTCCAGATATGTTGTCTCGTAGTCCGCAGCTGAAACGGCCAGGTCTTCGCGGGCACTTGCGATCCACGAATGGTCGAAGCTCGCCTTTCCCGCAATAATGATGAGATGTCTCGCGTTCGGCTGCAGATTCCGAGCCAGTTCAAGAGTCCTCGAGATGTCGAACTCACTGAAAGCTCCGACAACATCTGTCGGCAAGCTCATCTGTGAGGCGCTGTCGCTGCTGAACCCGGCAAAAACGATTTTGGCATCGGGCGCAATGGCCTTGCGATGGTTGACGATGAAACGCGTTGCTTCCTCGCCAAGGGCGATCACCACGTCGGGCCGGTGATCTGTATACTTATCAGCGAGATACGTCGCCATGCGATCGATGTGCACCTCTTCGGGGAATCTGGAGAGATCCAGAAACTCGGAGAACAGATCGATCTTGCCAGCCCTTGCCTGAAGCAGACGAGCCCTCGCCGTCTCTCCCGCAATTGTGGTCGCAGGAAGCCTCTCATCGTAAGGATAAAGGATCAGTACGCGCGGTACCGGATCGACGTTCGCTGCCATCAGGAATGTCCCGCCCGCGACCAATATGATCACAGACAGGCAAAGCGCGACCGATTCTTGGACAGGGCAGTGCGATCGGACCTTCAAACGGAGCACCATGCCGTGCGTCCCTCACACCCGGGTGCACTGCAATCGCGAGCAGCCATCCCTACGAGCTTCATAAGCGCGTTTTCGGAAAAAGCGGTTGACGTTCTCAGCAATTGGAGCAGAAAACTCTCCTTCCTTACACCTTCGGCCCGGTGTCTGAATTCGCCGCTTGGTTGCAAACATAGTCCGTACCTTCCCTAAGGTACAATACCGCCACAACCAGGTCGCCACTATGACACATCTGATCCCGGGACCGCCGGCTCGAGCATCGAGGTCGAGTGATCTCTAAGGCTGCCGCTCGACTGGGAAGCTCAGGGTATCAAACGAGGAGCTGAAATGAGCAGCAAAATCCTTTCCGGTACCAGCGCATTGGCTTTTTAGTTGCCATACTTTTTCCCGTGCAGGCCCAGGAGGCCAAGCCCAACATCTTGTTCATCATCTCCGACGACACGGGCTCCCGCTGGTGAGCCATCCATCAAGGGAGGACATGACAGTGAAAACCTTAGCAACTGGCTTTGCAGCAGCAATGACTGTCGCCGTTGGCCTCGTATGCACCACGGCGATGGTCCAAGCGCAGGACAAGCCAAAACCCAACATCCTCATCATCTGGGGCGACGATATCGGCTACTGGAACGTCAGTGCCTACAACCAGGGCATGATGGGCTACAAAACGCCGAACATCGACCGGTTGGCGAAGGAAGGGGCGATGTTTACCGACTACTACGGCCAGCAGAGCTGCACGGCGGGACGCGCCGCGTTCATCACCGGCCAGACGCCGTTCCGCACCGGGCTCCTGAAGGTCGGCCTGCCGGGCGCCAAAGAGGGCCTGCAGAAGGAAGACGTGACACTTGCCGACCTGCTCAAGGCGCAGGGCTATGTTACGGGCCAATTCGGCAAGAATCATCTCGGTGACCGCGACGAGCACCTTCCGACTGTGCATGGCTTCGACGAGTTCTACGGCTCGCTTTACCACCTCAACGCCGAGGAAGAACCTGAGAATCCCGACTATCCGAAAGACCCGGCCTTCAGGGAGAAGTTCGGGCCGCGCGGCACACTGCATACCTTCGCGAATCCCGACGGAACGCAGCGGATCGAGAACACCGGACCGCTCACCAAGAAGCGCATGGAGACGGTCGATGCGGAGTTCACCACGGAGGCGATCGACTTCATGGACACTGCCGTCAAGGACGACAAGCCCTTCTTCGTGTGGTGGAACTCGACCCGCATGCATATCTGGACGCACCTGAAGCCGGAATTGGAAGGCAAGACCGGCCTCGGCGTCTACCCCGACGGCATGGTCGAGCACGACGCCATGGTCGGCGAGCTCCTCGCCAAGCTCGACGAGCTCGGGATCGCCGACAACACGATCGTCATGTACTCGACCGACAACGGCGCGGAGAAGTTCACCTGGCCCGACGGCGGCACGTCGCCCTTCCGCGGCGAAAAGAACACCAACTGGGAGGGCGGCTACCGTGTCCCGACCGTGGTGCGCTGGCCCGGCCTGATCAAGCCCGGCACGATCCTCAACGACGTCGTCGCGCATGAGGACTGGGTCCCGACGCTCCTTGCCGCAGCCGGCGAAACCGACATCAAAGGGAAGCTGCTCACCGGCTACAAGATCGGCGACAGGACCTTCAAGAACCACATCGACGGCTACGACCAGACCGCGTACTTCGCGGGGACCGCCGAGAGCCCGCGCAAGGAATTCTTCTACTTCAACGACGACGGCTCGCTGGTTGCACTTCGCTACAACCAGTGGAAGATCAACTTCCAGGAGCAGCGCTCTCACGGGTTTGACGTGTGGCAGGATCAGTTCAGCGATCTTCGCCTGCCCAAGCTCTTCAATTTGCGGGCTGATCCGTTCGAGATCGGCGATCACGAAGCGATGGACTACGGCCATTGGAGGATCGATCGCGTCTTCCTGCTGGTTCCGGCACAGGCGTTCGTCGCCCAGTTCCTGGCGACGTTCAAGGAGTTCCCGCCGCGGCAGGAGGTGGGCAGCTTCTCGCTCGAGCGGGTGCTCAAGGAACTCGCGCCCGGAAACAACTGACGCGGCGGCAGCCCCGGCGCGTCAACGGAACCATCTTCGACCGGCAACCTGATCCTCCGACGGCCGCCCCGAGCAAACTGGGGCCGCCACATGCCCAGGGAGTAGCGCCGGGAAACTCCGAGGACTGCAAAGTGAGGCTCCACAGCTCACCAAGTATGAACCGCAAGTCACGCGTCGCACCATACTGCCGCGGCCGCTTTCCTCCTCGCCATTCAGCAGCGCTCGCCCAGTCACCCCTGCCCTCCGCGACACCGCGCCAAGGCGGCGACGTCGAGTCGTCGAGAAGGTCACCAAGGAGGGCTCGGTCGACCCCCCCCCCCCCCCCCCCCCCCCCCCCCCCCCCCCTCCCCCCCCCCCCCCCCCCCCCCCCAGAGCCGCCGCGCAATCAGTCTCGCTCGACGCTCAAGGAACTCGCGCCCGGAAACAACTGACGCGCGCAGCCCCGGCGCGTCAACGGAACCATCTTCGACCGCAACCTGATCCTCCGACGGCCGCCCCGAGCAAACTGGGGCCGCCACATGCCCAGGGAGTAGCGCCGGGAAACTCCGAGGACTGCAAAGTGAGGCTCCACATGCTCACCAAGTATGAAATCCGCAAGTTCACGCGTCGCACCATACTGGCCGCGGCCGCTTTCCTCCTCGCCATTCCAGCAGCGCTCGCCCAGTCCGACCCCTTGCCCTCCTGGAACGACACCGCGCCAAAGGCGGCGATCGTCGAGTTCGTCGAGAAGGTCACCAAGGAGGGCTCGGTCGACTTCGTGCCGGAGTTGGAACGCATCGCTGTGTTCGACAATGACGGTACGCTTTGGGTCGAGCATCCGATGTATGTCCAGTTGGCTTTTGCGCTCGACCGGGTGAAGGCAGAAGCTCCAAATCATCCCGAATGGGCGACGACCCAGCCGTTCAAGGCGGTGCTCGAGGGCGACATGAAGACCCTCGCGGAGTTCCGGCGAAAAGGGTCTGCTCGAATTGATCATGACCACGCATTCCGGAATGACCACCCAGCAGTTCGAAAAGATCGCCTCCGACTGGATCACCTCCGCAAAAGACCCGCGTTTCAAGCGCCCTTATACCGAGCTCGTTTATCAGCCGATGCTCGAATTGCTGGCTTATTTGGGCGCCAATGGCTACAAGACCTTCATTGTCTCAGGTGGCGGCATCGAATTCATGCGCCCATGGACAGAGCAGATTTATGGCATTCCGCCCGAGCAGGTCGTAGGGTCCTCCATCAAGACGGAATTCCAAATCAAGGATGGCGCCCCGACACTCTTTCGCCTGCCACAGGTGGATTTCATTGACGACAAAGCCGGAAAGCCGGTTGGTATCAATTCGCACCTTGGCCGTCGTCCGATCGCTTCATTTGGCAATTCCGACGGCGACCTTGAGATGCTTCAATGGACAACTTTGACCGAGGGTGCCCGTTTTGGCTTGATCGTCCATCACACTGACGCTTTGGCCGCCTTGATAAGGCGCTTGATGCTGCAGCGGTAAATGGCTGGACTGTTGTCGACATGAAGGCCGACTGGAAGACAATCTTTCGGGATTGAGAAAACTGCCGACAAGCTCCAGGAAGAGGAGCCGCGAAAATCCGGCGGTTGATGCAAGGAGCCCTCGTTTGTCGGAATGTCTTCGTCCAGCGGCTGTGATTTTGGCAGTTTGTGCGCTCTTCCTGATATCGCCACTCTGCCGCCCAGGTCTCCGCAGCCGAGTCAGTTACACCGCCTAGCGCTGATCCGCGGATCTCAATTCATGAGGGATTTGTCGACGAGAAAACATGTGCGTCCTGCCACGCAAGCCAGTCAGCCGCGTTCGCCACGTCGCACCATGCCAAGGCGATGGCTCTGGCCAATTACGCGACGGTCCGAGCAGACTTCAACGACGCACGCTTCGAGCACGATGGAATTGCAACAACCTTCTTTCGCCGCGACGGTCGTTACTTCGTCTCGGACTGAAGGACCTGAAGGTAAAGAAGCGGATTTCGAGGTAAAATACACCTTCGGCTACGAGCCTCTGCAGCAATATCTGGTTGCTATCAGCGGAGGCCGGTTGCAGGCGCTGGATGTCGCCTGGGACACCGAAAAGAAGGAATGGTTCTGGCTTGGCCTGGCCCCACCGGCGAAGCCCGGTACGACGAACCACTGGACAGGCCTGTTCTATCGCTGGAATCGGACCTGTATCGACTGCCATTCGACCGATCCGCAGGCAAATTTTCAGCCCGATACGAATACGTACAATTCGTCCTTTGTTGCGACGAGCATCGGCTGCCAATCCTGTCACGGAGGCGGCGCAAGGCATGTCAAATGGGCCGAGGCAAAACGACAAGATGCTACGGTATTCAGAGAGCCCGGCTTGGGCTTGACGCCGGTGGATTCGAGCATATGCCTTGGCTGCCATTCCCGACGGACCAAGCTCCAGGCAGCCTATGGTCCGGGCAAATCGTACCTCGATTATTTCTCGCCGGTCTTGCTCCGTCCGGACCTGTATTTTCCCGACGGTCAGATTCTCGATGAGGTCTTTGAGTACGGGTCGTTCCAGCAGAGCAAAATGGCGAGGGCAGGCGTCACCTGCTTCGATTGCCACAGCGCGCATGAGGGAACCGTCAAGGTCGAGGGCAACGCCTTATGTACGCAATGCCATACGGAAGTCGCTCCCGAACGATTCACGCGGTTTGATCCGAGTGGTGCCTACGACACGCCGGAGCATACACACCACCCGGTGGATTCGGCCGGCGCGCGATGCGCCAACTGCCATATGCCGGAGCGCACCTACATGAAGGTGGACCCACGGCGCGACCACTCATTCGTGATACCCCGTCCAGACCTTTCCATCACCTACGGTACGCCGAATGCCTGCACGACCTGTCACGAAAGCGAGACGAATGCGTGGGCGGCCGAGACCCTGGACAGATGGTATGGTGCGGGCTGGCGCAAACGTCCAACCATCGCCCATGCTTTCGCGGGAGCGCAGGCGAACGATTCTGCCGCGATCGAGGCGCTTCGCAAGCTGGTCACGGACCCGGAACAGGCGGGTATCGTCAGGGGAAGCGCAATTACCGAGATGGGCCGCCTCGGTGGTGGGGAAGTCGTCGCGGACATAAAGGCCGCGACCGCCGATTCCGATCCGCTCGTCCGGTTAGGAGCCGCACAGGCGGCGGGCAATTTGCCCCCGGAGCGGAGGCAGGAAGCCATGGGCAATCTGCTGAAGGATGAGACGCGCGCCGTCCGCGTTGCGGCGGTTACGGCGCTCGCCGCTGCGGTGTCGCCTGATTTACCCGGGAACGAGCGAAGCGCTTTCGACGCCGCCGTCGAAGACCTGCGCGCCTATGTTAAGGCCAATGCCGATTTCGCCGAGGTTCAGAGCACTTATGGCCTGTTTCTGCTGGATCAGCGTCGCCCGGCGCAGGCAGAGGCGGCGTTTCGGCGGGCCATTTCACTCGACCCGAGCTTCCCCGGCGCGCATGTCAATCTCGCCGAGCTTTTTCGAGTCACCGGTCAGAACGATAAGTCCGAGAAGGCCTATGCGGAAGCTGTTGCGATCTCGCCCGAGGAGCCGACGCTGCGTTATGGTTATGGCCTGGCATTGGTTCGGATGAAAGCCTTGCCGGGTGCGATCCAGGAATTCCAGGAGGCTGCGCGGCTGGACCCTGGCAATTCCGGTTATAGAACGACGCTGGCCGTCGCGCTCGATTCGATCGGCCGGACTGAGGACGCCTTTGCGATGCTCAACCAGACCCTTGCAAATGGATCAACCGATGCCGATCTGCTCGGCATCGCCATCCAGTTTGGGCTCAAGCTCGGTCGCTATCCGGAAACCCTCAATCATGCCGAGGCGCTTGGGCGCCTGCAACCGAATGATCTGCGACTTGCAGAGCTTATCAGCCAATTGCGAGCGGCGACGAGAGGCAGAAACTGAAAATCGCCTCAAGGTATAGTCCCGGCATTTGCTGGAGCGGATTGAGAGTGAAGTGTTCGGGCTGGGAAGCCCATGCCTTGCAGAAATGCTGTTCGATAACTGCCGAAGCGTGGCGTGGGCTTGAGCCATGCAATTGCGAGGTCGATGACCACTGACCCTACCGTGGTTCGCAGAAAGTCTCTTCGATGGTACTGTGGCGCCTTCGGATCGGCCGAACCCTCGCTCAATGCGAGGTGATGCAAGGGTTCCTGATAGGCTGCGGAACCTTTCGCTCAACAAATCATCCAATGCAGAAACAGGGACCTCGATGATGCCCAATCTGCAAGAAGACATATCCGGCACGGCACGCCCGCGGACGGATGATGATTTGGTGGGGCGCGCAAGGGAGCGCGACAGCAATGCGCTTCGCGCCATCATCAAAACGCACAATCAGAGGCTCTACCGGATTGCGCGCAGCATCGTCCGCAACAACAGCGAGGCGGAGGACGTCCTCCAAGAGTCCTATGTCAGGGCCTTTTCTCACCTTGGCGAGTTTCGCGGCGAGGCGTCGTTCGCGACCTGGCTTTCCCGAATTGTCATAAACGAGGCGCTTGGACGGCTGCGTAAGCAGCGTCGGTCTTCGACCGTCATCGCTTGCGACGACGCCTCACGATCGCGGATCATTCCGTTTCCTCTCAACATGAGCAGCGACGATCCGGAGCGGACCATGGCGCAGCGGCAGATCCTCGATCTGGTCGAGCAGGCAACCGACAATCTTCCCAACGAGTTTCGCACGGTGTTTGTCGCCCGTGTCATCCAGGGCCTGAGCCTGCAGGAAACGGCGGACGTACTTGAGTTGCGGCCGGAGACTGTCAAGACGCGGCTGCACAGGGCCCGGCACCTGCTCCGCAAGGATGTTGAAAAACGGATCGGTCCTTTGCTCCTCAATGCGTTTCCATTCGCAGGGCGACGCTGTGACCGTCTCACCGCTGCGGTGATGAGTCGGCTCGGTTTTCGGGATTGATCCTTCATCCGGGAACCTTTGATGCCTGCCGACATCCAATGATCGTCAAGCAAAACAAAGCCCCGGCTGCAACGCATCCGGGCGCCAAGGAGGTC
>CAWIWT010000041.1:0-25399 GCA_963839725.1 uncultured Alphaproteobacteria bacterium | reverse complement strand
CTGCTTACCAATGCGGCGGCTTGGTTACCGGCATGTCTGGCTGCACCTGCTCTTCCAGCGTCATGAAGCGGTTCACCAGCGCATCGAGCTTCTTCTGCAGCCGGTCGATGACCTCCATTGTTCGGCGATCTGACCGGACAGTTCCTCGATGGTCTTTTCGTGCTCCGCGGCGCGGATTTCCAGTGTCGTGAGGCGATCGGCCGGCATGACTCATGTCTGAACTCCTGTTCGATGCCGATCAAATGGCCGTGGGATCGCGCCTGCTTCGACCGTGTTCGAAATTGACAAGCTACCGCGCGATTTGTCGAGAGTAGCGGCTACGCGGGCGATTGGCAGGGGACGATCCGCGTGATAGCGCTTTTGACCAAACGATAAAAACAAGCCAGAGGCGGGGCAGGGCATGGCAGAAGCCGCGATCCAGCTCATAGGGATCAACAAAAGTTTTGGTGCCGTTCGAGCCAACCGTGACATCAACCTTGAGGTCGAACGGGGACGATTCACGGCATCATAGGCGAGAATGGCGCGGGAAAGTCGACGCTGATGTCGATCCTGTACGGCTTTTATCATGCCGACAGCGGCGAAATCCAGGTCGGCGGAAAGCCGACAGCGATCCATACGCCGAACGATGCCATCGCCGTCGGCATCGGCATGGTCCACCAGCATTTCATGCTGGTCGAGAATTTCACCGTCATCGAGAACGTCATCCTCGGCGCCGAAGGCGAACCACTGCTCAACACCTCGATCGCCAAGGCGCGCTCGGAGTTGCAGCGGCTTGAGCACGAATACGGGCTGGAGGTCGAGCCGGATGCGGTGATCGAGGAACTCGCGGTCGGACTGCAGCAGCGTGTCGAAATCCTCAAGGCGCTGTTTCGCGGCGCGGAAATCCTCATCCTCGACGAGCCGACCGGCGTGCTGACGCCGGCCGAAGCCGATCATCTTTTCCGTATCCTCAAAATGCTGAAGGACGAGGGCAAGACGGTCGTCCTGATCACCCACAAGCTGCGCGAGATCATGGCGATCACCGACAATGTCTCGGTGATGCGTCAGGGCACGATGGTGGCGACGCGCAAGACGTCGGAAACGACCGTCGAGGAGCTTGCCGAGCTGATGGTTGGTCGCCGCGTGCTGCTGCGCGTGGAAAAGGGCGAGCCCAAGCCGGCCGAGGTGAAGCTGTCGGTGAAGGACCTGACCGTCAAGGATTCGCGCGGCGTTGTCATGGTCAATGATGTTTCGTTCGAGGTGCGCGCCGGCGAGATCGTCGGCATCGCTGGCGTCGCCGGAAACGGCCAGTCGGAACTGATCGAGGCAATTGCCGGCACGCGCAGGGCCAAGTCCGGCATAGTGATGCTCGACGGCAAGCCGATCGACGTCGTCGGCCATGCCGATCCGGGCGAGTTGCGCGACCGTGGCCTGGCGCATGTGCCTGAGGACCGCCATCATGTCGGTCTGGTGCTGGCCTTCGAGGAAGCGGAGAACTCGATCCTCGGCTACCATGACAAGCCGCAATATCTTAAAGGCCCGTTTCTCAACATCGACGCGATCCATGCGGATGCGCGCGAAAAGATCGAGAAATACGACATCCGCCCGGCCAACGATCGGTTGAAGACGGCCAATTTCTCCGGCGGCAACCAGCAGAAGATCGTGCTGGCGCGCGAGATCGAGCAGGATCCCGGCGTGCTCGTCGTCGGCCAGCCGACGCGCGGAGTCGATGTCGGCGCGATCGAGTTCATTCACAAGCGGCTGATCGCCATGCGCGACCAAGGCAAGGCTGTTTTGCTGATCTCGGTCGAACTCGACGAGATACGCTCGCTGTCGGACCGCATTCTGGTGATGTTCGCCGGCCGCGTCGTCGGCGAGCGCGGCCCGGATGCGACCGAGGGCGAGCTCGGCCTGCTGATGGCCGGCATCGAAAAGCAAGAGGCGGCGGAATGAGCACTCCTTTCGCAAGGCTGCCGCGCTGGGCCGACTACGGACTGATCCCGATCATCAATCTCTTCGTCGCTTTTCTGGTCGCCGGCATCGTGGTCCTTCTGGTCGGCGAAAATCCGCTTGAAGCCGCCGTCGTCCTGGTCAAGGGCGCTTTCGGCTCCGGCCAGAACATCGCCTATACGCTGTTTTATGCCACGAACTTCATCTTCACCGGCCTGGCGGTGGCCGTCGCCTTCCATTGCGGACTTTTCAACATTGGCGGCGAAGGCCAGGCCTATATAGCTGGCCTGGGTGTGGCGCTGGTCTGCCTGATGTTCGACAGCGTATTGCCTTGGTGGATCGTCTTTCCGCTGGCGATTGTTGCATCGGCCGTCGTCGGGGCGGCCTGGGCCTTCGTTCCGGCCTATCTGCAAGCCAAGCGCGGCTCGCACATCGTCATCACGACGATCATGTTCAACTACATCGCCGCCAGCGCGATGGTTTATCTGCTGGTCAATGTGATCAAGCCCGCTGGATCGATGGCGCCGCAGACCCGCGATTTCCTCGAAGGCGGTCAACTGCCCAAGCTCGGCTGGCTGTTCGAGGCGCTTGGCATGTCGGTGCGTTCGGCACCGCTCAATATTTCATTCCTGCTCGCGCTGGTGATGGCTTACCTCGTCTGGGTGCTGATCTGGCGCACCAAGCTCGGGTTTGAAATGCGCACATTCGGGTTCAGCCCGAAAGCGGCGCGCTACGCCGGCATTTTTGAAAGCCGGATCATCATCATTTCGATGCTGATTTCCGGCGGTCTTGCCGGCATGATGGCGCTCAATCCGATCATGGGCGACCAGCACCGCGTCGCGCTCGACTTCGTCGCGAACGCCGGCTTTGTCGGCATCGCGGTGGCGTTGATGGGGCGGTCTCATCCTGCCGGCATTATCATAGCCGCGGTTCTGTTCGGCATGCTCTATCAGGGCGGCGCCGAACTGGCGTTCGAAATGCCGAACGTGTCGCGTGACATGATCATCATCATGATGGGTCTTGTGATCCTCTTCGCAGGTGCCCTGGAACATATGTTCCGGCCGATGGTGCAGACGATCTTCGCAACGTTAAGTCCGCGCATCATGGGCGTTCCGGCCGCGAAAGGGGAGGGCGCCTGAAATGTTCTTTGACGCCATCATTCAGCTCTTTGACGCAACCCTTCGCGTCTCGGCGCCGCTGCTCCTTGCGTGCCTTGCCGGGCTCTATTCGGAGCGGGCAGGCATTTTCGACATAGGCCTCGAGGGCAAGATGCTCGGCGGCGCCTTCGCTGGCGCGTCGGCTGCGGCTGTTTCCGGATCAGCCTGGATAGGATTGCTCGTCGCCATACTGGCGGCAGTGTTCCTCGGTCTGGTCCATGGCTTTGCGTCGATCACCCATCGCGGAAATCAGATCGTATCCGGCGTCGCCATCAATTTTGTCGTAGCGGGGTCGACCATCATTCTTGGCCAGGCCTGGTTCAAACAGGGCGGGCGGACGCCATCGCTCGCTGGTCCCGCCCGCTTTGGCGAGATCACCTTGCCCGGCGCTGACGCGGTGAGGGATGTGCCCATCCTCGGCCCGATCTATTCCGAGTTGATCTCCGGTCACTCCATTCTGGTCTACATCGCGTTCCTCATGGTGCCGCTGACTTGGTGGATTCTGTTCCGCACGCGCTTTGGGCTTCGCCTGCGCGCGGTCGGCGAAAATCCGGCGGCGGTCGATACGGCTGGCATTTCCGTGACCTGGCTGCGTTATCGGGCCGTCATCCTCACCGGCGTCTAACCGGCATGGCTGGCGCCTATCTTTCGGTTGCGCAGAATGCCGGTTTCGTGAAGGACATGACAGCGGGCAAGGGCTACATCGCGTTGGCGGCACTGATCTTCGCCAAGTGGAAACCAGTGCCGGCGATGTTTGCCTGCCTGCTCTTCGGGTTCCTCGACGCTGCCTCGATCCGTTTCCAGGGAACGGAATGGCCGCTCATTGGCAAGGTGCCGGTGCAGTTCATCAATGCCCTGCCGTTCATCCTTACCGTCATCCTGCTCGCCGGCTTCATCGGCAAGGCAATACCGCCGCGCGCCGGCGGTGTCCCTTATGTGAAGGAGCGTTAGGCTTGTCGCACGACCTTTTCCTCGCCGCGCGCGACGCGATGGCGAAGGCCTATGCGCCATATTCGAAATTCCCGGTGGGTGCCGCGATCCGCACCCAGGACGGCCGCGTATTCTCCGGCTGCAATATCGAAGTCGCATCCTATCCGGAGGGCTGGTGCGCTGAGACCACGGCCCTCGGCCAATATATCATGGGCGGCGGCGGCGAGATCGCCGAGATCGCGGTGGTGGCGGAGCGCATGGCGCGTATCACGCCATGCGGCGGATGCCGTCAGAGACTTGCCGAATTTGCCGGTCCGGACGCAAAGCTTTATCTTTGCGACGACGCCGGCGTGGCCGAGACGGTGACGATGGGCGATCTGTTGCCTTATGGGTTCGAGGGAAAGATCTTGAAATGACGGATACGGTCGCCACACTGGTTAAGCGCCTCGGCGGTCGGACACCCAGGGTAGCGCTGGTCCTCGGCTCGGAACTCGGCAACCTCGTGGATCAGGTCGAGGATGCGATCACGATCCCCTATTCGGAGCTTCCCGGTTTCCCTAAGAGCGGTGTGACCGGCCATGCGGGCACGCTGGTGAGCGGGCGTTTCGGTGGCATCGAGGTGCTGATGCTCGCCGGCCGGGCGCACTACTACGAACACGCTGACTCAGCCGCCATGCGCCCGGCGCTGGAGATACTTGCGGCTGTGGGTGTCAAGACGCTGCTCCTGACCAATGCTGCGGGATCGCTTGACCCGGATATGCCGGCTGGCTCGGTCATGCTGATCGAGGATCACATCAATTTCTCCGGGTCCAATCCCTTGTTCGGTGAGCCGAGCGACCGCCGTTTCATTGGTCTCACCGAAGCCTACGACAAGCACTTGCGGGGAGCTCTCTCCAGGGCGGCCGAAACCACGGGAACGCGCCTCCACAAGGGCGTGTATATGTGGTTCTCGGGCCCATCCTTCGAGACGCCGGCGGAGATCCGCATGGCGCGCGTCATGGGCGCGACGGCGGTCGGCATGTCGACGGTGCCGGAGGTTATTCTGGCAAGGTTCCTCGGGCTGCGTGTAGCGGCCTGCTCGGTAATTACCAACCTTGCCGCCGGGATGACCGGCGAGGAACTGTCGCATCAGGAAACCAAGGATATGGCGCCGCTCGGCGGCAAGCGCTTGGCTACTATTCTGAAGAAGGCTTTTGAGGATGGGGCGGTAGCGTGATGGCGGTTGCAACCGACCCCTCCCCCTTGAGGGGAGGGTGCCGAGCGAAGCGATGCGGGTGGGGTCATCGCGGCCGAACGGCAACGTTCCTTTGCGTCATGCGCTTCAGAAACGACCCCACCCGGCACTTCGGGCCACCCTCCCCTCAAGGGGGAGGGGAACGCTGATGCTGCCACAGGAGATCATCCGCGCCAAGCGCGACGGAAAGGTTCTGGCGGCGGGCGAGATCGCCGAGTTCATCGCGGGTATGACATCCGGAGCTGTTTCCGAAGGGCAGGCGGCAGCGTTTGCGATGGCTGTCTTCTTCAATGGCATGCGCCGCGATGAAGCCGTGGCGCTGACACTCGCCATGCGCGACTCCGGCGACGTGCTCGACTGGTCCGACTTACCCGGACCGGCGACGGACAAGCACTCCACCGGGGGAATCGGCGACAACGTCTCGCTGATGCTGGCGCCCATCGTCGCGGCGTGCGGCACCTATGTCCCGATGATTTCGGGTCGAGGCCTTGGCCATACGGGCGGAACGCTCGACAAGATGGATGCGATCCCGGGTTATGTCAGCCAGCCGGACACCGCGCTTTTCCGCAAGACGGTACACGAGGCGGGCTGCGCCATCATTGGCCAGACGTCGGCGCTAGCGCCGGCCGACAAGCGCCTCTATTCCATCCGCGACGTGACCGCGACGGTGGAATCGATCCCGCTGATCACCGCTTCGATCCTGTCGAAGAAGCTCGCAGCCGGCCTTCAGTCACTCGTCCTCGACGTGAAGGTCGGCAATGGCGCCTTCATGGAAAGGTCACGAGACGCAGCAGCGCTCGCCACAAGTCTCGTCGAAGTGGCAAACGGTGCAGGCCTCAAGACCTCGGCGCTGATCACCGGCATGAACGAACCCTTGGCTTCCGCCGCAGGCAATGCCGTCGAGGTGAGGAACGCCGTCGACTTCCTGACCGGCAGGGCGCGCGACTCGCGCCTTGAGAAAGTGACTTTGGCGCTGGCGGGCGAGATGCTTCTGGCTGCGGGCGTCGTGTCGTCGCACACGGAGGGCCTGAGCCGCGTGCGGCACGCGTTGGACAGCGGCGTCGCCACGGAGCGCTTCGCGCGCATGGTGCGAATTTTGGGCGGACCAGCGGACTTTGTCGAGAAATACGAGACGTACCTGCCTCGCGCGCCGGTGGAGCGCACCGTTCCAGCGCCGCGCGCCGGTTTTGTCAGCGCCATTGCCACGCGCGACATCGGCTTGGCCGTGGTGGCGCTGGGTGGCGGCAGGACCAAGCCCAGCGACAGCATCAATCACGCTGTCGGCGTCACGCGTTTGCTGCCGCTTGGTGCTGAGGTGGCGGCGGGCGATGCGCTGGCGGTGATCCATGCCAACAGCGAGGCGGAGGCGGAAGCGGCGAAAGCGGATGTGGTCGCCGCTTACGCCATCGGCGATGCGCGGCCAGCGGCCAAGGATCCGCTCGTGCGGCGTATTCCGGCGACCGAACCGGAAGCCTACTGAACGAGCAGCAGCCTGCCTTCATCCACCTGGAACTTCTTCAGGCGGTTCAGGAACGACATGCCGATGAGGTTGGTGCCCAGCGCCTTGTCCTCCAGTACAATCGCCTGAACATCCTCGACACTGACTCGCCCGATCTCCAGGCGGTCGATCATGACGGTAGTGGCTTTGGTGTTGCCGTTCGCGGTGTTGACGGTCTGCGTCATATCGCTAGCCTGTACCTGCAGGCCAAGCCGCCGAGCGGTTGAGAGATTGAAGGCAACGGCGGTCGCGCCTGTGTCGATCAGCGCTTCGACCTGGCGCCCGTTCACCTTGAAGTGGCCGACATAATACCCACGGCTATCCGACGGAATCTCGACGTTGCGGCCGGTAGTGGACGAAACGGCCATCGATGACGGCGAAGCCTGGGTCGCAACCTGCGGCAGCTGGATAGTCGCCGTTTCTTCGGTATCGTCCGACCAGAAGGCGGCTTCAGTGAGGTTGACATGGTTTTCATAAAGCAACGGCAACGACACCGACGATCCGATGCAAAGCCCAACAAAGATCATCTTGCGCAGCATTGTAGTGACCCTCTTTGCGGGAAACCCTACTGTGCGAGGTCGTAATTATCGTTAACGGCCAAGCGGAAATCGGCCATTAATAAGTTTTTTGTAAACGTTGCGTTAATCGGACTTCATTTCGTTCCGTAGAGGCGATCGCCTGCATCGCCGAGGCCGGGAACGATATAGCCCTTCTCATTCAACTGCCGGTCGATAGATGCGGTGAACACCTGAACATCGGGATGCGCCTTGGTGAAGCGCTCGACGCCTTCGGGTGCGGCAAGCAGACAGAGATAGCGCAGGTTGGTAGCGCCGTGCCCTTTGAGCTTGTCGATCGCGGCAATTGCCGAATTGCCGGTTGCCAGCATCGGGTCGACGACGATAACGAGGCGGTCGGCAAGATCGCTCGGGGCCTTGAAGAAATACTCGATCGCTTCAAGCGTCTCGTGGTCGCGGTAAAGTCCGATATGGGCGACGCGCGCTGCCGGAACGAGGTCGAGCAGGCCTTCGAGCAATCCGTTGCCTGCGCGCAGTACCGATGCAAAGACCAGCTTCTTGCCTTCGAGTATCGGCGCTTCCATCGTCTCGAGCGGCGTCTCGATCGAGGTGGTCGTCAGTTCGAGATCGCGTGTTACTTCGTAGCCGAGCAGCAGCGAAATCTCGCGCAGCAGGCGACGGAAGCTCGCGGTCGACGTCTCCTTGTTGCGCAAGATCGTGAGCTTGTGCTGCACGAGTGGGTGATCGACGACCGTTACGCTCATAACAAGACCTTCCGCGATTGACTGACGGCGATACTAGCCGCGCTTGCCTGCCGTAGAAACGTCATGAAACGATAAGCGGAGTGTTTTCCCCGGTCTTTACCGAGACTTCTTGTCGAGCCGCCCGAGAAGGGCGCTCTTCGTCTTGCGGTCGACGAAAGCGGCTTCGATCGCGGTCCGCGTCACGGCCGCCAGGGCCTTTTCGGACATCCCGAAATGCTTGGCTGCGAGGTCGTATTCGTTCTTGAGCGAAGTCCAGAAATACGGCGGATCGTCCGAACTAAGCGTCACCTTGCACCCGGCGGCAAGCAGCGCCGGGAACGGATGGTCCGCGAAACTGTTGAAAACCTTCAGCGCCACATTCGAGCCCGGGCAACATTCGAGAACGATGCCCTCATCGGCGATACGCCTGACCAGATCCGGGTTCTCGATCGCACGCACGCCATGCCCGATACGGCTGGGGCGGATGTGATCGAGCGCGCCCGCCACGCTCTCCCATCCACCAAACTCGCCCGCATGAACGGTGATGCCAAGGCCCGCCTCGCGTGCGATTTCGAAGGCTCGAACAAAGTCTTCAAGATCGCCCTGTCGCTCGTCGCCGCCCATGCCGAAGCCCGTTACCAAGGGATGGCCGCATTTCGCGGCGAAGCGGGCCGCCGCCTCCACGCCCGCCACGCCAAAATGCCGCACCCCGGTAACGATCATACGGCCTTCGATGCCAGTCTTGTCGCGGGCGCGGATCATGCCTTCGCCCAGCGCGTTGGTGTAGGCCTCGGGCGACAGCCCGGCCTTGCGGGCATGATCGGGCGAGGTGAACACTTCCGAATAGATCGCGCCGTCGCGGGCAAGGTTGGTCAGGTAGCGTTCGGTGAGTAGCGCATAGTCCTCTTCACTGCGGAAAAGGTCGGCTGCAAAGTCGTAGGCCTGCAGAAAAGATGTGAAATCGTGCCACACGAACGACCCGTCGCGTATGTACGGCGAGGGGTCCTTTCCGTATTTGTCGGCTTGCCGGAGCACCAGTTCGGGGTCGGCGGCGCCTTCGACGTGACAGTGGATTTCGGCGGTCAGTTGCATGCTTTTTTATCCCCCGTACGAATCGCATTGCGAACGTCACCGCTGGACAATAGCGCCCTCGCGGTGCATCGGGTATCGTCGTACACCGGAGAACGGTTCAAGTTTATGGCAACAGAACGCACAAGCGTTGCGCCATAACCCAGGCTTGCCGACAAACCATTGATTTCGTTGAATATAGGTCTCTTTCGCGTGTTGCAGAAGCGACCTAAATTTTTGCAACAGACTCCCTATTTTACAACGTGTTCCCACCGGGCGACGTGGGTTCCATGCGACAAAAATTGCAACATGGTCGGCCATTAACCGATTTGGTCTTTGCATCCACCGGCTGCTGCATGCACCCACCGGCTTGTGGCTGACCAATCGAACGCATGCGTGACTTCACCCCGGCGTAGCCCGCGCCGTGGAGTGTCGATCATGAAACCTTCCGACCCAGTCGTAATCGAGATCTTGCGCAAGCGCGCCAAGGCACCGGCTTTCGGCAAAAAGCCGATGTCCGAAGTCAATCGCGTACTTTACGTCTTCCGCAAATCGGACTTCCGCATCACGTGCGGCGTTGTCGCTAGCTACTTGTTGCCGCCGGGCAGTATTCCGGCATCACCGCTTTCGACGTCGCCGTGACGGTTTCAAAGAACGACGACCGTCGGATCGAGATTTTCGGCGCGGTAGGCATCGATAGCTCGTCCTGGGGCAAGAAGGTGCAGGACTTCATCCACAACCACATCTCGGACAGCCCTCTGTTTCCCTGGCCAAAACGTGGCCTCAAGCTTTTCGCCCAGATCGGTACGGCCATCCACGTCACACCGAACTTCTTAAAGATGCAGAGAGAGGTGCGCGGCTGGGGCTACCGGGGGCACGTAGAGTTTGATGGAAAGTTCGAAACAGGAACGCATAAGACCGAGGTGACTGTCGGGGCCAGCTACACGATCACCGCAACCTACGTCGACGTGGATGTCGACCGCATCCAGATCACCTCGCAGACGGGCGGCCATGCGAAAGCTTTCATTCGTTACGGCGACGGCAGGGAGGAGAGCTTTGCCGGTTTCGAGGACAGCATCAATTCATCCCTCACCATACAATTAGGCCGCGTCTCGCTGCGGCTACGAGGTGAGCTCACAAATAGCACCGACGTTAACCTCCAGACCAACAACCCGGCGGGATCGAAGCCGCTCTACAGCCCTGTTGGCGACGTCGCCCGTGGCATGGGCACCATGGACATGAGCAACCTCGGCGGGTGGAAGGGGCACCACGGGCTTGGGGAAGTCGCATTGGGCTGGTCGTTCAACTCGTTTCCCTGGGAGGGAAAAAAGAGGAAGCTGCCCAAGTAGGCTTCGGCTGGCTATTCAAGGCGGAGTTACAAATGCAAAACCCCGCGCGAGTGCTCGGCGGGGTTCAATCTGGGCGCGCTGCTGCGCCGATACGCTCTTGTGCGTCGGAACTGCCTGATTTGTCAACGCTGGCCTTGCGAGTTGCTTGTTGAACTATCTCGGCGGGAAGCTTCTGGCCTTTAGGTCCGGCCGGCATCTTGTTCCCTTAGCTCCCGTTCTCGCCGGACTGCCGCCAAATCATGCTTGTCATGCGGGTGACGGAAGTAGAGCCGAGGCCCCAAGTAGCCGGCCAGCGAAACGAGGGCCACAGCATTCGAGAACTCCTCGATATCCAGTCTTGCCGCCGCGCAAAACACGTTCACTACCAAGCCTGCGCCGACCATCCCGTAAAGTCCGGCATGGATCGCTTCCACCTTTGGGGCTGGCGCAAACTGTGCCACGTACTCCTCTGCCTTCCGACGATATTCGGCATCTCTCTGCATGCCGCTAAGCATATCGGGTGTCGGGACCAACGCCCAGCGTCCAAAGGGCGGGGAGACACTACTCCTCGGACAACGAGCGATTGATCTTGGCCCTCGATCCGTCCGACGAGTTTCCAATACGTCGTTTTCCCGTGCCGCCGGATACGTAGCCGAAGAATGCAGCGAGATCGGTCGCCGCCTGCAGTGCACCGTTCGTGGTCTTCTCGCGCGCCGTACCGCCCTGCCCTACGCGACGACGCGCAACCTGGCTGACCGTTTCGCCATGAACGACGATGTCGGCCACGATGTCGAAGTACGGCATCCCGCCTAGCGAGGCGAAGACGATGCGCACCGGACTTCTTTACTGAGGACACTCCGACCGCCGTTCTCGTGCGCCAGGTATTGGGCGCCATAGCGCAGTTTGAAAAGGCCACTACTGTCGCCAAGCTGGCACCAGCCCGGAAACGGAAACGCGCCGCGACGGGCCGTTGCGAAGGGCGGAAGCCTCTGGCTGAGACGAAGCCAGAGGCAGTTGCGATGGCAAAGAGCCTGCGCCGGAAGGGACCCAAGCGAGGCCAGCGGAGTCTCCCGGCCATTGCTGCCGAACTGGCAGCCGCCGGCCACCTAAACGAACGAGGAGCGGCCTTCAGCGCAAAGACCATCGCCTCGATGGTGAGCTAAAGGGCTGGCCGAGGCGATGGCTCGCAAGGCGCGGCTCGAATCGCGATTGCCGTCTATTCCGTGATTTTTGTGCAGCTCGTGCGCACGTCCTCAATCTGCTTGGGAATAACCAGGTTGAGCTGTTTCGGGCCTGCCACGATCTCGAGGGTTCGCCCTGGCCGCAGCATTCCCCATAATGCCTCTTTGTCTGGTGGCAATATGGATGGCCACCAGTCGTCATCCATGTCTGCGTGCCTAATATCGAGCGGTATCGTCCTCCATCGAGACCTGTCCCACCTTCAGCAGCACACGCCCATTCGATTTGGCGAACCACGCTGAAACTTCACTCTGCTCCATCGAAAATGTAATAAACGGATCGCCATCGCATCCAACCACCGCAAAAGTGCATTCGTGCGGGCTGTCGCAGTCGGCGTAGTAATAGGACAGCGTCCCATCGTTGTAATCCACTTTGATTCATCCGATTGCGCCTTGGCGGACGTGGTGATAGCGGCGAAGGTAAGCGCGAAGTAACATCGTCTTCATGATAATTCCCCCCTTGGCTGCACCTCAGATTAATGCGACCGTAACGCGACTCCTCGCATGGTGCACCACGCGACTCTGATTCGAAACCGGCGCGACCGGGAGGGGTTTCACATGCTTACACTGGGACAAGCGGCGCGTCTGACCGGCACGTCAAAAACCACCCTTACCCGAGCTATCAAGGCTGGGAGACTATCTGCGACCAGGCGCGATGATGGCAGCTATGAAATAGACCCGTAGCCCACGACAGCAATGATCGCGTCATCTACGAGACCGACACCGGCAAGCTGTTCTACGATTCCAACGGCAATGCTGCCGGCGGTTCGACGCATATAGCCACGATAAGCGCCAGCCTCGCGCTTACCTATGCGGATTTTCTGGTGGTCTAGCCGCCTGGCGGTTCCGACCAGTTGTTGAGCCGTCCGGCCAGCGCGAGTAATGTCTTTTATCACTGTCCGTAAGCGACGACGGTATGCTGATCTCTAGGAACTAAGTGGGACGGCAGCGTGTTGGAACTGCATGGTTCGGGCCGACGCTTGGAGGAGATGACGACATGATAAGCAAAATCACAGCCGCAATGACAGCTTTGACGTTCCTAGTTTCGCCAGCGCTGGCCCAGACCTCCGGAACACCTGCTCCCGCGACGCCGAGTCAGGACGAGGCCGCCCAAGCAATGGATGAACGGACCTCAAATTCGATGCGCGAAATGATGCGCGAGATGATGCAGCAGATGATGCAAGCGGAGCCGCGAGCAGATGGCAAACGTGACGATCGCGGAGAAAGGCGCGACGGGGACCGCGGGCACCACGGCTCCCGCACCGACCGGGCCGGTATGCCGGACGGGCGCGAGAGAAGTGGGAGGAGAGGCGGGATGATGCATGGCGCACGAATGCGATTGGTGTTTGCGATCGTAGATGCCGACGGTGACGGTGCGCTCTCGCTGAACGAGGTTCAGGACTTCCACGGGCGGATCTTTAGAGCCGTCGACGAGGACGAAGACGGCATGGCCGAGATGGAGGAGATCGAGTCCTTCTTCCACGGACCGGGTGACGCCGAATAGCTGCGGTCTCGGACCGGGGGAACGGCCGGTAGATCGAACAAAAACGCCTGCCTTTGGGCCGAATTTCGTGAATGGCGAAGAAAACCCGAACCCACGATCCGCTGCATCCATAGCAATGAATTGTTGGCATAGGTCCTAAAGTGGCAAGGAAGCCCGACAGCGGATTTTGCCTTCCTCCGCTCCATTGTCGTCCGATTGGCCCTGATGCTGCACCGTTGCTTCAGACACCGCATGGCGCTGTTCGTACCGGACAGCCCGTCCGATTGTAAATTTGATCCGGCACGCAGGCAGCGTCAACAGTAGGCAGGCAGCAGCAGCAGCACCCGTCAGGCCCCCATCCACCCTGTCGGACGCCCCTTTCAGGCCCAGCCGATCGGCGTTGACCATTGCCGCCCGCCGACCTCCGGAATTAAATCCTGTCGATGAGAACGATCGCCCCAAGAATATCCGCGAAAACCAGCGGTTGTTCGGCTGCAGGTATGACGATCTCGTTGGAAAGTTCGTTTCCACCTTCACTGCAGGATTAGTACAAATCAAATCGTTAACCGGACCGGGAACTCTTGAAGCATTGGGTCGTTTTCCGCCAGGACACCTGAGGAAGGAGTATCGCGGTGCACAAATATGTCGCTGCGGCTTTTTCGATTGCGATCGCGATCGAGCCGGTGGCTGGCCAGGCGGGAGGTATGTCAGTCGGGACTAGCGCGAGTGTAGGTGGCGTGGGCGGAACGGCCGCAGCCTCGGTCGGCACAAGCAAGGGGTCAATCGGCGCAAGCGTGGGAGCCAGCGGCGGCGGAACGGCCTCGGTCGGCACAAGCAAGGGATCAACCGGCGCAAGCGTGGGAGCCAGCGGCGGCGGAACGGCCTCGGTCGGCACAAGCAAGGGATCAACCGGCGCAAGCGTGGGAGCCAGCGGCGGCGGAACGGCCTCGGTCGGCACAAGCACGGGATCAACCGGCGCAAGCGTGGGAGCCAGCAGCGCAAGCGGCGGGCTGTCAACTGGCAGTGGGGGCGCTGTCTCGTCCGCCACTGGCGCAGCAGGCATCAGCCCTCGGTCCGCCGCTGCGCGCAACACTGCTACCACGACGGCCGGCGTTGCCCCGGCTGACGGCGTTGGACAATCCATCACGCTGCCCCCGATCCTCTTGCCCGGTGGGGGCGATCGCGCATCGGCGGCGACCGCCTTTAACGGGATACCCGGCACCCCGGCTGCAGTTGTTCGCGCCTGCGCTGCCGCTGTGGGGTCGGCCGCCGCCCCATTTGGCGTCGTGAGCGTGCGCGCAAGGAGCGCAGGTTCCCTGCGTCGTCTGAGCCAAGGCGCGATCTCGGCCCCTATTCTAATTCGCATCCATTATGCAAGGCAAGGTGGCCCCGAGATCCGGCAGGCGCGGATCAGATGCCACCTCGACGCATCGGGCAAAGTGAGAAAGCTGACATAACTGCCTTCCTCCCTCGCCAACCCCCCAAGCGCGGTAATTTTCACCGCGAGGCAGGACGGTTGCAGGAGCACGGCAGTCTCCTTCTGCTCGCGCTGAAACATGGTGTTGAACATGGTCGCTCCCGAATTTTCGGCTCCGCTGGTTCCTGGCGCAGTAGCGCCCGACTTTGAACTGCGCAGGATTGACGGAACCGGCACGGTTTCGCTTTCGGATTATCGGGGACGAAGCCCCTTATTCCTCGCTATTTTCGCCGGGCTGTGGTGCCCGTTCTGTCGGCGCGCGATCGCTCAGCTCGCCATGTGCGAGCCGGCCCTCAAAGACGCAGGTGTGGAGACGCTTGGCGTTGTGGCGACCACGCCGGAGAATGCTGCGCTTTACTTTAGGTATCGTCCGGCGAGGATTCCTCTCGCGGCTGACCCGGATCTGACCACGCACAGGGCCTATGGCGTTCCTAAGCCCGTTCCAACGCCTGAATTGATGGAAGAGATGGCGGTGACCTGCATCAATCCGCAGGGAATGTTTCCTGAGCCGTTGCCAATTCCGGAAGCGTCCGCCACCGCGGCAAAACTCGATGGCTATCAGGAAACCAATACTGATCGAGCCGACATGGAAAAACAGTGGCCTCAACTCAAGGGTCAGTTCTTCATAGATCGAGATTGCGTTGTGAGGTGGGCGAGTATCGAAGCTGAGGAAGGTCTGTCTGGGGTGGGGATGTTTCCAACGTCAGTTGAAATAATGAGGGCCGCGCGAACAGTTACCTAGCCACCGCTCTTTCGCAGTGTCGGGCGACCAAGTCGTCATCTGCCATGACGAAAACCTCCCTCATGCCGCCTTTTCAGCCGCCAGCCGCTTCGCCCCCTTCGCCACTGTCGAGCGCGAGCATTTCGCAAGCCGCATCACCTTCGCCCAGGACTTGCCTTCGCGCAGCAGCTCCAGGACAACGGCGTTGCGCTCTTTGTCCTCCGGGCGACCGCGGTACTTCCCGGCCGCCTTTGCAGTGGCGATCCCCTGCGCCTGGCGCCGGCGCCAGTCATCGTAATCCTTGCGGGCGACAGCCGCGAGAACGTCGAGCATCATCTCGTTCACCGCAGCGAAAACCCGCCCGGTGAACAGATCCTCGTTGCGAACCATCGCATGCGAGGTCGGAAGGTCGAGCGCTACCACCTTGACCTCGCGGTCCTTGATCTCGCGCTTCAGCTTCTCCCAGTCGTCCGTGGTCAGGCGGCTCAGCCGGTCGACCTGCTCGATCAGCAGGATATCGCCCGGCTTGCTGTCGGACAGCAACCGGAACAGCTCTGGCCGCTTCAGGGAGGCGCCGCTTTCGTTTTCGGGATAGGTGGCGGCGATTGTTAGGTCGCGCTCGCGGCAAAAGGCCTCGAGATAGGCCGTCGCCGGGTAGACGTCCTGTTCCTTGGTCGAAGCGCGCAGGTAAGCTCGTACATGCATGGCGGTGTCCCGGTCCAGATGTGCAGTACCGAACTTGCGCAGAAGCGTTGTCCCGTGCATCCGTCTTCGTTTTATCGTCTGCTGCCATGGCATCATCTCCTTTGCGAGACAAACCCTATCGGTTGTTCGTTGACGTTCGCCCAGAGAGAGTGCCCTCAAACCGCGGGCGGCCATCTCGCGATGGAAATGAAGAGCCTCACAGCCAGTCTGGTTGGACCCTGTAGTAATTGAACGCTTCCTGCCGCCGTCAGGGGACCTATCCACTCCGGCGACAAGGGGGCCTTCTTAAGCAGCATGGGTATGACCCCGCCGCCGAAGCCGATACGATCACATGATCGGTGGGGCTGATCCTACATTGGGGGCCGTGTGGGGAACAAAGCGACGGGAAGCGACGGCGGCAGCGCGACGGATCGCGATGAACGGCGGACCTCTGTTTTGCGAACTTCTCGCAACTCCGATTTGCTGCCTGATTTGGGCTTTGACCGGATACTTGCACTTGCGCGCGTGGTCGCGCGCGCCTTGGGGCCGTTCTCGACGCGCGCAATGCCTCGCTGGCCACGGGACTTGAGGGAATCTACTTCTTTACGCGCCGCAGCGAGTTCACGGGCAAGACTGATGGCCTTGCCCTGCTCGTCCTCGAATGCCTCACGCTGCGCCGTAGCCACCCGAATGGCTTCCTGCTTTGCGGCGTCGCGTTCCTGGCGAGCCGTCCTGACCTCGCCTGTAGCTTCATCTGCCCGCTGGCGTTGCAGCAATAGCGCCTCGCTAAGCCGTTTTGTAGTGGCCTCGACAGCCTGTAAGTCCCGCATGGCGGAGGCTTGCGCGGCTGCCGCGTGATCTGCGGTTGCCTCCAGGGCAGCCAAGGACTGGCGTGCCGCAGCGAGATCGCGTTCAAGCATCCCGGCCTTTTGCCGTTCCTGATCAATCACTCGCCTCGCGTCTGCTAGAGAGGCTTCCGCGGCGAGGAGCGCTTTGACGTCCCCAGCCTTCGCTGGGCTCGCGGGAATGGCTTTGGCCTTCAAGCCTTCGAATTCACGCTGCACCGCCGCCAGCTCGCGAGCCAGCCCGTCGGCTATCTGGCGCTGCCCTTCTAGAGCTTGCTTCTGTTTGTCCGCGGCTGCACGCGCCTGCGCGCTGCCGTCGCGCGCGACGCGGCGCATTGCATCGAGTTCCCGTTGCACAGCCACCATGTCGCGCCGAGCCTCCTCACGATCAGCAGCGGTCTTTTGCGCACCGCCCTTGAGCGCGTCGATTTCCCGGCGCGCCGCGTGAAGTTCCTGTTCCAGCGCGGCGGCTTTGCCGCGTTCGCGCTTGGCCAGCTCACGCTGCTCGTTGGCCAAGACTTCTGCCGCTTGCTTGGCTCGCGACGCCACATTCGCTTGCTGTGCCGCTTGAGCTTTCAAAGTTGCGATCACGCCCTGCGCCGCACTAAGTTCCTGGGTCAAGGTGGCGACCAGCTGACGTTGTCCCGCGAGGCCCTGTCGAGCCGCAATCGCCTCCCCGCGAGCAGCCTCGACTTCCATTTGAGCTGCAGATAGGTCACGCTGGAGTGCTCCCGCCTTGGACCGCTCCCGCTCCAGAGCTTGTTGTTGCGTTGTCACAGCAGGTTCTATCGGGGTGCGAGAACTGTTCGCGCTCGGTTGCACCACAGCTGGCGGCCCCTCGACGCTGACGCTGTCCAAGGCCACTGCCGTCTGGTTGCGTTGGATTGTTGTAATGGCACGTTCGCCGCTTCTAGCGTGTAAGCGATCTGTAATCAGCTGCGCCAGATCGCTCGTATGCAGACCTGCGGCCGGAATGTAGCCAATTGTCGGAAGGTCTAGTAACCCATCAGAACCGATTGTAAAAACATCGTTGAGTGCAAACGCCTCTGCAGCGCCGCTACCCAAGGCCTCCCAATTCCAAACTCGTATCTCGACCGTGTCTCGCGGGGCAAGTTTGTCCTCAGTCTCCGACTGACCTCGTGCTGGAGACCCAAGGAGCATGACGAAGCAGAGCAGAACGAACCTGAAGCTAAAGGTACCTGGCTTCTTGTGAACGCCTAAGAACAAAGCTGGCTTGTTCATGGAGACCCGATCCTCGCAATGCCAACGCGCGGTTGGATGAATCGATTCATGCAGTTCTGCGCATTCATGCCTTTTCTCCATCGTCGCAGACGGAAGCGTCGTTACCGCAGCGCGACAACTGCGCGTTCCTCGGTAAGAAGACAGTTCACGCGCGCCTGGCGCCTTTCGATCCCGCCCTGCCGAAGATATTCGATGGAGACGGAGATCGGCGCCACGAGCGCGTCGTCGGCGCGGCCGAGCCGGCCTGCGCTGGCTGCGCTTACGCTCACCGCGCCGTGCGGGACCGCGGCGGCGACGATTGCCTCGCGGCAGGCGCGCACGATGACCTCGGGCGTGACGGGAAGCAGGGCAAATCGCTGCTCGCGGCGAAGCGAACCGCCTAGCGTTGGAGGCGTCGCCTCGCCGCCGGAGCCGCGCGAGGGCCGGAGGATCAGCGGCAAGCTCACGGTGTGTGACCTGCCCATATCCTGGGCGGGGCCGTTAGGCGTCACCAAGGCACCGCCCAACACGCCTTTTGTCCCGGAGTTGCCCACCTTCCTCTGAGAGCCCGACCTCCCCTGAGAGCCCGACACCGTGCCCCCTTTGCCGCTGTTGCTTTTGGCCCCGGAGTTTCCCTTCCCCTGAGAGCCCGACTTTCCCTGAGAGCCCGACGCCGTGCCCCCTCTGCCGCTGCTGCTGCTCGCGCCGCTGCCGCCGTTTTTCGCCACTCGGTACGGAACCGCTTCCCACCGAGCCGCCGGCCTCAGCTCCGCCGATCCCGTCGACGCTTGCACCCGAGCCTGGCGAAGCGCCATCGGATCCAAGGTCGCGCCGCCCCCGATGCTCGGGCTGCTGCTGTCGCTCTCACCGCTTCCCACCGGCCCCGGCCTCGGCTTCGCCGACCCCGTCGACGCTTGTACCCGAGCCTGCCGAAGCGCCATCGGATCCAACGTCGGCGCCGCCGATGCTCGCGCCCCCCAGGTCGGCGCCGGCGTCGATAGCAAGCGCCGGCACGGCGATTGATATCGCGATGACTACCAGTATGCCGCCAACGGTCACACCAAAGCTTCGATTGGTGGGCCCTTCGATCTCATGGACGATGGTTGCTTCGTGCGGCGCTGTCATTGGGCCAGCCCAATTCTTGCTGGATAACGCCCTCAAACCAAACCTACAAAATTAGTCATTCGCCTCCAGCAGGGAAAAGGCGAAGGTCTGTGGGGGTTTAAAACCCGGAATCTGTCAAGGCAAAAACCGTCTCCCGCTGCAAGCGACCTGAACGGTTCGCTGGACTACAATCCGTAGCCGCGAGTATGCTTCCTCGATGGCGAAGCACCAATTGTGTCGTGTAATCTGGCAGCGTTGAAGTTGTCAGTCTGCGGCGACCCAACCGTCAGAGAATTTCATTTCCGAAGCGCGTTTCTCCCCCTCGGTTAGTTCGGAGGGCTCACAACAATTCTCGAGATGGTTCGGAAGAGCCAATAAACACTGGCTGTGGATACCGCCAGTGCCTTACCAGTTAACAAGAGCGGGACGCAAAGCACTCGCTAATGCGGTGAAAAACCCGATGGGAACGGGATGTGGCCAGCGAAATGCCGATCTCGATTTCAGGCTTGCCGAGTTCGCCCGACATGAAGCCTCTCCCAAGTCGCCACGATTTCGACCGCAAGGAGTTCTGCAGTGACCCCCGCAGAATCGTGATCCAGTCCGACCTCGCGCATCCGGTCGATCAAACGAACTATTAGTGCGGAGATCAGGCGACTGGCCTCGGCGCTGTCGCGAGCGGCGATGATCGCTGCACCGGATCGAAAGCTCAAATCTTCTCCCGCTCCCGAGGGATTGCCTAGCGCTCTACCATCCGGTCAATTTTTAAGAGACACCTCACTAGCTCCTCGGCGTCCCATTCGTAAGCCGAACGCAACCGTGGTTGACGCTCTTGTTGACCAGCTCTGGCTCCGCAGTGCCGTGGATGCCACGCCTCACCGGGGTACAAGTCGCCTGAAGACTGTACTATGGGTCAGATTTCGGCGTGCGCAAAACAAGCAGTCTAGATCACTAGGAAATCCGCGTAGGTAAGCGCCAGGTTTGCGCCTAGCGTAGCAATATGCGTGGAACCGCCGGCAGCATTGCCGTTGGAATCATAGAACAGCTTGCCAGTGTCGGTCTCGTAGATGACGTGGTGGGCAGCACCAGAGGTGCTTTTCCAGAACTCACCGGACGACATCGCGCTGCCAAGGGCGGCCATAACCGCGTTGTCGAGCCGGATCGTGTCCTGAACGACGTTGAAATCCACGATGGTGTCAACGTTCGTCGAAGCATTGAGAGCGGTGTTGAAGTCGCCGCAGCTATTCGGTTAGCTCAGTAAGCACGCGACGGAGCATCCTCAAATCGCCAACCGCGCTGCCGGTTGTTTGGATTTTGTGCATTGAAACAATATGGGCGTCGCCCGGCAACCGCGTGCGCATTCGATCAGATGACTCCTAACCCGGCAATCTGTCGAGCAGGTTGCGGACGTTAGAAACCTGCCACCCACCGCCCCGTCGGTTGTTCAGAGCAATTGCGATGCCGCGCAGACTTGTCACGCCTGCCTTCTGCAGCGACAGGATCATCGGCATGACCGTCTCGGCAAACCGATCGGCCGCCCTGGTCTGAACGTCGCGCTCTGCTGCCGCTGCCTGGCCTGCGTTGCTTGGGTTGCCGAGATGCGTGCCTCGCAGTTCGCCGCTCGCGACTGAAATAGTACGCCTGCCGCTGCTACCTGGTTAGCGCTTGTCGGGTCACCGAGAAGATGACAACTGCCGGGTCTTACCTTCCTTCAAACTTCTGCGACACTGACCTGGCCGTCCACCGCCACCTTGCAGGCGATGGTCGCCGAGCGCGGTTCGATGCCACCCTTGCGCAGGTAGTCGATCTTAACGAACAGCGTGGCGATCCGCGCGCCGTCAGCGCTTCGCTGCATCGGCTCGGTCAGACTGGTCTCGACGGCAACCGGATTGTATTGCGCGGCCCATTCCGCGATCGCCGCGTTGCAGCGGTTTACAGTCGGCCGGTCGGCCAGCGAAACGCCGTGGCTGACCGGCATCACCAGTTGCGGTTCGTCCATCTGCGGCAAGTCGGCCGCAAAGGCTGGTCCGGTGAGAAAAAGCATGACGGCGCTGAGCATTCTCATCGTGTGCATGGTCTGTGCTCCCTGTCCCTACAGCGTGACCGGGCATTCTATCTCTATCCATCAAGATTGCAGAGCGTCTTTAGGCATGAGCAAACCACCATCAGCGACACCCAGAAATTTCTACAGCGGTGCCTGGAGAGTCACCAGCGCGTCAACGGGAAAACGCCGACATAGGCTCGAAGACCGGTCACCGAGGAAGGCAGATGCCGCAGGGGCGCCTCCAATCGGGGGCAGTCTTGCACCGCCTATTGAAGTTGGCTGACGAAATCGTTAGCCTAACCGGTCACGTTTGAACCATTAGTGGCGTCTTAGTCAGAGTGATGCCCAGTCAAAAACGAAATGCGCAAAAATGAGTCAGGTGGGCGCGATCGCCCAAAAGCCCGTCAGCAGGAATTCGTTGGCTTCCAATTCCTCCGAGCGCGTCAGCGTCTCGCCACCAGTGATGCCATGCCCCCTAGCGTCGACGAGCTTGAGTCACTTCTTCGGCCTCCTTTCGGCGATAGTCACGACCCGCGAGCCGTGCTCGACGAAACGGCCGTGGGCGCCCGGCCTGACACCGACAAAGGCTTTGATAGCCCCACGCCGTCCCGCAAGCGGCTTGGCATCTCTCTGCTTCTCATCCCGATTTTCCTCGTGGTGCTGTTTCTCTCGACGTCAATCGATCAGTCCACGGACAATGCCGGAACCGCCTCCCAGAATAGGACTGTCTCCTACACCGCCGTCCAGGTCCCGCCACAGACAGAGATCCAGGCGGAGCCGAATGCATTGGAACAGCTGGGGGCCCCGGAGCTGGAACGGGGCACAGCCGATGAGTTGCGGCGTGAGCTCGCCACGGCCCGAAGAGAGCTTGAGAAAGCTCGGGCTCAGGCGGTGGCCGCCCAAGCTGTCGCCGAGCAGCAGCGTCAACTCGCCACGCTTGAGCGCAAGGAAAATGCTGCCCTACGAGAAGACGTTGACGCGCTGCGTAAGGATCTCGATGCGCTCAAGAGTTCGGGCATGCGTGAGGAAAACCTGCGTCGTGAACTGGTGGTGGCCAACCACCACCTTGCTGACTTGCAGCGCATCAATGCAGACGTCGGCAGGCAGCGTGCGCTGACGGCCATTGCAGTTGAGGACCAGACGACAAAGGCTGCAGAACTTACGGGTGATTTGGTCCTTGCCCAGCGCGAACTCCAACGCGTAAGGGCCCAGGCTAAAGCAGCACACAAGGCCACGGAGGTGTCCCTGGCTACCAAAGTAGATGCACTGGAGGAAGAGCGTCGGAAGGTCGGGCTCGCGGAGCGCGACCTCGCCGCAACTCGTCAGTCCATCGAGCAGCTTGAAGCAAGCGCACAGCTGGCATCGAAGAAACAGGCCGATCTTCTCCAAAGTGTGCAGCTTGCCGAAGCCGCTGCAAAGCAGGCGGGCGAGGCACTCGAGCGTGAACGCGAACGAGCGAGCGCTCTTGCGCACGATCTTAAGTCTGCACATCGAGAGCGGATCGTGACGCAGCAGGAATTGGAACGGGTCTTGGTCGCTTCTAAGCAGGCTGTGGATCAGGAGCGCGAGAAAGCAGGCGCCTTGACCCGCGATCTCGCTTCTGCTCGCAAGGACCTCGCTTCTGCTCGCAAGGACATTGACGCCCTCATGCGCAGGGCAAGCCGGCGCGTGACAAAGGCGACCGCTGTGGCTGATGTCAGTAGGCGACCTGCGCTGCGCAGATCGGAACCTAAAGCACAGCTTCCGAAGGCGATCACCCTGCCCAACGCACTGCGGCCCACGCGGCCCCCTCTCGAGGGGTCGCTACGATGAGGGGGCGATTGGAGATCAAATGCGTCACTACGTAGCCGCTGCTCTTTGGATCATGACCGTGGCTGACCCTGCCGCTGCAGTTTCTCGGGGCTGGCATCCAAGCCGGTCTCTTTGAGCGCAATGACTGAACCCGCCGCGCCGGAGCTGTATCGCTGGAACCGCGGCGAAGGCTGAGCTTACTTCACGCTGCAAGCCGAGTTCTGAACATAGGCCATCGCATTGTCTGCGTGGAAACTGACGGCGCGGATCCAATTGTCTGGCGCGAACGAGCCGACGCCTGCCGCGCCCACGGAAACCACATAGGTCCGCAACTTCGATAGCTGCTGGTCATCGTAGTCCAATTGGTAGCTATGGTTATAATTCGCTCGCATTGCGCTTCTTTAGAGCACGAACGTTTCAACGCTCCAAACACGCCAATTTCAATTTTAAGGACCAGCGAATTTTGTGCTTAAGCCTGCGCCGCTGGGCTATCAAACGATAGTCCCGCCGCGCCGGGGCTAACCATGATCACGCTGTTCCGAGATCGGGCGCGGCGGGTATGCGGCCCGCCTTGCTTGAAGCCGCATGCGCACCGAACCCACCAGTCGCGCAACTTGTTCCAAGAAAAAAATAGGAATAGCGGATGACCTATCGAGGCCGTCGCGCCGTGTCATTTGTAGGGCTCGGTTGAACTCGGGGCGGCGGCCTCTAGTGCGACCCCCGTGCGCACGCGCGTGTAACTTATAAGCCGGCGATTGGTTCCAGAAGTGGGATTGCTTTTCGGGGCCGTCGCTGTGGAGATTTCGATGACGGCCGGGCATGCTTCTCAATAATGCGCGGGCGAATTCGGTTCCGGTTCGTCATCACCACCTTCCTCAAGATCAAGGCGTCTGGCTCACCGGACAGGGGGAGCCATTTTCTCGAAGACTAGTGCGTACGGGTGGCAACAACCCATAGTACAGTTTGGCGTGTGCGGAACCGTTCCGCTCGAGCGCGGTTATATGCACATCAAACCTAGCAGGCTGTTGAAGAAGTATCCCGGTTGGCTTTGAGGGTAGCCTCGTCGCCGTTGTGATAGGTGAAAGTGATCTCGATCGAGCCGTCGTCGAGAAGACCATCGAGGGGCTGTAGGAGAGATCGAGGCCGGCTTGCAGCGCGCCAAAGGCGATCTCGCCGTTGTTGTCTTCCCCGATGGTGATCATGGCGGGGCCGCTGAGGTCGAGATAACCGCGATCCCACAGATCGGCCTCGACGATGCGCCAGCGGCCGGTCAGTTGGCAGCCTGCGGGCGCGCTCATGTCGGCACCGCCATCAGCTTCGGCAGCCGCACCAGATTGTAGGCGGCTGCAGTGAAGATGAAGGCCCATCCGACACGGTCGCGGCCGCGGAACTTCGTCTTGTCCTGCCCGGCCACGACCTTGATCCAGCCGAACGCCTCCTCAATGCGCTTCCTGATGCGCTGGCTGACTGCATAGCCGCCGTGCCTGGTGGTGCGCCCGTCGATCGCAGAGCTGCGGCCGCTGGTGTTCTGCGCGACATGCGGCGTCACCTTCATCGAGCGCAGTTCGTTGACGAAGTCCTCCGCGTCATAAGCCTTGTCGGCACCGAGCGTGATCGCGGCCGGCCGCTCGGCGCGGGGTTCGATCATGTGCAGCGCGGCCACCCGTTCGGCGTGCCCGTCGGCCAGTGTCAGGCAGGCGTCGACCAGCAGGCCGTGGCGGTTCTCCATCAAGCCATGTCCCATGAAGCAGAGTTTGGTCTCTTTGCCCTTCCCCTTGCGGTAGAGCCTGGCCTCGGGATCGGTGGTCGAGGCATGCGTCTCGTTCGATCGTTTCTGGCCATGGAAGTCCGTTTCTGCGTTGCGCCCGCCGCCACCAGCCGGTGGCTCATCCAAGCCGTCCTTCGGCTTGACGCTCTTCATCGACGCCCAGGCCTCGATCAGCGTGCCGTCAACCGAGAAGTGATCAGTCGACAGAAGCTTCTTCACCTTAGGCTGCGCCAGCACCGCCGCCAGGAACTTCGCTGCGATGTCGCCCGCAAGCAGCCGGTCGCGGTTCTTCGAGAACACCGAATGGTCCCAGGCCGCATCGTCGACGCCGATGCCGACGAACCAGCGGAACAGAAGATCGTATTCCAGCCGCTCCATCAAAAGCCGCTCTGAGCGGATCGAGTAGAACGCCTGCAGCAGCATCGCCCGCAGCAGCTTCTCCGGCGGGATCGATGGCCGCCCGATCGGTGAGTAGAGCGCGGCAAACTCTCGCTCCAACGCAGCCAGCGCCTCGTCCACGATCACCCGAATGGCACGCAGCGGATGATCGCGCCGCACCCGCGCCTCGAGGTCAACATAGCTGAACAGCTCACCAGTCCGATTGTCGCCGCCGCGCACCCATCA
>CAWIWT010000040.1:0-108708 GCA_963839725.1 uncultured Alphaproteobacteria bacterium | reverse complement strand
TCGACAGGGTGCGGATCGCTGGCTTGAGGTTGGTTAGCCTTGTCATGCAGCCACCTATGCCGCCTCGATCCAGCGAAGATGGCAGCCGCCAGTTCGCGATAACGTGTTGATACCGGATCGGGAGAACCAGTTTTGGGCCGTAGCACTTTGAGTGCGTGCTTTTGGTCGGGACCCGATCCGCGCGAAAGGCATCATGGCCAGCGGCACAGGTGATCCCAGCCGCACTCAAAGGCCGAACACATGGCCGCTCTAGACCAGACAGAAATGGCAAGATCTCAAATTTAGATCCTTGCCAACGGGGGGGCCGTCCACACAACAAGCCCAATTCGAGACGTTCCATACTTCGGTGCTATGCGTCGGCTCCTGGCGCAGAGACCGAACGTGCGCGAACCGACTGGTCCTGACCCTGGCTGTGTGAAAACGCGGTCCGCTCGCAGGAGGGATCCAACGTCTTTCTAAGATTGCTCCATGTCGTAGGAACCGGCAGTCGCACAACGTGGATGCGCTCGCGCGGGGTCAGCACGGTGGGCAGGATGCCGCCGCGGAGCACCGCCTTTGATCGACCATTGCCGGACGTCGGCAGACGCCCTGGCCGGGGGTCAGTCGCGGTTGCTCCGGCAACCAATCAGCGTATTGTCCACCCGGAGGGAACTGATCGTCTATGGATCGAGACACGGTCTTCATCAGTCATGCCTCGCTGGACAACAACGAGTTTGTTCGGTGGCTGGGCGGCGAGGCGGAGTGATACAATCATGGATGAGGCACACATCGCGGATGCGAAGATCGAGGCGGCCCTCGAATGGCTCCGCTTCACGCATCCCGTCAGCGAGCACTTTGCCGCGCAGGTGCGCCGCACCGATCTTTCCGGCAAGCGCCTCGCCGGCTGGATGCACCTGTTGCCCGACACAATCCTGACCCTCATGCCCTTCGTCGAGGCCGGCGTGTCCGTGCGCGTCGGCGCCTGCAATCCCGACAGCACCGACCCTCGCGTGGTCGACTATCTGGCACGCCATGGCGTCGAGGTCTTCGATGGACGCCGCGAGCCGCGCGATCTCTATGACGGAACGCTTCGCCGCTTCGCCGCAGGGCCGCTCGACGCAATCTGCGACATGGGCGGCGAGCTCATCGAAGCTGCCACCCTCGCGGGCACGTCCGTCGCCGGAGCACTCGAGGCGACGACGACCGGATTGCACCGGATCAGGCCGCTGCACCTAACCTTCCCCGTGTTCGACTGGAACGGCATCGCGCTCAAGGACGCGATCCACAACCGCTTCCACGTCGGCGAGGCGACCTGGCCTGCCTTCGAGGGCATCACGGGTCTCTCGCTGTTTGGCCGAAGGATCCTCGTCGTCGGCTTCGGACCGGTGGGGCGCGGCGTCGCAGAAAGGGCGCGCGACCTTGGCGCCATCGTCACCGTGGCCGAACGCGATCCCGTCCGCCAGCTTGAGGCGCTGCACTTCGGCTGCCGTGTGGCCCCCCTCAGCACGGCGCTCGCCGAAGCAGAGGTGATCGTCACTGCGACGGGCCGCGACGGTGTCTTGGGCGAAGCGGAGCTGAACCTGTGCCGCGACGGCGCCGTCGTCTTCAACGTCGGCCACAGCAACCGCGAAATCGATGTCGACTGGCTGGAGCGTCACGAGCCGGCGGACCATGAAGGACCACATCGACCGCTACGGGATCGGCGACCGGACGCTCTACCTCCTCAACCGTGGCAGCCTCATCAACATCGCCTTCACTGGCGGCTTTGGGAGCTCCGATAGTTTTGATCCCTTCTCCGCCGTGATAATTCGTGGCTTGCTTTGGCTACTCACTGGTGGCGCCGTAAGCGTCCCGGCCGGCCTTCACGACTATCCACCGGCGCTGGAGCGGGAGGTCGCGACAGTTGCGCTCGCTGCCCGGTCTCGATCGTAGCGATCTCCCTTCGACCAATCTTGCCGACCGTGAGCGTTGTAACCTCCCAAGGGCACAGGATGTGGACAATTGGCGACCTACGATCGGCCGGATCGGTGTCCGCTTATGGCGGATATCTAGAAGACGCAGCCTGTTGTACTTACTTGAGGTCGACTTCAGGGACGCGCTTCTAGAACCATATTGAACGGCGTCTCGGCGGCGCGACGGAAGCGCGTAAAGCCACCGCCCGTAACGACCTTGCCGCAACCGCGCCTCTCCAGCTTGCGCGCCAAGCCCAAGGCCGACTTCCTGTGAAAGGGACGCCGGCGTGCAAACAAAGGTGTAAGCGGCATAGTAGACCCTTCCCACAGGATTGAGATTGGTCGACAGGCAATCATGCGCGAACGGCTCGACGATCATCCACGTACCGTCTGGCTTGAGCGATTGGTGGACGTGAACAGCTGCCCCCTCCGGGTCTCCCATGTCGTGCAGACAGTCGAAGAAGGCCACAAGATCATAGGTTCCTGGATAGGTCTTGGCCGATGCGACCTCAAACCGCGTATTGCCGGACACTCCGGCTTCCTCGGCCGCATCACGCGCGCGCTCGATTGAGGCACCGTGATAGTCGAAGCCAAGGAAACGGGAACGCGGAAATGCCCGCGCCATCATAGATCAGCATCTGCTTGGGCTCGGGAGCCGTGCGATATAACGCCTCGCCCGACAGACAGCGGAATGATGTCGTCCCGCCGGCCGTGGATGAACAGTTTCGGCTGCCTGACCTTCCCTATTTTGAGATCGGAGCGGAAGGAATCCTTGAGGAAACGCGCGACTGGAAGGAAGGGGTAGTGCGTCTGGGCAAGCGACAACACCGATTGATAGGCAGACACAAGGATAACGCCGACAGCCGGCCTTTGCCCGGCCGTGTTGACGGCGACGCCACTGCCCAGCGACTGGCCGAGCACAACGATCCCGCCTTCGGAGCGTCTCGAAAGCCAGTCGAACGCGGCGATGCCATCGGTCAGCAGCCCGCCTTCGCTCGGCGAGCCGGTCGATCCCGGATAGCCGCGATAGGAAATCGCAAGCAGGCCAATGCCTCGTTCGGCCAACCCCTTGGCGAGGAAGCCGTAGTTGCTGACCCGGTCTGCGTTTCCAAGAAAGAACAGCACCGACGGCTTGCCGGATACGCCCTTGCCGTAGAGCCCATGAAGCGTCTCGCCATCGGGCGTCTTGATGGAAACGTTCTCACCCCAACTCGCGTGCTCTCGAGCAGGTGTCGCGCTGGCGCCGGGATAGAGGAGGGCGCGCTGTGCAAAATACATCAGGCCGACAATAGAGACGTAGGCGAAGGCCGCTATCAGCGGCAAGATCAGCAACAGTTTCGTGGCGCTCACGACAATATGGCCACCCGCAGGGTCAGATGTCTACCTCTTGCGCCACAAACTCGTCTCCGTTCCAAACTAAGACAAGCCCCCGCGCGAGCGACATGATGAGCGCCAACGCTGACGGCCGGTTCGTGCACAAGGATGGCACGCCCTATCCCGAGCCCTAAAGTCCTTCCGAGTTTCGGCTGGAAAGACTATGGGACCTGATCGTTGGTGCAGTCTTGCGGCGCCTTGTGGGTGCGCGAGGCGTCTGGCTGAATCTCGGGACTGAGCAGTTTAGCGAACTGAGGGAGCCTTGCTATGTGGCGTTCATTTCTGTTCGTATTGGCGAGTTTCGCGCTTGGCGTCTCGTCCGCCGATGCGGATGTTGCCGACTCCGTGCGTCGTTTGCGCGAGCAAAGCCAGTTGCTGGTCGGTTCGGACGCCAAGACCCTCCTCGCCCAGGAATGGGCGAAGTACGATCCCGGGACCCTAGAGCGCCGGGAAGATGCCCTGCGCCGTGTCCGCGCGCTCGGCAAGCGACTCGCCGACGATCAGAACGCCCGTCGCAGCCGCGAGTGCAGCATCCAAATCTTTCTGGAAGCCAAGTGGCGCGCCATCTACACCGCCGATTTCGAGGCAATCGAGCGCCGCATTCGCGATTTGGAAGCGAGCCTCGAAAATGACGATCAAGGCTATGTCGCGCAGCAGTCGCCGGTGGATGGGAGTTGGGGCGCTTGCTTCGAACCGATGTTCATGAAACTGGAAGCGACCACGTTAAAACTCCAGGAATTGCACCAGAATGACACCACGCCCAACTACGCCCTTAATCTCCTACCAGACATTCGCTCAAGCAAAGATGCGCTCGCCCTGTTGGCGCCGCTTCTCGTTTCGAATATTGCGCAGGAGGGGATCGACCATCGTTCCGAACTGAATGGCCTAAGCGACAGCTACATGCAGTTGGGTTTCAAGGCCTACTGGCAGGCGTACCTGGAGGACCAGGTGGAGGGGCTGCTGCGCGATCGGGACGGTGCCGGAATCACCCAAATTCGGGCGGACATGCGTCAGTTTCTTGATGCGTGGCAGGATCCTGTCACCGGCTATTGGGGCGCCTGGTACCAAGTCGGGGACCGCCTCTACCGGACCATAGACCTCAGCATTACGTTTCACCTGATCTCTTACTTGCGTGGCGATGTCCAGCACTGGCCACAGATCATTGAGACAACCTTCGATATCGCAAACGAGCCCTATCCCTATGGATGGCGCTATGGGCTCAGTTCAAACAATCACAACAACTACGATGTCGTGAAAATATTTCGTTACGGCTGGCCTCACATGACCGAGGGCCAACGCGCTCGCGCCCGCGAAGCGATGCGTGCGATGCTGCGCTGGGCATTGGACCACTCTCTGCAGCCGGACGGGTCTTTTGCGCCCGACGAGAGTTTCTTCAGCTCCGTCCCGTCTGACTACTACTTTGGCGTCTCCTTTTTCGACGAGATCGGCTACTGGCGCGCCAAGAGACGGTTCTGGACCGACGAAGCATTCCAGGGAGCGGACGCCAATTGTTACCTCATCCGCCGCCGCTTCGCCGACCTTCAACTCAAAGGCCCAATCGCCCTGAGCGCCGAGCAAAAGCTTGAGGCAAGCTGCGGCATACCGTGATCGCATCGCCGATGGGTTCGGCGGCTGGGCGCGGCTAACGACGAGCAGCGAGGCACCTTGCGCCCGCGCACTGCATCGCTCGTTTCAAGCCGGAAATCGTGGATGCTTTGGCGGTCACATCAGTGGCAGCCTGGACAACATCTCGTTACCGCTGGCGGAGGAAGCCGGCAGCTTTGACTTTGCGGCATACGGAGAGTTCGATGACGCTTAACGGAAAAGTCGCCTTGGTCGCCGGTGGAACGCGCGGTGCCGGTCGAGGGATCGCAGTCGAACTAGGCGCCGCCGGAGCAACGGTCTACGTAACCGGTCGGACAACACGCGACCAACAGTCCGAATACACCATCGAGGAAACGGTCGAGCTGGTTTCGGCATCCGGCGGCAATGGCATTGCCGTTCAGGTCGATCATCTCGTGGCCGATGACGTTCGCAAGCTGATCGACCGCATCCGCGGCGAGCAGGGCCGCCTTGATGTCCTGGTGAATGACATTTGGGGCGGCGAGAAGCTTTTCGAATGGAACAAGCCTGTCTGGGATCATGATCTGCAGAACGGCCTGCGCATGCTCAGACTTGGGATCGATACGCATCTGATCACGGCACACTATGCCCTCCCGCTTTTGATCGAGCGTCCGGGGGGTCTCCTTGTGGAGGTCACCGACGGCACGGCAGAGTACAATGCGGAACATTACCGGCTCTCGCCTTTCTACGATCTTGCAAAGGTCGCGGTAACGCGCATGGCGTGGGCGCATGCCAAGGATCTCGCGCCACATGGCGCGACGTCCGTATCGATCACGCCCGGATGGCTGCGTTCGGAAATGATGCTGGAGGCATTCGGCGCGACCGAAGAAAACTGGCGTGACGCAACATCGAAGGTGCCGCATTTTGTGATCTCCGAGACCCCACGGTTCATCGGACGGGCCGTGGCGGCCCTTGCAGCCGATCCGGATCGTTCGCGCTGGAACGGACAGTCCCTTTCGAGCGGCGGGCTGGTGCAGGTCTACGGCTTCACCGACCTCGATGGCTCCCGCCCCGATGCCTGGCGGTATGTCCCCGAAGTGCAGGACGCCGGCAAGCCGGCCGACGCTACCGGCTATCGTTAGATTTCCAGAATTGGCGAAACTTCTGAAGGACGCATTAGCCTCATTGTTCTTCAATTCTGGTTTGTCGGTCCCTCGGTTGGCCATGGGAGAGCGGTCCCCACAGGGGCCCACGTGCCGTCGGCAAACGGCAAAGATTGACCCAAGGCGGACCTTTCGCTCTCGGACCATGCAAGGTCCGACCGGCGCAGCCCTACCGTCCAGGGGCTGCTCCGATCGTGACGCAATCGACGACCGGTCGTGAGTGGATCTGATAAGCCGCAGGCTGCACTTTGGCGGGCAGGCCAGCAATTTCATTCACGAGCTTGTTTCGGATCGCTTTTGCAAAGTCGGCTGTGTTCTCGACAGTGACGATGAAGGCGCCGGGACCGCCGGTGACGCAGCTTTCATAATATAGCTCAACGTAGCGTGGACCAAAGCTGTCGAGCGTGTCGGCTGCGTGCAGCGAGATCGCCAGTCCGTTGATGGTCACGCCGGCGGCAATGAGTGCGTCGCGCACGGGTTGAAGCGGCAGACCGGCATTGTTGGGTCCGTCGCCAGAGACATCGATTACCCGGCGGTCGCTTGCCGGCCCTTCGGCCAGTAGCTTGCCCGCCGCCAAGAGCGCCCTTGAAATTGAGGTGCCGCGTCCTCTGACGATCGGCTGAGCCCGCAGCACCCCGCCGAAGGCGGCCGCATCTTCGGGCTCGTCGAGAACAGTCCATGGTATCAGCACGCTCTGGTGATTCGCGCCTGCCCACTCGACATAGGCTACGGCAATTCTGCCACGCCGACCGGATTCGATGGACTGCAACACTGCGGGATCGTGCAGTGCGCTGACATATCCTTCCCGCTGTAGGCGTTGTTCCGCCTCGCTCATTGAAGACGATACATCGACGCAAAGAACCAGTTCGAGATCCACTGAGGAAACCTGCTCCGCCGTAGCCGACAGCGACGTTGTCAGGCTAACCGCGAGAGCGAATAGCCCGCCTCTTGCCCGTCCGGGTTCTTCTCGCCCAGCGAAGCGTGGAACGAAGGGCATCATCTCGGGGAGGGTGCTGCCGGCGACTTTGTCTCGCATCACCCGTACGGGTGAACCGGGGCTGCGCTTTTGCTGGTAGTGTGCGCCAGCATCCAGCACGCTGTCTCTCCGAGGCACAATGTGCTAAAATTTTGGTTACCCGACCACGGAGTTGGTCGATGCTTGTGGAGCGAACTGAACGGGCCATCGAGGCCTGTTATGATGCGGTCCTTGCGCCAGCCGAGTGGCCTCGCGCCCTGCAATTGCTCGCGGAATCGCTAGGCGCCGAAAGCTGCACCTTCTTCTCAGACGACGAAGAGGCGCCGCCGAAGATGCCCATCTCTTCCGAACACGCCGGATTCCACGAATTGTGGCTGCGCAATGAAGGCGATGCTCCGGACCCGCACGTCAGAAGAGCGCCCGCATTCCGCCGGGCGGGCTATACGACGCTCATCGAAGATCAGATCTCCACGGAGGAGGAACGCAGGACGCTGCCCTATTACCAGGAGATTGCCCGTCCCGGGGCACGGGATTGGTATGCGTCAACGCCCTTCATGGTCGATGAACATCGCTGGAGCCTGCCGCTTTATCGTGGCGCGCGCCGTGGCAGGTTCTTTCCCGAGGAAACCCGCAGTTTTGCGGCAGTTGGCCCGCATCTTGGCAGGATCGTAAGGCTCGCCAAGCGGTTCGCCGCGTTCCAGCTGGCGTCGGAACTCTCGTCGCTTGAACGAGCAAGCTGCGCCGCGCTGGTGCTCGACGCCAAAGGTCGCGCAAAGCACATGAACCTTTCGGCACAGAAGCTGATCGGCGAGGACTTCTACCTTGTCAGAGGTCGCCCGGCGACCAACGACCCCGGCAGCGACAACCGGCTGCGGCAGCAGCTCTCCCGCGGTCTGCGTAGCTGGCGGTACGGAGCACCTCCGGCCGCGCCGGTGGTCATCAGCCGCGGCGAAAGGCCCTGGCTTCTGGCGGAGGTGATGCCGCTGACCGCATTCGGCAGCGATTTGTTCACGGCCGGCTGCGCCGTCCTCCTGCTGACCGACCTGAGGTCTCTGGCGCGCCCGGATGCACTGCGCTTGAGCGCTGCATTCGGCCTGACGGCGGCCGAGGCCAGACTGGCCGCGCGCCTCGCGTCGGGCGACGGCATCAATGCGGCGGCAATTGCACTCGGCATCGGCCGCGAAACCGCGCGCACCCAGCTCAAAGCGGTATTCGCCAAGACCAACACGCACCGCCAGGCTGAATTCGGCACGCTGGTCAGCCGCCTTCGGCTGTTAGGCAAGATGACCAATCCGTAGGAGCGTATCGCCGACCGGAGGGGGCCGGCCTGCGATGCTGGCGAGTAGTTGCGGGAGAGCGCCATGGAAGTTCGTTTCCAGGAAGTGATCACAAGTCGCGAGCGCCTACGCCAACTCGTCGAACTGCCCAGTCATCGGGTGGCCCGGAAAGTCATCGACCACATCGATGATATCTGTCGGCGCTTCATTGCCGCCTCTCCCTTCGTCGTAGTCGCCTCGCGGGGTTCCGATGGACGGCTTGATCTGTCTCCTAAGGGAGATCCTCCTGGCTTCGTGTCGGTCTTGGACGAACGCACACTTGCGATCCCGGACCGGTACGGCAACAACAGACTGGACACATTCGAGAACTTGCTCACGCACGCGGAGGTTGGACTGTTCTTCGTCATCCCTGGAAACAGCGACACCTTGCGGGTCAGCGGGAAGGGCCAGATTGTTCGCGACCGCACGCTGCAGAGCACGTTGGCCGTCAACGGCAAGGCGCCCGACCTTGTTTTGGTTGTCACTGTCAACGAGGCATTTATGCACTGCCCGAAATGCATTGTCCGATCGAAGCTATGGAAGCCGGAAGAGTGGCCGGATCGCAAAAATGTGCCGACCTTGGCCGAGGCCATGGTTGCACACGCCAAGCTTTCGGATTCGATAGACGAAATGCAAGCTATCATCGACGATGACGGCGCGACGCGCCTCTATTGACCAATCGTTCGACACCGATAGCCCTCTCGTTCGATCACTGCCTCCAACTGCCGAAACGGATCGATTTCCAGTCCTTCCGCGAGCTAGCAATGAATGTCGCGAGATGGCGCAACCACGACCTCCATTGTGGTCTCCGCCAATGTCTGCTTTCAGTCGGTGACAAGGCAGACCTCAACGGCCGAGATGCGGCGCATTTCGGACACTCTCGCCGCGCTTTGTAAAGGATTGCATTGCGCCGCATAAAGGTCGCGAAGAGCTCCGTTGCCATTTCCTGAAAGCGGACATGGCGGCGACTTCGGCGCCAGGTCGCGATTTCGCCGATAGCGTTGAAGAAGTCGGCTGATGTGAGGTGTTCGGTAGCTCGCTGGGCTCAGAGGAGTAGAGGCCGTGGCCTCTCATGCCGCTTCCGGCATCGGGCCTGGGATCAGCTTTGCCAGTTTGCGGAGGTTTTGGGCGGTGGCTGCGAGGTGGAACTCATCGCGGGCACCGTTTGGTCCTCGTAGTCGCAGGCGGTCGAGCCTGAGGATGCGCTTTAGGTGGGCGAATAGCATCTCGACCTTCTTCCGCTCGCGTCGTGAGGTGACATAGGCGTCCGTGGTGGCGATGTCGCGGGCCATGTCGCGAGCGCCCTCGTGGATAGAGCGCAGGACTTTGCGGGCGGGTGCGTTCGGACAGCAGCGGGGCTTGAGGGCGCAGGCGTCGCAGTCGAGCTTGCTGGCGCGGTAGCGCATCAGCCCGTTCTCATCAACGAGGGGGCGCGGCATCCGATAGGCTTTCTGACGCTGCCTAAGCTCCTTGCCGCCCGGACAGATGTAGAGATCACCCTTGAGGTCGTAGGTGAAGTCGGTCCGCTCGAATGTGCCGTCGCGGCGCTCGGACTTGTCGAAGACCGGAATGTGCGGCTCGATCCCGCGCTCATGCACCAGCCAAGCGAGCATCTCGGCTGAACCATAGGCGCTGTCGGCAGCCAGCCTCTCTGGATAGAGTTCGAAGCGCTCCTGGGTACGCTCGATCATCGTGCGCGCCGCACCGACCTCGGCTTGGCGTATGGCCCGGCTCGCCTCGACGTCCACGATAACGGCATGATCCATATCGATCAGGTAGTTGGTGGCGTAAGCGAAGAAGGCGTGGCCCTTCATCGCGCCGGTCCACTGCGCCGCCGGATCTGATCTCGACACGAACTTGGGCTTCACTTCGCTCGCGGCACCCCAGGCCGCCTCATCGAGGGTGTCGAGATATTCCTGGACCGAGCGGCGGGTCTCGGCCATCGCCTCCCAGTCGACCGGCTCCGATCCTTCCGCCGAGCGCTGCTTGTTCGCATCCGCCTTGATGAGGCTGGCATCGACGGCAAAACCCTCACCGCCGACCAGTCCTTCCTCGATGCACCGGCGCACGGTCGTCTCGAACAGCTCGCGCAAGAGATCGCTGTCACGGAAGCGGCCGTGGCGGTTCTTGGAGAAGGTGGAGTGGTCCGGAATATCTGCCTCCAGACCGAGTTGACAGAACCAGCGATAGGCGAGGTTCAAATGCACTTCTTCACACAAGCGGCGCTCGGAGCGGATGCCAAAGCAGTAGCCGATGATCAGCATCCGGATCATCAGTTCGGGATCGATCGAAGGTCGGCCGATATCGCTGTAGAAAGGCCGCAAATGCGAGCGCAGGCCGGACAGGTCGACGAAACGATCAAGCGAGCGCAACAGGTGGTCGCCCGGGACATGGCGTTCGAGGCTGAACTCGTAGAACAGCGCCTCCTGCATCACCGTCCGCTCGCCCATCATCGCCGAATCCTCCAATTCCAAAGAGGACTGAATCAGCACTTCACGCCACAAGCAACACCGACTTTTTCAACAAAATCCGCCAATAGCCGACATTCTCGCGGTCGCTATGACAAGCCCCCCAGGAATACCTCTTGACAGTCCGCCAAAAAGGCATTCTTTGGCGCGGAAGATATTTCATATATTGAAATTTCTTCCCATAACCGCGGCAGGGAGGATTCCGCCGCGATGCCAACGGAGGAGAAAACAATGAGAAAGAGCATTCTGACCGCGACCGCGCTGGGTTTGATCGCGCTTGCCGGGGCTAGGCAGGCAAACGCCGCAGAGCCGTTCCGCTGCGAGCCGGGCGAACTCTACGCCATGAACGTGATGGTGTCGGGCGTCGAATATTGGTTCCCGGTCTACGAGATGTTCAAGCTGGCCGGCGAACAGATGGGCTGCGACACGATCTACACCGGCACGCCGGACTATGACGTGACCAAACAGATCGCAAGCTTCGACCAGATCCTGGCGCGCCAGCCGAAGGGCATACTGGTGCATCCGATGAACTCCGATCCGTTCATCGAGCCTATCAACCGCGCGATCGGACAGGGCACGGCGATCGTAACCTTCGCGGCCGATTCGCCGAACTCAAACCGCACCGCCCACATCACCTCGAACAACGATCTCGAGGGCACGGGCGCCGCTGACGCCGTCGCAGAGGCGATGGGCGGCAAGGGCGAATATGCCGTGCTGGAAAATCCCGGCCAGGACAATCACGACCGCCGCATCTCAGCTTTCGTCGCGCGGATGGAAGCGAAATGGCCTGACATGAAGCTGGTGGCGCGGGCGGCCTCGAACCAGGACGCCAACAAGGCCTATCAGGCGGTGCTGTCGATGGCGCAGGCCAATCCAAATCTCGGCGCGATCTTCATGCCGGAGGCCAACTCGGCGCTGGGTGCGGCGCAGGCGAGCGTCGAGCTCGGCGGCAAGATCAAGGTGATGACGGCCGACGTGAACGCCAAGATCCTCGACATGATCAAAGCCGGCGAAGTGTTCGGCTCGATCAACCCGAACCAGGGCATGCAGGGCTATATGGGCTTCATCGCGCTCTATCTCGCCGCGCATCCCGACCAGATCGATCCGATGAACGACGCCAAGCGCGCCGGCAAGAACCCGATGACCATTCCGTATATCGACAACGGCTACGCTGTGGTCAGCAAGGACAATGCCGACGACTTCTACTGGGACGCCTATCTGAAGCGCCGCGGCACCAAGGGCATCGACGAGTAGATTTTCACGACAGCGCCGGCCGGGCGAAAGCCCGGCCGGCATCATACGAAACGACGGCGCGTGAGCGTCGAAGGCAGAGCCATGTCCAGACCGCTCCTCAAGCTCACCGGCATCACCAAACGCTTCGGCGCGGTGCGCGCGCTGGCCGGCGTGTCGTTCGAACTCCGTGCCGGCGAGGTGCATGCGCTGATGGGCGAGAACGGCGCCGGCAAATCGACGCTGATGAACATCGTCGGCGGCGTACTGCAGCCTGATGGCGGCGAGATCGAGATCGAGGGTGTGGCGGTCAAGATCGCCGATCCCAGCGGCGGCGCAGGCGGCGGGGATAGGGCTGGTGCATCAGGAGATCGCGCTCTGCCCTGACATCTCGGTCGCCGAGAACATCTTCATGGCCGAGACCAACGCCAGCCGCGGCCTGTGGATGGACACCAAGGATCTGCGCCGGCGCGCCGAAGCGAGTGCTGGCCGACCTGCACCCGGTGCCGGTGACGGCGCTGGCGGGTGCGCTGCCGATCGCCAGCCAGCAGATCGTCGAGATCGCCAAGGCGCTGACGCTGAACTGCAAGGTGCTGATCTTCGACGAGCCGACGGCGGCGCTGACCGAGGCTGAAGCGGAACGGCTGTTCGCCATCATCCGCGCCCTCAGGGCGCGCGGCATCGGCATCATCTATATCAGCCATCGCATGGCGGAGATTTTTTCGATCTCCGACCGCATCACCGTGCTGCGCGACGGCGCTTTCGTCGAGACGCTGGAGACGGAAGCGACGACGCCCGAAGCGGTGGCGGCAAAAATGGTCGGCCGCGCACTGCCCGACCTCTATCCAGCACGCGGGGAGAAGGTGAGTGGCGAGCCGATCCTGAAGGTGGTCGGGCTTTCGGACGACGGTATTGTCGACGATGTCAGCTTCGAGGTGCGGGCCGGCGAGATCGTGGGCTTGGGCGGGCTGATCGGCTCGGGGCGTACCGAGACGGTGAAGGCGGTCTGCGGCCTTTCGGAACGCAGCGCGGGCCATATCTATCGCGACGGCAAGGAGATCGGCCAGGGCGACTATCTCGCCTCTATCCGCGAGGGGATCGTCTATCTGAGCGAGGACCGCAAGGGCGACGGCGTATTCCTCGATCTCTCAATCGCCGAGAACATTTCCGCGCTCGACCTGAAGCGCGTGTCGGGCCGTTTCATGGTGCGCAGAGGCCGCGAGGCAGAGCTGGCCGAAATGATGCGCGAGCGGCTCGGCATCCGCTGCGCCAGCGTGCACCAGCCGGTATCGGAACTCTCGGGCGGCAACCAGCAGAAAGTCGCGCTGGCGAAACTGCTCGCCGTCGAGCCGCGCGTACTTTTTGTCGACGAGCCGACGCGTGGCGTCGACATCGGCGCCAAGGCGCAGATCTACGCGATATTGCGCGACCTCGCCGACCAAGGCGTGGGCATCGTCGCGATCTCGTCGGAGCTGCCGGAACTGATCGGCATCAGCGACCGCATACTGGTGCTGCACCAGGGCCGGATCGCCGGCGAGGTGGAGGGCGACGACATGAACGAGGAGACGATCATGCAGCTTGCCTCGGGGCTTGCCGGGCATGTCCCGAATTCCGGCACGAGCCATCTGGAGGTGCGGCCATGAGCGCGATGCAGTCGAGCGGTGCGGCCAGCAATTCGTCCAGAAGCCTGTCGGCCGGGCTGAAGCAGATCGTCAGCGTGCGCGAATTCGGGCTGCTGGCGATCATTGCGCTGATCTTTGTCGTGATGAGCTTCGCCTCGCCCTATTTCCTGACCTGGGGCAATATGAGGGCGATCCTGCTTTCCTTTTCGATCGAGGGCATCGTCGTCATCGGCATGACGATCCTGCTGATCGTCGGCGGCATCGACCTCTCCGTCGGCTCGGTCGTGTGCCTATCCATGGTGATCGGCGGCACGCTGTTCCTCGCCGGCCTTGACCCTTGGACGGCAAGCCTGATCGCCATTGCTGCCTGCGGGTTCATCGGCTTCCTGATGGGGCTCTGCGTGACGCGCATCGGCCTGCATTTCTTCATTGTGTCGCTGGCCTTCATGGTGATCACGCGCGGCTTGAGCCTGCTCTTCACGCAAGGCACGCCGCAATCGCTGTTCTCGCTGCCGCCAGCCTTCAAGTTTGTCGGCCAGGGCAGCCTCGGCGGCGTGCCTTTCGTGATCGTCATCTTCGTGGTGCTGATCGCGCTGTTCGACGTGCTGTTGCGCCGCTCGGTGATCTTCCGGCGTGTCTACTACACCGGCAGCAACGAGAAGGCGGCGCGGCTGTCGGGCATCGACACCAAGCGCATGAAGGTGATGTGCGCCACGATCTGCTCGCACGCTCGCCGGCGTTGCCGGCGTGATCTACATGGCGCGCTTCGGCGCGGCGACGCCGCAGTTCGGCGTCGGCATGGAGCTCAGCGTGATTGCCGCGGCCGTGATCGGTGGCGCGAGCCTGAATGGCGGCTCGGGCACCATCGCCGGCGCGGTGCTGGGGGCGGCACTTTTGTCGCTGGTGACATCGTCGCTGATCTTGCTCAACGTGCCGGTATACTGGCAGGACATCATCCGCGGCGCGATCCTGCTCGTTGCGGTGACGGCCGACCATCTCCTCAACGCACGCAAGGCAAGGGGTTGAAATGCCGCCCGCCCTCTACACAGAGACCGAAAGACTGCGCCGCATCTACCGCGTGCTGGTGATGTTCTATCAGGAGAACCGCTCGCAGGCCGAGATCGCCGCGGAGATGGGCATCTCGCCGGCAACGATCAACCGGATGATCAAGGAAGGCCATGAGCGCGGGATGATCGAGATCAAGATCCGCCCGCCCTTCGGCGGCCAGGAGAGCTTGGCGGCGACGTTGAAGCGGCTAGGCGCGTTAGACAGCGCGACGGTGGTGCAGTCGGCCTCGACCGACCCGGCGATCGTGCTGAAGGCGGTGGCAGACGCGGCGGCGGCGACGCTGCTCGAAAACCTCGCCGACGGCATGACTATCACCGTGTCGGGTGGCGTTGCGCTCTGCGCCGTTATCGAGGCGTTGGCGCCGGCCCGGAAATACAAGGTGCGTGTGGTGCCGGCGACCGGCGGCGTGCAGGGGAAATTCCGCACCGACGTGAACCACGTCGCGGTGGCGCTGGCCGAGAAGCTCGGCGGCACCGCTTACCAGCTGCACGCGCCGGTGTTCGCCGCGAGCGAGGAGGAGCGCGCGGCGCTGATGTCGGTCTCGACGATCCGCAACGTGCTGGAGATGGCCCGGACGGCGGATGTAGCGCTGTTCGGCATTGGCTCGGTGCGCGACACCGGCAGCACCTACCTCACATTGACCGAGCAGGCAGACCGCGCGGCGATCGACCGCGCCGGCGCGGAGGGCGAGTTGCTGGCGCATCTGGTCGACCGGAACGGCCGGCCCTGCGAGCACAGGTCGAACGACTGCCTGGTCGCGCTGACGCTCGACGAACTGGCCAAGGTGCCGAGGCGCATCGCGGTGGCCTCGGGCGACAAGAAAGTGGCGCCGATCGTCGCCGTGCTGCGCGGCGGCGCGGCGGGCCAACTCGTCACCGACGACCGGACGGCAAGCGCCGTCGTCGAACGCATGGAGGAGAGCGCCGATGCAGCTTGAGCGTGAGATCGGCAAAAGCGGCATCAGAGCGAGCGCCGTCGGGCTCGGCACCTGGGCGATGGGCGGCTGGATGTGGGGTGGCGGCGACGACGAAGCCTCGGTGACGGCGATCCGTGCCGCGCTCGACGCCGGCCTGACGCTGATCGACACCGCGCCGGCCTATGGGCTCGGCCGGGCCGAGGACGTGGTGGGGCGCGCCATAGAGGGCAGGCGCGACGAGGTCGTGCTGGTCACCAAATGCGGGCTTGTCTGGGACAATCCCGGTGGCCGGCCCTTCGTCGAGCAGGACGGCAAGATGATCCATCGCTATCTCGGCGCGCAATCGGTGCGCGACGAGCTGGAGGCCAGCCTGAAGCGGCTGCGCACCGACCATGTCGACGTGCTGATCACGCATTGGCAGGACCCGACCACGCCAATTCGCCGAGACGATGGACGCGCTGCTGGCGCTGAAGAAGGAAGGCAAGGCCAGGGCTATCGGCATCAGCAATGCCAGTGTCGACGACCTCAACGCCTATATCGCCGCCGGGCAGGTCGACTGCGTGCAGGAAGCCTATAACATGCTCGACCGCGGGCTGGAGAAGACGCTGCTGCCGGTCTGCCAGAGGGAAGGCATTTCCGTGATCAGCTATTCCAGCTTGGCGCTGGGGCTGCTCACCGGCAGGATCGGCCCCGAAAGAGAATTCACTGGCGACGATCTCAGGCGCGGTAATCCGCGCTTCTCGGTAGAGAACCGCAGGCGGGTGGCGAGTTTTGCGGCAGAGATCGAGCCGGTCGCGAAACGCCACAAAGTCGAGGTCGGCGAGGTGGTGATCGCCTGGACGCTGGCGCAACCGGGCATCACCTTCTCGCTCTGCGGCGCGCGCAACGCCGCGCAGGCGGCCGAGAACGCGCGGGCCGGCGAGATCAGCCTGTCGGCGGACGAACTCGCTGTCATCGACGCGGCAGTCTCAGCCCATCTCGGGCCAGTGGCCGCCGCGGGCTGACGCATGCAGCAGGCATCCCCAGTACCTGAAAGGGCCGATGTCGTCGTCATCGGCGGCGGCATCAACGGCATCAGCACCTTTCGCGAGTTGGCGCTGCAGGGCGTCGACGTGGTGCTGCTGGAGCGCGACGATTTCTGCTCGGGCGCGAGTGCGGCTCTGTCGCGCATGGTGCATGGCGGGCTGCGTTATCTCGAGAACGGCGAATTCCACCTCGTGCGGCAGTCGCTGCGCGAGCGCGACCTGCTTGCTGAAGAATGCGCCGCACTGCGTGTCGCCGCTGCCGACGCTGGTTCCGGTCGCGAGCCGCTTCAAGGGCACGCTGCCGGCGATAGCCACCTTCTTCGGCCTGAAGACGGGGCAGCAGCGGCGTTCCGGCGCGGTGATCCGGGCCGGGCTGACGCTCTACGACCTGCTGTCCTGGAAAAGCCGGACCATGCCCAGGCATCGCTGGATCGGCCGCACTGCGCTGCGCGAGATGGCGCCTGGGATCACCGGGGAGGCGGTCGCCGGCATCCTCTACTACGATGCCAAGGTCAGCCACCCTGAACGGATCGGCCTGGAGATGCTGCTCGATACGGAAGCCGATACCGGCAATGCGCGGGCGTTTTCCTACACGGAAGTCACCGGCGGCGACGGCGAGGCGCTGCGCTGGCGTGACCGGCTGACCGGAGAACAGGGCCGGATCGCGCCGCGCGTCGTGGTGAACGCGACCGGCGCATGGGTCGACCGCGTCGAGAATGCGATCAGGCCCGCCGCGAACCGGCGGCGCGTGCAGGGCACCAAGGGCTCGCATCTGATGATCCGCAATCCGGCGCTGGAAAAGGCGCTGGACGGCCACATGATCTACTACGAGCACAGGGACGGGCGCATCTGCATCGCCTTCAACCATGCCGGGGCATCGATGGTGGGTTCGACCGACATCAGGATCGACGATCCTGACGCAGGCGGTCTGCCTCGAGGACGAGAAGCGCTACATGCTTGGCGCGCTGGCCGGCGTATTTCCTGATCTCGCGATCGCGGACGACGAGATCGTGCACGTCTTCACCGGTGTCAGGCCGCTGCCAGCAAGCGAGGACGAGGCGACGGGGCGGATCAGTCGCGACCATCAGGTGAATGTCGAGCCGGCCGGCCCGCTGCCCTTTCCGGTGCTGACGCTGATCGGCGGCAAGTGGACAACCTTTCGCGCCTTCGGCGAGGAGGTGGCGGAAGTCGCGCTCTCGGAGCTCGGCGTCGAACGCACGGTCGATACGAGTGGGCTCGCGATAGGTGGCGGACGTGGCTTTCCTGGAGAACCGGCGAAGCGTGCGGCATGGGTACAGGAACAGGCGAGGGCGTCTAGCTTGCCGGAAGCAAGGTTTGCCCTGCTCGCACAGCGCTATGGCAGCCGGGCGGTGGAGGTTGCGCGCTTCATGGGCGACGGGGACGGATGCGCCGCTGGCTTCGCGCGCCGGATTTTTCGCGACGCGAGATGCTGTTCCTCATCATCAATGAGCGCGTGCGCCGTATCGACGATCTTCTGCTTCGGCGCACCATGCTGGGCATTGAAGGCCGTGTCACGCCAGAGCTGGTCGCAGAGTCAGCCGCGCTGATGGCGGAGGCGCTCGGCTGGACCGAGGCCGAGAAGGCCGAGGCGATCAGGAATTTCGATTCAATCATGGCGCGCCGGCACAAGGTGCAGGCGGCCGTCTGACGGAGGATCTTTCATGTATGTGACGAAGAAGGTGCGGCTGAACCGGCTGCTCAACAGGGGCCGCTGCCTGGATGTGGCGATCGATCACGGCGTGTGCAACGAGCCGTCCTTCATGAGCGGGCTGGAGGACATGGAGAAGGTCGTCAGTATGCTGGTCGCGGCTGGCCCCGACGCGATCCAGATGAATTACGGCCAGTCCGACCTGCTGCAATCGCTGCCCGGCCAGAACCGGCCGGCGCTGGTAATGCGGGTCGACATGGGCAATCCCTACAACCGCCAGCGTCACCGCGAGATGTGGGCGGTGCTGCAGAACGAGGCCGACCCGATCGTGCCGGCGCTGCGCATGGACGCGGCCTGCGTGGTGGTGAACCTGTTCATGCTGCCGGACGAGCCGAGCCTGTTCAAGCAATGCGTGCAGAATATCAGCCGGCTCGGCAACGACTGCGAGAAATACGGCATGCCGCTGATGATCGAGCCGCTGGTGATGTTGCCCAACGAGAAGGGCGGCTATCTGGTCGACGGCGACACCGAGAAGGTGGTGACGCTGGTGCGACTCGCGCGCGAGATGGGCGCCGACATCATCAAGGCCGACCCGACCGACACGGTCAGCGACTTCCGCCATGTCGTGCAGGCGGCGCGCTGCCCGGTGCTGGTGCGCGGCGGCGGCAAGGCCGATCTCAGGCGGGTTTTCGAGAATTCGGCAGCGCTGATGGCGGAGGGCGCGCACGGCATGGTCTATGGCCGCAACATCTACCAGCATGACAACCCGTCGGCCGTGGTCGCGGCGCTGATGGCGATGATCCACGACGGGGCGGACGCTGACCGCGCCTGGGCGATCTACGAAAGCGGCGGCAGGAAGTGAGCGCCTTTCTTGGCATCGACGCCGGCAACACCGGCGTCAAGGCGGTGCTGTTCGACGATGCCGGCCGGGCGCTGGCCTCGGCGCATCGCGATACGGGCGGGCATTGCCCGGCGCCGGGCATGGTGGAGCGCGATATCGGCCGACTGCGGACCGACCTCGATGGGCTGGTGCGCGAGGTACTGGAAAAAAGCGGCCTGAAGGGCAGGGACATCGCTGGCATCGGTACCTCCGGCCACGGCAACGGGCTCTATCTGCTCGGCGCGGACGGCGCGCCGGTCGCGGCGATCCAGTCGCTCGATACGCGCGCTGCCGGGCTGGTCGAGGAATGGGAGCGCAATGGCGTCGCCGATGCGGCCGAGCGCATCTGCCTGCAAAGACCATGGGCGGCGCAGACGCCGGCGCTGCTCGCCTGGATGGCGCGGCATAGGCCTGAGACGATGGCGCGGGCCGCGCACATCCTCATGTGCAAGGACCTAGTGACGCATGCGCTGACCGACGCGATCGCCAGCGACGTGTCTGATATGGGCGGAGCGGGCCTGCTGCGTTTGCCTGACAACGGCTATGACGCCGCTTTGCTCGACGCCTATGGGCTGGCGGATGCGAAAATGCTGCTGCCAAAGCTCCTTTGGCCGGTCGATGTCGTCGGCAGGGTGACGGAAGCGGCCGCGGGAAGAACCGGACTAGCTGTAGGCACGCCTGTGGTCGCCGGCTTCTTCGACGTGCTGGCAAGCGCGGTGGGCGCCGGGGTGACGCGGCCAGGGCAGGCATCGCTGATCCTGGGCACCTGGAGCATCAACCAGGCAATCGTCGAGCGGCCTGCCGGCGGCGTCTTCATGTCGGCGCCGCTGGCGCCGGGCCGCTTCATGTCGATGGAGAACTCCGCGACGTCGGCGACCAATCTCGAATGGCTGGCACACAATTTTCTCGCGCACGACAGCAGGGCCGAGAAAGGTCCGTTTGCGCTTGCCGACGCGCTGGCGTCGATGGCGCCGTCAAAACCCGACGGGCCGCTCTACCACCCATATCTCTATGGCGCATCGCGGGATACATCCGCCCGCGCCGGCTGGTTCGGGCTCGCCGGCTGGCACGATGGCGCCGACATGCTGCGCGCGCTGTTCGAGGGCGTCGCCTTCGCACATCTGGCGCATATCAATCGGCTCGAAGCGAGCGGCGTCGGGGCCGGCGACATCACGCTGTCGGGCGGAGGCGCGAAAAGCCCGGTCTGGCCGCAGATGATTGCCGATATGCTCGGCAGACCGGTCAAGGTGGCTGCGCAGGCGGAAGCGGGCGCGCTGGGCGCGGCGATGGCGGCCGCTGTTGGGACGGGGCGCTATCGCGATCTCGACGCGGCAGCCGAGGCGATGGTGGCAGCGCCTGTTGTCGTCGAGCCTGATACTGCGCTGAAGGATGTCTACCGTCGCCGTTTCGCACTATGGCAGGCTGTACAAGCGAGCCTTTCGCCTCACTGGACAGCGCTGAGGATTCTCGGCGATGGATGAATTCGACTACATTGTCGTAGGGGCGGGATCGGCGGGCTGCGTGCTTGCCAACCGCCTCTCGGCCAAACCCGGCAACCGAGTGCTGCTAATCGAGGCGGGAGGCTCGGACCGCTATTTCTGGATCCATGTGCCAGTCGGCTACCTCTACTGCATCGGCAACCCCCGCACCGACTGGATGTACCGCACCGCGCCGGAAAAGGGATTAGGCGGCCGCTCGATCGCCTATCCGCGCGGCAAGGTGATGGGCGGCTCGTCCTCCATCAACGGCATGATCTATATGCGCGGCCAGGCCGCCGACTATGACGGTTGGGCGCAGCTCGGCGCTGCGGGCTGGAGCTGGGACGAGGTGCTCCCGGTCTTCATGCGCTCGGAAAAATACCATCACGCGGCGGAAGGTCACGGTACCGGAGGCGAGATGCTGGTCGAGCGCCAGCGCCTGCACTGGCCGATCCTCGACGCAGTGCGCGAGGCGGCCGAAGAGATCGGCATCCCGAAGACAGACGATTTCAACCTCGGCGACAATGAAGGCTCCGGCTATTTCGAGGTGACGCAGCGTTCGGGTATCCGCTGGAGCGCGGCGCGGGCGTTTCTGTCTCGGGAGGTCAGGAAGCGGCCGAATCTGACCATTCTCGACCGCACGCAGGTGACGCGGCTGCGGCTGGAGGGTGGCAAGGTAACCGGCGTCAATTATTTCAGGAATGGTCAGTCCGACTCGGCTCGCGCCGGGCAAGTCGTTCTGTCGGCGGGCGCGATCGGCACGCCTCAGATCATGATGCTGTCAGGCCTCGGCCCGGCGGCGCAACTGGGCGAGCACGGAATCGAGGTGGTCAGTGATCTGCCCGGCGTAGGCGCGAATTTGCAGGACCATCTGCAGATCAGGACGTCGTTTCGCATCAGCGGCGCGCGTACACTGAACGACCTGCAAGCAGGCCTGTGGGGCAAGGCTAGGATCGCCGCGCACTATGCGCTGTCGCGGTCGGGGCCGATGGCGATGGCGCCGAGCCAGCTCGGCCTGTTCACGCGCTCGAACCAGCGCTATGCGACGCCCAACATCGAGTTCCATGTGCAGCCGCTGTCGCTTGACGCTTTCGGCCAGCCGCTTCACCCCTATCCCGCGGTGACGGTCTCGGTTTGCAATCTCAGGCCGAACAGCACGGGATCTGTGCGGCTCGCCTCGTCGGATTTTCGCGATGCGCCGGTGATAGCGCCGAACTATCTCACCGATGCCGAGGACCGAGACGTGGCGGTCGGTTCGATCAGGCTGGCGCGGCAGCTAATGGCAGCGAAACGCATGGCGGAGTTTCGACCGACGGAGGAGAAGCCCGGCGCGGAATTACAGAGCGAGGAGGATCTGGTCGAGGCGGCGGGCCGCATCGCCACCACGATCTTCCACCCGGTCGGCACGGCGAAGATGGGATCGGAAAGCGACAGGATGGCGGTGGTCGATCCCAGGCTCGCCGTGCGCGGCGTCGGCGGGCTGATGATTGCGGATGCGTCGGTGATGCCGAAGATCGTGTCAGGCAATACGCATGCGCCGGTGGTGATGATTGCCGAGCGGGCGGCAACATATCTTACCGAAATTGGGTCAAGTTATTGATCGATCTGGCGTGCCGAACTAGCTTCGCCAACGTCCACCTGGGGTAAGATGGCGGTGTTGCCCACGTCTACCTATGGCCGCTTTTGAGAATTCGCGCGGCAAAGCTGCCAGTCTGTTGTCGGCCCCCCAGTCATCGTCGGCTTCTGGAGGCCAAGCCCGGAGACATAACGTCCACTATGTCCCCCTAAAAGGACATTGCGAAGTCACCATCTTCACCGGGATGCACCCGATCAGTCGAAGAACCCCGCGTCCTCTGCCAGGAGATACTTCTTCGCACCCTCGGGGTCGATGTCCAGGCCCAGGCCCGGAGCCTCCAGCATATCGACCATGCTGTCCTTGACGATTTGCCCACTGGGTAAACCGATGACGATGTCGTTCCACCAAGGGTCGGAGGCGCTGGGGTATTCGAAGGCGATGTAGTTGGCGGGCAGGGTAGCGCAGACATTGATCAGCGCGCCGAGACCGAGCAAGCCGTTGGCCGTACCATGCGGCGCCATCATGATCGAGTGCATGTAGGCGTGCTCCGCCACCCATTTGAGCTCGGCAATGCCCCCAATATCGGCCGGATCCGGACCGATGATCCGGACGGCCTGGGTTTCGATCAGTTCCTTGAAATTATGGCGCAGGTAAATCTGCTCGCCCGTATGGATCGGGGTAGAGGTGGACACGGTGAGTTCGCGGTATGCCTGCGGGTTCACCCATGGCACGTAGTCGCCGGTCAGCATGTCCTCTAGCCACATGAGATTGTACTTTTCCACCGCTTGCGCGAAGCGGATCGCGTCGGGCAGGAACCAGCCCGGGCCGCAATCGAGCGCGAGCGAAACCTTGTCGCCCAGCACCTCCTTCATGGCGATGACGCAGTCGATAATATGCGCCATGCCGCGCTCGCTGATCTGGCCCTGATCCATGGCGCCGTGGTAGGTCGGCGGCTGACGGACGCCGTAATGGAAGTCGGGCACATTGCTCTTCATGTTGGAGTGGAAGCTGATGCCCTGCTTGATCATGAAGAAGTTTTCTGGCTGCTCCATCATCCATTTGACGTCGGACGCGTAGTCTTCCGGCTCGTCACCGGTGCGCTTCCTGCGGATCGAACCATTGTAGACCCGGACCTTATCGCGCACTTTGCCGCCGAGCAGCTTGTAGACCGGTACGCCGGCCGCCTTGCCGGCAATGTCCCACAGGGCATGCTCGATTGCGCTGACGGCTGCGCCATAGGGTTTGAACGAGCCGCGCTGTCGTATCTTCAGCATCACCCGCTCGACATCGGTCGGATCCTCGCCGATCAGACGCCTCGCGGAAATGCAGCACCCAGGGCTTCAGATATGGCTTCGTGAACTCGGCCTCGCCAAGCCCATGGAGCCCTTCGTCGGTCACGATACGGACGATTGGGTGCTTGCCGATCACGGCGCATCTGAGATCAGTGATCTTCATCGTCGGTCTTTTCGCCTCAGCTCCAAGTGCGATCCCAGGAATACTCAGCGTCCCAGTGGTCCGTGGGCTGCCAGATGCCCGTGACACCCGGCTGGAGATGCTGCGAGATCACCGCGTCGACGACGTCGTCGATCCCCAGGCCAGGCTTGTCCGGAACGGTGATGAAGCCGTCGTTCACGAGCGGCTTGGGAACGCCGGTGACGATATCGTCCCACCAGTCAACATCGACAGAGTGATATTCGAGCGCCATGAAGTTTTCGGTCGCTATCGCGACATGTGCCGCGGCCATTGCGGCGATGGGACTTTCGGCCATATGGATGGCCATAGCGACGCCGTGGTCCTGCGCCATGTCCCCGATCTTCTTGGTCTCGAGGATGCCTCCGCTGGTGAGCAGGTCTGGGTGGACAACGGAGAGGCCGCCGCTCTTGAGCAGAGGCTCGAAGCCCTCCTTAAGGTAGATGTCCTCGCCGGTGCAGATCGGCACCGTGGTAGCGTCCTGCAGTTGTCGGTACTGCTCGGTGTATTGCCATGGGATCACGTCCTCGAGCCAGGCTGGCACATATTTTTCGATCCGCCTGGCGAGGCGAATGCCGTTCTGAAGCGAGATGTGGCCGACGTGGTCGATGGCGAGCGGAATTTCAAAGCCGATAACCTCGCGAACCTCGGCAATGTACTGCTCAAGCAGGTCGAGGCCCTTGTCGGAAAAGTGGAGGCCGGTAAACGGGTGGGGTACGTTGTGCAAATCGTACAGGGCGTTCCGGACGCGCCGCTCTTCAATGGTCTTGATCGGGCCGCGGCCGGGGTGAACGCGGTACCCTTCAAGCGAGCCGGCAGGGGAAACGACCGCACCGGGGACATCCGCAATCTGCATCAGCCCCAGATCCATCTTGAGGAACGTGAAGCCGAGCGCCATGCGCTGCTTGAGGCGCTTGCCGGTTTCGGTACCGCTCGGCACGATAGCGTCGGTATCGCAATAGATGCGCACCTTTTCCCGAAACCGGCCGCCGAGCATCTGGTAGATGGGGACGCCATAGGCCTTGCCGGCAAGATCCCATAACGCGATTTCAACAGCCGAAACGCCGCCGCCTTGCCGGCCGTGCCCGCCGAACTGCTTGATCCGGCGAAACAGGCGGTCGATGTTGCAAGGGTTCTCGCCAAGCAGCCGGCTCTTCAGCATCAGCGCGTAGGTGGCGCTGGCGCCGTCGCGCACCTCGCCAAGTCCGACAATGCCCTGGTTGGTGTAAATCTTGAGCAGCGCGGAGGTGAACGGCGCGCCAACGATTTCGGCTACCCGCATGTCGGTGATGTGAAGCTTGGACGGTGTCGAGTTCGTATTCACTCGATCGAGCGCCTCGTCGGCCCCACCCATCTTTGGCATGACTTATCCTCGTTCTGGTCGGCGGGCTTGTCGACCCGCATGCTGGGCCGGCATAGAGCGTTGCTAGCCCAGCTCAACCTCGTGGGCCTGCAGGTAATCGCGGTCCAACTCAATACCGAGGCCAGGCCTGGACGTCAGCTTGAGGCTGCCGTTCGAATTGTCGAGTGGTCTGTCGATAAGGTGATCGTACTTGCCCAAGTTCCACTCCGACGTTTCGAGCTTGTAGAAGTTAGGAACGGTCATCATCACCTGCGCTCCCGCAACAACGTTGATCGGTCCCGCGGCGTCATGTGGCGACACCGGGACGTAGTAAGCTTCGCATAGGGCGGAAATCTTCTTGAGTTCGGTAATGCCGCCGGTCCAAGTGACGTCCGGCATGATGTAATCAGCGAGCTTGTTCTCGAGTACGGGCACGAAATCCCACTTCGTGTGCCCACGCTCGCCCCACGAGATAGCGGCACTGACCTTCTCACGCACCTGCTTGAGGGCGTTAAGGCTCTCGGGCGGGCAGGGCTCCTCAAACCAATCGATCTGGCCGGCTTCCTCGAGGCTCCGGCAAAGGCGAATGGCGGTGGGAACGTCGAAACGGCCATGCGCATCGATGAGAATGTCGACATCCGGCCCCGCCGTTTCACGGATCAGAGCCGTGAGTTCGGCGGCTTCGCGCTCGTCGTTGCGCGTCATGGACCCGTCGAGATAGCCGTCGCGTTGCTCGCGGGCGTGGCCATCTACAAGTGGACCCTGTTGGGGGAAAGGGTCGAATTTGAGCGCAGTGTGTCCGGACTTCACGATGTCCTTGATCTCGGCGATTACGCCCTCTTTGCTGGTGAACTTGCGCTGGTCAGGGTGGGTGTAGAGCGCGATTTCATCTCGCACAGGGCCCCCCAGAAGCTCGTAGATGGGCTTATCGAGGGTCTTGCCCCGGATGTCCCACAAGGCGATATCGATCGCGCTCACGCATTCTACCGCGGCGCCGCGGCTGCCCATGTAGGTGAAGCCGCGAAAGAGCTTGTGCCAGAGTTGCTCGATGCGCGCCGGGTCTTCGCCGACCAGCATGGAGCCGATCTGCCGCAGCATCGCGGTCAGGCCGCGATTTGCGACCTTTGTTGTGGTGGTAATCTCGCCCCAACCGGTGATTCCCTCGTCGGTGTTGACTTCGACGAACAGGAACTCTCCCCAGTACGAGGCGCTCGACTTTATCAGCCAGGGCCGGACACTCGTTATCTTCACTACGTCTGCTTTCTTCAAATAGAGGTAGGCTCGCGGCCCAACGAGCCGAACCGGCCAGGACCTAGCTAGCCCACGCGGCGCTGGATGCGCGCATATGCTCGAGGATGTGCCGGCCGGAGCCTTCAACATGGCGGCCAACAAGTTCGGCAGCCTTTTCTGCCTCGCCAGCTTTGATGAGCTCGATCAGTTCGCGATGATCGCGCAACACCTGGGCGCGCCGAGCCAGCGTGAAATTGTATCGCCGGCTCACAGCGCGCAGCACCTCACGATGCTTCCACCAGAGCTCGGCCGCGTGACGGTTGTAGTGACGCTGATACATGACGGTGTGGAACGCCGTGTCGAGTTCACTATGCAGAAACTGATCGGCGAAGTTGTTTTCCTCAATAAGGTTTTGAATGCGCTCGAGTTCAACTATGTCCTCGTGCGTCGCCATGCTGGCGACGAACCAGCGTGTGAGCGCGGGCTCGATCAGAACGCCGATCTCGTAGATGTCGCGCACGAAATCCTGGTCGATGGGCCGGACGCGCGCACCACGGTTGGGGGTGAAGATGACGAAGCCCTCGCCCCTGAGCAGCTGCAGCGCCTCGCGAATCGGATTTGTGGACGTGCCGTGCCGCTGAGCGAGTTCAGATACGATCAAACGTTCGTTCGCCTTAACGCGGCCTTCGATGATGTCGTCGCGAATGGTTTCATAGACGGACGCCCCCGCCTTCGAGGCGCCAGTAGCATCGATGTCCATGGGCGGCTTGGCCTTGAAATCCATCATCGCCCGCTGACCCTCAGTTAGCCTTTCAACCCTTTTGACATTGTCTGCGGTTTCCGTCAAATAATGTACGCTCCAAAAAAGATTGACATGCAATCTTTCTTCTGGGACCGTGCCTCGCCACCGGGACGCATAAAAACCAGCAGCGCGTCCCGCGTTCAAAAGTCCAAAGCGCCGCCTGCCATGGATGGCGGCGGGGTGGGAGAATCGGGAGGATTCTATGACACGTTCGAAACTCGGCGGTGCCGTCCTGCGCGGCGCTGTAGTACCTGCCCTTATTGCCACACTGCTGTCGACTTCGGCGCTCGGCGCCCCCGTCGATCTGAGTAAGTGGTCGCCGGAATACGTGCGCTCCATCGCGGGCACAGAGGAATTTGACACCGCGGAGGCTTGCGGCAAGGTCACCCCGCTCGACTATAAGGGGCGTCTGACCTTCTGGTATCAGGGCGTGTTCGAAGGCGACCCCGACCTGCTGCGCCAGTACTACAAGGACTTCTTCGAGTCATTCCGCAAGACCTATCCGAACATCCAGCTCGAGGAACAGGCTCTCACCTACAACGACTTGCTCGACAAGTTCCGTACAGCGCTTCTTGGCAATGCTGCGCCCATGGCGGTCCGTTTGCAAATCCTAGGTGGCACCGAGTTCGCCTCCAAAGGCTATCTGGAGCCACTTAAGCCGGAGGACGTCGGCTGGTCGTCCGAGGACTTCTGGCCTGGCGCCATGAAGGCCGTGACCTGGGATGGAGTGACCTACGGTATTCCCACCAACAACGAGACGATGGCGCTGATCTGGAACGCCGATATCTTCAAGCGTGCGGGTCTCGATCCGGACAAGGCGCCGGCAACTTGGGACGATGTGGTAACGTACTCCAAGCAGATCCACGACAAGCTCGGGATCGCAGGCTACGGCCTCGTTGCTCGCAAGAACGCTGGCAACACTCCCTACCGCTTCATGCCCCAACTCTGGGGTTACGGCGGCGGCGTGTTTGATGAAGCTGATCCGAACCCGAATTATGAGGAGATTCGGCTGAACAGCGAAGCCAGCAAGCGTGCCCTGCAGGCGTCATACGACATGTACGTCCGCGACAAGTCGGTGCCGGTTTCTGCCCTCACCAACCAGCAGGCGGACAACCAGCCCCTGTTCGTCGCCGGTCAACTCGGCATGATGATCTCGCACCCATCCGACTACAACGTCATGCTCGACCTACAGAAGAAGGCCACCGGCGCCGATAAGGACAAGGCGCAGACCGTCATCGACAATATGCGCTACGGCCTGATCCCCACCGGTCCGGACGGCAAGCGTGCAGTCGTCTTTGGTGGCTCCAACATCCACATCCTGAAGCCCGAATATGTCGAGGGAGGGAAGGTGGATGAGCCGGCTGCCAAGGCAATCATCTGCTTCTGGACGAGCCCTGAATGGTCGCTGAAGATGGCTTATGCGGGCTCGAACCCGGGCAACCTCAACGGCTTCAAGACCAAGTGGATGAAAGAGCGTCTGGACAACATCAAGTTCCTCGATGTCACGACCTCGATGCTGCCTTACGGCATCCCGTTCCCGGCCTTGCCGCAAGCTCCCGAGATCATGAACATCATCGTCCCGGATATGCTGCAGAACGCCTTGACCGGCGCGATGACCGTCGACCAGGCGGCCGACGACGCGGCTGCCAAAGTAAAGGAACTGATGGGCGGGCTCTAGGCCTCGCCTGTCGCGACCTCAGCCGGCAGCCTCTCGTGCTGCCGGCCAGCATTCGCACCAAGATAAGGGCTTGCCTACGATGACCATGGTGACAGGCGGGGCGGGCCCGGCCCTCCAGCCGCGCGCGGCGCGTTTCGACTTGGTTCGGCAGATATGGATCAGCCGGGCTGACTATCTCTACGTGCTGCCGGCTATTGTGGTGATGCTCATCGTCATCGCTTACCCCATCTACTACACGCTCGACCTATCCTTCTTCAAAACGCCGCCGGGGCTACAGCTGAAGGACAAGAGCTTTATTGGATTAGACAATTACACTGCCATCCTCACCAGCGAAGTGTTCTGGCGCGTTACGCTCAACACAGTGATCTGGACGGTGGCATCTACGACAATCGCATTCGTGCTGGGTTATGCCGTGGCGCTAGCGTTGCATGGTGACTTTTTCGGGCGCGGCATATTGCGCGCCATCTTCATCATCCCCTGGGTGATTAGCGCCGTTGCGGCGTCGTATATCTGGAAATGGATTTACCATTCTGATTTCGGCATCATCGGCGCCGTGCTCGTTGGGCTGGGGCTTGTAAGCAGGCCACCGAACTTCATCGACAGCGTCAGCACGGTCCTGCCTTCGCTGATCGTCGTTAACATCTGGCGTGAGTTTCCATTTGCCATGATCATGATGATGGCCGGGCTGCAAACCGTTCCGGACCAGCTCCTACGTGCTGCGCAGGTTGATGGCGCCTCGGCATGGCAGCGCTTCTGGCACGTTACCTTTCCGCATCTGAGCGGAGTGTCCACCGTTACGCTCCTGCTGCTCGCGGTGGCGAACTTCAACTCCTTCATCATTCCCTGGATCATGACCGGCGGTGGCCCCTCAAATGCCTCTCATATATGGATCACGCATATTTACGAGCTCGCCTTCGGGCGTCAGCGCTGGGGGGTGGCTTCGGCCTATTCCGTGCTCCTGTTCTTCATCCTGATGACGCTAGGCTATTTCTACGTGCGCGCCCTTAGCCACAACGAACGAAGGGAGCCTGGGGCATGACTTTGCAGACGAACGTTTCGAGGCCTCGCCGCAGGCGGCCGGATGGCTGGCGCTGGGCTGGCCGTTTCTTCCTGCTGTTCATGTTGCTCTATACCGCCGTGCCGATGGTCTGGATGGTACTGACATCTATCAAATCGGGCTTCGCGGCCATGGCGTTTCCGCCAGAGTGGTGGCCGCGCGAGCCAACGCTCGCTAGCTATCGGAATTTGCTCGATCCACAGAATAGCGTCGGCCAGGATTTTCTGCGGTTTTTCTGGAACAGCGTGATTGTTTCGATCCTCACAACGATCCTCTCAGTATTGGTTGCGGTACCAGCTGCGTACGCCTTCTCGCGCTTCAGTTTTCCTGGACGCCGGTTCCTGTTCTTCTCGGTGCTGCTGCGGAACATGTTCCCGGCGGTGATCTTTCTCGTCCCACTCTTTATCTTGATGCGCTTTCTCGGACTGGTGAACACGCACGGCTCGCTGGTCCTAACCTACCTGACCTTCGGCCTGCCGCTCGCCATCTGGCTGCTTAAGGGGTTCTACGACAATATCCCGATACAACTTGAGCAGGCGGCGCGCATCGACGGTGCGACGCGGCTGCAGGCCTTCATCCTGATCGTGATGCCGCTTTCGGTGCCCGGGATCATTGCCACGGCGATCTACTCGTTCATCGGTGCGTGGAATGAATACATCTACGCCTACACGTTTCTCTCAAAGAACGACCAGTTGACATTGCCGGTCGGCGTCCAGCGGTTCTTCTCAGAAAATACCACCGATTTCCCAGGACTGATGGCTGCGAGCTTCATGATGAGCGTGCCGGTTGTGGTTCTGTTCCTCGTCCTGCAGAAATACTTTGTACGCGCGCTCACGGAAGGCGCAGTCAAACACTAGGAATCAGAGTTCATGGCCCACGTGATCCTCAAAGATCTCGTCAAGACCTATGGCGCGGTCTATGCCGTAAGAAACGTATCGCTGACGGTGAACGATGGAGAGTTTGTCGCCCTCGTCGGGCCGTCTGGATGCGGCAAGACGACGACCCTCAATCTGGTCGCTGGGCTCATTCCGATCACGAGCGGCGACATAATAATTGGCGAGCGCGTGGTCAATGATCTCGATCCCAAGGACCGGGACATCGCAATGGTGTTCCAGAACTATGCACTCTATCCGCAAAAGTCGGTCTACAAGAATCTGGCGTTCCCGCTGCAGATGCGAAAACTCCCCCGTGACGAGATCGACCGGAAGGTCAAGGAAGCGGCACGCGTGCTCGGCATGACCGAACTCCTCGAGCGCAAGCCTCGTGAGCTCTCGGGCGGACAACAGCAGCGCGTGGCCCTGGGCCGCGCCCTCGTTCGAGACCCCGCGGTATTCCTGATGGACGAACCGCTATCCAATCTCGATGCGAAGCTGCGCGCGCAGATGCGGTCCGAAATCAAGCGGTTCCATCAGGACCTGAAGGCGACGATTATCTATGTGACGCACGACCAGCTCGAGGCCGTGACCATGGCAGACAAGATGGCTGTGATGAACGGCGGTTATTTGCAGCAATACGATTCGCCGGCGCAGGTTTTCGCCCATCCCGTGAACATGTTCGTAGCGAGCTTCATAGGCAGCCCGGCGATGAGCCTTATTCCGCTAGAGGCATCGACGGCAAACGGCGGCACCGTACTTGCAAGCGCGGAAGGCTGGAGCCTCGAACTGTCGCAACTCAACGCGCGCAAGGTCCAGAGAGCGACCACCAAGAAGGTCGTGCTCGGAGCGCGACACTCGACTATCAAACTGCATAAGAGCGCGGTCCCCGGTGCCATTCCTGCCAAAGCCTATACGGTGGAACCAACCGGAGACGTCACCTTCGTGCAGGCGTTCCTCTCCGGCGTCATCGTCAACATCAGCGTGTCCCCCAACATCGCCGTCGCACCTGACGAGCAGATCTGGCTCGAGTTCGACCAGGAGCGCACGCACCTGTTCGACGGCGAAACGGAAATGGCCCTTAAGGCCGACTGAGACAAGACGGGTTCGTTTGGACTGGGGCGTGGATGACTGAGGCGCTAAAGATCACCGCGATCAAGCCATATGCGATATGGGTAGGGACACGTAACCAGATGCTCGTAAAGGTCGAGACCGACCAGGGCATCTTCGGGTGGGGCGAGAGCGGTTTGAGCGGTCGCGAGAAGGCGGTGATCGGCGCCATCGAGCATTTTCGCGAGTTCCTCATCGGCCGCGACCCGATGCAGATTGGCCGAATCTGGCAGGAGGCATATCGCAGCCAGTACTTCGAAGGCGGACGGGTGCTGCAGGCGGCGATTTCGGCGATGGACATTGCCTTACACGACATCAAGGGCAAGGCGCTCGGGGTACCGGTCTACGAGCTGCTAGGCGGCAAGCAGCGCGATCGCATCCCCACTTTCGCCTCGACCGGAGACGAGGCCGAGGGCGATGGTGCCATCGAACGAGCCCGCGAACTACGCGCACAGGGGTGGCAGGCGATCCGCTTCTTCCCCGTCGGGCAAAACAGCAGGGACATCTTCGAGCCGCGTGAGTTGATCGGCGCTACCGCAAGGATGCTAAACAAAGCGCGCGAGGCGCTAGGCGACGACGTGGTCCTCGGCATAGACTATCATCATCGGCTGTCGGTGGCCGAGGCCGCGAGCTTCTGCAACAAGCTTGACCGCGGCGTGCTTGATTTCCTCGAGGAGCCGATACGGGACGAGACGCCGGAGGCCTACGAATCTCTGCGCACGATGACCGACGTTCCTTTTGCCATCGGCGAGGAATTTGCCAGCAAGTGGCAGTTCCTGCCCTACATCGAGCGCGGCATCCACCAGTTCAGCCGGCTCGATGTTTGCAATGTCGGGGGCCTAACGGAGGCGATGAAGGTCGCTGGCTGGAGCGAGGCGCACTATGTCGACCTGATGCCACACAATCCCCTTGGTCCAGTGTGCACAGCCGCGACCGTACATCTCGGGGCGGCGGTACCGAACTTCGCGTGGCTCGAAACTCGGGCGCCCGAAATAAAGCTGGGCTTCGACAATTCCGACTTCTTCCCCGTGCAACCACGGCTCGACGGCCCCAATTATCTGGTCGGCGATCTGCCGGGGCTTGGCGTCGAGGTAAACGAAGCGGTGGTCCATGCGGAGAGCTTCCGCTTCTGGGAAGCGCCTCACCTTAAGCGACGCGACGGTTCTGTTACCAACTGGTAGTTCCATTTCAGCGGGAGCCCACAATGACGCATACCCCCGACATCACGCGGCCGCCTAAAGACTTGATCGACGCGCTCAGGGAGATTGGTGCCGCGACCGTTGCCGGCACGCTTGGCCACATGGGCTTCCGCAATCCGCATATGGTCGGTCCGGTAGCGCAGAACCACCGTAAGTCGATAGTCGGACCGGCGCTGACGCTGCAGTTCATGCCACAACGGCCGGACCTGTTCACCGAGGGAGAATATGCCGATCCCGAGACTCAACTGCACCGGCACGTGCTCTACCACGTGCAGGAAGGCGATGTGGTCGTGGTCGACGCGCGAGGCGACATGAGCTCGGGTGTCTTCGGCGACATGATGTCAACGTATTTCAAGGGCAGGGGCGGCGCGGGTATCGTCATCGATGGATGCATGCGCGACCGGCCTAATGTTGAAAAGCTCGATCTGCCCCTATGGCTGCGCGGCTGGACGCCAAATTATCATGTGCAGACCAGCATCTATCCCAATGCCGTCAACGTTCCGATTGCCTGCGGCGGTGTCACAGTGATCCCCGGCGACATCATCGTCGCCGACGACGACGGGGTGGTGGTGCTTCCCGTCGCAATGGCCCCAAAGGTAATCGAAGAATTCTCAGAAGCATCACGACTGGGAGGAGTTCTCGCGAGTTAAATTAATGGAGGGCGGGTCGTTGCAACGCTACTATCCGCTGCACCCAAGTGCGAGCGATGAGTACGAGACGTGGCGTAAAACCAACCCCAAATCTTGATTGACGGGGACGAGCTGGCTGTCGCATTTTCCTATACGTCTATTTTGGCGCGAACCACGCGTCAAAGCCACTTATGTATCGGCGGCAAAGGAACGACGCTCCCAGCAAAGCGGCGAGGAGATTGACTCAGTCCGCAGCGCGAGCAATTCTTTTGAGGGCTCGGAAAAGGGGGCTTGCGAGCGCAGGGAGGAACATATGAAAAACTTACAGCCGCCATCCTGGCGAGCGCAGGTCTAGAGCAAATCCAGCGATTGATGAGTTGATTGTGATGTGACGCGGGGCGCGGCAGCTGATTCAACATCCACTTTGATGAGGTTGTTGTCTAATCGCTGAGTTGGGGTCAAGGCATTTTCGATCTCAGAGACATGTTTGCCGGGTGCATGGTTGTCTTCGCGGTCGACATCGGTCGCCGCATGATGGAGCTTCGCGGACGAGCCTTCAATGTGGACGACGCACTTTGCTGAGACAGCGGTGCAACCCCATCAGCGGAATGGCTCGGCTCACGTCCCGGCAGGGACGCCTCAGGCGCTCAGATCCTGAACGCTATTCGCAAGATTCATGCTGTGGCGCCTGCATTTCGATCAAAGAACTCACCGGTCTTGAGCATCGAATGCATTATCACCGCCAGTTTGCGCGCCACAGCCACGGCAGCTCTTTTGAAGCCAATCCTCTCCCGGAGCTTGAGGCCCCACGTGCGCAGGCTGCTGTCGATCGAGCTGCGTGTCAGGATGACCGCCGCGGCCTCGTAGAGAAGCCCTCGCAAATGTCGATCGCCGCGCCGGGATATATGGCCGTCATAATCGACTTCTCCCGATTGGTAGCGGCGAGTTGTCAGGCCGATCCATGCGGCGACAGAGCGGGATTTCTTGAAGTTATTTGGATCTTCAATAGCGGTAACGAAAGAGGTCGCCGTGATCGCGCCGATGCCGGGGATCGACATGAGTATGCGGCATGCCTGGCTCTGACGTGCACCCGCGACGAGCTGGCGCCCAAGCTCGGCGGCACGAATGCGGATGCCGCGCCAGGCTTCCAACATCGGCAGCACAATAGTAGCAAGTTCGTTGTGATCGATGAGAAGGCGCCGAACGTTCTTCTCGAATGTGGTTCCTTTACCTGCGGGAACGAGCAAGCCGAACGTTTTCATGATCCCTCGGATCTGGTTGGAAAGCTCGACGGTGATCCGGACCAGCCGGGTGCGTGCTGCCACGAGCGTGCGGGTCAACATGCTGTCGAAGCCTTTAACGCGCACCTCGCGAAAGAACCCTACTTCAGCAAGATGCGCCAAACCGTCAGCGTCGTTCGCGTCCGTCTTGTTCGCCGCCATATCAAGCGCAGCTTTGGCATGGCGAGCATCGATGCAGACTGCTGGCAACCCCTCGCGGCGCAGAGAATGATAGAACCACACCGACAGAGGGCCGGTTTCGAACACCACGCGTTTCACGGCTGGCGCTCGCTTACGGACAAGCTCAGCAATGATGTTGGGATCAGATGCGCACTTTCCGCGCCAAATCCGTTCGCCTTCACGGCGGATCGACACTGCCGTCTCTTTCATCGACACGTCGAGACCGATATATTCTGTCATGGCTGTTCTCCGTTGATGCTGGGCCCGGCGTCCAGTCGTGAGCCCGTATTTCATCTTATCGGGGAACAGCCACCCTCCAAGGCTATGATCGGCTCCAGGGCACGTCGCTCCCGCGATTACCCCATGTGGATGATGGCGAGAGCATTGAGCGAGGATCTTCGATCGCGGGTGTTGAAGGCTTCGGACGAGGGCATCTCGGCCCGGCAAGCCGCTGCGCGGTTCGGGGTCGGGATATCGAGTGCGATCCGGTGGATCGCGCGGGCGAAGATCGGCGAGCGATCGCCGCGACCGCAAGGCCGACGCCGCGCTTCCAGCCTTGATGCGCATGAAGCCTTCATTGTCGGGATGATCGAGGAGCGGAAGGCCATCACGCTGAACGAGATGGTGGAGCGGCTGGCGGCCGGCCGCTCGCTGCTGATCAGTCGCAGCGCCTTGAGCGACTGGCTTCGCGGCCACGGCTGGACGTTCAAAAAAAGTCCGCACATGCACTGGAGCAAGACCGCCCCGACATCCTGAGCCGCCGCCGCGCCTGGTTCGACGGCCAGCTCGATCTTGATCCGGCGAAGCTGGTGTTCATCGATGAGACCGGCCTGTCGACCAAGATGGCCCGGCTGCGCGGAAGGGCGCCGCAGGGTGAACGCTGCCGGGCCGGCGTACCTCACGGTCACTGGAAGACCACGACCTTCACCGGTGCGCTGCGACTGACCGGAATGACCGCCCCCTTCGTCTACGATGGAGCCATGAACGGCACCGTGTTCCTCGCCTATGTCGAGCAGGTGCTGGTCCCGACCCTGACGCCTGGCGATGTCGTCATCATGGACAACTTGCCGGCGCACAAGGCCGCCGGTATCCGGGAGGCCATCGAACGGGGCGGCGCAACGCTTCGGTTTCTGCCGCCCTACAGTCCCGACTTCAACCCGATCGAGAACGCCTTCTCCAAACTCAAAGCTCTCCTGCGCGCCAAGGCCGAGCGAACAGTCAAAGCCTTGTGGGACGCCGTCGGCTCCGTCGTAGACCTGTTCACGCCAGCCGAATGCGCAAACTACTTCAAGGCCGCAGGATACGAACCGGATTAAACCGGACACGCTCTAGCGTTTTCGATTGCCACGCTTGCTCAAGCCAAAGACACGGGAAACTGGATCGGCACTTGGACCGACAAGGTCGTGGTCGATCCGAACAAGCCGGGCCATATCAAGGCTGCATTCGACGAGGGCGATCACCTGCACCCGAACAAGGCAGGCTACGCGGCCATGGCGGCGGCAATCGATCTCAAGTTGCTGGCCGCCGAATAGAGCGTCCGACGTGTGCGAGGAGCAGTGGGCGATGCGATGGCAACACTGCCGAAAGTCTCAGCGCATTTCCGTGCTGCGTTCGCCATCGCATCCCCTTCACTGCGACGTTATGTTGTTGCGCCGCCACCAGCCTTGGGCAGCGGAATTGTCCACGGGAGAAGCGTGTCTACCTTTTCAAGAATGCCGGCGGACTTGGCAAACCCTACAAACGCCTCTCTCGAGGCACTGAGGGGATAGTCGCGTTCAATGACGCTCTGACACGCTCTGAGGGCGGTGTGGTAAATCACACCACGGCGTCCCTCTGGCCAATCGTATAGAAATTCTAGAGCGTCTTCGAGGCAGGCAATTTCCTCGACAAGCGAATTCCCAGCTTTGACGAAGACCGGGCTGAACATGCGCATCGCCATATGATCCTCCTTAATCAAGCAGTTATCATATTGTCGGGTCGCGGCAGACAGCGACAACGACCCAAGCAGTAATATTGGGCGACCTTGGAGGTCGTTCAAGAGACGGGTCCGGATACATCCGTGGCGGGCAGGGTCTTTAGTCACGTTTGGCGACAACGGGGTGGTTCGACCGAATGATATAGCCAGCTGCAAGTTTCCGATGGTTGGCATATCCACACCCGGCACGCTCCACGGTGGTCGCTTGCCGTAGTTAGCCGCAGGTTCGTCAGTCCCGCTCGCTCCCCGCATTGCGACAGAAAGAACCGAGCTGAGCGCGACGACTTCCGATTATTGCCGGGAATCTAAGATCCGCAGAGTTGTAAACGCGCGAAGGGAACCTAGGCGGTTCTCTCCCCATTAAGCTCCTGCAAACAGCCTTAAGGAGTCAATCATGACAACTGCGACAGGTCATACCGAAGCAATTCGCGCCACCCGTGTCGTCGGTACCGAAGTCTATAACGCGGCCGGCGATCACATCGGGGAAATCAAGGATGTAATGCTAGAGAAGACATCGAGTTGGATCATGTTCGCTGTGATCGGTTTCGGAGGTTTCCTGGGGATTGGGGAGAGATATCACGCAATCCCGTGGGCATCCCTTGACTATGATATCGACGCTGGCGGCTATGTAGTGCCTTTCAGCAAGGATCAGCTGAAGGCCGCACCGTCTTATTCGATTGATGAGCTTACCGAAATGGATGGCGCTACCGCACGCCAAGAATTGTTCGATTACTACAACGTCCGGCCGGATTGGCAGTGACGGTACATTGTTTTGACGCCTCATAGAGGCCCGCCTTTTTGGCGGGCCTCAGACTGCTGATAAGTCTTTACTCCCTGCACCGTCATATTCGGGCTTGTCCCGAGGATCTGCCAACGTCATTAAGTATTTGAAAGCATTGCTATTTCCGTTCACGGACGGACGTGCGCAAAGGCTCGGGGCAAGCCGAGCACCAGGGAATTGCTGCGGCGAACTTTGTCAAAGTCTGAACCCGCCCAAAGGGTCTTGTATCCGAAACGTTCGAACAGTGGCACCCGCGCATGGACCTTTTAGGGAAGCGACCCCGAACATCTCGGCGGGTCTCGAGCTAGGTGCGATGTAACGTCTTTGCTTTGGACCAAAAATGCTCCCAAGGATCAAGCTTTGTAAGCTGCTTTTTCATCGTCCCACTCCCCATGCCAAAGGCGGTGGGCGCAATTCCTTCTTCTACATCTCGCCAAGTAATCGGCATCGAAACAGCTGCACCTTCCTTGGCTCGGGAGGAATACGGTGCCACGGTCGTCGAGCCTCGCCCACTGCGTAGATAGTCGACGAATATTTTGCCGGTGCGGGCCTTCTTGGATAGCGTCGCGGTATATCGATCAGGTGCTGCCTGTTCCAATGCCCGTGCGAAATCATGCGAGATGTCGGCAGGTCGGTGGCATTTCGCGCGCTCGGCGCATCGGCGGTGGGCCGCCGCGCCAGTGCATGCCGCGCTGGTCGAGGTCTGCTGCGGTTGCGGCCCAAATAGATTGAGGATTCAATGCCAATGGCTCTTTCTCAGGGCCGTTGGCGGCGCTAGTTTGCTGTTGTTTGGGAGGGAGGCGTCATGACAGCATTCAACGTGGTAAGGTTTAAGGTCAAACCGGGTATGGAGGAGAGCTTTCTCGACGCTCACCGCAGCGTTGCTTGGCCGGGCATGCGCCACGCGAACATGATCAAGACTGGCGAGGGGCGCTACTGTATCGTCGCCGAGTGGGATAGCACTGAAGCGTTGACTGCCGGACGGCCGCATATGATCGCGACGCTCAACAGCTTCCGCGAGACGCTTGAGGACTTGGGAGGCGGGCTCGGCGTTACGGACGCTGACTCCGGACCCGTTGTGCTGTCGATCAGATGACTCCTAACCCGGCAATCTGTCGAGCAGGTTGCGGACGTTAGAAACCTGCCACCCACCGCCCCGTGCAGTGTCTACGAACTGTTCGCCAGCGACCCTAAGGTTTTTGCAACAGGGTTCGACCCCTAAAGCTACAAAGCTGGACCTTGGATTGGTTTGATTCAGAAGGAGGGCGCTCCAGAGCCTGACGGCGGCTGGTTGACCCAACGCTTGAAAGCCTCGAGTCGTAAGTCCTCCACCGTGGCGAATAGATCGTCAGTGGCGCCAAATGTTGGTTGCTGGTTCCACACAAGCAAATCGGGCACAAATTGCCGGAAACACAATCCCATACTGGCGACATCGGGCGGAAATAGAAGCGGTAGACGATACCAGCAATCGGTAGTGGCAGACTGTCTCCACCTCAGTAAAGGCCCGCGAGTCGGCAATGATAAGCGCATCTTGCGGCGGAACTACCGCCCATCAGGAGATTTGAGCTATGCGTATGTCCCCCGTGAATCAGACCCGATTTCCTCAATCGGCCCGCTACATCCGCCGTGTCCTGCCTACCGTCATCGACAACATCTGGATCCGCCGTGCCATGGCGCGCTTCGGTGAACTCGATACGGACGCATTCCGCGAGGCGCTTCGGTGGGACACCGATCCTCTGATCGTGCCCGTGCCCGGGCTCGCCGCCTGCGCAAGCTTCTCGGCAGCCAACCCCGACCAGATCGAACTCAGGGAGCAGATCTTCACCGATTTTGAAGCAGGGCGCGGCTACCTCCGCTCGGTTCACGGACTGGTCCCGGCACTTGGAGTCAACATTCTCCACGAGATGTGCCATTGGGGAGACATGCGCGACGGCGTGCAACAGACCAATGCCGACGGCACCCTATTCGAGGAAGGGCAAGCCTTCGAGATCGCCGTGTACGGCCGGGATCTGCAATGTTGAGGTTCTTCACCATCGTGACAGCCGTCAGCTTCCTCGCGACGGCCGCCGTCGCCAATCCGGGTCCACCGATCCCGGTCCCCCAGATCGCAGCCCAAGAGGCGATCGCACTCGCGGAGCGGGAATTCCGACAGTCACCAGCGCCGCCCGAAGATCCGGCCGGCTTTTTCGTACAGTCGGTCGAATATACCGACCGGGGCCCGGATGGCGCTGCCACCGGAGAATGGGCCTGGCACGTAACTTTTGTGCACCCCGTCCGCAACGATCGTAGCGTCGTCTTCCGTGTCGGTTCCGACGGTCGCGTGGTCCTCATCGGCGGAACAGAGTAGACTTTAACGGTTCGTAGGCGTGCGGGCAGTGTCCGTAGGGCAAGTTTCCACCCTTTCGAGACGCTCTTCGGGGGAACTGGAAGGTCAGGATCGGGTCAGCTCGGGACATCGGACCTTCGATATTTGACGTCCGCTTTCGTTCTCGCTCACACCACAAGCAGTCATTCTGCTTCCGGCCCCATATGCGGACATTCTGAACGCGGGCTGCGCCTGCGGCCAAGGTATCGAGGGCGCCGCCCTTCAGCGCGTCAAGATCGGCGCCGCGGTGCCGTCGTCCTTCAGGGCGTGGTCGGTGCCGAGCACGCCCCGCACTACGATCGAGCCGCCGAGCGCGCTTGCTCCTCGATCAAAGGGTTACTGTTGCGTCGACGCTACCATATCAAATGAGGTCGCAAGCGAATCCTCATAGCGGCAGCTCTTTGCCCGCCTGTTCTGCCACCATGTAGGCGGCGTACCAGTCGGGCCAGTTTTCATCACGCTGGCCGCCTGTCCGCTTCTCGTGCTCGCCATGGGCGACCGCCGCGCGCCACATCGCGCTTTTCAGATCCTCTGCGGAGGCGAAGCTGGTGGCGTTCGAGTCGATCCGGCCCGGCAATCGCGTGGTGACCTCCTGGAACAGCCAGCCATTGCCGTCCGGGTCGCTGAACGATGCAAAGGAGCGGTAGCTGCCGTGGTCGGGATCCGGACCGCCCACGCGGACCCGCCCGAACAAATAGGGCTCGTCCGTGCCGGCGTACACGTTGCCGCCACCGTGGAACACGTCGCTGACCTCCACACCGCGACGGAGCAGGTCGTCTCGCGCGCCCTCGATGTCGGACACGATAAGGTACAGCCCCTGGGCGGAGCCGGGAGCCGCTGCGGTCACGTTCTTGCCGAAGATGACCGAGGCCGGGGAGCCCGGGGGCGTGAACTGGATCACCCGAAAGTCGTCTCCGTCGGCGAAATCAGCGTCAAGTCGCCATCCCAAGTCGCAATAGAAGCGCTTGGCGCGATCGACGTCCGACACGGGGATGACGACGATCTCAAGCTTCATGTCGACCGACGGTGCCTTAGGGGTTTCGATGGTGGTTCCACTGCGTGCTTCAGTTGTGGTGGTCATATCAAACTCCTTGGGTTTGGATGACTTGCTACGATTCCGAAGCTAGCGAGGGGCACGAAAGGCGGGCGCGGTGGACTTCCTCGCCGGCAACGCCGTCCGAACTCGATTATTCATTCCCGCCAACAAAGGCCAGCCGAAAATTCGCTGATTTGGTTTGTGCGACCGATCAATTCAGGATCGGGGTTTTGGCGTCTGCTAGTGGAGCGTAGCTGCCAGGCCAAATGCCGCTATGGTCACCTCACGACATCGGACCTTGCAGGTTGAACGTCCGCTATCGTTCTTCCCTGCACCACAAGCAGACCTACTGCTTCCGGCCAAAAGCCGACTCTAGTGGCGGGAGCCCAAGATGACTGCTTTGCGCCGCATATCGGCCGTTGAAGTCCGCTCTGCCGCCCCCTGAAAGCGGACATTTACCACCGACACGCAGATGGCCGACGTTGCGCCATTTCGAGCCCTCCTAACAATCGCCGGCAATGTCGCACTTCGGACCGAAGCGGCTGTCCGGTCGATGGGAGACTCGGAGTGCCCAACGTCGCCGCGATGTTCCGCCGTTCTAAATGGAGCGGCCCTGCCCCTGAGTGTGCTATGTCGGATAGCGAAGGAGGGGCAAGGTGAGCGAGACCCGCAAGCTTGCGGCGATCCTGGCTGCCGATGTCGTCGGATACAGCCGGCTGGTTGGGTCGGACGAAGATCGGACGCTCGCGCGACTCCGGGCGCTTCGCAGCGACCTCATTGATCCTACCATCTCTGTTCACGCCGGACGCGTGGTGAAACGCACTGGAGATGGAGCCCTCGTCGAGTTCCGCAGCGTGGTCGACGCGGTGCGGTGCGCGATCGAGGTGCAGAACGGTATGGTCGAACGCAATGCCGGCCTGCCACCGGAGCGCCGCATCGAGTTCCGCGTCGGTATCCATATCGGCGACATAGTCGAGGAGAGCGATGGCGACCTGATGGGCGACGGTGTCAACATTGCTGCCCGCCTCGAAGGGATCGCCGAACCAAATGGGATTTACCTTTCCGGTGCGGCATATGAGCAGGTTCGCGACAAGCTGAAGGAAGAATTCGAGGATCTCGGCGATAAGGAACTCAAAAACATTGCACGGCCAGTGCGAGCCTATCGAGTGGCCTTGAGCCGGTACACGGCGAGCGAGCCGATTGTTCCCGCGCCGTCAGGCGGAAAACTAGCGCTGCCCGACAAGCCTTCGATTGCCGTGTTAGCGTTCCAGAACATGAGCGGCGACCCGGAACAGGAATATTTTGGCGACGGTATCGCCGAGGACATCATCACCGCGTTGTCAAAGCTCCGCGGCTTGTTCGTCATCGCCCGCAATTCGACCTTCGCGTATAAGGGCAAGGCTCCAAACATCCGCGAGATCGCGCGCGAGCTTGGTGTTCGCTACGTACTTGAAGGCAGCGTCCGCAAGGCTGGTGAGCGCCTGCGGGTAAGCGGGCAGCTTATCGACGCGGCTAGCGGCAACCACATCTGGGCAGAGCGCTACGACCGACTCACCTCTGATATTTTCGCGGTGCAGGACGAAATCACGGCTAGCGTTGTTGCGGCGATCGAACCGCAGCTCTACGCTGCCGACAACCTTCGTTTGCAGAGCAAGCCAACGGAAAGCCTCGATGCCTGGGGCTGCGTCGTTAGGGCCATGCCCTACATATGGACTTGGGTTTACCAAAAAGACGACACCGGCATAAATCTCCTGAAACGGGCCATTGAACTCGATCCCGGCTACGCGCGGGCGCATTGCCTGCTGGCCTTCATCTTCGCCTCGCGGGTGCTGCTCGGCACCATGGACTACGAGCGTGGCATTTCCGATGGTCTGATCTGGCCCAACGCGCGATCGACCTCGATCCGGAAGACCCATGGGGTCACCTGGCCGCAGGGTATGTTTTCACGTTCGCGCGACGCACCGGACCGGCGGTTGAAGAGCTGAACGAAGCGCTGCAGCGCAACCCGAGTTTCGCCGTTGCGCGGGTCATGTTAGCCGTCGCGTACGGGTACGCCGGGCTTGCGGAAGAAGGTTATCGCCAGCTGGAGATCGCGACGCGATTGAGCCCGCGCGATTTCACTCAAGCGGCAAATCTATCGATCGAGGGACTATGCCATTTGGTCGCACACCGCTATGACGAAGCAGTTGCCGCCGAGCGGCGCGCTGTCCAGCTCCGACCCGACTACGGCACCGCCTGGCGCACGCTCACCGCAGCAGCGGGCCTCGCGGGCGACCTAGACCTCGCGCGACAGGGCCTCGCTGAATGCAAACGTTTGCAGCCAAACCTCAGCATCGCCTGGGTCGAGAAATACTATCCACTGATCCGCACTGAGGACCGCTCAAGGTATATCAATGGCCTGCGTCGTGCGGGCCTCGAATAGTTCAGGCTAGATAGTGCCAGTCCTGCCGCCGATCCCGGCGAGGTAGGGAGAAACCAACGGCAACTTTTCCCCCGCTTCCGACACATGGAAGATGGCGAGGAACGACTGCAACGGGTCACAGAGCCGTCACTCCCCGAAGGCACCTTTGCGCCCACGAACCTGCGAACTTCATCAACACAACCGTATCAAATCGCTTTTGTTAACGCTCTGTTAACCATTCCATCGATACATCTGAGCAACCGAAAATTTACCAAGATCACCACAATGTTAACAAAACCCCGCCCTATTCGCCTCAAGGGGCGGTCCTTCCTTGCCCTCGCTCTGACCCCGGAGTTGCCCTTCGAGGACTGGCTGAGAGGCCTGGATGACCTCGCCGCGCGCTCCGCAGGTTTCTTTCTGCGCCGCCCCGTAATGCTCGACGTCGCCAGCCTTGAAATCGACAAAGCGGAATTGCGCGACCTGGTCGACAAGTTAGGCGCCCGCAATGTGCGTGTGATGGGTATCGAAGGCGCGCGCCCTTCGATGCTCGGGCCCGACATGCCACCTGCCATGAGCGATGGGCGCCCCGCCTCTGATTTCGAGGAGCCGGTGGCCGACAGCGGCAGGAGCTTGGACAGCACTCCCGCCAGTGAGGTCGTTGCGGCCCCGGTGCAGGCCGAGCAGACATTCGCAACAGCCAAGTCGTCGATGATCGTCACGGAACCGGTGCGCTCCGGCCAGTCGATCTTCTTTCCAGAAGGCGACGTCACCATCGTCGGCTCGGTCGCGTCGGGCGCAGAAGTGGTCGCCGGCGGCTCGATTCATGTTTACGGCACGCTCAGGGGACGGGCGATGGCCGGCACCACCGGCAGTGGCTCAGCCCGCATTTTCTGTCGCAAACTGGAGGCGGAACTGATCGCTATCGACGGCTTCTACCGGACGGCAGAGGAGATGGAGCCGGACCTGCGTGGGCGGGCCGTTCAGGCCTGGCTGGAAGGTGAAGAACTAACGTTGGGAACGCTCGGCTGAGCCAGAAAAGAAGGCATAACAGGAGAGGGTCAATGGGCAAAGTTATCGTGGTGACTTCGGGCAAGGGCGGTGTGGGCAAGACCACATCTACCGCCGCATTGGGAGCCGCTCTGGCGCAGAACGGTGAAAAGGTGGTCGTGGTGGACTTCGATGTCGGCCTGCGCAATCTCGACCTCGTCATGGGGGCGGAGCGGCGTGTCGTCTATGACCTTGTCAATGTCATCCAAGGGGAGGCCAAGCTCCCGCAAGCGCTGATAAGGGACAAGCGAGTAGAAACACTCTATCTGCTTCCAGCCTCGCAGACGCGCGATAAGGACAACCTTACACCAGAGGGCGTTGAGAATGTCATCACCGCGCTCAAGAAGGTGTTCGACTGGGTCATCTGCGACAGCCCTGCTGGTATCGAGCGCGGTGCGACACTGGCCATGCGCCACGCGGACATTGCGATCGTTGTGACCAATCCGGAAGTGTCTTCGGTGCGCGATTCGGATCGCATCATCGGCCTGCTTGATTCCAAGACGCTGAAGGCTGAGAACGGCGAGCGCATGGAAAAGCACCTTCTGCTCACACGCTACGACCCGACCCGCGCCCAGCACGGCGACATGTTGAAAGTCGATGATGTGCTGGAGATCCTATCGATCCCGCTGCTCGGCATCATTCCGGAAAGCACCGACGTGCTGCGCGCTTCCAACCTCGGCTCGCCCGTCACTCTTTCGGCTGGCGGCGGCGCACCAGCACGGGCTTACTTCGATGCGGTGCGCCGACTTAGGGGCGAGGCGCTACCTGTCACCGTGCCGGGCGAGAAGCGGAGCTTTTTCGGCAAGTTCTTCGGAAGGAAAGCGGCATGAAACTGTTCAGCTTCTTCTCCAAGACCCAGTCGGCTCCGGCAGCGCGCGAGCGGCTGCAGGTGCTGCTCGCGCACGAGCGCGCCAGCGCCACCGGCACAGATCTGGTCGCGAAGCTTCGAGACGAGATTCTTCGCGTCATATCCCGGCACATGGACATCGACCAGGACAAGGTTAGCGTAAAAATGGAACGGGGCTCGCAGGTCTCTACGCTGGTCGTCGATGTGGAAATCCCGTTTCAAGCAGCCAAGGCTGCAACCAGGAAGAAGGCGGCCTGACGGCCGCCTGGGCATTTTTGCAAACGCGGGGGTCGGCTCATCGGCAGAGCATCGGAATTGAGGCTGCGTCAGTGACTTTATCGCCCAGTGCAATCGCAATGACGCCGGTAGTTAGAAGGAGATACGCTATGACCCGGATCGCACTTTTGGAAAGGTTAAAAGAAGTCCAGCGGACGCCCCGTTATCAGGGACGCGACATAACTACCATTAGCGCGGTGCTTTCGAACCAGGCACTGGCCAAGCACATCGAAGTCTGCGAGCAGGCCGCAGGTCTTGCGTCGCGCTATGAGAGGCAGGACAATGCGGCGTAGCCTCAGACTTTGGAGCGCAGGGCGCAACCGGAGTAGTCGTCGTTGACATCAGTGCCCACCGGACAGAGATTGAGATCAGCGTGCCCGTTGCGCGGACCGTGGATGTCGGCTTCATTCACGATGGTGCCGACCCTCTTACGTCGATGGTCTTCTTCGAGCGGGACTCATAGACTTCGTGTTTCATTCAATGTCGCTAGGGAGTAGGAATATGTCTGGCAACATCAGCCCGTGGCCCGTAGTCAAGAGCGGCTCCGATGGGCAGTTGCCGTCGGACAGGTTGACCACGAGCTGCTCCGGGCTCGCCATGCGGATGTTGAGCGCGCGGCGGAAGGCGCCGACCAGCTTCTTCTCGGCAGGCTCGTTAACGAAGAACAGCCAGCGCTTAAGCTGGTCGAGAGAGGCCACGCTGACATTCATCCTGATGGCGAGCGACAGGAAGAGCGCCTGCTGCTTGCGGTTCTCGGGGACAAGCCCAATGCCGTAGCGGATGGCTTCCCGCGGGCGAGCGGATGTCGACAGCCTTGCCGTCGACGAGAATGCGTCCGTCATCGAACGGGTCGGCGCCGAATATCGCCCTGGCCATTTTCCGTGCGACCGGCCCCGACCAGCCCCGCAATCCCCAGAATCTCGCCGTGGCGCACCGAGAGCGACACATCTTCGAGCACGGTTGCGTGCGGATCGCGAGCGTTGCCGCGGCGGGTAAGGCCCTCGACGGCCAGCGCGATCTCGCCCGGCTCGCCTGCCTCGCGACGCTCGAAAAGGGTGCTGGCGACCGGCCGACTATCCGGCGTGGTCCGCACGACACGTATATGCCCGTCGAGCAAGACGAAAAACGAACGCGCCTCTGCTTCCTGCTCGAACACAGCCGTGTCCTTGGCGTAGCGTGCCGAACGGGCGCCGCGCAGCACCTCGTCTAACTCGGTGGAGGTAAGGCTCTGAAATAGAGGCAGTTGCGCAATGAGAGACCGATCAAGTGCCAAGGCCTAGTTCCTTCCTCACCTGCCAACCGTTTTCGCGGGACAGGCACCGTCCTTTCTATCGGGAGTTTGCGCCAGCGCAAATTCCCGCGTTCCCCTTCCTACTAAAGGAAAGGTCACGACTGATATCATCGCGCGGGCGCTGTCGATGCGCTCGCGCTTGATCATCATGGATGAGCCCACATCGGCACTGAGCTCGGCCGAGGTCGACAAGCTGTTCCGCATCCCTGAGCAGTGCGTTTGCGAGCACGATGATCTTTCGCATGATAGCGGTGATTGCGCCCTTTGCGGCTTTTCCGGCGGCTTTGAGCTGGTCGTACTTTGCCTTGAGATCGGGATTGAATTGGATGGCGACGAGCGCCGGCATGTAGAGCGCTTGTCGGACATTGGACCGGCCGCCGCGAATGAAGGCGCGGCCGGTCCAACTCCCGGACTGTCGTGTGATGGGAGCGAGGCCTGCGAGTGAGGCTGCCTGGCCCTGACCGAGCGCGCCGAGTTCGGGCATCTCGATGAGGAGCGCGAAGGCGGTGATGGCCGAGATGCCCGGGATCGAGACGAGGATGCCGAAGCGGCGGGAGAGGTCCGGCTCGGCCTCGATGAGCGTCAGGATTTCCTTCTCGATCGCGGCCATCTGACGCTCGATCTGCCTGAGCTGTTCGGCACTATGGCGCTTGAGGATGGCAAGGTTCAGTGCCTTGGCTCTGTTCTTTGCCGCCGTACGATTCTTCACGAGCGCCTCGCGGGCCATGTACAGATCCTTGAGATCGTTGAGAAGCGGGCTGCGCACGGCCCGCGCCTTCAGGTCGAGCAGGGCGCCCATGCGCGCCAGCATGGCTGCATCCAGCCGGTCGGTCTTGGCGGGCCTGCCGGTAGCCTCCGCGAAGCGCCTGGCCTGGCGCGGATTGACCTTGACGAGGGCAGCGCCCGCCGCCGCCAGACTGCGCTCGAAAGCCCGGTGATAGGGGCCCGTCGGCTCATAGACGATGCGGGTGCCCTGAATGTGCTCAAGCTGGCCCAGCCAACTCATGAACGACCTGTGGCCGGCAATGTCGTTGGCGAAGCGGCGGCTGGCGCCGTCGCTCATCCTGTGGGCGTCGAGATGGTCTTTCGAGATATCGACCCCAATGGTATCGTTCGTCATCTTTCGCTTGTCCTCTGCTTGTCATCCGGAGCCGAACTCCGGGTATCCGTTCAGGACCAAAGAGAAAGACGAGGGCGATCAAACGCTAGTTCGGCCCGTCAACGTCGGCATTTCAACGATCCCACCCTCGCCGCTGACGAGAGGGCTGCGACCCTCTCCCAGCGGTTCCTTCTTCGCCCGTTCGGCAGCAAAAGTCATAAGACAAGCACTACTTCAGCCTCCCCGTCTTGCAAAGCGCATCCGCAGGCACATCGGTATGGGATTTAATGCACCTTCGCTAAAACGAGCAAACGCACGCTCACCGTTTTCCTGTAGGGGAGGTGCGCCATGCCGCTCTATCGATCTGAGCTCATTGGAGAGCCGCGCGTTGCTCCCGTAGAGGTGACCATTGGCCGATGTCCGCTTTGTCTAGGTCAGAAGCCGACGTTCGCTGAGGTGAGCTTTGCGCCAATTGGGCACCCTTCGGCACTTCTAACGCTCGACCCAATGGCCGGTTTCTATCTCATCCAACGAGCCGACCGAGGGTGCCTTCCCAACGCCGTAGGTGTTGGACGGAAGTTCGCCCCTTCGATCCAGTGCTGGATATTTGCACCATCCAAAGCGTAGACGCAAGATTGTTCGAGATTTGCGGGCGAACGGGTTGCTTGGCTAAGCGTGACTTCCCGTGCCGCCCGCACCGTCAGAAGCAGCTTTGGCGCGAGCAAGCCAGTCAAAGGTTTTGTGATCTATGGAGTCAAGCGCGTCGCGCATTTCGTGAGGCTCAGTTTCGGCGCGCTTCGGCTCGGGCTCGCGGCCAGCGCCGAAGCTCTGCAACATCGATCTGAGAACGGCTCGGAACTTGCTCATTGCGACATGCATAGCACGGCCGATCAATTTGCTCCATTGCCCGGAGGCGTATTAGCCCCGGATAGGGGCGGCCGGACGCGCGAATGGGAGATGTGGATCTGCGGCAGCTGTTTGGGATACGGCGCCGGGGTTAGGCTGCGGAAGGACAGGACTTAAAACCATGCGGCTCGTCCATATCGCGGTTGCTGTCTTCATCCTGACCGCTTTGCCGTTGCTCATCGTGGGCAAATCGCTTGGCACCGAACTGCTCGTCCTTGGCGGAGGTCTAGTCGCCATGTTGCTTCTCGTGGTCGGCGATAGGGGCGATTTGGCGAATGGTGAGATATGGCGAATGGTGAGATAGCCGCGCGATGACGACCCGAATGAGCCTTGCCACAATTTGAAGGTCGTCCGGGGTGATGTTCCATTTCGGGAAAATACCATTGGCATCAAATTTGCTCCTCACGACGTATTGGCGGAAGCCGGTCCTGATGTGAAGCAATGTCAGGTGCTCGCCGGGGTGCGGGTGGGTGGACATCCCGGCGAGTTCGTACTTCCCTCGACAGCGGAGAGTTAGGCGGTCACTCGCCCTTCCACGCCGCCGCCGCGCTCATCCATACGGAAATGATACGGATGCCCTTTGGCCGCCATCGCCCGCCCGATAGACTCCGTGTCTGGTTTCTGCTTCGATGTTGACTTGGCATTGTTTGCCGCTTGGTCGGGGGACCAGATGCACGAACTGCCTTTCCAACTAAGCCGGCGGGCGATTCTGCTGTCGCCGGTCTTCCTCTTAATGCCGGAAAAGGCCATGGCGCGTCGCCGCAGTGGCGGCGGTGGGAGAAGCTGGAGAAGCTGGAGAAGCGTGGAATATTCCCATGCCGGGGCCGCAATCGCAGGCCCGATGATCCTAGCGATTGGCATATGCGGAGTTTTGCTTAATGGCAATCGGCGTTCCGGAGGTGCAGGCAAGCCAGTAAGTCAGACCAAATCAATGCGCTATAGGAATTGACGTTGGGTCATATCTACAAGCCAAGACGCTGAAGTCGTCGCCCGCGAACCGCCCCAACCCCCGAGAGCAAGTTCTCGCTTGAATCTTCCGCTGATGCTCATTTTTATCACCGTTTGCACGGTCCGCGCGGTTCTCAACTTTCTTTTCCCGCCATGAAGCGAGGCGGTGCGAGGGCATGACGACCGAACCTGAACCAGCCACCACAAAGCTGCGGGCCAAAGTCCCCGCCGGTTCCGGACTTACGCCTTACGGAATGTTTCTCCTGGCACAAGAATTTCAAAGGGCCGGCGATTTTCTGAATGAGAGGCGACTTCGCCGCAATTCCGACAACCCAATCCGCTTGCTCTACTATCAGGCGCTGGAGGGTTACATGAGAGCGTTCTTGCGGCTCCGTGGAAAGCAGCCCAAAGAGATACGCGCCTATGGACACGACTTCGGCAAAATGCTCGAGGATTGCCAAGCGGCAGGACTTTCCGTCCGGCCGAAGACCGCCGCCTTCGTCAAGGAGACGTTCTTGGATAGCGACTATGTGCGCGTCCGCTACGACGACAGACTAGTCGTTCCAGAAGAGCGCGTAGGTCCCGGAACGCCAGGCAAGGAATTGACTCGTCTGGTTTCGGCGACCGTCGAGCTGCAAATGAAGACCCGTGCCGCCCTTATCGAGTCAGGCATTTTTTTCGCCAATCCGTAACCATCATTCGCCACAAGGAAGCCCGCCCAGTGCGTTCCGGCCTGGCTGTGCATGCCCGTTCGGCATTCAACGCCACAATGCAGCCGAATTCGTGGCGCTGCTGGACGGTATGAAATCGGCGCGGCGCAGATAATAATTCCGAACCATGATAAGGAAGAAGCCGGTCGGCGTTCCCCTTCCCTGGCTCGATTGGCACTTTTTTTCAACACCTTTTCGGTAATCCGGATGGCGAGGCGCAGGTTTTGCCACTGCGTCGCTTCGTAGGCAGCCGATGCGAAGACAGCTCCTAGACCACATGTTCGCCTGAGGTAGGGCGACCCGTCTCACAGTATGCAGGTTATCGAGGGTTGCGCTGGATATCCCGGCGCCGAGCCTCATGCATAGGAGACGGGCCATGGACGAGCATATCACCTACGTCGGTTTGGATGTTCACACGGAGACGATTTCGGTCGCTCTGGCAGTTGGAGGCAGGCGCGGAGAGGTTCGCGAACACGGGCAGATATCGAATACGCCTGCGGCATTGACGCGCCTTTTGAGCAAGCTCTCCCAGCCGGGAGCGGTGCTGCGGTTCTGCTACGAGGCCGGACCGTGCGGCTACGGCATTCAGCGGCAACTGACCGCGGCGGGGCACGACTGTGTGGTGGTCGCGCCGTCGCTGATCCCTCGCAAGCCGGGAGATCGGATCAAGACGGACCGTCGGGACGCCATCAATCTGGCGAAGCTGCATCGGGCCGGCGAACTGACGCCCGTTTGGATTCCCGACCTTGCCCATGAGGCAATGCGCGATCTGGTTCGCGCACGCCTGGCCGCGGTTCGTAGCTTGCGGCAGGCCCGCCAGCAGCTCTCCGGATTTCTGTTGCGTCACGGATTCCACTACAATCGTCCCGCCTGGACGCAGATGCATCGCCGCTGGCTGGCTGGGCTACGATTCGAGCAGCCCGCCCATCACATCGTCCTGGAAGACTGTATGTCAACGATCGAAGCCGCAACGGCCCGTCGTGATCGGCTGACGGCACAGATCGAGACCATGCTCGTGGACTGGGTGTTGGCGCCGGTGGTCCACGCCCTGCAAGCGCTTCGCGGAATGGCCCTTGTGACGGCCGCGACCGTGATCGCGGAACTCGGCGACATCACGCGCTTTGAGAACCCCCGGCAGCTCATGGCCTATCTCGGTCTGGTCCCCTCGGAACATTCCAGCGGCGGAACCAGGCGTCAGGGCGGCGTAACGAAAGCAGGCAACGGAACCGCCCGGCGAATGCTGGTCGAGGCTGCCTGGAGCTATCGGTTCCCTGCAAGGATCAGCCGTGAACAATTGCTCCGACAGGAGGGGCTGCCCAAGCCGATCCGCGATACGGCATGGAAGGCTCAGATGCGACTGTGCGGCCGTTACCGCAAGCTCACCAGAGCCGGCAAGCCGGCCACCACCGTGACTACGGCGATCGCTCGCGAACTGGCCGGCTTCGTCTGGGCCATCGCGGCTCAAGTGCCGCGGCCGACGAACTGATCGCCGGGCAATGAACCAAAGGCATCGACGGAGGAGCGAACAGTTTTGAGCCTTCTGCGCCTGGGTAAGGCTGGAGGCACGGTCACGGCAGGAGAACCCTCGTCACCACTATCAGCCGGATCATCCGACGCTGGATCCTAGACCGAGGCAGCTCCGCGACGCATCAGGTCCTGCGGTAACCAACCCGCGTATCAGAGCATGATCAACCGTCGTCTCATGACCGTGCCTCCTGCTTTGCCCAGGGCAGCCATTTCGCCACAACGCTTGCCAAGCAAGCGAACGATTTTTCACACCTGCGGCTTGAAACGGCGAACATGAGAGTGGTGAAAATCCAACGCTTGGTGCCCGAGACAGAATCCCGGATTCGGACCCAACTCGGACCTTCCCCAAGCGAAGACCGAGGGCAAGTCCCGTCGCTTTCCGATACTCGGTCCAGCTTAAGCTAGACGATGATCGAGGTTACGATCGTTGCTGGAGCGCAGCGGGTCAGACAGACGACCGTCGCCTGGTTTGTTTCACGTTGTCGCGGCGGCTCTATGATAAGATGCTCATCCGATCTCAGTTAGCAAGCACCGCTCGGGCGATCCGAAGATGATCGGCGGATGGAGGCGCATCGGGACCGGCACCGACTAATGACACAAGGGAGGTAGCCAGATGAATCGCGAACGCATCGAAGAAACAGTACGTTTGTGGCAAGCAGAACCCGACAAAGCCAAAGGCAAGCCGGCGGTGAAAGCGCGTGCCGAAGGTAGTCAAGCTGTCATGGAACACGGTTCCTTTTCCTGGCGCACCGACCTGCCGGCGCCGCTCGGGGGCGCTAATGAAGCGCCGAGCCCCACCGCGCTATTGTTGAGCGCGCTGGCCGGTTGCGCGGTCGTCTTCATTCGCGACACGCTGGCACCGCAGCTTGGTGTCCGCGTTGACGCAATCGAAGCGGCGGCGCAGTGCGATACCGACGCGCGAGGGTTACTGGGGATGGGCGATGTTGCGCCCGATCTCCGCAATATCGCCTTGTCCATCGTAGTGCAGTCATCAGAGAGTGAAGACGCTATCCGCAAGGTTTACCAGGTCTGGCAGGAACGCTGCCCCGTCTATCTCGCCCTGACCAAGGTGCTCCCGGTGGCCTCTTCCCTGGAAATCAAGCGGCCGTAGGGTTGTCCACCGCGCGCGTCCTGAAGAGCTGATAGGGCCGTTGCTAGTCAAGAAGCCGGCGAGGGTCAGGGGACTCCTGTTGGCGCGCGAACGCGGATCACCACGTCGAATGCGGCATTCGTGGTGCAATCCGAATACAGCGTCACGGCTGCGTAATTTTCTTTCGTTTGCGTGGGCGGCCTTGCGCAACAAAATTGCGTAACGGCGTGTGCAGATTGTCAGTTCAGCAACTCAGACCATTCGCGTTCCGGGTCTTCCAGCGCATCGAGCTCGGCCTACTGCTTTTTGCCCAACGGTGCCGGTGCATAGACCGACCAGCCAAAACGCGCCCGCAGGCCGAACATCGTGGCTTTCAACGCCGTGCCATCGTTGGTTGCTGTCGACGAACTGACTTTGAAAATCCCAAGCCGGATGTGGAACTCCGGTGACGTAATAGTATTCGTCGCGCGCCCCGGTTGTGAAATAGGCCATCATGTGGCGATCAAGGCCCCACCATTTGACGCAGTCTTCGAAGTGCAGACCATGCTTGGCCAGTTTTTCGACCGATATGATAGCGCGGTGGCCGACCCAGCCACTGTAATGCGGCTTTTCCGGACCAAGCAGTGTCTCCCGGACACACGAGTTGATACCGTCGGCGCCAATGACAAGGTCGGCTCGGGCGGTGGTGCCGTCGTCAAACGTCAGCCCGACATCCTTGCCGCCGTCGTCGATCGCCGCCAATCGTTTTCCGAAATGCAGTTTGGCCGGATCAAGCGCGGCAACCTGCAAAGCGTGAAGGTCACCGCGGTGCACCGTCAAGTATGGTGCTCCGTATTCCCTGACTGCGAAGTCGCCGAGTGGAATGCGCGAACGATATGCGCCGGTAAGGCCGTCGCGGCTGAACCAGTAGGCCGGCCTGCTGCCGATAGCGACCAGCTTTTCTTCAAGCCCCAAGCGACGAAAAACTCTCATCATATTCGGGCCGACGTGGATGCCGGCGCCGATGCGGGCGAAGCCCTTCGACTGCTCGTAGACTTCGACCTGGAAGCCCGCCAATTGTAGCAGCGCCGCCGCAGTGGCACCGCCCAGGCCAGCACCAATCACAGCAATTGTCTGAGCCTCATCGGACATTGTCGGTGCCCCCCCTCAAGCCGCCGTCTCCCAGGACAATCCTAGCATGTCCTCAACGCATGAGCCACGAGGCCAACCGAGCGCACGGCCAAACGTCTTCCTCCCAAGAGATTCGGTGCTAGATCAGCACGCTGTCACCCAAGCTTTCGGTGCGCCAGCGGCGCGCGGCAGGTCTGCGGATGGCCGGTTGCTGGGGGCGCCTAGTGTCCGCTTTGCGCCGCATATCGGCCGTTGACGTCCGCTCTGCCGCCGCCTGAAAGCCTACATTGCCACGACCACGCTGGAGGTCGCGGTTGCGCCATGAGCGGAAGTTCGACGGTAGGTGCGAGATCGTCCGCTTCGCGCTGACTGCGGACTTACATGGGTGTTCCCTGTTGTCGCATCTCCAATCGGTTCTGCTCTGCAAGCCTCTTCCGGCACTTGCGCCCCTGAGCAGAATGGCCGATATTCGGAGGGACCTATCCGGCTCCTTCGTACAACCTGTGCGCCCGAGATTGAAGCGGCACTTCACCAGGCGAAGATTGCACCAATCTCGCGACTTTCGGCCCGTTCGCAAGGCAGAGGCATACAACGATGAAGTTGCTGAGGGAGCCTCTTCTGCATTTTCTCATCGCTGGCGTGGGTTTGTTCGTCGCCTACGCGTGGGTCGGTCCCCGCGAGGGGACGCAAGGAGCAAGTCCTCAGCGCGAGATCCGGTTCAGCGAGGGCGACCTGCGCTGGGCGACCGAGACCTGGAAGCGACAATGGCAAAAGAACCCTTCCCGTGAGGAACTGCGCGGGCTGGTCAGGGATCTGTTGAACGAAGAGCTGCTTGCGCGAGAGGCCCGGGAGATGGGGCTCGACACGGACGATACGGTGGTGCGTCGCCGTCTCGCGCAAAAGATGACCTTTTTGATCGAGGACACCTCCCGGTTGGCCGAGCCAACGGAGGATGAGCTGCGGCAATTCTATGAAGCTCACCCCGAAAAATTCCGCCGTGAAGCCCGGGTGTCATTCATGCAACTGTTCTTCAACCACACGACACGATCAAGCGCAGCGGCAGATGCGCGGCAGGCGCTCGTGGAGCTGGCAAGCGCAACCAACCCAAAGCTTGTGGCTGAGAAGGGCGATCAATTGCTGATCGAACCCAGCGTAAACGATGCGGATGAAAGCTCGGTCGCAGCGCAGTTCGGGCAAGACTTTGCTCGCGCGGTCTTCACGCTTGAACCGGGCGCCTGGCACGGACCAATCAAATCCGCCTACGGCCTGCATCTTGTCCGCGTATCCGAATTCACACCTGCCGAGCAGCGGCCTTTCCTCGAGGTAAGGGATCAGGTGCTCGACCGCTGGCGCGAGCAGCGACGGCAAGAGGCCACGGAGCGGTACTTCGGTGAACTGTTCAAGAAGTATGAGATCGTGGCGGACGAGGGCGTAGAGGCGGTGATTGGTCCGTTGAGCGTTGAAGCAGGACAGGCGCGATGAGCGGCATTCGGCACGCATGGATCTGCTTCGCGCTTAATCTGGCCGCCGCATGGCTGCTGATCTTGCTACCGACGTCCGCAGCCTTCACTCACGAGGTTCGCCCTGCCTATCTGGAATTGCGCGAGCGGCAGCCCGGCGAATTCGCGGTGCTTTGGAAGGTGCCCATGCGGGGCGACATGAGGCTGGGCCTCGAGCCGCAATTTTCTGGCGAAACGAAGTCATCGACGCCGATAACCCAGGCTGTCGCCGGCGCGGCAATCGAAAACTGGACACTCCACACACCGGAGCTTCGCGGCCAAACGCTCACGATCAGCGGGCTCCAGGCCACCATGACGGACGTGTTGGCCCGTGTGGAATATATGGACGGCACGTCATGGACCGGGCGGTTCACGCCGCGCGAGCCAGCGGTGGTCATCCCGGCTTCCGATACCGCGCTTAGAGTAGCGGGGATGTATTTGAAACTCGGCGTCGAGCACATCCTGCTCGGCATCGATCATCTGCTCTTCGTCCTAGCACTTCTCATCATCACCCGCGGAACCTGGCGGTTGGTGAAGACCATTACTGCCTTCACCGTCGCGCACTCGATCACCTTGGCGTTTGCGACGCTGGGCCTCGTCCATGTGCCACAGGCTCCCGTCGAAGCGGCGATTGCGCTTTCCATCGTCTTCGTTGCCGCCGAGATCGTGCGGCGGGACCAGGGCCGCGAGGGGATTGCCGCGCAGGCACCGTGGATCGTCGCGTTCTGTTTCGGCCTGCTGCACGGCTTCGGCTTCGCCGGTGCGCTCAGCGAAATCGGCTTGCCGGCGGGGCACATCCCGCTGGCGCTTCTCTTCTTCAATCTCGGGGTCGAGGCGGGCCAACTCACCTTCGTTGCCGCGGTGTTGTCGTTGGTGGCAGTGTCGAGGCGTCTCGATCTCGCGCTGCCAGCGTGGGCGCCGCGCGTTCCGGCCTATGCGATCGGCAGCGTGGCGACGTTCTGGACCATCCAACGCGTAGCAATGTTTTGAAGCGGAGGAGGCGAATATGCGCGGTTTCCTCAAACCAACTTCGGCGCTTGCATCGTTGTCGATGGCGGCGGCCGTGGCGGCGGTGTCGCCCTCCGCCAGTCTTGCCTGCGGCTATGAAGACGATGCGTCGGTGGCGCGCGGCTCCCTGAATTGGGTCTATCCAGATGCTCTTCATGTCATCGGCGCTATTTCGACAGCGGTTGCGGAGCGGCGATTGCCTGCTCCCAACTTCGATGCCGCCGCACCCGATTTGTTCGGCTCCAAATATCGCCAGACGGCACAATCGCTGGAGCAGCTCGGCATCGCACTGAATAACGCCCCGGACATGACCCCGACACTTTCCTTTTCGCTCGTACTCGTCGAGCCGATGCTGTGGACGCGGTTCGAAGCGGCCCAGGGCGAGTTGCGCGCCCATGTTCATGTCACGGGCCCCACGCCGGGCGACCTGGTTCTCGTTTCAGGCGAGGCGGTAGTAAGCGAGATTGCCAACGGTCGACTGACCATCGACGAGGCTCGCAAGCTTGGCTTCATTCGCCTCTACGGATCCGAGGAGCAGAAGTCGCAATTCGCCGTTACCTATCAGTTGGTCGGGTCAACGGTTCCTGCCGGCTTTTATCACGGTCGGGCCCAGTCCGATCTAGGGAATAGATCACAAAAGGTCCTGACGACGCTCCTGCGATCTACGTCCGTATTGGTCACGACACGTGGCGCATCCACCTTGATCCCAGCATCCGAGGTCAGCGGCGGGATCGCCTGCGACCCTGCACATCATTGACCTGAACGCATTCCTTGGGAGGAAATCCGATGACCAGGACATTGCTGCAAAGTACCGCGCTTGGCTGCCTGATGGCCGCCAGCCTCATCCTGTCGGCCTGGGCCCAAGACGTCGGTTCGCCGCCGGCGGAACAGCTCGAACAGGCTTTGCCGAAGCCCGCTTATTCGCCCTATGCAAATCGCGAATTTCCCACGCGGCCGTTCTTCGGCGATACCCATCTGCACACCTCGTTTTCTATGGATGCCGGTGCGTTTGGCGCACGGCTGGGCCCCAAGGACGCCTATCGCTTCGCCAGGGGCGAGCAGGTGACCTCTTCCACCGGCCAGCCGGTGAAGCTCTCGCGACCGCTCGACTTCCTCGTGGTCGCCGATCACTCCGACAATATGGGTTTCTTTCCGGATTTGTTCGGGGGCAAGCCCGAGCTGCTCGCCGACCCGACCGGCCGCAAGTGGTATGACATGATCCAATCGGGCAAGGGCGCTGAGGCGGCGATAGAAATCATCGTTGCGTTCTCGCACGGGACTTTCCCGAAGGATCTCATGTACTTTCCCGGGACCCCTACCTATCACAGCGCGTGGCAGGCAACGATTGACGCTGCGGAACAATTCAACGACCCGGGCCGATTCACCGCCTTCATCGGCTACGAGTGGACGTCGAACACGGACGGCAACAACCTGCATCGCAACGTCATCTTCCGCGACAATGGCAACAAGGCGAGCCAGGTCGAGCCGTTCACCGTCTATCCCCCCTATGGCAGCGACAATCCCGCAGAGCTGTGGAAATGGATGGGCGCCTATGAAGAGAAGACCGGCGGCAGCGTCCTGGCCATCGCCCACAACGGCAATCTGAGCAACGGGTTGATGTTTCCTGTCGTCGAGGAGTTCGGCAAAAAGCTCGACCGTGAATACGCGGAAACGCGTGCCAAGTGGGAGCGGCTCTACGAAACCACGCAGACGAAAGGCACCGGCGAGGCCCACCCGTTCCTGTCGCCGAACGACGAGTTCGCCAATTTCGAAATTTGGGACAAAGGCAACCTCGACGGCAGCGTAGCGAAGACGAAAGCGATGCTCGAATTCGAATATGCTCGCTCCGCCTTCAAGAACGGCCTGAAGCTCGAAAAAGAACTCGGAACCAACCCCTATAAGTTCGGCCTCATCGGGAGCAGTGATGCTCACACCGGCCTCGCCGCCATGGAGGAGAACAACTTTTTCGGCAAGACAGTCCCACAGGAGCCCAGCCCGCACCGGATGATGGAAGTCTTTGTCGACAACCCCCAGACCGGCATAAAGATCATGGATTGGGAGGTTGGCTCGTCCGGCTATGCCGCGGTGTGGGCCGAGGAGAACACGCGTGAATCCCTGTGGGACGCCATGCAGCGCAAGGAGACCTACGCCACCACTGGTCCCCGCATGATCGTGCGCTTCTTCGGTGGGTGGGATTTCACGGACCCGGATGCCGACAACAGGCTGCCCGCCCAGGTCGGCTATAGCAAGGGCGTGCCGATGGGCGGCGACCTGAGCGCGGCGCCACAAAGCAAATCGCCGACGTTCCTCGTGGCCGCGCTGAAAGACCCGATCGGCGCCAACCTAGACCGCTACCAGATCATCAAGGGCTGGCTCGACAAGGACGGCAACCTGCACGAGAAAGTCTACGACGCTGCGTGGTCGGGCGACCGCAAGCCGGGCAGCGATGGTAAGGTCCCGTTGGTGGGCAGCACCGTCGACGAGGCGAACGCAACCTGGACGAACACCATTGGCGCCCCCGAGCTCATCAAGGTTTGGACGGATCCGGAATTCGACCCGACACAACCCGCTTTTTACTACGGCCGGGTGATCGAGATTCCGACGCCACGCTGGACCGACTATGATGCGAAGCGATTTGGGGTGAAGCCGCTGCCGGGGACGACAATGACCGTCACCGAGCGGGCTTACACGTCGCCGATCTGGTACAATCCGTGACTTGTTCTGTTCCCCGACTTGCCTCGGCGGTCGAAAAGGTGGGATTTGCGTCTCGAAGCCGACTTTCTACTCGACTTGGATAAAGGTCAGGGATGGGTCAAACTTTCGCATTCGCGGAAGGCAAGGTTGCGCCAGGAGTCGACGCTTAGCACCGAGGTATGGATTGTCTCGAATGGGCCGACAGCAGACCGTCTGATTTCGGTGCGATACCATCATGAAGCGGACGTCGGCAGCCAACTGGAGGCCGCTGCCCCGCTTCGTGGGGTTATCTCCTAGTCGTCGTTCTAAGAAGTCGTCTCCACCGGGTATTCGTCGTCGTTCTATCTTTCTGATATCTCTTAAGGAAAGTGGAGTATAGGTGTGATTGCCTATCTATTCTATCTATTAGGATCCGAGGTTTCAATGACGGGCTGACCAGGCGCTCCATCAGCCCGATGCCGCCTTGGCGCGTTCTGCATCGCACGATTTCACGTGGATCATCTTGGGGTTGTCTTTGAGCTCCGCGGCGGTCGCGCAGGCCCGGAGTCCGGCCTTCCGTGCGCCTTCTGCAACCAGCTCGGAATAGTGCCCGTTGGCGATTGACCACTTGGTGACAAACTTCTCTCCGGTCCACCCGGGGTCCTGTTCGAGCACCTCCGCAGCAACTTTCTTCGCCTCGTCCGGCTGGTTCAGGTAACCATGCAGCATGGCAATAAATGATATCTCATTTATTGAGGGATTTTGTAAAGCTTTAAATACTTAAGCGATTTATCGAACTGTTCGTCAAAAAAGTATGCCCAGTAAAGACCAATATTATACCACTCCGGGTAGTAAGGATTTAGCAAAACAGCTCGTTCAACGAGGCGGACCGCCCGTGCATTTTCTTCCTCGCCGGCAAAACTAATGTTCGTGGCAATCAGCGCAAGAGTGTCGGCGTCGTTTGGCGCTAGGGCTTCCGCCTTGTCAAACTCGACAAGCGCTTGCTCCCACTCACCGTGCCAGGCAAGGGCTTGGCCGAGAGCGCCGTGAGCCCTATTGTTGTTCGGATCGAGTTCCACGGCTTTTCGGGCAGCCTCCAACTGCTTTGACAGTGCCTGTTCAGGAGAAACAGTAAAGCCATAGCCAAACATGTAACTATACACGTAGGCCAAGCCGACATAGGCCCGCGCCATCTGCGGATCGAGTTCTATGGCTTTGTGGAACAGCTTCTCTGCTTCGATCAACCCATCCTTGGTGACACCCCCCACCGGGGTGAAGGCCATCTCGTCGGCCATCAAATAGTTATCATAAGCCGTCAAGCTGTTGGGTGGCTTGTGCTGGGCGAGTTTGAATTGCGATTTGCGAATGACACCGACTTGTGACCCCAAGGTATTTGCGATCTTCGCAGTGACGTCGCTCTGCACCGCGAAGATATCCTCGCGGGTAGCCTGCAGGCGAACGGCGATCGCGTTCGCATCACGGCGCAGCTTGTTGACGCTGCCACAGGCGCAGACCTTTGGTCCGAGCGCTACGATCGATCCGGCGAGGATATCTTCGCGGTGCAGAGCGACGTCACTGCGAAGATCGCAAATACCTTGGGGTCACAAGTCGGTGTCATTCGCAAATCGCAATTCAAACTCGCCCAGCACAAGCCACCCAACAGCTTGACGGCTTATGATAACTATTTGATGGCCGACGAGATGGCCTTCACCCCGGTGGGGGGTGTCACCAAGGATGGGTCGATCGAAGCAGAGAAGCTGTTCCACAAAGCCATAGAACTCGATCCGCAGATGGCGCGGGCCTATGTCGGCTTGGCCTACGTGTATAGTTACATGTTTGGCTATGGCTTTGCTGTTTCTCCTGAACAGGCACTGTCAAAGCAGTTGGAGGCTGCCCGAAAAGCCGTGGAACTCGATCCGAACAACAATAGGGCTCACGGCGCTCTCGGCCAAGCCCTTGCCTTAGCACGGTGAGTGGGAGCAAGCGCTTGTCGAGTTTGACAAGGCGGAAGCCCTAGCGCCAAACGACGCCGACACTCTTGCGCTGATTGCCACGAACATTAGTTTTGCCGGCGAGGAAGAAAATGCACGGGCGGATCCGCCTCGTTGAACGAGCTGTTTTGCTGAATCTCTTACCACCCGGAGTGGTATAATATTGGTCTTTACTGGGCATACTTTTTTGACGAACAGTTCGATAAATCGCTTAAGTATTTAAAGCTTTACAACAATCCCTCAATAAATGAGATATCATTTATTGGCATGCTGCATGGTTACCTGAACCAGCCGGACGAGGAAGAAAGTTGCTGCGGAGGTGCTCGAACAGGACCCCGGGTGGACCGGAGAGAAGTTTGTCACCAAGTGGTCAATCGCCAACGGGCACTATTCCGAGCTGGTTGCAGAAGGCGCACGGAAGGCCGGACTCAGGGCCTGCGCCACTGCTGTGGAGCTCAAAGACAACCCCAAGATGATCCACGTGAAATCGTGCGATGCAGAACGCGCCAAGGCGGCATCGGGCTGATGGAGCGCCTGGTCAGCCCGTCATTGAAACCTCGGATCCTAATAGATAGAATAGATAGGCAATCACACCTATACTCCACTTTCCTTGAAGAGATATCAGAAAGATAGAACGACGACGAATACCCGGTGGAGACGACTTCTTAGAACGACGACTAGGAGATAACCCCACGAAGCGGGGCAGCGGCCTCCAGTTGGCTGCCGACGTCCGCTTCATGATGGTATCGCACCGAAATCAGACGGTCTGCTGTCGGCCCATTCGAGACAATCCATACCTCGGTGCTAAGCGTCGACTTCTTGGCGCAACCTTGCCTTCCGCGAATGCGAAAGTTTGACCCATCCCTGACCTTTATCCAAGTCGAGTAGAAAGTCGGCTTCGAGACGCAAATCCCACCTTTTCGACCGCCGAGGCAAGTCGGGGAACAGAACGAGTCACGGATTGTACCAGATCGGCGACGTGAAAGCACGCTCCTGACGGTCATGGTCGTCCCCGGCAGCGGCTTCACGCCGAATCGGACGGCATCATAGGCGGTCCAGCGCGGAGTCGGAATCTCGATCACCCGGCCGTAGTAGAATGCGCGTTGACCGGGTCGAATTCCGGATCTTTCCATACGGTGATGAGTTCGGGAGAGCCGATGGTGTTGGTCCAGGTGGCATTCGCGAGATCGACCGTGTTGCCCACCGGCGGCAATTTTCCATTCGCCCGGCTTGCGGTCTCCGGACCACGCAGACGTCATAGACCTTCTCTTGCAGTTGCCGTCCTTGTCGAGCCAGCCCTTGACGATCTGGTAGCGGTCGAGGTTCGCGCCGATCGGGTCCTTGAGCGCGGCCACGAGGAATGTCGGCGACTTTGCCTTCGGCGCAGCGCTCAGATCGCCGCCCATCGGCACGCCCTTGGCTATAGCCGACTTGCCGCGGGCAGCCGATTTTCGGCATCCGGGTTCTCGAAATCCCAGCCGCCGAAAAAGCGCACGACCATGCGCGGACCGGTCGTCGAGTAGGTTTCCTTTCTCTGCATCGCATCCCAGAGGGATGGCGCGTGTTTTCCTTGGCCCATACCGCGGCATAGCCGGAGGAGGAGTCCTCCCAGTCCATGATCTTGACGCCGGTTTGCTTGTTGTCGACGAAGATTGCGATCATGCGGTCCGGGCTGGGCTCCTGTGGGATGGTCTTGCCGAAGAAGTTGTCCTCCTCCATCGCTGCGAGGCCAGTATGGGCATCGCTGCTGCTGATCAGGCCGAACTTGTAGGGATTGGTGCCCAGTTCTTTCTCGAGCTTCAGGCCATTCTTGAAAGCCGAACGGGCATATTCGAACTCGAGCATCTTTCGTCTTGGGAATGCTGCCGTCGAGATTGCCTTTGTCCCAGATTTCGAAATTGGCGAACTCGTCGTTGGGCGACAGGTACGGATGGGTCTCGCCGTCACCCTTGGTCTGCGAGGTTTCGTAGAGCCGCTCCCATTTGGCGCGTGTTTCGGCGTATTCACGGTCGATCTTCTTGCCGAATTCCTCGACGATGGAAACATCAGGCCATTGCTCAGATTGCCGTTATGCGCGATGGCCAGCACCCCGCCGCCGGTCTTGGCCTCGTAGGCCCCCATCCATTTCCACAGTTCCGCGGGATTGTCGCTGCCGAAGGGCGGATATTCGGTGAACGGCTCGACCTGGCTCGCCTTGTCGCCATTGTCGCGGAAGATGACGTTGCGATGAAGGTTGTTGCCGTCGGTATTCGACGTCCACTCATAGCCGATGAAGGCCGTGAAGCGGCCCGGATCGTTGGATTGGCTCTGCGGCGGCGATCGTCTCCTGCCAAGCGCCGCGATAGGCGGGGGTACCGGGAAAGTACATGAGATCCTTCGGGAAAGTGCCGTGCGAGAACGCTACGATGATTTCGATCGCGGCCTGGGCGCCCTTGCCGGACTTGGAGCATGTCGTACCACTTCCGGCCGGTTGGATCGGCGAGAATCTCCGGCTTGCCCGCAAACAGTCCGGGAAGAAACCCATATTGTCGGAATGATCGGCGACGACGAGGAAGTCCAGTGGCCGCGACAGCTTCGCTGGCTGCCCCGTGGACGCGGTAATCTGTTCGCCTCGGGCGAAGCGATAGGCGTCCTCGGGGCCCAGCCTCGCCCCGAAGGCACCGGCATCCATCGAAAAGGAGGTGTGGAGATGGGTATCGCCGAACAACGGGCGGGTCGGAAATTCGCGGCCGGCATAGGGCGAATAGGCGGGCTTGAACGCTTGCTCGGCCGCTCCTTGTCCAACGTGCCTGCGTCTTGCGCCAAAGCGGGCACTCCAAGGCTGATGACTACGAGGCAAGTGAAGGCCGTCCCTTGCAGCAATGTCTTTGTCATAAGCTTCCTCCCGAGGACTCGTTCAGTAATGATGTGCAGGGTCGCAGGCGATCCCGCCGCTGACCTCGGATGCTGGGATCAAGGTGGATGCGCCACGTGTCGTGACCAATACGGACGTAGATCGCAGGAGCGTCGTCAGGACCTTTTGTGATCTATTCCTAGTTACTGGAATTGACGACGCCGGTTGGCCCTCACAGACTTGTTGGTGTCGGGAACCGCGCCCTTTGTTCCGGGATCCGTGGAGACGAATGAGGCCGAGCTTATGGGCCCCGCCAATCGTAAGCCCGCTGTTCGCAACCTTCTTCGATCACGTCCTCGCCTGAGACGAGAACCAGATCGCCCGGTTTTGGGCCCGTGACATGAACTTCGATGCGTAGCTCGTGTTTGCTGGCTTCAAACCGCGTCCATAACATCGGCTCGACAAGAACGAGTGAGAATGACAGCGGCTGGTTCAACTGTGCCGAGTATTCTGCGATGCCGAACCGTTCCAAGGATTGCGCCGTCCTGCGATATTTGAGCCGAACAAATCCCGCGCGGCCGCGTCGAGATTTGGTGCAGGCAGTCGTCGCTCCCGGACTGCAGCCGACATTGCGCCGACGACATGCAAAGCATCCGGATAGACCCAGTTCAAGAGCCCGCGAGCGAGCGACACGTCGTCGTGATACCCGCAAGCGAGGCCGGTGGAGGGCGACAGCCGCCAAGGCCGTCGCCATCGAAAGGATGCCAGCGCTGATAATCTTCGGGGGTGTCGGTGCATTATTTGCCTCCCGATTCGAAACGTGCTACGCGCTGAATGGTCCAGAACATCGCCACGCTGCCGATCGCATAGGCCGGAACGCGCGGTGCCCAAGCTGGCAGAGCGGTATGAACACGATGTGACATTGTGACCAGCGACAGCACAATGGCGACGAAGACGAGTTGTCCGGCCTCGACCCCGAGATTGAAGAAGAGGAGCGCCAGCGGAATGTGCCCGGCTGGCAAGCCAACTTCGCTGAGCGCGCCCGCGAAGCCAAGCCGTGCAAAAGACCGAAGCAGAAGGCCACGACCCACGGTGCCCGCGCTGCAATGCCCTCGCGCCCTTGTGCCCGACGCACGATCTCGGCGGCGACGAAGACGATGGAAAGTGGGTCGCGGCCTCGACGGGTGCCTGCGGCACATGCAGACGCCCAGCGTAGCGAGCGCCAGGGTGAGGGAATGGGCAACGGTGAAGGCGGTGATGCTCTTCACCAACCGCCAGGTCCCCCGGGTGATGAGGAGGAGCGCCAGGACGAAGAGGAGGTGATCGATGCCGAGCAGGATGTGCTCAATGCCGAGTGACAGGTACACGCCGGCGACGCCCATTGCCGTATCAGCGGCGGGAATGACCGACGCGGGCTTGCGCGGCGTAAATCGCTCGGTCCAAGAAGTACCATCAATGTATTCAATCCGTGCTAGCGCATCGGTCATGGTTGCTTCAAGACTGCTGATGGTCAGCGTTTGCCCGCGCAGCGCCGGGGCGTGCAGCGTCCAATTCTCGATTGCCGCCCCGGAAACGCTTGGGCTATCGGCGCGGATGATTTGTTTCACCGGAAAACTGCGGTCTGAGGCTCAGCCTCATGTCGCCGCGCATGGGCACTTTCCAGAGTACCGCGAACTCGCCCGGCCGCTCCTCGCGCAATTCGAGATAAGCCGGCCGAACCCGTGAGCCAAGCCTGTGGACGCGGAGGAGATCAGCAGCCAGACGGCCAGACCGAAATGCGAAACCGATGCGCTCATCGCGCCTTCCGCTTCGATGCTCAATGGACCGATCACCGCCTCCACGCTCTCGTCCGTCACGATTTCATACTTCTTGAACAGTTCCCCGAAATAACGCTCGTTCCTCTTGACGTCGCCGCTCGCGCCAGTGGTCGAGCACCTGGGCCCTCACTTCGAGGAAAGGCCGCTGTTCGGCAGGTGTTATCTTGGATACGCGGACAAGATGCAGTCCGTAGGCGGACTTGATCGGCCCGTGCCAGGCGCTCGGTTCGAGCGCGAACACCGTGGAGCAAAGTCCTGCCCGAACTGCGCTGCGACCGAGCTTTCATCCGCATCGTTTACGCTGGGTTCGATCAGCAATTGATCGCCCTTCTCAGCCACAAGCTTTGGGTTGGTTGCGCTTGCCAGCTCCACGAGCGCCTGCCGCGCATCTGCCGCTGCGCTTGATCGTGTCGTGTGGTTGAAGAACAGTTGCATGAATGACACCCGGGCTTCACGGCGGAATTTTTCGGGGTGAGCTTCATAGATTGCCGCAGCTGATCCTCCGTTGGCTCGGCCAACCGGGAGGTGTCCTTGATCAAAAAGGTCATCTTTTGCGCGAGACGGCGACGCACCACCTTATCGTTCGTGTCCAGCCCCATCTCCCGGGCCTCTCGCGCAAGCAGCTCTTCGTTCAACAGATCCCTGACCAGCCCGCGCAGTTCCTCACGGGAAGGGTTCTTTTGCCATTGTCGCTTCCAGGTCTCGGTCGCCCAGCGCAGGTCGCCCTCGCTGAACCGGATCTCGCGCTGAGGACTTGCTCCGGCGTCCCCTCGCGGGTACCGACCCACGCGTAGGCGACGAACAAACCCACGCCAGCGATGAGAAAATGCAGAAGAGGCTCCCTCAGCAACTTCATCGTTGTATGCCTCTGCCTTGCGAACGGGCCGAAAGTCGCGAGATTGGTGCAATCTTCGCCTGGTGAAGTGCCGCTTCAATCTCGGGCGCGCAGGTTGTACGAAGGAGCCGGATAGGTCCCTCCGAATATCGGCCATTCTGCTCAGGGGCGCAAGTGCCGGAAGAGGCTTGCAGAGCAGAACCGATTGGAGATGCGACAACAGGGAACACCCATGTAAGTCCGCAGTCAGCGCGAAGCGGACGATCTCGCACCTACCGTCGAACTTCCGCTCATGGCGCAACCGCGACCTCCAGCGTGGTCGCCGCAATGTATGCTTTCAGTCGGCGACAAAGCAGACGTCAACGGCCGACTTGCGGCGCAAAGCTGTCATTCACGACTCCCGTTTACGAGAGTCCGCTTCGAGGTCAAACTCTGCCTTCCTCCTTAGCTAGCGTGGGCCCCTGGAAGAAAGAGGAGGGGCAGCGCTGCTGCCTTATCTCGCCCGTATTGACGCCAACTGCACCTACAGCAACTACGGCTGTCGCGGGAGTTCACTGCCGGGCTTGGGCAGCTGATCGGCGCACGACGCCTACCAACAGCGGTACCTTGGTGTGTTAGCCCATTGTTAGCCTGCCGGTATCTTAAGGCGGACGATGTTCGATCCTAAGTCATTGATTTAATTGGCGCACCCGGAGAGATTCGAACTCCCGACCCCCAGATTCGTAGTCTGGTGCTCTATCCAGCTGAGCTACGGGTGCGCATAGGGCCGCATCAGAAACGACCAGCCACAGCCAACCAATCGGCCAGCCGCGAGCGAGACGTTCCCTAAAGGCTCAATCCACGAAATGCAAGCGGTTCGCAAAAAGTTTTGCCGATCCGTGTCGAGCGCCGCGCAGAGCCTCGGACGGCACCAGGGGGCGGCATATACGGTGTGATGCTTTGTTTCAGCCCGTGTGACTGGTTGTGTTCCGAGTTGCGAGGGAGGGCGGTATCGGCAAGCGCCGTTTGCGGCGGCCGGCCGCTTCGGGCGGCTCAACGCTGCGCGGTCTGAATTGAAGTTGATCCCGGCGCGGCTGGATTGCGCCGCTTCATGCGCGCTTGCGGTCGCCGCCGCGTGCGTCGTCAAGGCGGACGGGCTGGTCGGGAATGGTTACCGAAAACACCGTTCGTCCGCCGATGCTCTCCACCAGTTCCAAGGCACCGCCGTGAGCGCGCACCAGTTCGTGCGCGATCGCAAGCCCCAGGCCGGTGCCGCCACTGCGCGCCGAGCCTCGGAAGGCGGTGAACAGGTTTTCCCGCGCCTTTTGCGGCAGGCCGGGACCGGTGTCTGTGACCAGGATACGGCAGACGGTGCCCTGCCGTTCCGCCGAGATCGTCAGGCGGTTGACGGCGGCGGCATCGGAGCCGGCTGTCATCGCCTGGATGGCGTTGCGGCAAAGATTGGTCAGCACCCTGAACAGCTGCTCGGGATCGGCATCGATCTCGAAGACAGGATCGACCGCATTGACGAACTCGACCTTGCTGTCCGGTTCGACCCCGAGCAGGTTCTGGACATCTTCAACGACCTGCCAAAGCCGCAGGCGGCGGCGAGAGGGCGGCGGCTCCTGAGTGCGGCCATAGGCCAGAACGCCGCTCGAATAGGAGACGGCGCGGTCAAGCGCCTTGAGCAGACGCGGCGCCAGCGCCTGCACCGTGGGATCCCTCACCGCGCCGAGGCGATCGGACATCAGTTGCGCCGAGGCGAGTATGTTGCGCATGTCGTGGTTGATCTTCGACACGGCTAGGCCGAGATCCGCGAGATGCTTTTGCTCTCCGAGCGTTTTCTGCAAGCGGGTCTGCATGTCCGCCAGTTCGCGCTCGGCGACGCCGATTTCGTCGCCTCGCTCGTCCGGATCGATGATGCGGCCCGGATCGTCCGGCCCGCGCGAAAAATCCAGCATGGACTGCGTCATCGCCCGGATCGGCCGGATCATGATGCGGTCGATCGTATAGTAGACCAGCATCGCCGTGCTCAGGGAGATCATCAGCGAAAGCAGGGCAACATTGCGCGAATAGACAAGCATCGCGTCCCGAAGGCGGCTGTCGGAGATGATCAGTTCGAATTCCTTGGTGCTGTCGCCGACCTTGCCGAAAACGCGCAGCATGCGATTGCCACCGAAAGCCAGCGTATCGAGGGCGCCGGACATGGCCGACAGCAAGCCGGTGTTGGCGAGGTCGATGTGCTCGTCCACAGAAGGGGGCATTTCAGCAACGACGAGCAGGCGGGAGACACCTTCGTCGTCACGCACGGCAATTGCCTTGGCGCCGATCGATCGCAGAACTTCGTCCTGGATCTGCCGCGACAGCGTGCTGGCATCGTCTTCAACCAGCACGATCGACACGGCGGCAGCGGTTCCAAGCCGTTCCGCAAGCCAGTTCAAGCGGAAATTGGCGATGGAGGGGACGAAGACAAGGACTTCTGCGATGAGCACGAATAGCGCAGTCAGCAGCAGCAGCTTTGTCGACAGGCCGCGCGCCAGCGAGACGGTTCTCGATGAATCCGTTCCAGCCTTTTTTCGCGCTTCATTTTGGCGGTCGCTCATGCGGCCGTCACACTCCTCGTACCCCCGGGATGCCCAACGTTTTAGTACGATAGGACATGGCTATCGCTTTGCCAAACGGTTGATCACTCTACGCAGTTGCATGCAACATGGATTTGGGCGCGTCGTAGTCCTGTTGAGGGTGGTGGGCAGCTTCAATCCAGGCGCGCACCAGGCTAGATTGCTGCGCGGTGGATTTCCCTCGAACTTAGATCGGTGTTGTCGTGCTTGCTTCAAATGGAGGTGCGCTTGAGCGAGATTGACGTTGTCCGCAAATTGTTAGGTTCGAAGCCACGGCCGCACGGATGGGCGGAGCGCCGCGCCCGGCTCGACGAGGTTGGCAGCGTCTGGCCGGTGGCAGCCGATATCGAACTTACTTCCGTCAATCTGGGTGGTATTCCCGCAGAATGGTCCATTGCTCCCGGTAGCGATCCGGATCGCGTCCTGATTTTCTTTCATGGTGGCGGATATTGTTCAGGTTCGATCAAGAGCCACCGCCGCATGGTGACCGAGGCGGGGCGCGCCGCCCGCGCACGCACTCTGGCTCTCGAATATCGGCTTGCGCCCGAGCATCCCTTTCCAGCTGCACTGGAAGATGCATTGATGGCATGGCGCTTCCTACTCGCTGAAAACATATCGGCTGGACGCATCGCCGTGGGCGGCGATAGTGCCGGTGGCGGGCTCACCGCAGCATTGATCAATCATTTACGTGAGGCCGGTGAGGAGATGCCTGCTTGCGCCTGGCTGGTCTCGCCATGGACCGACCTGACGATGTCGGGAGCCTCGCTGGAGACCAATGAGGCCGTCGATCCGATCATCCACAAGCCGTATCTGTTCGAGCTTGCGGACGCCTATCTGCCAGCCGATTTGCACCGGTACGACCCGCGAGTTTCGCCCCTGTTTTCGGACTTGCGGGGCTTTCCACCCGTGCTGGTGCAGGTTGGGTCCGAAGAGTGTCTGCTGGACGATGCGGTCCGATTTGCGGAGGCTGCCGGTGCGGCGCGGGTTCGGGTGAGGTTGGACATCTGGCCGCATATGATCCATGCGTGGCCGCTCTGGAATGCGCGTCTCGCGGCGGGGCGTGATGCGCTTGCCGATGCGGGGACGTTTATCCGAAGCCATACAGGCGGCTGATGGCAGCCCTTCAGCCTCGTGGGCAGTATCGCGCCGGCGATTGACTTGGCGAGGCCGTCCCCCTATAAGCCCGCCACGCTCGGGCCCCGCGTCCGGCGCATGGTTTCCGTGCGCCTCGCACCGCCTGGCTAAAGCTCCTGTTACTTCGTGACAGAATTAAGAAGGGCCGCACGCCGCGGTATTAAGACAAATGAAGCGTACCTATCAGCCGTCCAAACTCGTCCGCAAGCGCCGGCATGGCTTCCGCTCGCGCATGGCCACCAAAGGTGGACGTGGCGTTGTCGCCGCGCGCCGCAACCGCGGCCGCAAGCGCCTGTCCGCTTAAGCGGCAGCCCGGGCCGTTGCCGGACTCCGGCGCATCCCGACCCCATTCTCCCGCACGCTTGCGCAAGCGGGAGGAGTTTCTGGCCGTCCGGCGTGGTGAAAAGCGCCGCGGGCGGCTTTTTCTGTTGGAAGTGCTGAAGCGTGGCGACAATGAAGTGCCGCGCGTTGGCCTCACCGTTACCAAGAAGGTTGGCAATGCGGTCGTCCGCAACCGCGTGCGCCGTCGCCTGAAAGAAGCGGTGCGCGTCCATGCCGCCATTCACATGGCGCCCGGACATGACTATGTCATCGTCGGACGTGACGATGTGCTGACCGCACCGTTCGAACAGATCGCGGACGAATTGAAACGCCGCATTCGCCCAAGGCCTTAGGACGAGATGGAAAACAACCGGAATTTTTTGATCACCATCGCGCTGTCGGTGCTGATCGTGGTACTTTGGCAGGTGTTCTACATGAACCCCCGCGTGGACGCCCAGCGCGAAGCGCAACGCATCGAGCAGGAACGGGTCGAAGCCGAAAAGAAGAAGGCTGCACAATCCGGCGCGCCAGCCGCAGACGGCACGCAAGCGCCAATGTCGGGGGGCACTCCTGCCATTCCGGATACCGCGGCGACCACTGCCGCGAACCGCGAGCAGGCGATCGCCACCAGCCAACGCATCAAGATCGACACGCCGAGCCTTGGCGGTTCGATCAACCTGAAGGGCGCGAGGCTGGATGACCTTCGTCTGAAGCACTACCGCGAGACGGTCGATCCGAATTCGCCAACGATCGAGCTGCTCAATCCGGAAGCGCTGCCGAACGGTTTCCTGGTCGAGGTGGGTTTCTCCAGCGACGGCACGGCGGGCACGCTGCCTGGACCGGAAACGCTGTGGACCGCTGAGAACGGCGCGCAACTGACGCCGTCTACATCGGTGACGCTTACCTGGAGCAACGAAAAAAACCTGACGTTCAAGCGCATCATCAGTGTCGACGCGGACTATATGTTTACGATTTCCGACACGGTGGCCAATGCCGGCACTGCTGCGGTCAACGTCAACGGGTACGGCCTGGTCAAGCGCTTCGACAAGCCGCAGCACGCATCCATCTATGTGCTACATGAGGGGCTTGTCGGTGCATTCGGCGAAAAGCTCCACGAATACACCTACGCGAATATTGAGGAGGAAAAGGGCACGGCGTTCGAGAAGTCGAGCCACGGCTGGCTCGGCATAACCGATAAGTATTGGGCAGCTACTGTCATTCCTTCGGGCAAGCAGCCGTTCACGCCGCGCTATTCGTATTTCGAAAATGACCGGCCTCGCTATCAGGCGGATTTTCTGACAGACGCTATTACAGTCGGGCCCGGGCAATCCGAAACCTTGGAGACCATGGTGTTCGCCGGCGCCAAGGAGGTTGCCAAGATCAACGCCTACGCCGAGGATCGGCACATCTTCCTTTTCGACAAGTTGATCGACTGGGGCTGGTACCCGTTCCTGACCAAGCCGATGTTCTGGCTGATCGACAATCTCTACAAGTTCCTCGGCAATTTCGGGCTTGCGATCCTGGCGACGACCATCGTCGTCAAGGCATTCTTCTTCCCGCTCGCCAACAAGTCGTACAAGTCGATGGCGAACATGAAGAAGGTTCAGCCGAAGATGCTGGAAATCCGCGAGAAATACGCGGACGACAAGATGAAGCAGCAACAGGCCATGATGGAGCTCTACAAGACGGAGAAAATCAATCCGCTTGCGGGGTGCTGGCCGGTGCTTGTTCAGATTCCGGTGTTCTTCGCGCTCTACAAGGTTCTCTACATCACCATCGAGATGCGGCACGCGCCCTTCTATGGCTGGATTCACGACCTGGCGGCGCCCGATCCGACATCGCTTTTCAACCTCTTCGGATTGTTGCCGTTCGACCCCAGCACAGTGCCGGTCTTCGGGCCCTTCATGATGCTCGGCGTCTGGCCGCTGGTCATGGGCATCACAATGTTCCTGCAGATGCGGATGAATCCTGCTCCGCCGGACCCGACGCAGGCGATGGTTTTCAACTGGATGCCAGTGATCTTCACGTTCATGATGGCGACATTCCCGGCCGGCCTGATCATCTACTGGGCATGGAACAATACGCTGTCGATCCTGCAGCAGGGCATCATCATGAAGCGCCAGGGCGCCAAGATCGAGCTATGGGACAATCTCGCGGGGCTGTTCAAACGAAAACCCACACCGGCTGAGTAGCCGACCTGTATCAAGGCCCGCCTCGTGCGGGCCTTTTCTTTGGACTGCGCACTTTTTTCTGAACGAGAAGCGCCCGAAAGATCCGGCTCAGGCACGCACGGCAAAGCCCTACATTACTCACGCAAGAGTTCTGACAGCGCCATGCGCTTGTAGGCGTTGATCAGCGCATCGCCTTCCTTGCGCTCGACGGAGATGGCGAGGCGGATCGCTTCCTCGCCGAGATGCATGACGGCAAGGGCGGAAGTCTCGAGCGCCGTGGCGTCCGCCTGTGGGCGAAGCCGCTTCAATGCTGCCGCGACAATGGCGCCATTCTTGCGGCTGTCGGCGAGCTGGGCTTCGCGCAGGCTCGTGTCAGCCTGCGCGCCAAACCAGATGTCGCGCATGACCGGCTCGTCGAGAAAAATCCGATAGTAGATATCGATCAGATCCGAAAAAGCCTGCCGCATAGATGCGGCGTCGCGCACCTGCGCGAGGCCTTCCTCGATGCACTGCCGGCCCTGTTCGTTCGAACGCTCGACCAAAGCGCCGATGATCGCCGTCTTGTCCGGAAAAAACTGGTACAGTGAACCGATCGACACGCCGGCGCGCGCGGCGACATCGCTCATGCGCAACGAATCGCTGCCATGTTCGGCGATCAGGTCGGTCGCGACCGCCAGCATTTTCTCGACCCGCTCGCGGCTGCGCTTCTGCACCGGAGATTTGCGTGCGCTGGAGCTCTTCGCGTCGCAACGCCACAACCGATCCACCATTCATTGCCCGGTCTCCAGAGGTTGCTTCTTGACAGCCACAATATGAGGGTTTATCACATTTGTAAATGTGAGCATTGCTCATATTTGGGAGATCGAAATGACTGAACGCGCACTCTATGTCCTTACCATCCTCACAGCCGTTGGCTCCGGCGTCATGGGCGGGCTGATGCTCGCTTTTTCCACCGCAGTCATGGCAGCGCTGGGCCGGATCGTGCCGGCTAGCGGCATCGCTGCCATGCAGGCAGTGAATGTGGTGATCCTGAACCCACTGTTTTTCATTGCCTTCTTCGGTCCGGCCCTGCTCAGTATCATTCTTGCGGGCGCCGCCTTGCTTGGCTGGCCCGTGGGCAACTCGCTGGCCATCTATGTGGGCGCTGCGCTCTACCTGGTCGGCGTGATCGGTGTGACCATGGTGTTCAACGTGCCGATGAACAACGCACTCGCCGCCGTCGATCCGTCGAGCGGGGAGGGGGCGACAGTGTGGGCCAACTATTTGTCAAACTGGACGGCTTGGAACCACGTCAGGGCGGTATCGGGAGCCGTTGCATGCGCGGCGTTCATCCTGGCATTGCGCTGAACCCGTTTGAATGAGCAACGGCCCAGGCCAGAGGCGCGGCCGTTTTTCCTTGAACGGAGGAAACCATCATGCGATTGGCTGCATCGAACAGGGCGGTTGCGTAGCGGGGTCGCAGGCGCGATGGTTGCTTCCCGCAAATCCTTCGGAACCCCGATGCAAGAGCCGAACCCAAACATCAAGCATCCGATCTCGATGCATACGCGCGTCGGCTTCCTGAAGGCGCTGGTGACGGCACCGAATATCGAAATCGGCGATTTCACCTATTATGACGATCCTGATGGCCCTGACCTGTTCGCCGAGAAATGCGTGCTGCATCACTATCCGTTCATTGGCGACAAGCTGATCATCGGCAAATTTTGCGCCATTGCCGAGGGTGCGCGCTTCATCATGAATGGCGCAAACCATGCGATGTCGGGGTTCTCGACCTATCCGTTCAATATCTTCGGACATGGTTGGGAAGAAGGGTTCGATCCCAAGAGCTGGGAGAGGGAAGTCCGGGGCGACACCGTTATCGGCAATGATGTCTGGATCGGCATGGAAGCGGTGATCATGCCCGGCGTGAAGATCGGCGATGGCGCGATCGTCGCCGCCAAGGCTGTCGTCACGCATGACGTTCCACCCTATGCGATCGTCGCCGGAAACCCGGCCAAGCCGGTCAAGGCTCGCTTCGACGAATGGACGGTCAAACGCCTCCTCAGTATCGCCTGGTGGGATTGGCCCGTGGACAAGATCACCCGCAACGTGAACGCCATACGCGGCGCGGACCTCCGTGCCCTGGAGACCGCTGCATGAACGTACCCTTGACCGGCGAGGCGGACGTCTTCGCAAGACCTTGGGTTTTCATTCGCAGCGTGCCCTCGATGAATTTTCTGCCGCCGCAAGGCCCGGCGGAGATCGCTTTTGCCGGCCGGTCGAATGTCGGGAAGTCGTCGCTGATCAATGCGCTGGTCAACAAGAAGGGACTGGCGCGCACGTCGAACACGCCGGGCCGCACGCAGGAACTCAATTATTTCGTTCCGGACGGCTATTCAGGCGAAGGCACCGACCTGCCGCCAATGGCGATGGTCGACATGCCTGGATACGGTTACGCCAAGGCGCCGAAGACCGAAGTCGACCGCTGGACCAAGCTGGTGATGGACTATCTGCGTGGGCGCGTGACGCTGAAGCGCGTCTATCTGCTGATCGACTCGCGCCACGGGGTGAAAGCGAATGACGACGAGGTCATGGGGCTGCTCGACAAGGCCGCGGTGTCCTATCAGGTGGTGCTGACCAAGATCGACAAGATCAAGGCGGCTGGCGTGCCGCGTCTGATCGACGAGACCTTGCTGAAGATCAAGCGGCGCCCGGCGGCTTTCCCGGAGGTCATCGCCACCTCCTCCGAGCAGGGCGAAGGCATGGACGAATTGCGCGCTGCGATTTCGCTGGCGGTGACGCAGTAGGGTTTCCTTCCGCTCAAGGGGAAGGTGGGGCATAGGCCTTCAGGAAAACATCGACGCCGGACGTCACAACGTGCCTGATCTCGTCTTCGCTAGGCGGCTTGGTGCGGTAGCCGAAAATGCATTGGCGGAAGAAGCCCGCCATGCAAAGGTCCGCGAACTGATAGGCGGCGAGGTCGATATCTGGGATGGAAAGTTCACCCGCTTCGACGGCACGCGCGAGATATTCCGCCAACTTGTCGTGGCCGCGCTTAGGACCGCGCTCATAGAAGCGTACGCCAAGTTCCGGCATGCGCTCGCAGATGCTGATTACCGTACGCTGCGCCTTCAGCACCGTCGGGAACGTGATCTTCAAGGCTAGCGCGATGCCGTAGCGGATCAGCACCTCCCGTATATCGCCCTCAGACTCGAGCGCGTCATACAGATTGGCGAAGATGGTCTGCCGCTCGCATTCGATCAGCGCTTCGAACAGCTCTTCCTTGTTGGCGAAGTAGACATAGATCGTGCCTTTGGAGACGCCGGCCTCGCGGGTGATGTCGTTCATCGAGGCGGCATCGAAACCCATGTCGATGAAGACACGGCGGGCGCCGTCGATGATCTGCTTGCGCTTGGCCGGATCCTGGCCAGCTGCAAGCCGGCCACGGCGGCTACCGTCGTCCGCGTCGGCGGTTGGTGTCTCCAGGACTGTCGTATCGGCAGTCATGCTTCCTCGAAAATTATTCGAACCGATCGGTTCGATTCCACCTTGATATGCGCGCATTCATGCGCTAAGTCAAGATCGAACCGAACGGTTCAGTTCAATCTCACGGATAACTGTTATGGCCACCCGTAGCGTCAAGCCCGCGACAGAAACGCCTATTGCCTCCGAAGTGCGTCCCTTCCCGAACATGAAGGCGGTGCCAGAGAACCTCAAGGTGGTTCCGGATACCGAGAGACCAGCGCCAGAGATTGAGCGGCAGTTGCCGGAACCTGCACCCATCGCGGCGCCGGCTGCCGAAGCGCCCGAGCGCAAGAAGCGGTCGGCGAAGTCGTTTCTGTTGCCGGTCATTGCGCTCGGCCTGCTCGCCGGTGGAGGCTGGTATGGATATCAGTATTGGACCGAAGGCCGGTTCATGATCTCTACCGACGACGCCTATGTCCAGGCCGACATGTCCTTTGTCACCCCGAAGATCACCGGTTATGTGGCACTTCTCAACGTGGACGAGAACCAGCACGTCAAGGCAGGCGACCCGTTGGTGACGATCGAAGATGGCGACTATCGCATCGCGCTGCGGCAGGCCGAAGCGCAGATCGACGTGCAGACCAAGACGCTTGAGCGCATCAAGGCGCAGACCGAGGCAGCGCGCGCGGCTCTCGGCCAAGCGCAGGCGCAGAAGACAGCCGATGTCGCTGCAGCCAACAATGCGAAGCGCGCCGCCGATCGCGCCACGCAGCTGCTGCAGTCCAAGGTGGCGACCCAGGCGCAGGTTGACGACGCCAACACCGCGCTCGAGCAGGCCAACGCCGTGCTGGTAGGCGCCGATGCCCAGATCGCTAGTGCCAACGCCAATATCGGCGTTCTGGAAGCGCAGTTTCAGGAAGCGCAGGCGTCGATGGGCAACCTCGAACTTGCCCGAGACAAGGCGGCGCGCGACCTGTCGTTCACGGTGCTGCGCGCGCCCTATGACGGCGTGGTCGGCAATCGGGCGATAGAGCTCGGCGACCTGGTTTCGCCCGGCCAGAAGCTCGCGGTGATCGTGCCGCTCGACAAGGTCTATCTGGTCGCCAATTTCAAGGAGACACAGCTTGGCAAGCTGGTTCCCGGCGAGAAAGTGAAATTCTCGGTCGATGCCATCGACGGCGACGAATTCGAGGGCGCGGTGTCTTCGCTGGCGCCCGCCTCGGGTGCGTTGTTCTCGCTGCTGCCGCCTGAAAATGCCACCGGCAATTTCACCAAGGTCGTGCAGCGCGTCCCGGTGCGCATCGACGTGTCCGAAGCGGCGCTGAAGTCGGGCAGACTGCGCGCCGGCCTGTCGGTCATCGTCGATGTCGACAGCCGCACCGCCCCGCAAGCGATCGCAAACTGACCGAGCGCGCCCGGAGGCGCTGCAAAATGGCTACCGCTACAACAGTAATGGCCGCTCCGGCGGCGAGCGATACCATGCCGGTACGCCGCATCATCGCCTTCCTGGTGATGGTGTTCGGCATGTTCATGGCCATCCTCGACATCCAGATCGTGTCGGCGTCGCTCTCGGAAATCCAGGCGGGCCTGAGCGCCAGCTCGGACGAAATCTCCTGGGTGCAGACGTCCTATCTGATCGCCGAAGTCATCATGATCCCGCTGTCGGGCTTCCTGGCGCGACTGCTTTCGACCCGCGTGTTGTTCACCATTTCCGCGGCCGGCTTCACGGCGGCCAGCGCGCTTTGCGCCACTGCCACCAATATCGACCAGATGATCGCGTACAGGGCGATCCAGGGCTTTGTCGGCGGCGGCATGATCCCCAGCGTGTTCGCTGCGGCCTTCACGATCTTTCCTCCATCGAAGCGCGCCATCGTGTCGCCGATGATCGGCCTCGTCGCGACGCTGGCGCCGACGATCGGTCCGACCGTCGGCGGCTATATCAGCCATGCGATGTCCTGGCATTGGCTGTTCCTCATCAATGTCATCCCGGGCATCCTGGTCGCCAGCGCCGCATGGTCATTGATCGACTTCGACAAGCCGGAGCCGGGCCTTCTCAAGAAGTTTGACTGGTGGGGATTGGCCGGCATGGGCGCGTTTCTCTGCTCGCTCGAATACGTGCTGGAGGAAGGTCCGAACAATGACTGGATGCAGGACGAGAGCGTCGTCATCTTTACGATCGTCATGTCGGTCGGCGCTGTGCTGTTCTTCTGGCGCGCCTTCACGCGCGAGGAGCCAATCGTCGATCTGCGCGCCTTCACCAACGTCAACTTCGCCTTCGGCTCGGTATTTTCCTTCGTGCTCGGCATCGGCCTTTACGGCCTGACCTATATCTATCCGCTCTATCTCGGGCGTATCCGCGGCTACGATTTGCTGATGATCGGCGAGGCGCTGTTCGTCAGCGGCCTGGCAATGTTCATGACCGCGCCGGTCGCCGGCTTCCTGTCGAACAAGATCGACCCGCGCATCATGATGATGATCGGCTTCCTCGGCTTTGCCGCCGGCACGTGGCAGATGACCAACCTTACCGCTGATTGGGATTTCTATGAGCTGTTGGTGCCGCAGATCCTGCGCGGCGTGTCACTCATGCTGTGCATGGTGCCGATCAACAATCTTGCGCTCGGCACATTGCACCCGAGCCGGTTGAAGAATGCTTCCGGCCTGTTCAACCTGACGCGCAATCTCGGCGGCGCCGTGGGCCTCGCGGTGATTAACACCGTGCTCACCCACCGCAACGCCTTCCATTATGAGCGGCTGGCCGAACATGTGACCTGGAGCAATCCGGAGGCCCTCCAGCGGCTGAACAACATGGCGGGCAATTTCCAGTCGCACGGATTCGACGGCCATACGGCCGCTCTTTCCAAACTGAGCGGCATGGTCGGCCAACAGGCCTGGACGATGTCGTTCGTCGATGTGTTCGATCTGCTGACGATGCTGTTCGCGACGCTGGCCGTCTTCGCGATCCTGATGCGCAAGCCGCCCAAGGCCGCCGGCGGCGGCGGGCATTGAGACGGCTGACAGGCGGCTGAGTGAACCCGTCTTGCCACAGACGGCGGCGCCCTGTAGATCAAGCAATGCCTATTTTGCAGTGCAGCAAAAATGCTTAAGCGCGCCGACAGCTATGAAGCGCTATATCGCGACTTCCGCTGGGCAATTCCCGAGCGTTTCAATATCGGCGTCGCTGTCGCCGACCGCTGGGCCTTGGCGGAACCGGATCGCTTGGCGCTGCTGGAGTACCGTCAGGATGGCCAGGCGCAGCGGCTGAGCTATGGCGAGCTCGCACGCCAGTCGAACTCACTCGCCGATGCACTAAAACAAAAAGGCATTTCACGCGGCGATCGGGTGGCGCTGCTGTTGCCACAATGTTTCGAGACGGTGATCACGCATGTCGCGATCTACAAGCTTGGGGCGATTGCCGTGCCGCTGGCGCTGCTGTTCGGCGTCGAGGCGCTAGAATACCGGCTGCAGACGGCGGGCGCGAGGGCTGTCGTCACCAATCACTTCGGAAGCACAAAACTCAAAGCCATCCGCAACCGCCTGCGCGGTCTGGAGCTGGTGGTGTCGATCGACGGTGCGGATGGCGATACCGCCGGCTTTCAGCAGCTTGCTGCCGACAGCAGCCCGGCATTTCAGGCTGAGGATACGGGGCCGGACGATCCGGCGATGATGATCTTCACTTCCGGCACGACCGGCCCGCCGAAAGGCGCGCTGCATGGGCATCGCGTGCTGCTTGGCCACTTGCCAGGCGTCCAGTTTCACCACGAGTTCCTTCCACAGGCGGGCGACCTGGCCTGGACACCGGCCGATTGGGCGTGGGCCGGCGGGTTGCTCAACCTGCTGCTGCCCAGCCTCTATTTCGGCGTGCCGGTGGTTTCCGGGCGGTTCGAAAAATTCGATCCGCAGGCAGCGCTCGGGCTGGTCGAGAAGATGGGCGTGCGCAACGCCTTCGTGCCGCCGACCGCGCTCAGGATGCTGAAGACAGTCAGTGGCATACGCCGGCGTTTCAGGCTCGATCTCAGAACGATCGGTTCCGCCGGCGAAGCGCTTGGGCGTGACACCTATGACTGGGCGCGGGCTGAGCTTGGCATAACCGTCAACGAGTTCTACGGCCAGACCGAGTGCAACATCGTGCTGTCGTCCTGCGTTGCCCTCGGGGTCAGCCGCAGCGGCGCAATCGGCAAGCCGGTTCCGGGCCACGCAGTTGCGGTTATCGATGCGGAAGGGCGTCCGATGCGGGCGGGCGAGATCGGACAAATTGCGGTGCGACGCCCCGACCCGGTTATGTTCCTCGGCTATTGGGAAAACGACAAGGCGACCGCCGAAAAGTTCATTGGCGACTGGATGACCACAGGAGACCAGGGCATCACGGACGAGGAGGGCTATGTGCATTTTTTCGGGCGCGACGACGATGTTATCACGTCGGCTGGTTTCCGGATTGGGCCGGGCGAAATCGAGGATTGCCTCACCGGTCATCCGGCGATTGCACTGGCGGCGGCGGTCGGCAAGCCCGATCCGCTACGCACCGAGATCGTCAAGGCTTATGTGGTGCTGAAAGACAATGTCTCCGCCACTCCGGAACTGGCGGACGATATCAAGAATTGGGTGCGCGAGCGGCTGTCGGCGCATGAATATCCGCGCGAGGTGGAGTTCGTCGATTCCATGCCGCTGACCACAACGGGAAAAGTCATACGTCGGATATTTCGGGATCGCGCGAAGCGGGAGGTTAGCAGCGCAACAGGTTCCTGAGACGATTGCGCAGGGTGCGCGCCATGTTGTGCGTCTCGCGGTATAGATGGAGTTGCGATGCGGCCTGGCGCACCTGTCGGTCGGCGTCGGGCGTTGTGCCGATGATGATCGTGCCGATCTCGCGCCGCTCGGTCCAGAGCCGGCTCATCACCGGATAATCGGGAACAGCGCATGAATTGGTCGCCATGATGTTTGGATCGTCCAGATGCTGTTTGGTAACCTCGATCATTAGCAGCGTGCCGGGAGATAATGTCGAGTAGTTCTCGTCATATGCCGTCTTCCAAGTATTGGCCATGCCGGCTTCGGCGAAGACGATCAAGCTGGCGATCGGTTCGTCATCAAGCGTCAATGTGTGGATGCGGCACATATCTTGCTCGGCAAGGCGATGAACGGCCTCGCGCGCGAAGGCGGCGCGGAAGCGGTCGACCGCCATCGCCGTGTGGTCTCGACCCTTCCAGCCTGAAGCTTCGAGCGTCAGGAATGCCTCCAGTCCGTTGCGTACATCCTCCGCAACCGGAGCGCGAGGCGCTCGAGCGGGAGCCGATCGGCAGTCAATGCCGCGGAAAAACGCACTCTCGGACACTCCGCACTCCGTCTCAAGGAAAAGACTTAGGGCGAGAGTGTTTAAGAAACGGTTCGGGAAGCACGCCCGGCCGGGGAAAGGCACGGCAATTCAGTGATGGACGAATCTGAAAAACGGAGGATGCTGAGGGCCCATTCCATCGGCCCGAGGATGATTGCCTATCTGGAGGAGATCGGCATTGAACGGCTCGCCGACCTCAAGGGCGCCGATCCGCACCAAGTGGCGATGCGGATCGACATCGCGCTCGGGCGCAGACACATGAACCGGCTCGGCGTCGAAGCGCTGGCAAACCTGATCGCCTTGGCAAACGACGAATGACTTTTAATCGCGTCAGATCTTCACCATGGCCGCCGTCAGGAACATGAAGACGACGCCGAAGGAAAGCCCTGCGATGACCGGCAAGGAGAGGAAGGCCGAGGTGCCGCGGCCGTCGGAACGCATCAGAAAGGCGCTGACCTCGACGACGACCTGGAGGATGGCGCCTGCGCCGATCGCCAATGCGAGAGCGGACCATTGCGGAGCATAGGCGAGGCTGCCGATCCACAGGCCGAGCACGGCAGGGCCGCCGGCAAGGAGGGCCAGGCCGCCGAAGCTCCACAGCGGCGGCCGTTCCCTGAGGATCGGCGCGGCGATGCCGACGCCCTCGGTTATGTTGTGCAGCGTGAAGCCCAGCACCAGGAACGTGCCGAGCCCGGCCGCACCGGACGCGAAGGCGGCACCGATCGCCAGCCCTTCGCCCAGATTGTGCAGACCGATGCCGAGCGCGATGAATGTCGCCAAGGCAAGGCCTGTCGGCGTTCCGCTGCGCCGGCCGACCGCGATCAGCAGCAGAAAACTCGCGACCGCAGCAAGCACGACCATGACGTGGCCCTGGAAGATCGCGGCAGCTTCGCCGGCAAGTTCGAGCGCTTCGCCGATGGCGTCGACGAAGAGGAACGCGAGTAGGCCTACAGTGAGGGCAAGCACGAAATTCATGCCGTCGCGGCCGAGGCCGCGCAGCGCCGGGTAGAACATCAGGCCGATGGCGACCGGCAGGATGCCGACGAAGATGCCGAGCAGCGCCTGCGAGCTTAAGCTTATCGTGTCCTCGGTCGGCGTCGGAACCGCGACGGCGATCTCGTGATCGAACGTCGCTCCCGTGTCCGTGATGATGCGGATCGCGTGCGCCTCGCCCAGCACCCATGGAAACGGCAGCCTGATCCAGGCGGTCGAGCCGCGGCTGATGGCGCCGGCCGGCTCCTGCGTGAACTGCCAGTAGGCATCGTCCACCTGAACCTGCGCGATCGTCATCGGCTCGGAGCCGCCGGCCCGCACCAGAACCTCGATGCCCTCGGAACCGAGAATCGTGCGCTCGAAGGTCAGGTTTTCGACGGGCGGGGCGCCGTTGCCGAGACTGCCGACGAAGCCCGAGTTCAGGAGCCATGCGATCGCCAGCGCTAGCATCGCCAGCGGCAGCAATCCCCAAAGCAGAAGCCATCTCGAATTGCGGGCCCGAAGGGCCTCGACACGGGCGGGTGTGACAGCCTCGTTCACGACACGGCCCCGCCGACGTCGAACATGCCTGACCAGCCAAGTTCCGTGAATTCCGACTGGTGCGGGTGGAACATGTAAAGGCCGGTCTCGTGCTCCTTGAAGGTGAACTCGATGATGCCGCGTTGCGCCTGGCACTGCGTTATCAGGTCCACTGTCTTCAGCGTCGGGGTGAGGGTGGTTCCCTGGTCGTAGTAATCGAAGAAATTCGCATGGAGGTGGAACGAGTTGATCGGGTCGAACTCGACGACATTGACCAAGTAAATGCGAACGGGCCTGGCGCGGTCGATTCTTATCGGCTTCTTGGCGTAGGCATGAGCGACGGTGTTGACCGCGTAGACTTCGTTCTCGCCATCGAAATTGGTGTCGAAGGCGTTCATCACCATCACGAATTCCTGCCAGTCGGCATTTTGCGGCGTGCCGAGCAGCCGGGAGTGCGCGACGTCGACATCTTCGGGGTGACGTGCCGGATCGGGGTCGATCACGAACACGCCGTACATGCCCTTGTGCATGTGCCGTTTCAGGGGCAGCGCATGGCAGTGATAGAGATGGCAGCCGAACGGCCTCGCGTCGAACTCATAGACGAACTCTTCCCCCGGAGCGATCAGCCCGGCGCCCGGCACCCCGTCCATACGCGCCGCATGAATGCCATGAAAGTGCATGGAGTGCGGGTGCGAGCCCAGGTTCTTGAAAACGATCCGCAGCCGATCGCCCTCCGTCGCGCGCAGTGAGGGTCCGGGAACACGACCGTTGTAGGTCCATGCCGGGAACTTGATGCCGGGCGCGATCTCGATCTCCTTGTCCTCGGCCGTGACCTCGAAGGTGCGGAGCGTTCGTCCGTCAGGCAGCGTCGAAACTGTTCCGGTTTCCCAGTCGGTCAGCAATTTGACAGGATCGAAGCCGTTGAAGCTGTCGTCCACGTCCCCAACGGTGATCATTGCGCCATGGGCGTTGAGATGCTGCGAACGCGGAGCGTCGGCCGCCTTGGGCATCGTGTGGCCAGAATGAGCCGACTGGCCGACCGCCGTGCCGGCAAGCGTCGAACCTCCGGCGGCGGCAAGGCCGCCCCAAAGAAGCCCGCGCCGGCTGATCCTCTCGCGAAACCATGAAGTGATGTCGGACATTCTCGTTCCAATTTGCAAATGCGAATGATTTGCATCATGAAGCAAATGCGAGGCAGTTGCAACGGGTTTCGCTGAAGAAGCTCCGGAAAACGCTTCAGACAAAGGCCCATTGCGACAGCGCAACGGGGCCTTGCCTGCAGGTTTCGGATGTTCGGTCAATGGCGGAGTCCGGTCCCCCAAGACATCTTTGAATATGTTGAACTTTCTGAACTATTCGCCTATTGTTCCCATAAACGTCCCCAAAGCGCGGGATGCTCGCGTCTCGAACGCGCCCCAGCCACTCGCAAGTGGATCACTCCGCAAACTTCGCTGTGTCGATATCCACGCGATCAGCGAAAATATTCTCGAAGCGACCCTCGACGCACAGCCGCTGGACGTGACCCCAGATGTCAGCAAAATGAGCCGTCTGATGGTGGAGGCCATGATCCTCGGCCGTGCGGTAGCGTTCAACGACCAACACCGTTTCGGATTCGGTCGAACTGGGATGGCACTCGAAGAAGTCGACCCCATCCTCCTGACATGTCTTTTCGATGAACGGCCTCATCAAAGTCAGGAACTCATCGCGCTTCCCCGGTTGCAGCCTTAACCATCCGATGACGTATTTCATGGAAGCATCCCTCAAAAGTTGCTTCGCGGCGCCCTCTGCCGGGACGCGACGATTGGTTGGACCTCCATCTCGCAATGTCAGGACGCAGAACCAAGCCCAAGACCGCCACCAACATCGAAGCGTTCGGTTTCGACATGTCCGCCATCTTCAAGACGCGGTGCAGTGGCTGCGGCCGGCACTTAGCGTTCGATTTTCCCGATGCGACGACCCTTTAGCCTATGAATGTTTCGCGCAACCGCGCGAGTATTCCCGGCTCAATAATCGCCCGAACGTTACGCGCGGCTGTCGCGGCATTTATCGTCGCACCGAAGTGGCAGTAGCAGATCACGTCGTGCAATTGCCCGTCGCTCAGTTCAAAGAACCGCTTCGCTTCCCCATAGGTGTCATTAGTCATGCCGGATGCGCGAAGGACAGGATCTCGAAAGGCGATCGAGATGGGGGTGTCGTCGCCGCGCATTTCGTCCCGAGCCGCGGCCGACTGATGCTCGGTCTGGTGCAGCGTGAAGAGCCGCCTATTCGGACTGCTTTCTAGTCGTTCGGCCCAGCGTATGAGGCGCTCGGTGCGCGACAATGTATTCGGGTAGCGCTCGTCTACCTCGGCCACGGCCTGCAATTGATCAAGGGTTTGGTGTTTCATTGTCGGTCTCCAATTTAACTAATGGCCCCGACCTCCCAATCTGGCAAACAGCGTGACTCCAGCCGATCGCGAAGTCCAATCACGATTACCTGCGGAACCAACCTCCAGCTCCCCGGTTACTGCCGAAACCCGCGGAGACTCCAATGCTTCGTCTAATAGCCGGCGCCGCGCTCGGCTACGTCGTCTACCGCGTCATCGTCGAAAACCGCCGTGCATTGAAGCCCGACGAGACCGTCTTGCTATCGAGCCACGGCTCGCAGTTGAGGGGGGCCGAAGCAGAGGGCGAGGCGAGGTTGGTCGCCTTCTCTTCCTGAGGGAGGCGGTGACCCACGAATCTAACCGATGCCGCCCAATAGTTACCAAAAGTGACTAAAGGCCTGGCGCCCAGGAAAGTTGCTGCTCTGATCTGCTTGTTGACCTGGTCGATCTTCTGGCAGTGATCGTGGTCGCGCGTGATGGCTTCTTCTGCGCCAACCTCGCCGCTTATGTCGAAGTAGCGCTGGTACTGGGCTCTGTTCCACGCAGGATTGACCCCTTCCTGGTCTGCGCGCTCACACCAGATGTTGGCCAGTTCAGCGGCTTCCTCGTTAACGGGTCGCCACTCGTCCAGCAGAACCTTGAGTTCCTCGCCCAATCGAAGCAGTTCGGTGTCGGGGTGCACCGTGGCGCGGGCAATGTCAGGCCTTGCGAGGGCTCCAATTGCAGCGCCGGCTGCAGCTGTGTTGGCGAGGAAATAGCGGCGGCTGACGTGCACCGCTTCGAAACAACGGGGATTGCCACCGAGACAACGAAAGCGAAGATTGTGGCAGCGTACGCGGCTCACTGAGTTGAGATCACGAACGGTGAAGGAACCGGAGCACGGCTACGGATGACCCAAAGCAGCAGGAGCAGTTGCCTGAAGGCGAGGCCGGCATCATCGACGGCAGTGATATGTAGTGCGGGGCTTGGATCTTCACTCAGCGGGTGAACGCAACGGCCAACGAATGTCGACCAAAACAACAGAAGTCGGAAAAAGGGCTGCCGCTAGGCAAGTGCTCTTCATCCAGGGCGGCGGCGAGGGCACTTATGACGAATGGGACGACAAGCTTGTCGCCAGCCTCAGGCGTGAGTTGGGGCCGGGCTATAACGTCCGCTATCCGCGCATGCTCAATGAGGAAGATCCGAGCTTCGGAGCCTGGAGCGCCGGGCTTGAACGGGAAATCGCACATCTTGACGACAGTGCCATCCTCGTTGGCCACTCGATCGGTGGAACAATCCTCATCCACGCGGTCACCAAACACCCTCAGCTGTTGAGAGACATCACCGCCATCTGTCTGATCGCCGCGCCTTTCGTCGGAGGCGGCGGCTGGCCGAGCGATGACATCATTCCTGGTCGGGATTGGGCCGCGCCGCTTGCCGGCGTCACCGTCTATCTCTATCAGGGCGACGCCGATGAGACGACGCCCATGACGCACCTCGCCCTCTACGCAAGCGCGATCCCGCATGCACACGTCCGCCGCCTCAGCGGTCGCGATCACCAGCTCAACGATGATCTATCTGAAGTCGCCCAAGACATCAGTCGAGTGAGCAAGCCGGCCTAGCAGCGAACGCCGGGCGCAACGCGCCACTTCAAGTCCCAACTCCCCGAGATGACGTGCACTACGATTTCATAACGGCGCTAGGCGGTAAAAGGGGGTCTTCGCATTGCTCCACTCTAAGGGCAAAGCTAGCCTCCATAGCGCACCGCGCTATAGATTATCGGTGCTGAGGTGAGGACAACAACCATGGCGGCGTATTTGATCGCAGATCGTCACAAACAGCGAGGTTTTCGGGAATATGTGCTGAAAGTCGCGACAGATTTTTGGGGCAAGTACCTCGCCCGTGGCGGCGCAAGAAGAGCACCTCTGGCACTGCCCACGACAGCAACGACCGCGTCATCTACGAGACGGATACTGGTAAGGTGTTCTATGACAGCAACGCCAGTGCGGCCGGCGGTAGCGTGCACTTCGCAACCTTAAATGCGGGACTGTCGATGACAAATGCCGATTTCCTGGTTGTGTGACAACGGGGGCTGGTTAGAGTGGCAAAGTCGTCTCTCCCGTGCCCGCACGGCCCGGCATCGGGAATGAGGTTTCGCTGCGCGGAACGGTGCGGCTGGTCGATGCGGCCGGCGACGGCACTGTGACGATCGAACTGCACGGCAGATGAAAGGCGACATTGGGGGAGCAATGGCATTTCTTACCGGAAATTGTATGTGCGGAGCGGTTACTTGGACATATTCCGGAGAGATCACACGCAACCTCGTCTGTCACTGTGCCGATTGTCAGCGTGCTACGTCCGCCCCCTTTACGGCATTCGTGGGTACGAACCCGGAGCAACTGAACTGGGCCGGTGAAATTGTGCATTATGAGAGTAGCCCAGAAACATTCAGGGGGTTTTGCCCATCCTGCGGCACAAGGCTCTATTTCCGGTCCAAGAAGTGGCCCTTTGAGGTTCATGTTCACGCTGCCACAATGACTAATGCAAGCGAATATCAACCGTCGGCGCAGGTCGTAATGCGATCAAGGGCGAAATGGTTGGATCAGCTGAACTCAACTCCCGCCTATGAAGGTTTTCAAGAAGATCCGTCATGTCATCCATCTACCGAGATGTAAGGTCGCACGCACCCAGGTGGGTATGTCCGCCGAAGGTTTTTTTACAGTCCGTGTATGCAATTCAACCCGCACCTTCGTTGCTGTTTCGCAGCGCAGGGGCTTTGCAGCGGCAATGGGTCCGCTTGCTCTTGGCAGCGCAACGTGGGTCAGTATGAGCACTATCCATCAGCCCAAAATAGGCTGCAACGCCGACCACGTCGTTGCCGCCGACAAGGCCGCATACAGCACCAGCCGCGCCCAAAACGCCGCGATAGAAACGATAAAGGCCTTCGGTGGACTCGCGATCGCCGTCTGCGGAAAATATCAGCAACTGCACGCAGCCATCGTAGATCTTCGTGCGCTAGCGAGTATCGCGAGCCGCTATGTCAAGGACGCGGATCTCACCACTCAAAGCTCCCATGCCAGGAGACAGACCCGGAGACACGCGTTCCGTGATCCCAGTTCCGCAGTCCGCCTAGTCATCCATTGATTTGGAGGCCCCCTGCGGATCCATCGTCTGCTCAGGAACGAAGACATCGAGGTATCGGCGAAGACCGGCGCGGGCATTGGGAAACATCCGTTCCTTACCAAGGTAGTCGGCGAGGCCCGACCTCCGGATGCAGTCCAAGACATCCGGATTCAGGCCGGCGAGCCAAATCGTGACTCCCTCGTCCGCAAAGCGACGTTCGCCCTCGATCATCATTTGCAGCGCCGAGTACTCGATATCGAAGACCCGGCTGAGATCAAGGATGAGAACGCGCGGCTTGTTATGCGCAACGAGTTCCCGAATCCGGTCGCCGACCTGTTGAGCGTTGGCGAAGAACAGCCGGCCCTCCGGACGCAGAATCAAGAGACCCTCGAAGGTCTCGTCATCTGTATGCGCTGTGGATACCGGGCGCAGCAGGTCCTCCCCCTGTTTGCGGCCGATCACGTCGATGCGCGGACGCGCCACTTGGCTGGCCAGCCCGAGCAGCGACAGGACGATCGCAACGATGATGCCCTGAAGGGTACCGAAGGCGAGCACGCCGAGGAGGGCCGCGAGCGCCCACAGGAACTCCATTCTTCGGACCTTGCGGATCGATGCGAACTCGAGTGGCTGGATCAGACCCATTGAATAGACGATCACGATGGCCGCGAGCACGGCTTGCGGCAGCAGCCCCAGCAGCGGCGCAAGAGCCAGCATGGTCGCCGCCGAGACTGCAGCCGTGACGAGAGATGCCTTCTGCGTTCGTCCTCCGACGGCGCGCACCACCGCCGTCTGCGACGTCCCGCCGCCGGCGGGCATGGCCCCGAAGAAGGCACCCGACAGGTTGGCGGCTCCGGTAGCCAGAAGTTCCCGATTGGCCTTGATCGGCGGCTCCGACGGGGCCGTAAAGGCCCGACCGGCGGCGATCGTCTCGGTAAAACTCATAAGGGCAATGCCGATCGCTCCCGGGAGCAGTTGCAGCGCGAGATCGAGGGCTGGCAGCGTTATCGAGGGTAGCGCTTGGGGAATGAGACCGACCGTTGCCACGCCAGCCGCACTCAGGTCGGCGAACCAAGACACGGCGATGCCGGCCCCAACCACCGCCAGCGGCGCCGGCGAGTGTGGCCAGGCACGCTCCGTGATCACGAGCAGGATCAGGGCCGCCGCTCCGACTGCTAGTGTGACGAGCGAAGCCTCGGGAAGATGCTGGACGAGGCTGAGCACGTCGCGGAGAAAGCCCTCTTTCGATATGTGGACGCCGAACAACTTCGGCACCTGATCAAGCACGATCACGAGACCAATGCCGGCCTTGAAGCCGGTCAGCACCGGCGCGGAAATCAGGTTCGCAGCGAATCCGAGACGAAGGACCGAAGCCAGGATGAGCAAGACCCCGGTCAGGGCGGTGAGCGTCGCCGTCGCGGTGATCAGCCGCCCGGGGTCTCCGTCGGGCACGGCGATGCCCAACTGCGTGGCGGTGAGTATCGCCAGGGTCGTAGTTGAGCTGACGCTCAGAACCCGCGAGGTACCCAGAAGTGCATAGACGATCATCGGAACAAAGGCCGTGTAGAGCCCTACGCTGACCGGCAAGCCGGCCACCGTCGCATAGGCCATGGCTTTCGGCAGGACGACGGCCGCCGCTGTGAGGCCCGCGACCAGGTCAAGACGCAGCCCGCCGTCGGGCAGGCGAGACGGACTGTCCGTGCCGTCGGATGGCATCTTTAACACTCCTTTTGTTTGCAGCGCAGCATGCACTTGCTGCGGACCGACTGTGGAGGAGCAATGTGCAAGAACGAAGCTCGGGTCGCTATGTTTTCTCGCGGTAGTCAGCGCTGAAGAACTCAAGCGCACGTTTGGTTTTTGCCTCCTGGACACCGGTCACCTCGATACCACACTTGGCAAGGTGGGCCCTGAATTCCGCTGCAACCTGGAAGCCTTCCTTCGGTAGGCATTTCGTCGAAATCTCGAAGATGCGTGAACCATCAGGGTAGATCCACATTTCGACATCGATTCGGCGACCGAAGTCCTTCGACGGATGCCTGACCTTGAGTAGAAAGGCGGGGCCTAAAGCCACCAACGAGTCCATCTTGATGTCCGCGGGCGCATGCGCAGCGTAGAAGCCGCGTTGTTCCTTCGAAAACAGCGACGACAGGGGAGCTTCGCCTGCCGCAACGTCGAGCGCCTCTTGGGCCGAGCATACGCCTTTGAATGAGGCCGAACACACATAGCCACCGGGCATGGCGTCCAGTTCAATCTTGAAGGCCTGTGAACGACGGAGGTCGTTGTCGATCGTGGCCGGGTCTACCGGGCGAAGCTTAACGACGGTATCCCCGCGCCCGCCCTGGCTTCTGCGTGCGCGAACGATCATGCCGGCTTTGTTCAATGCGAGATCGGGAGTGTCGAAGAAATAGGCCTGCCTCGGTTGCGCCTCGACCGGATCAAATCCGAGCCCTCTGATTGCGGCTCGTTGGCTCGTGTCCGACACCGTCATTTTCAGTTCGACGCTCGTCGACCCTTTTATGAGTTCAAGCATTTTCCCAATGTCCAGGCTCGAAGCGGCTGGCACATCGTAGTTCTGCTTTGCCGTGCGTATCGGGGCCATCGCAGACCTCCTCTCGTCCAGTATCGACCGATCAACTTTGATCGAGCGCCTTTGCGTCGAACCGCTCCGCCAGCACGCCATGGCGAAGGCCACGGTCACTGACGGTAAGGCTATTCTTGCCCAGTTTCTCCATGATCGTTCGTACAATACATGCACCAGCCAAAATGACCTCGGCACGCTTCGGCTGGAGACCGATGATGGATCGGCGCGCATCGGCACTTCGCGATCGGTAGAGCTCGATCTGGCGCTCGATCTCGGCGCGGTCAAGAACCGTGCCCTGGACAATCGCGGGATCATACGTGGCCAGGCCGAGCTTGACCGCAGTGATGTTGGTGATCGCACCTCCCATGCCCACCAGAATTTCGGGAACCGGACGGCCCGCAATGCGCGACAGATCGGCCGAAATGGCCGAGATGGCCTCCTGCACAACGCCCTCAGCCACCGCACCGTCAAGTTTATATCGCTCGGTGTAGCGTGCGGCGCCCACATCGACACTGAAGCGCTCGTCCACGTTGGACTCATGCCCGAAGGTGAACTGGGAACTGCCGCCACCGGTATCGAACACAACCACAGAGCCTGCTCTCAGTCCAAGGCCGGCCATCGCTGCCAGGTAGGCAAGCCGGCTTTCCTCCTCGCCCGAGATCACTTCAACCTGGACGCCGCCACGCGCCTTGAGGGCGGCAACAATTTCGGCGCTGTTGGTGGCAATCCGCAATCCGGCAGTGCCCACGGCAGCGATCGCCCGCACGCCGCTTCGCCTTGCCTCATCGACCATGCTCATGATCGCCGTCGCCGTGCGAGCCAGCGCGGCATCGCTGATTGCCCTGCTCTCCGACAGTCCCTCGCCGAGGCGGGTAAGTTCCGCACGGTCGACGATGTCGCGCCAATTGCCGTTGGCATCACGTTCGCCGATATGGAACTTCACCGAATTCGTGCCGACGTCGATGACCGCGTAACGCTCCGGTTCGTTATCGATGAGGGCCGCCAATCCGCGGGGATAACAGGTATTCGTATAGCCGCCCAGGCCAAGTTCCGTAACAACACGCATCACGCCTGCTGCATCCGTGGACTCCACCGCGATCGTTCGGGTGGGCTTGCCGTTCGCAATCACGTCAGAGATTTCTGCCATGCAAATGCCGACTGTGTAGCGTGTTCGTCGCTTGTGGACCTTCACCACGCGAACCCCGCTGTCCTGCGCAGCAAGGTGGTCAAGCAACTCTTCGAGTGTGTAGTTGCTGCGCACTGACTTTGAAATTTTGAGATCGAGTGCATCCTGCACCTTCGCCGCTTCGATTGCAGGAAGCGGAAAGGCGGCCTTCATGACCGGCGTCCACTGCTCGAGACCGTCTGTATTGACCTCCCGCCTCACCTTGATGTCCATGAGTGCGTCGCGGACCTTCACATTTCCGCCGGCGCGGGAAAGCAGATAGATCTCATCGCTGTCCTGAACTCCGCTCGGCGTGATCTTCGCCAGTTTCGCCTCCGCCTCGCCGAAGCGACGACCAAACGAACGCCATTCCCAGCGCGGAACAATTTCAGCCACGGGATCCTCCTCCTTCATCGAAAATCAGCAGCGGAAGTGCGTCACGTGTGTCGCTGTATAGTCATATCATATGCGTAGGTGAAACGACGATGCCGAACGCGAATATGCCCTGGGCCGGCGCAGGGACTGTCGGGCGCAAAGGTCAGCGGGGCCTCCTGCTTCGCGAGCGGTCCGGGTGAACCCTCACAACCAGAACTTCTCTCATAGTTGGATCGTTGAAGATGCCGAGCATACCACGGTCCGGGAGCACCTTCGATGCACTGGTTCACTCCCGGCACCATGGCGTATCGCGCCGTCTTTGCCGGCGGCCCGGTAAACTCAGGGTCGAATTGTTCGTCAGTGATCCCTTTTTCCAAGGTTCCGCAGCGATATCCCAAAGTCTGAAGCCTACCCGGCCATGGTCCCAACGAGGACCTCACGCTTCTCGTCAAAGTCCGCGTCGAGCTTCATTTTGTTCCTCGTGCGGCTTTGGCTCGACAAGCTTGTCTCGAGCAATGCTACCGTCGCGTTATCGAAAAAGTCTACGCGGTCGCACATCTTCGCCTTCAGGCCAGACATCGAAATCGTTCAAGTGGCTGATAGCCCAGACGATCCTCCCAGCCCCTGCAGATCGGGAACACGCGCAAGCGCCAAGTCTTCCGGGAAGGCATGGAGCTTCTCGATCGTACGATCGAGAAGCTCAAGCTGGGCGTGCAAGGCCGGGCGACGATCCTTCGGCAGCGTCGCCACAAGAGTCTGAATCATTGCACGCAGGCGCCGCGCGATCTGAAAGTTCTCTGCACCATAGAGCCGTATTTCGCTGAAAGTCACCTGCACGAAATCTTCCCAGTTCGGCGTATGAAACATCACTCGCAGATGACCGGACTTGTCCGATATCCTTTCATTCCGAAGATGACGCTCGCCCACCACTTTAAGCAGGCGCTGAAGCTGATCAATGGCGAGAACGGCGGTTGTCGGATCGTTAATTGCTTTCGAGAGCGCCTTGATCGCGATGTCGACGATAATTCGAAACGCAAACGTCGAATCCTGCTCGATGGTGCGCTCGGGCCCGAATGCGACCGATCCCCTCAGGCGGCGGTCGTCGATAGAGCTGGCGTTTCCATACAACCGGAAGACCACTTCACCTGAGGCAACGAAGTCGCCCACCCGGGGCACCAATTCGATAATGGCGTTCGCTTTCTGTGCCTCCGCGACCAGAGCCTCCAGATTCACGGCCAGCAACAATCGCGGACTTGCCGCGATGTTGAACAATGCGGTCTGGGGACGGAAGCTTCTGGCGTGGTCTTGTAGCGACGCCCACGTCCTCATGCAGCTTGGGGTAGACGCTTTCGATAACAGCCCGGCCCTGTTCTCCGACGCGCCAGATGATGCTGACCGGACGCAGCAGCCGCGCGGCGTAATCGATCAGATGGAGGAAGGCCGCGATGGAACAAAAACCAAGCAGACCTGCGATGAATCCGATGCCAGGGGTAACCTTTGTCTCCAACCTGGCCAATACCCCTGTCGCAAAGAGAAGCGTGAAGGTGAAGAGGCCGACCGTGAAGCGTATGATGTTGTCGCGCAGCAAGGTAGTCGCGATGATCCGCGGCGTCAGTTGCCCGCCTGCGACCTGAATGGCCACGAGCAGGGAGCCGAAGGTGAAGACGATAAATGTCAGCATCAGCGTGATGATCGTCTCGAGGATGCTCTGTGTTCCCGATACACCCCAAGCGCCGCCAGGGGGCTGCCATGCGGTCTCGCGGTCGATCGCGTACACCAGACGTATGACCACGATGTAGAGGAGGAGAGAGATAAACGGAACGATCCATAGCGACGACCTGAAGTAGCTTCTCAGCGCATAAACCTGGCTCCAGAGCATTTCGGTTTTTCCTTTTGTCCGGCACCTGCACAGCCTAGGAAGAATGTATCCCTTTGATCGCCCACGTATTCTGTCGACGCCGATGCGCTTGACTTAGGGGCACATCGACGTCGACAAGCAATCGCCCAGAAAAATCACAGCTGCGAATGGATCGGCAACCATCCGATCAGCCTTACAGCCAGACGACGGGGCCAATGGGTTTCCGGCTCTCGGCTGTAGATCCTGAGCGCTCCCTCGGCCTCTCCTTCCCAGCGAAGCTTTCCATCCCCCGATAGCGACAGCCGATAACTCATCGACGGCGCGGTCTCGTACTTGAACAATTCCCGCATCTTCTTGGCAAGCGGGGAATGATCAAAGAGCACTCCCATCTCGGTATTGAGCGAGGCCGAACGCGGATCGAAATTGAAAGAGCCGATGAAGCCGATGCGCTCGTCAGCGACAAACGCTTTCGTATGGAGGCCCGTGCCACTCGACCCAAAAAGTGAGATGTCAGACGCACGGCCGTAGGGCTGCAGCTCAAAGAGCCGTACCCCACCTTTGATCAGCTGCGGGCGATATCGGGCATAGCCACTGTGCACTGCGGCGACATCGGTGGCCGCAAGCGAGTTCGTCAAGATGGCGACGTCCACTCCTCTGCCGACGAGGCGGACAAGCGCCTTCGCAGCCTCATTGCTAGGCACGAAATAGGGCGAGGTCATCTCGAGGGTCCGGCTCGCACCGACCACGACCGGCGAGAGCAAGTTCCTAAGCCAGCTCTCGTCCTTCTCCCTGAGTGCCTTCTCAGGCGGATCAGAGATGACGCGGACATCATCGCTGAAGTGCATCTCGACACTGTCCAGCGCAAAAGCAAAATCGCCGCGCGCGCGAACATGGTCGAGATAGGGGCGGCTGCTCTCAGCTTCTACCTGATCCACAAGCAATTGGCGGAGCGCCGCTCGGTCCGCTCCGCCGTGTTTCGATAATGCGCCGATAGGAACAACGATCCGGTTGTTCCAATATTGATCGAAGATCGCTTCTGTCTGGTGCACCGCGTCCCCGACAATGAGAAGGTCCAGATCACGAAAATTGGATGTCTCTGCGGCGTCGAAATAGCCATCGCCAACGTTGCGGCCGCCCACAACTGCTAGCATCCCGTCGGCGATCCAGGCCTTGTTGTGCATCCGCCTCGTTAAACTGAACGGTCGGATAGTCATCTCCAAACCGCGCCGCAGGCGCCCCTTCCTGGCGCGGCTCGGATTGAACATGCGCACCTCGATGTTTGGGTGATCATCCAGCGCGAGGTAGGCTTGGTCTCGCCCGAAATCATTGATGTCGTCGAGAATGAGCCGCACGCGAACGCCGCGGTTTGCGGCCTGAAGCACATCGTAAGCAAGAAGCCGACCGGTGAGGTCTGAGTGCCAAAGATGGTACATGAGGTCGAGACTGCGTCCTGCGCGACGCGCCGAAAGGCTCCGGGCGGCAAAAGCATCCAGGTTGCTCGACACCATGGCCAGGCCGGTTTTGCCTTTTGGAGACGCCAAGAACTTGTGGAGGTCCTCCATGAGAGGTGTACGCCCTCCGCCTGTCGGCAAGCAGAAGGATGGTTCACCGCGTGACCGCTCTGCGAACCGGCCGTAGGAAAAGACAGCCAATATTGACGCGACCGCAAACGCGAGACCGACCACAAAGATCACTAGTATCGTGTACATGCGGCTCTCCCCGCTCCGGTCAATCTCCCTCTCCGCCCATTGTTCGTCGTCAGATCATTTGACGCGATCGGCGGGCGTCAGGAAGGGTGGCTCTGACTATCAGATTTCGAGGTTATGCGGCTTGCCCGTGATGCTGCAAGCAGTTGGTGATGGTCTCGCCTTTTTATTCTTTCGCGCTTTTCTCCAACTGCTAGGCAGCGCTTATTGATGGTACCGTAGCGCCAATCTGTTGGGTATTTCCGTGGATCGGATTCCCGGTGGCATACGCCGTCTCCGGGGTCTTGTTCACGGTGTTCGCGATCGGTCTGTCGATAGCACTGGGGCTGTATATGAGGCTTATAGTTGGTGGGTAGCTGCACAGCCTCATCCCACCGGCAGCACGTCGAAACGGAAACAGTGAGGGTTGTCAGTCAAGGTTGGGGAAGCCGGCGAAATCTTCCGCGAGGTATATTTCGAAGCGGGAAAGACTACGAGTGGGACCAAGATTTCAAAGATTGATGTGGGAGGTAAAGATATATGCCAGCAAAAACTCGTGACACGCTTACATCCCGGCAAATGAGGCATCTTTTCTTCACTGAACTGATCCGACAGCTGCGGGTCGTCTGGCCGATCGTCTCCGGAATCGTTGTCACCATGGCCACATTCGGATTGGTCATCGGACGCCTAGAGAGTTGGGGGATCGGCGAATCCCTCTACTTCACCTATGTGACGGGGCTCACTATAGGCTACGGTGACCTCACACCCAAAACTGTCGCGGCGCGCTTGCTGGCAATGGTGATCGCTTTTACAGGTATTGTGCTTACTGGCCTCGTCGCAGCCGTCAGCGTGCAGGCCCTAAAAGCGACCGATCGCAATCGCACGGAATAAGATCGAGAACGCTAAGTGGCATCCCATCAGGTTTACCTGTCGTTCGCCGCGGCAAGCACATCAGGAATTCTTGCGAGTGAAGCAGGTTGTTCTGAGCCGACGGGCCAATTGCTTGCGCCGCGCCGCCATCCGGGCTGGCGACGACGCGCCAAGCTCAGGCCCGGAATGTCGCGCCGGCGCGGGAGGGCTTGATACTGTTCCGCTTTGAACGGACGATCAAAAATCGAAAATCCCGCCGAGCAACGATTTCTTCTTATGGGGCGTTGAGAGCCATATTTGCGGTCATCGTCCAGGTATTGGATGTTCACGGTACGGGGTCTGGTCCGTAAATTTTGACCGCGATCCTTCAGCAGTGGAGCGCTCGATGATCTTGTCGTTCGAATTTCACTGTGTCCCATGGCTGCAGGCTATGGAACTGCGTTAGCGGCAAGAAAGGAGTTCGCGGATGAACACGACCGCGATAAATGCAGTCGAGATCAAAGTTACGATCCGCGCTGATCAGGAGCTTCGGGCGGAACGCGAAATGGAGGTTGACGAGGACACGGCGGATGTCCGACTCATCTACTTCTATGACACGCCGGATCTCGATCTGTTCAACGCCGGAGTTGTTATGCGCGCCAGGCTCGTCAAGGGTGATGCCGACGATTCCACCGTCAAATTCCGTCCGGTGGAAGCCGCCTCCGTCCCAGGTGATTGGCGGGGAATGAAAGGATTTAAACTGGAGGCCGATTGGGTCGGCGACCGTATGGTCAGCTCCGCGTCTTGCGACCAGTTGTTCAGCCGCCCGGCCAGCTGCGAGTAGTCGGAGATCACTGTCAGGAAGACGTCGCGGCGGCGCTCGCCATTGCCGGTGCAGCGCGCGCAGGTGAACTTCGGCGCGAGGTCGTCGTACATGGCGCCGTTCTTCCGGCTAGTTCGGCCAGGTCGATCTCGTGCGAATGGTTGCAGACCGACACGCTCAAGATTTTGCGTGAGCGCGTCAGCCTCTCTTCATGGGTGAGGAACCGGTAGGGCTGCATTGACCTGACGCCTGCGAGATCGATGTCGATGACCACAGGACCGGGTTTCATCGTAAGGAGCAGGTCCTCGAACTTCTGACGCAGGTCAGCTTCGTCGATAGCCGTCAATTGAACCACGGGCGCATTGCTCTCGCTGGCGCTTTCCATTCGTCCGATGCGTGTTCCCAGGTTCATTTTCGCTGTTCCAACGATGCAATCGCTCAGCAAGGTCGGCGGTCTCGATCTCCTTCCGCTGCGCTTCCAAAAGACTGACAATCAAGGACGCTTCATCCGGCGAGATGTCTCGTTCGGCAGCCTGGATGTTGATCGCAGCGATTGCCTTGGGAAGCTGATTGGCCAGGTTCACGCTGAATGCGCCGCCCATGCGCCCAGGGCACCGCCGATGTCTGCGAAGCGTCATCGGAGTGGCGGTTACGCAGCTCATATGGGCAGCCGTCCGCCGGGCCGCTTCGGTGGCCGCCTCCCGCGCCAGATCGCTCAGCGTCAAATTCTGTTTACGGGCCGCCCGGATAAGCCGGCGCTTTTCCTCACGGCAGGCATGGCCTTGGCGAAACGAATTTGCACCTCCGCGATATCTGCGACGAATCTAGGCGATCACCCGTAAAATACAATGCTGCGTAACGACACAATGATAAATATATCAATGGTTTATCCGCCTGTGTCCTGCGGCGTCCTGCAGTGTCCGGGTGTGTCCGGCTAAGGGCAACTACGCGACAAGAGGCGATACTCCCGATGTAGGCATTCGATGACATAAATGGCGCAAAGCGGACCCTTGCGAACGTCTGCTTCTCTCGGAAGCGGACACTTCGCAGCTAAATACACAAACGGCAGTTTTCCGAGGCTCCGCCCTTCAATGCGGACGTTCGGCTAACGGCCCATTTCGGTCCTTTGAGCGCAAGGCTTGAGTGGCCGCTTATAGCGCAAGGACGTTGTTCACTTCACCATGGAACGCAGGATGGTTCGCATGTGCTCTTCCAAGTCGAGTTCGCCGCGTGCCTCGACCATCAGCAGATAGTCAGAGTTTACTCGGCAGTCACCTTGGCTGATCGCTGGATAGGAACAGACGGCCACCAACGCCTGCTGTTCGATACGATCAGCCTTTTCGCATTCGTGTTTGATGCTGTCCTTGCTATGAGCAACACGGTGTAGGCCGTCTCATGTGCCGCGATCAACGCATGCAATTCCGGCGATATCACCTCCGCTCCCGCCGGTTGCATACCCGGGGGCCGCAGCTGCAAAAACGAGAAAAGAGCGGCGGGTGATTGGGGGCATGCTGCATGTCCTCGGTGTCTGACAGTTACCAGAACACGATAACACTGCCGCGACTGTAGCGCAGGGTTGTTGTGAGCCAGGCATTCTGGTTGGGGTCGCGTCCATCCGGAAACGCAATTTCCGACTGGAACGACTGGCTTATGGTGCTCAACTTGCTCATGATTGCCCGCATGCCCGCGGCGGTTGCGCCGCCTCGATTTGTCCCCCGCCTGCAAGAGACAGTGCGCACGGTGCTGGCGGAGGCCCTCGAGCAAGAGCAGATGGAGGTCTGGATCATGGACGAGGTCGGCCATAGCGCCGCGTTGCCGGGGCTCTATCCCATCGCGGAAACCAAAGCCCGCTATGAGGCGGCCAAGAAAGATAATGCTTGAGACGGCTCGTCGCTCAGGTCACCATTAGCTGCTCGCCCTTGGGCATGCGTTCTTGCGGGTGGCAATCGACAACGGAAACCGCCAGGCCGCGATCATTGAGGTCGATCACCGCTGCGAATATCTGAGGACCGGGCCATGACTGAAACCGACAATGCAGACCAAATCGCCTATTGGAACGCTGACGCAGGTGCGGCTTGGGCCGCCTTGCAGGAGCAGATGGACGCCCAGTTGTCGCTTCATGGTTTGAGGGCGATGGAAGCTCTCTCTCCCGCGGCGGGTGAGCGCATCGTCGATGTGGGCTGCGGCGCCGGCCAGACGACCTTGGCGTTGGGACAAGCTGTAGGTCCCACCGGCGCGATCATGGGACTTGATATTTCACGGCCGTTGCTGGATCTGGCCCGCCGACGCGCTGCCGAGTCCGGCGCCGCCAACGTGTCGTTCGCCGAAGCCGACGTTCAGACCTACGCCTTCGCGCCGGCGACCTCCGACGCAGTTTTCTCGCGCTTTGGCGTAATGTTCTTCGCCGACCCGCCAGCGGCGTTCGCCAACCTCCGGCGGGCGCTCAAGCCGGGTGGCCGGCTGGCGTTCGTGTGCTGGCGCACGCCCGCCGAGAACGCCGTTTTGACCCTGCCGTACGCGGCGGCCGAGGCGCAGCTTCCGCCAGCGCCGCCGTCTGCGCCCGGTGCGCCTGGCCCCTTTGCCTTCGCCGACCCGGATCGCCTGCGCAATATCCTATCCAGCGCCGGCTTTCGCGACATCGAGCTTACCCGGTATGACCAAAAAATCGGCAGCGGAGATCTTGAACAGACTTTGGCCGTGAGCCTTAAGATCGGCCCCCTCGGCCGTGCCTTGGGCGAACACCCCGAGAAGCGGACGCTTGTGATCGATGGTGTACGCGAGGCGTTGCGGCCGCATGTAGACGAAGACGGCATCGTGCGCCTGGGTTCGGCGAGTTGGATCGTGACGGCGCGCGCTTAGATCATGATCCCGAGCCGAGAACGCGATCTCTTTAAGCAGCGAGGCGCAAGTTCTCGCTGAGGTACCGTTTGACAACGGTAGCATCCAGGCGCGCTCCGCTGAGCCCGATATGGCCGTCAGGACGCACCAGATAAAAGGACGGTTGGGGAATCTGTGCGCGCGCCAATTCCGCATCGTTGACGGGATCGGCTGGAATGAGGTGAACCCGCAGCAACTCGCCAAGGTTTGGCACTCCCTGCGGGAGCGACGGTTGCCCGAACACGATCAGATCAAATCCAGTGTCGTCGAATTTCTGGAACATATCCTCGACCGGGCCGTCGCTGCGCAGCTTGAGCCGCAGCCATGGGAAGCGATCGCCGGACTGCGGTGCCCCGCTGGGCCAACTCTCCAGCGACTTCGACAGCGGGCTTTTCCGGTATTCTATGCCGGTCTGTGACACCGTGCGAAACGCCAGCTTCTGCAAACGTCCGAATGTCATTGCAAACGCTGCGATCCGGGCGAGTATCTTGGTGCGCAGCAGGCCGGCAAGCCAGCTGTCGGATACGACCAGCCTGAAGGCGCGGTCGGTCGTGTGGAGCAACCGCCGCGCCACGGGCAAGCGCTCTTCCTCGTAGGAATCGAGCAATGCCGCATCCGCCTTTCCCATGATGACCAGCGCCAGCTTCCAGGCCAGATTATACGCATCCTGCAAGCCGGTGTTCATGCCTTGCGCGCCGACCGGGCTGTGGATGTGTGCTGCGTCGCCAAGCACGAAACAGCGGCGGCTCCGAAAGCGCGAAGCGCAGCGGTGATGGATACGGTAGGTGGAAAACCATGAGCATGATTTGATGGAGACCGCACCCGCCTCGCTGCGCAGCGAAGGAAGTACCGTCTCGAACTGCACATCGTTTGCAGTGCGCAAGGCCGGCGGCAGGATGCCGACGATGCGCCAGTGATCCCTGCCCCGCATCGGAAACAGCAGATGAAAGCCGTCCCGCCACAGGTAGACGTTGACCTCGTCCTCAACCATCGTTCCCGTCATCTCGGCATCCGCGACGAAGAACACATGCTCGTAGGGCGCGCCCGGGAAGGTGATGCCATTGAGCTCTCGCACGGTGCTTCGCGCCCCGTCGCATCCGCCGACCCATCCCACGCGGATCGTCTGGCTGCCGCCATCAGGATGCTGGAGCGTTGCGGCAACTCCGTCGGACTGCTGCTCGATGGCGACCAACTCGGTGTTCCACTCGACCGACAGGCCGAGATCGAGCAGCTTTTCGCCCATGATCCCCTCATTGTCGTCCTGGCCGAGGATGAGGATGTACGGATAGGGCGTCACCAACTGCCCGGCCTCGCCCAGCGGGACCCGCGCCATCTTCCGGCCTTGCGCCCACAGGTTTGCACCGGTGCCGCGCTTGCCGAGCTCCAGCGCCCTCTCGACGATACCGAGCTTTGCATAGATCTCCATGGTGCGCGCCTGCACGCCGAGCGCTCGTGTCTGCAGCGACGGCCCCGGATGCCGGTCGATGATGCGCACACGCACGCCGCGCCGAGCCAGTTGATTTGCCAGCATCAGCCCGGTCGGGCCAGCCCCGACCACCAAGACATCCGTGTCCATTCAAGCTCCTGGCCCAGACAAACCTGCCGCTCCCGTTCAATATGATCGAGCAGCGGTCCCCTGGCGATAGGATTCGAATTGTAGCGTTGAAGGCTGGAAGCTGCTGGAGTGCCGTGCGTTTGGTCGGGCATGTGCCTATGTGCGGCCGAGTTGCACGCCGACTGTTGGGGCCCCGCAAGCCACCCTGGCCCCCGCCTTCGATGAAGCCCCCGGGGGAGGTCTGTCCGGCGCTCAGCGTGCCTACCAGCGGCTATGGAGCGGTGTCCGCATTGCGGGCTTCGCATCGTTCGTTGGGTCGTCCCGCGGCTCAACCGAAACTGCCTGGCGTGGACTGGGCTCTAACCTTGTCTCGCTCGGCTTGAACTTTGCCGTCCACTCCTCGACCGACATTTGCCGCGCCTCTCCGGGCTCGCGTAAGGGTTTGCGCAGCGTCGTTGCGATTTCAGTTCGGTCGACCAGCAAGCCAAACAAGCGTGCCTTGGCGAGCGAGGCCGCGACTGCGGCCGATGCCTGCCCTTCGGCAAAGGCGAGCTTGCGATCCTCGTCCAGTTGCGCGGCGATGCTTTCGATGGTCACCACGGTCTCGTCGGCGGCCCGACGCTGCAGATCATTGATAAGGGATTTCACGTTAGCGTTTGTTAGCAGCCTTGAAGAATTGGCTCGGATGGCGCCGTCCTTCGTTGCGGCATAGCCGGCGGCCTTGTATGCGGCAGAGGCATTCATCCCCTGCGCGAGGCTTTGGGCGAAACGTTCCTGTTTGGTGTTGAGTTCTAATTGCGGTACTATAATACCACTATGCTAGTAGAGCCAGAGCGAAGGCTGGCACCCATCGAGTTGAAATGCCCTCCGTTGGCCGTCACGCTGATGAGAACGCAAATGCCCCACGATCAGATAGTGTTCCTGCCCTTCGTCAGTTCACCGGACAGCGCTCAGTTCTTGTCTACAGGTCTGGACCGCATGCGAGAGACGGTCTCTCGCTCAGCTCGCTTGCAGCGCACCGGTGGCAATCCTCTGTTCATGAGGTCCATGTCCTCAAGGACCATGTCGCCCATCCGCTTGAACGCGATATCCAGCGCGCCCGCCCTATGTGCTGATCGCAGGAAACCCGTTAGGTTACGGACAGGATGATGGCGGGCGAGCGGCTCTTCAGGGAAGACATCGCTGGCGGCCAGAATGTGCCCGCTTTCCACAGCCTCGATCAAGGCTGGGAAGTCCACCACATCGGCACGACTCAGTAGAATGAACGCCGCGCCTTTCCGCATACGTTTAAAGCCGTCTCCGCTGAGAAAGCCTCTGTTCTCGGATGTTACAGCAGCCACGACGAAGACGACGTCTGACTGAGCGAGAACTTCGTCCAGGCCGGCCGGCACGACGTTGTTCTCAACTAGCAGAGACGGCGGCAACCAAGGGTCGTAGACTCTGACCTTGGCACGAAAGCCGGCTAGTAGCCGGTTTAACGCGCGACCGAGTTCACCGAACCCAACGATGCCGATATCGGCTCCGGACAATAGCCGGGCTCGACGGTTGCCCTCGCTTCCCCACAACTCGTGGCCGTTTCTGAACGCGAGATCTGCATCGGTGATGCCGCGAAGCAGGTCGAGAGCTAGTCCCAATCCCATTTCCGCGACGGGCTCAGCGAACACTGCTGCGGTCGTGACAACATGGATACCGCGCTGGAACAGCGTCTGATAAGGCATGTTATTGATCAGGTTGCCTTCCACATTGAACACGCATCTCAGGCCAGCCAATTTCGCGAGCAACTCATCGGATATCGCGGGCTGGCCTATGACATACCGGGCACGAGACAGAACCTCGTCAGGAAGGTCGGCAAATCCACCGCCGTCAGATTCAATGAGTTCGTAATTTTCAAACAATTTGCGGTTTTGCTCAGCGGTAAAGATCAGATCGAGCGTGCGCGGCTCGGGTATGCTGATGACAGTTGGTGTGGTCATAGATACCTCCGCGAATTGTCCTGTCAGACGGTCGTTCGTAGATTGATTTTTTTCCGAACGAGCGGCAAGGGCTACAGCCCCGACCAGTTGCCGTGAACCTGCATTACCGAACCAGATTGATAGAAGCGTCTAGCCCAAAGTCTTGAGAAGTCTCCGCGCCGCCCGAAGGTCGGCTGAGGTTGGCCATTGTCGTCCCATAGGGTCCAACGATACGCAGTTGAATAGTCCCTTGTCAGCGCAGAGGGGAACTAGTTGAGACCTGTTTCACAGGCGGTTCCACACATCCGGACGAAACTGCGCCGGGCGAGGGCTCCGGTTGCGCTTGGCTGCAGGGTTGCGCGGCAAGCCGTCTGAGCCTCAAACGCCAAACCTACGTCAACACGCGGAGAATGTTCGATTGCAGTTTCCTCCTCCCTACCGATAGGCTAGCAAACTATTTCTCCGCTGCGGCGCCATGTCCGACGCGCGATTGTGTCCCCTTCCACACATTCGCAGCTAGGTTCGCATGGAGCGAATGCGACAGAACTGAGATCAATTATGCTCTCGCCTGAAGGAGACCTTCAATGTCCTGTTCGGTACGCCGGAAAGGCTCGGGCACCATGCGCTTGTCTGTATTGGCGGCCTTATGCATCACGTTTGCCGCGCCGCGCCGGCAGAGGCGGACGTGAAACCATTCCCGTCCAGCTTCCAGGCGCAGCAAATGCCGGTGAGCGGAGGTACTCAGTACGTCCGCGTTGGCGGCCACGGGCCGGCGGTTCTGCTGTTGCATGGCTTCGGGGATACGGGCGACATGTGGGAGCCGTTGGCCGAAATGTTGGTGAAGGATCACACTGTCCTCGTGCCCGACCTCCGGGGCATGGGCCTCTCTTCGCATCCCGAGACTGGTTATGAAAAGGCAGCCCAAGCCCGAGACCTCGCTGCCATTATTGACAGGCTTGGCGTCCAGGAGGTCGATCTCGTCACTCATGACATTGGAAACATGGTGGGCTATGCCCTTGCCGCTCAGTACCCCGGCCGGGTGAGGACATGGGTGGTCATGGACGCGCCATTGCCGGGCATCGGCCATTGGGATGATCAGCTTAAGAATCCCACAACCTGGCACTTCAATTTCAGAGGTCCGGACACCGAGCGGCTTGTCGCCGGGCGGGAGCGTATCCTGCTTGACCGCTTCTACAATGAATTGTCCGCCAATCCGGACGGGATCGATGAGCAGACGCGCAACCACTATGCCGAAATCTATGCGATGCCAGGCGCAATTCATAACGCCTTCAGCGGCCAGTTCGCCGCGTTCGCGCAGGATGCTCTCGACAACCAAGCGCTGCTCGCAAAAATCGGCAAGCTGACATTGCCGGTGCTCGCGATCGGCGGCGATCATTCCTACGGAGCTGGCCTGGCAACCGAGATCGGCTTTGCCGCAACGAACGTCCGAGGGGCGGTTATCAACAACTCCGGTCACTGGATAATGGAGGAACAGCCGCAGCAGGCGATCGACCTGATCGTCCCGTTTATTGAAAAGCAGTGAACTCGGTCAAGTCGAACATCTCTCTCCTTGCCCTGATCAACGCTGCGACGCTGACGTTGATTCTGCCAGCAGCGGCCCAAATAATGGCCTTTCAGAGCGCCCCATCGTGTTAGGAGCCGTAGGCAGATGCAGCAACACTTCCTGAGCGTTCAACCATCAAATCCAACTTCGGTTAGGTAGAGGCGATCGAGACATCCGAGATCGTGGACGAGACGTCTCGATTGGGGTCAGGTCTGAATTGCGACAGCGCGGCTCGAAACCAAAGCGTATGACGGCATGACGCTCTAAGCAGCATGGCAACGTCGTAGATTTTGGTTACCGCTTGAGGACCAATCGTCGGCGACGTCATCGTAGATCGCCGCTTCGTATCTCGGCAAGCACGAGGCTCCGAGCACTGGGATATTGCCACGAATGGTTGACCCATGGCGCGCGGGCGAGCCGATATTTCCCCATAATCTGGCTTAGAGATGCAGCGCCGAACAGGTATCGCGCCTGTAAGGTATGTTACCGGCCGCGTTTTCTGGTTGCGCTCGTTCATGGAGCTGACCTTCATTCTCCCAACCTACAACCCCTCAGTGTTCGCGCGGCCGGTGGCAACGCAGCCAACCGCTGGCAACGCACCGAACTCATTTCGCTGCGCCTCGGCTGACGTTCACCCCACGCTGGTCTCTGCGCGTTTGGCCTTGGTCGCCTCGCCCCACCAGATCAGCTGGTCAAGCAGGTCCTTGGCCGAAGGCAGTATCGCCTCCTCAATCGACGAAAGCGGCTGGTTGCCCATGCCGGGATGAACTTTGTAGAACTCCGAGCCGCCGATGTGCACGGCCGAGCGCAGATTGACCATATGAAGCTCGGTCGCGCTGGTGCGGGCGTGCTCGATGGTGCGAGCCGCGCCGACCACGCCATAGCCCACGAACCCGATCGGTTTCTTGTTCCACTCATTGTACGCCTGGTCGAATGCGTTCTTGAGAGAGGCCGGCATGGAACGGTTGTATTCCGGGGTTACACGATATAGCCGTCGAATTGGCCGACCTTCCTCTGCCAGGCGATGGCCTTCGGATCCTCGCTCGGCACCCAGAGATTGGTCGCCTTTTCGTTAAAGAATGGCAGGTCGAACTCCTTCAGGTCGACCAGCTCGACATCGAGCTCTTCCCGTTTCCGGGCGAGTTCGAAGATCCATTGGGCGGGCTTCGGCCCAAAGCGCGAGTCGCGCGTGGAGCCGATGATGACAGCAATATTCACCTTGGACATGCTGCTACCTCACGTTGGGGAAATGCGCACGGCGCCGAATGCGCGCCGCTGACCCCGACCTCGCCGCTGTCCACACCAAAATGCGCATTGATCACGAATATGAAAGTTGTTGGGCGAACCGCAAGGCTGCACTTTGTCGTTCGTGACGCTCCTGTTTGTGCCTAGCATTCGAGCGTCGGATGACCCGGGGTACGCGGCCATCCAGCAGCGGAGAGGGCCTACAGGGGCCGGGGCTGTCGAGGCTGGCCGATTACACATTCGAGCGCAGGATCCCAATCGGCGAGGTCGGCCGCTGAACGATAGCTGCTCTCCAGAAAGCTCAAGAGCCGGGCTTCCGGATCGGCGGCGCGGCGAACGTCTTCATAGGGCAACAGAAACTCCCCGAGGCTCTTGTCATAATAGGCAGAATCGGGCGAAATCTTGGCGTCAGCGAAGCCAATAGGGGTCGGATAGGCGTAGGAATAGAAAACGGGAAAATCGACCGCTCCTCCGCCCGGCCAAAAGCCGGCTGACGAAACTTCGTGACTATAGGCCTCGCGGGTGATTTCGTCAGACAGGGAAGGGATGCCTCCAGGGTGCAACGGGGCTGGTCGGCCCGAAAAGCGTGTCACTGCGAGGTCAAAGCTCCCCCAGAAGAGATGCACCGGACTGACTTTGCCGAGATATCCGGTGCGGAAGGTTTGGAGCACCGTCGTCACTGCCACAGATGCCTGGAAGAATCGGTTTACAGCATCCGCATCATAGGGCCGCTCGGCCCGATCCTGGGCGAAAGGAATGGCGTCAGGAATCTCGTTCGGCCTGCCGTTGAATTCGGGTTTTCCACCGAGTTTCCGAATGAGGTCCAAAACGCCAGCGTGGAAAGTGGCGACCGGCATCGGCCTGAGCGGCGTTCGAGCGGTAAGTCCGTTGGTGGCCATTCCAACCAGTTGGTGATCGATCAGGTCGAGGCTCAGCTCGATCCCGCCGGGTCCATCCGGAACGAGCCCGGTCGTGAAGCCGCGAGCATCGAGATAGAGGGTTGCGTGCCACGAATGATTCAGCCAGGGCGTACGGGCA
>CAWIWT010000039.1:0-33288 GCA_963839725.1 uncultured Alphaproteobacteria bacterium | reverse complement strand
TCATGCTGGAAGGGCCATCGGGCAATCTTTCCGTTGATGACGCAAAGGTCGTGAACGCACGCAAGGCGCTGTTCGGAGCATGGGAGACCAACTGGCTGGCCTACAACATGGCCCATGACATTGCGCTGCCAGGATCCATGGGGCCGAAGCTCGGCTTCCTGATGTATCCGCAGGCCGAGACGGCGTCGCAGCGCCTCGACTGTCTCGATCCAGATACATTCCGGTACTCGATTACGTTGAAGGAACTAACCACCTAGGGATCAGCCAGAGCAGGAGACCCATTCACCTGCTGACTTTGGCCGTGCGAAAGATCGGCTCTGGTCGAGCGCTGTATTCAACGCTCTGGCCACAATGGCGCATATTGACACGACGACGGTCCATATCCTCTCGCCGTAGATATCGGCCATCACCGTAAGGGTTAGTATGCTCGCGACAACCGTCATCGTTCCGGCGGGGCAGAACGGCTGGAACTGGCGCAACTACGATGTGCAAGATGATCTCCGGCAACGTCTGCTATTGGGCAACAGCAAAATCACGTCTACGGCCGACATGCGGCGCACTCCGGACATTCTCGCCGGGCTTTGTAAGGGACTGCTTTGCGCCGCATAGCAGTCAATTCACCATTAGCTGCCATTCTTCCTCTTGCCGGCGAACTATCGCCTTCGATCGGAGAGCCGCAATTCCCGTAGCCGGATCGCCGTCCGAGATTGCGATGATCGTTCCGTGAGGATGGCTTACTCGAACAGCGAGCATCATTCCGACCGCACCTGTGTGGTAGGCTCTTTCGAACTAGCGAGTGGGCTTCAGGTGCAGCCTCAATTGATGTTGCCAAGAGCTCACATTGGGATCAACTTGCGTCGTGGGGGAGTAACGAAGGGGCATGCAGGCGGCTTCAGAACTGCGGCTGGAAGTACATTAGGGTGGGAGGAGCAGATGCAAGAAGCTTCGCAGCGGCGGGTGGCGTCGCCGCACGCGTTGAATTCGATACGCGCCTTGTTCTTGGCTATAGTCGCGGCTCTGCTGGTCAATGTCCCCCAACATGCGCTGCCGGCGGAGTTGAGCAACGAAACGTTGAGATTGTTGTTGTGGCAAGCGCCGAGCACCCTCAACCCTCATATGGCACCCGGCATCAAGGATCAGACTGCCAGCCGCATCGTCTATGAGCCGCTGGCGAGTTTCGACATCGAGGGCAAACTGGTTCCCTTTCTGGCCGCCGAAATTCCGTCGCTCGAGAATGGCCAGGTCGCCTCCCGACGGCAGGTCGGTGACCTGGAAGCTCAGGCCGGATGTCAAATGGTCCGACGGCGTACCCTTCACGGCGAAGGATGTCCTGTTCACTTACGCCTATATCATCAACAAGGACGTAGGTTCGTCGAGCGCCGGGTCGTACAAGTCGGTCGAGAAGGTCGAAGCGCTTGACGACCTGACGGTGAAGGTCACCTTCAAGAACGTCAATCCCGCATGGTCGCTCCCGTTTGTCGGCGTGCAGGGGATGATCATCCCGGAACACGTATTTGCTCCATACAACAACAAGGACGCCGCGAACGCTCCGGTCAATTTGGCACCGATAGGAACAGGGCCCTACCGTCTCAAGGAATTCCGCACGGAGGATGTTCTTCTCATTGGCGAAGACGTCGTCAACACGGTCAAGATCATCTTCGAACCGAATCCCGAATATCGCGATCGTGACAGCTTGACGTTCAAGGAGGTCACGCTCCAGGGCGGTGGCGACGCCGGAACCGCAGCCAAGGCGGTACTGAGCGAAGGGATCATCGACTATGCCTGGAACCTCCAGGTGGGTGAGGCTGAACTTCAAAGGCTCGAAACCAAGGGCGTCGGCAGTGTCCCCTTGTATTGGGGGTCCTATGTCGAACGCATCATGCTCAACTTCACGGATCCCGGAAAGGAGACGGCCGATGGCGAGCGCTCGAGCACGCAGTTTCCTCATCCGATTTTGACTGACAGGCGCGTTCGACAGGCGCTGGCCGCCGCGGTCGACCGCGAGAAAGTTGCCGAGCTTTACGGCAGAACCGGCCGCGCCACGGCCAACCTCCTGGTGGCACCGGCGGCCTTCGTTTCGCAAAATACCAAATGGGAATTCAATCTGGACAAGGCTCGCGCGCTGCTCGATGAGGCCGGCTGGCGGGACAGCGACGGCGACACGATTCGCGACAAGGACGGCGTCCCGCTGACACTGGTGTTTCAGACCTCGGTCAACAGTCGTGCGCGAGGCAACCCAGGATATCGTCAAGTCAGACTTCGCCTCGATCGGAGTTCGGGTCGAAAACAAGCTGATCGATTCCAGCATTTTCCTCGGATCAGCTTCCGATAGCACGAATACCAGGCGGCATTTTTATTCCGACATCGAGGAATTTGCCTACGGAAACAAAAGTCCCGACCCCGGCAGCTACATGATCGGCTGGACCTGCGCCGAAGCTGCCCAGAAGCAGAACAATTGGTCGGGGTCGAATTGGGCGCGCTATTGCAACGCTGACTACGATGCGCTGTACCAGGCGTCGGCGACCGAGGTCGACCCGGAAAAACGCAGCGAGCTTTTCGTGGCGATGAACGATCTGCTGATCAGTGACGCCGCGGTCATTCCGCTGGTCGAATGGTCGTACACGTCCGGCCTGCGCAACGATATTGTCGGCTACGACCCCACGCCCTGGGATGCCGAAACCTGGAATATTGCGAAGTGGCATCGCAAGAAGTGAGCCGCGGCACCGCAGGGGATAGGGAATGGCGTCCGAGGGACCGGTGATTTCAGGAAGTCACCGGTTGTACCTGGTCCCGTGGCAGAAGATGACCAAGGCTGTCGCGCCGGCTTTGCGACGCCTCAACATCGGCGGCAAGCTGACGGTCGGCTTCGGCATTCTTGTTGCGCTGATGTTGCTCGTTGTCGGGTTGAACTATCTGGGCAGCATAGAAGCCGTCCTCAACATAAACAGAACCACCAATCTGAGCGCACCGAGCGCGGTGGCATCGGCACGCGCGCAAGCGAATCTGCTGCGCATGCTGGGCGAAGTCAGAGGCTATCTGGCCCTGGGCGATGAATCCTATCGGGACGGCTACCGCTCGGCCAATGAAGCGTTCCTGTCTGACATGCATGAGCTTGAAGCTCTCTTGCGCGCAAAAGGCAAGTCGGTGGCCACCACCGCGGGCAGCAGTGCTGAGTTGGGCATGCAGGAGATCGGCGAGCAATTCTCGGCATGGCAACCCCTGCCGGAGCAACTCTTCGAACTGCGCAATGACCAGTTGCGCAGGGAGCCGGCGCTCAAGATTCTTGTGATGGACGCCAACCCGCTCATCGGCAATATCGTGGCGTCGGCCAAGGCGGTGATGCTGGCCCAGCAAAACAAGGAGCCAAGCCCAGCAAACACGGCGCTTCTTGTTCATGTCGCGTCGTTTCAAAGTTCCTTTTACGCGATGGTGGCCGGATTGCGCGGTTACGTGACGACCGGAAGGGAAAGTTTCAAATACGAGTACGAAGCCAACCTGACCATCAACGAAGCGGCATGGTCCGACATCGCCAAGAGCAGCACAGTACTCTCGCCCAACCAGAATGCATTGATCCAAAAGATTTCCAAAAGCCGAACCGCTTTCCTGGAGCTTCCGGCCCGAATGTTCGATGCGGTGGAAGGCGAGCATGCCCGTGAGGATCTTTATCTTTTCCGCACGCAAGCTGTCCCGATCGCCGAACGAATGCTTGCACTATTGGACAAGGTTGCCACGCAGGAGCAGCGGCGCCTGCAGATCGATCTTGGGAGCGGGAGGGACCAGCTCGAAGGAGCACAAAAGATAATACTTTCCGTCGGCGCAGCGGCGGTCCTGCTGGGGTTGCTCCTTGGCTTGATATTTCGAGAGAGCATTGCCGGTCCCGTGCAGCGACTGACGAGTGTGGCTGATCGGGTGCGCAGGGGCGATCTTGCAGCGCGCGCGCAGATCGAATTCTGGAGACGAGATCGGAACACTGGCAACGACGTTCAACAGCATGACCGTGCAGCTGGGTGCGAATCTCGGAGATCTGGAGAACCGTCGCAAGGAGCAGGAGAATCTGGCGAGGCGATTTCGCCGTCAAAACGACTATCTCGGTGCCTTGCACGACACGTCGCTCGGCCTTATCGCCAGGCTGGACCTCGCAGAACTTTTATCGGACCTCACGGCCCGAGCTGCGCAATTGCTCGGAACCGAGCATGGCTACGTTTATCTCGTTGACGAGTCGGGTGAGGCTCTCGAACGCATGGTCGGGGTGGGCGTGTACACAACCCACATTGGACAGAAGCTAAGCAGGAGTGAGGGAGTGGCCGGTGCGGTTTGGCATACAGGCGAAGCGCTTCTGATCAATGATTATCAAAACTGGTCCGGGCGCGCCGCCGCCGCGGCTCAGCTGGACGTGACTATCAGGGCAATCATGGGCGTGCCACTCAAGTCTGGCGAGATGGTCGTTGGCGTGCTCGGAATTGCGTATGACGACGCCTCCGCTCTCGAATTCGGTGAGGAAGAGGTCGAGCTGTTGAAGCGCTTCGGACAACTCGCCTCGATCGCATTGGAGAACGCCCGGCTGCACACGGCAACGGGGACTGCCAAGCATCAGGCAGAGGAAGCGAGCAAACGCGTAGGTGAGCAAAACCGGATGCTCGAATCCTTGTCGAGCAAGCTGTCGAAATATCTTTCTCCGCAGGTTTATGCGTCCATCTTCTCGGGCAGGCAGAATGTCGAGATCTCATCGAAGCGAAAGAAGCTCACGGTGTTCTTTTCCGACATCGCTGATTTTACCGCTACGACCGACAAGCTTGAATCAGAAGAATTGACTGAATTGCTCAATCATTACCTGACCGAAATGACGAAGATCGCACTGGAGCACGGCGCAACGGTCGACAAGTACATTGGAGACGCCATCCTGGCATTTTTCGGCGATCCGGAGTCAAAGGGTACCAAGGAAGATGCGCTTGCATGCGTCAGAATGGCGATCGCGATGCAGAGGCGGATGCAGGGGCTGCACGCGGAATGGGCCGACGCAGGTGCCGAACTGCCGTTCCATCTGCGCATGGGCATCAACACGGGATACTGCACTGTTGGCAATTTCGGCAGTGAGGCTCGGATGGACTATACGATTATTGGCGGCGAAGTAAATCTTGCCTCGCGCCTTCAGGCACATGCCGATCTGGGGGGCATTCTGCTGGCGCACGAAACCTACGCGCTCGTCAAGGACGATATAGAGACTGAAGAGCTGCCCCCGCTGACCATCAAAGGCTTTTCGCATCCGATACAATCGTATCGGGTGCTTGGCATTCGGGACGATCAGCCAAGTTCCGCGGGAGTGGTTCGCCATGTCCAGAAGGGGCTGCGCCTTGAGATTGACGTTGCCACCCTGGAGGGCGCCGGCCGCGCCGAAGCCATCAAGGTGCTCGAAGAGTATGTAGCGACATTACGGAATTGACTTTCCGGAGGTGATCTTGCCGGTTTGTCAAACGGCTTGCAAAATTTTGCATGCCGATTGGCGGCGTCGTCGCGGAAATAATCCGGCGCTCCAGGGCGCACAAACCGGTCAAAACTGGGATGGCCCTCGAACGTCAGCTTATCCGATTTCTGATCCAATACCAGACGGAGTGCTTCCGGCCCAATTCCGGCCGCTCCGTTCTCGGCGTCGCGACGACTGCTAATGGGCCGAGAGCAGACCGGCAGCTTCGGGCCGCGAAGCTTCAAAAGCGGACATTCTGCTTGGCGTCGGCATTGTCGCGACTTGACCCATTCCAGTCGTTGTCGCCACGCCTATTGAACGACCGCTTTGCGCCGCATATCGGCCGTTGAAGTCCGCTCTGCCGCCCCCTGAAAGCGGACATTTACCACCGACACGCAGGATGGCCGACGTTGCGCCATTTCGAGCCTTCTATCAATCGCCGGCAATGTCGCACTTCGGACCGAAGCGGCTGTCCGGTCAATGGAAGACCCGGAGTGCCCAACGTCGCCGCGATGTTCCGCCGTTCTAAATGAAGCGGCCCTGCCCCTGAGTCTGTGCTATGTCGGATAGCGAAGGAGGGGCAAGGTGAGTGAGACCCGTAAGCTTGCGGCGATCCTGGCCGCCGATGTCGTCGGATACAGCCGGCTGGCTGGGTCGGACGAAGATCGGACGCTCGCGCGACTCCGGGCGCTTCGCAGCGACCTCATTGATCCTACCATCTCTGTTCACGCCGGACGCGTGGTGAAACGCACTGGAGATGGAGCCCTCGTCGAGTTCCGCAGCGTGGTCGACGCGGTGCGGTGCGCGATCGAGGTGCAGAACGGTATGGTCGAACGCAATGCCGGCCTGCCACCGGAGCGACGTATCGAGTTCCGCGTCGGTATCCATATTGGCGACATAGTCGAGGAGAGCGATGGCGACCTGATGGGCGACGGTGTCAACATTGCTGCCCGCCTCGAAGGGATTGCCGAACCAAATGGGATTTACCTTTCCGGTGCGGCATTTGAGCAGGTGCGCGACAAGCTGAAGGAAGAATTCGAGGATCTCGGCGATAAGGAACTCAAAAACATTGCACGGCCAGTGCGAGCCTATCGAGTGGCCTTGAGCCGGTACACGGCGAGCGAGCCGATTGTTCCCGCGCCGTCAGGTGGAAAACTAGCGCTGCCCGACAAGCCTTCGATTGCCGTGTTGGCGTTCCAGAACATGAGCGGCGACCCGGAACAGGAATATTTTGGCGACGGTATCGCCGAGGACATCATCACCGCGTTGTCAAAGCTCCGCGGCTTGTTCGTCATCGCCCGCAATTCGACCTTCGCGTATAAGGGCAAGGCTCCAAACATCCGCGAGATCGCGCGCGAGCTTGGTGTTCGCTACGTACTTGAAGGCAGCGTCCGCAAGGCTGGTGAGCGCCTGCGGGTAAGCGGGCAGCTTATCGACGCGGCTAGCGGCAACCACATCTGGGCAGAGCGCTACGACCGACCCACCTCTGATATTTTCGCGGTGCAGGACGAAATCACGGCTAGCGTTGTTGCGGCGATCGAACCGCAGCTCTACGCTGCCGACAACCTTCGTTTGCAGAGCAAGCCAACGGAAAGCCTCGATGCCTGGGGCTGCGTCGTTAGGGCCATGCCCTACATATGGACTTGGGTTTACCAAAAAGACGACACCGGCATCAATCTCCTGAAACGGGCCATTGAACTCGATCCCGGCTACGCGCGGGCGCATTGCCTGCTGGCCTTCATCTTCGCCTCGCGGGTGCTGCTCGGCACCATGGACCACGAGCGCGGCATTTCCGATGGCCTGACTCTCGCCCAACGCGCGATCGACCTCGATCCGGAAGACCCATGGGCCCACATGGCCGCAGGGTATGTTTTCACCTTCGCGCGACGCACCGGACCGGCGGTTGAAGAGCTGAACGAAGCGCTGCAGCGCAACCCGAGTTTCGCCATTGCGCGGGTCTTGTTAGCCCTCGCGTACGGGTACGCCGGGCTTGCGGAAGAAGGTTATCGCCAGTTGGAGATCGCCACGCGATTGAGCCCGCGCGATTACCTTCAGGCCGCAAATCTTTCAACCGAGGGACTATGCCATCTGGTCGCACACCGCTATGACGAAGCAGTTGCCGCCGAGCGGCGCGCTGTCCAGCTCCGACCCGACTACGGCACCGCCTGGCGCACGCTCACCGCAGCAGCGGGCCTCGCGGGCGACCTAGACCTCGCGCGACAGGGCCTCGCTGAATGCAAACGTTTGCAGCCAAACCTCAGCATCGCCTGGGTCGAGAAATACTATCCACTGATCTGCACTGAGGACCGCTCAAGGTATATCAATGGCCTGCGTCGTGCGGGCCTCGAATAGTTCAGGCTAGATAGTGCCAGTCCTGCCGCCGATCCCGGCGAGGTAGGGAGAAACCAACGGCAACTTTTCCCCCCGCTTCCGACACATGGAAGATGGCGAGGAACGACTGCAACGGGTCACAGAGCCGTCACTCCCCGAAGGCCCCTTTGCGCCCACGAACCTGCGAACTTCATCAACACAACCGTATCAAATCGCTTTTGTTAACGCTCTGTTAACCATTCCATCGATACATCTGAGCAACCGAAAATTTACCAAGATCACCACAATGTTAACAAAACCCCGCCCTATCCGCCTCAAGGGGCGGTCCTTCCTTGCCCTCGCTCTGACCCCGGAGTTGCCCTTCGAGGACTGGCTGAGAGGCCTGGATGACCTCGCCGCGCGCTCCGCAGGTTTCTTTCTGCGCCGCCCCGTAATGCTCGACGTCGCCAGCCTTGACATCGACAAAGCGGAACTGCGCGACCTGGTCAACAAGTTAGGCGCCCGCAATGTGCGTGACGCCACCCTCTGGCAATTCGTACGGACCAGACTGATGCGCTTTTTGAGTTCATTCCTCGCCATTGACTTTTAATCAGTAGGTAGTGGGTTCGAGTCCCCACCGCGCTCACCAAAAACTCTCAAGAAAACCAAGCATTTACCGGCAGCGACCTACTGACGTTTACTCACCACAACCCGCTTGGGGTCAGTATGGGGTCAGAGTAAATCCGGCGCTTGCGCGAAGTGTTCCGCGCCTAGCGCTTGCCGCGCTTGGCTATCAGGCTGAGGTGCTCGGCCCTTACCGTGATCGGGTAGTCGTAGCCATGGGGCCGGACCGTCACCTTGCCGTTTAGGGGTAGCTGCCCGATACGATCAAGGCACCGATGGCTAACATCGCCATCATTATGATGAAGCCCATGATTCTAACGCTCATAACATCATAATGCTTCAGTCGGGTTGAGTGCCTGCCGCAGGTGAGAGCGGGTCACGAACCTGCGGCAGGCTTCCACAGTGGGTGTAGGGGTTACCACTGTGGAGCGTAGAGGAACGGGTGCGGGCCAGACGCCCCGCCACCTCGATCCGGCAGTTTCTGCGAGGTCAACGTCTTTCAGGTCGGAATTCGTCCCGGATCGCCAGATCACGACAGCGTGACTGCCCAGCCAACTCCATGTCATTGATTTCCCTTCGCGTTAAGCCGCATCAGCAGCAAGCCCATGTGGTACTTGGCCATGCTTTCGACATCGCCGTAGAAATGGCGGATCATCAGCGCTTGAACCTTGGTTTCCCATCCCCAGTTACGTCTTTCGTAACTCAGCGCCTTCTGCAGTTCCCTGAGTGCCTCTTCGTCAGTCATTGAGAGCCTGTTCGACGCTGACCGCCTGCATGGCGATGCTGTTGAGGATTCGGCGGGCTTCGCGGCGGGTTTTCACGACCATCAGATACGGAAATTTGTCGCCAGTTATCCTACCCATTCGCCACTAGTTGCCTCGCTGCGATGTGGAGAGATTTGCCATAGGTGAACAGGCCCATCGCCGTTGTGCGCTCGTCTGCATCGGCCACAGATTATCAGCGAACCGATTCCGGGGATGCGAGCAATAGCCTCCCGCGCGACGGCAATTACTACCCTCACCCCCTCGCAAAAACCGCAAGTTTTTGAGCGAAGTGTTCTGTATTATCGCATGGCGCGGCCCTTCGCGGCCTCGCTGGCGCGCGCGCGGTGCATGACGAGGTAGCGCGCATCCTTCACGGTAAGAGGCTCTTCCCGAAGCCCCCGGACGTGCATGTAGAGCAACGCGGCCAATGCATGCGCCTGGTGTATTTCACCGCTTAGTTCGCTCACCACGTCCATCAGCGGCCCGTAGGGAACGCGGTCGAGCGAATCGAGCAACCCCGACATGTTGTGCTCGACAATGTCCGGACACGCTCTCAATAGCCCGGAGACGGCCACCAGCGAGGTTTGATTGATCAAGGCATGATTGCGCCGGCCTTTGCTCAGGATGTGCATCACGAGCCGCACATGCCCTTCGCCGTAGTGGTCGATCAACCTGCTTATGGTGCCGACAGCTCTCGTTGAGCCGGGATAGGGAAAGACGTTCGACGGAACAATTTCTATGCCGAACTTGGCGCAGAGGGACAGCACGCGGGGATCTGGCGGCGAATGCGGACGCGCGAGCATCGTGCAGCCCTATAGCTTGAAGTGCTGGATGTTTGCGCCGATGCGGGGAAATGCGCAATTGCCGCCGTCCTACAAAGTCGTAGGCTGGCCGCGTCCGGACCGACGCGCCAACGCCGGCCCGGTGCTTGCCACAGCGCGAAGGAGGAAATTCGCGACATGACCGACACCACCATTACCACGCTTGTCGATGTCCAGGATGAACTCAGCCGCGCGCGAGCGCTGCTCACCGCGGCATTCGTCATCGTCGAAAGGGTCGAAACCTGGAATCTGGATCCGGCCGAGACGAAAGTATTCGACGCCCAGAGGACCGTCATCAACACCGTCGGCGATATCCTCGAGAACGTGATCGCCAAGCTCGAGGTGGTGAAAGGCGCCGTACTATCCAACCAACGATGAGATCGCGCAGGTGGCGACGACGCGCAATAGAGCCGATCAGTTGGCCGTCAGCTTCGGCACCGGCTGCCAGCCGAACCGATTAGTCAGCGCGTACGTGATCGCCCTCAGCGCAGGCGCGCCTCTGCCGGCAGCAATGTGCAGGACATTGCTCGCCATCTCCGTCTCGGCGCGCGCCAGGCCCCGGTCGAGATCCTTGCGGCAACGACGGCGAAGCGTCTTCGGATCGATCGAAAGCAGCCGCGCGATCTCGTGCTGCGGCACGCCGTTCGCCACCATCAACTCAACCAGCCGCTGCGTTTGATTATCTGGCTCACCCCATCTGCTTGGGGAAACAGCAGCATCGGCCTGAGTGACCAAGATGCGGCGCTACCTCGACGTACAGCCTCGCTGCATGCGATGTCTGTTGTGGTCGAAAGCGGAATGACCACTCCGGATTGAATGAGACTTCTAGGAGGACGCTAGGCTCCCCGACGGCATTCGACCTGTTGCGGAACCTCTCACCGCGCAGGCCACGAGTACCCCAACGACATCTTCAACTTGGCATATTCTCGAAGTTCATGCCGTAAATCCCGGCAACGGCAGTCGGCACGGCGAGAATTGCGGCCCATGACGCCAGCTTCTTGGTGATCGCCGTCGCCTGACTCTGGCCGACAAGCAGGCTCGCCTCGAAGGCGAAGGCCAACACCTCGCGCAAATTGTCGATCCTTTCCTGCACCGTGCGAATGTGGTCGCTGACATCGCGGAAAAGATTGTGCATTGCCGGGCGTATCTGTGGCAGGTCGGTCGCGGTCAGGCGGCGACAGACTTCGACCAGCGGATCGGCGGCGTTGCGCAGACGCAGGAGATCGCGGCGCAGCATGTAGAGCCGCTCAATGTCGGCTCCCGTCATCGGCTTGCTCAGCGACTTTGTCCTCGATCGCGTCAACCTCTTCCTGGATCGAATTGAGCACCGGCATGTAGTTGTCGACGATGAAATCGAGAATGGCGTAGAGGATGAAATCCTCGCCTTTGCCCGCACCACATTTGGTTTCACGGTATTGATGCAACGGTGCCACAGTCTTCACTAGAATGACTTCACGTCAACAATACCGCAGCCGGTACAACAAACGATTTTTTTAAGCGAACCAACTTGCTCCAGAAATTTTGAATAAAATACGACCTTGAGTTGAACTCTTTGTAAGTCACGTTAGGAACGGTTCTTAACTTATGAAACATAAACCGACAAAAAATATAGCAGCCCAATGTAATAATCACAAACTAACATATCAAACGAAATGTTATCTACTGCATTATTAGCCAAATATATAAGAATATAACTTGGATATGGAAGAGTATGGTGAAAATATGGAGATTGTTACTTATTATTTGTGGAGGGAAGTCCCTGTAGACGTAGATGAGCAAGTGTGTAACGCTTTGAGGTGGTTTGGCGTTCAGCGTTAATGCAAAAATGCGTCCACAATGCCATGCGTAGGAGCGGGTTTGGGGAGGTTACGCCGAATATTCACGACCGCATTGGCGGTGGCAAGCGCGTGTTCACCACCCGCGCTCGCGGCATCGCTTCAATGGGACCCGAATGGTGCTACCCCGGGTATCGGCGGCTCGGGCACGTGGAATACATCTTCCCTATTCTGGTTTAACGGCTCCGGACTTCAAAGCTGGAACAATGCCTCACTGGACGACGCCGTCTTTGCTGGAACAGCCGGCACGGTAACGCTCGGTGGCGCCATTGTCGTGCACAACCTGTCGTTCTCGACCACCGGCTATACTGTCACGGGCGGATCACTTACGCTCGGTGGTACAACGCCGACCGTCGATGTCGCTGCAGGTTTCACCGCGAACAATAGCCTCGCCACTGGGCGGAGTTGGCGGTCTGACAAAGGCCGGCGCCGGCATTGTGGTACTCACGGGAGCGAACACCTATACCGGCGGCACCACGATCACCGCCGGTACTTTGTCGATAGGCAATGGCGGCACTGCGGGCAGCATCGCCGGCAACATCGTCAACAACGATGCTCTTGATCTTCAACCGCAGCAATGCGCTCACCTATACCGGGGTCATCAGCGGAACGGGCACGCTCACAAAGAGTGGTGCGGGTGTGCTCACGCTCGTGTCACCGGCTTTTCCAGCTCCGGGCATAGACTGGATCACCTTCATAATCCTCGGCGTATGAGATGGTGAGCACCCGCGTGGTCAGCATCGGATCGGCCGGGTTTTCCGAGCTGCGCTCCATGGTGTTGTCGTAGTAGTAGATCTTCCAGAACACATCACGCCCGTCGAGAATGAATTCGCCGAAGTCGTGCTCGCCATCGGGATCGTTGGCCGCGGTGAAAGCGATGAAGTGCATGGCCTCGAGCAACGCCTTCTCGAGCACCGTCTTCATCGCCTTCGCCAGCTCGCCGGCGAACACCAGGCGCCCGCCATCGAGCTTGGTGCGAACGCGGTCATTCAGCTCGCGGATCATGAGGGTCGCGTTGTCGGACATCGAAGCCTCCTACAGCCAGATCGGGGCGATCATCAACATGGCGTTGCAACGTCAAGCACCCGACCAAACGGCTCATCGCCAGTCGGGCGCGTGTGTTTAATCCAAAGCATCGAGTGTCTGCCGGCAGATCCTCGCCGTTGCGTGGACGACCGCCATAGGATTCGCTCCATTGCAGGCTGCTGATTTTCCGGAATTCCGGACTGTCGAGTGTGAGTAAACTTGATTTCATTCTATCCGAGACGGCCGCAATGCAAGGAGGGACCGCGTTGCAGGGTGCTGGATCGATATGCCTTCGGTTGCCCGAGGTTGATAGAGACCTTCAATCGTTGTTGGAATTGATGGCTCGCCTGGTTCGCTCATTCCATGAGCGCGATGTTAACTCACGCTTCGGCAAGGAGTAGAGAGAGCGGGAAAAGTGCTTTGTGAAATACAGCACGAATGCGCTTTTGAGTTTTCATGGCGGCTAGATCCACGATGCAACGCGCTCGGCGAGATCCGCGGTCTGAGGTGAGGACAACGACGATGGCGGCGTATTTGATCGCAGACGTTAACGTCACGAACAGCGAGGTTTTTCGGGAGTACGTGCTGAAAGTTGCCGCGACCGAAGAGATTTTTGGGGGCAAGTATCTCGCCCGTGGCGGCGCAAGTCAGGTTCTGGAAGGAGACTGGGAGCCGCATCGTCTTGTGATAGTCGAGTTCCCAGACATGTCCGCGCTTCTGACTTGGTATGACTCTCCCGAATACGCGCCTCTGAAGGAAATCCGCAAGAACTCAGCTGTCACGCGGATCATTGCAGTGGAAGGGATTTCGTTACCTGTCGAGGCGCCGGTTTAGTCCCTTGCGATTGTTCGATACGGTCGGATGACGATTGTGGTGATAGAGTAAAGGACGATGAACATACTCGGACTGGACCACATCGTTCTCTGTGTACGAGACGTCCATGAGACGCTAAGCTTCTATAAGCGAATCCTCGGAATGCGTGCGTGTGAGGAGCGGCCGGGCAAATGGTCCATGCATTTCGGATCGAACAAAATCAGCCTCCAGGATGTGCAGTCGTCTCCAAATCTTGCTAAACGCACTGTGCCTGGCAGCGGGAATTTCTGTGTGTTGACGGACACCCCCATCTCTGAAGTCGTCGAACACCTTCGATCGAATGACATCGAGATTGTTGAGGGTCCCGCCGAAAAAGCGGGAGCTGTTGGCAAGATACTTTCAGTCTATTTCAGGGATCCGGACTCTGAACCTCGTCGAGGTGAGTAATCCCCTCTGATATCCAGCTGCCATGGTTTGATACTGTGGATGCTCGACTATTTGCCCAACTCGCCGCACCGTAAAAAGCGTAAGACGCATGGCGATCAATGTGGAAACTGGCCTTCGAGGGGATTTCCACATCTCGCCTCGTGTCCAGCCGAGCTGAGGCGGGCCTCGCCCCGCAGGACGGGACCCGGCTAGGGAACGGTCGAGCGCTGCCAAAGACGGAGTTCAGACTGACCAACTGTCGCCAATACTGTCGCGACGCACAGGGGTGGTCAGCACAGGACCAACCGGTCCAAATCCCGATCCGAGCGTTCTCCGGATCCTGGCCTGCTGCATAAGTCGGCGAATGTCGCTGGCCCGAACGCCGTCGCGCGCCATGACTTTCCGGATAGTCGGTTCGTTCAACAGCTCATCGAGAGTAGCTTCGCGCTGATCCATCATGGCGACCTTAGCTTTGAAGGAAAAGGACGGCGGCGGGCGCGGGAGGTGCGTCCGAACCGCCAGACCTCCTCTTGGGGGACCTGGAGACCTACCTTGCCAGATACCTTTGACGAGAAGATGACAAATGATCCGGACTGAGAGCGCCTCACGCTAATGTCCGTTAGCCCGGTTCAACCAACTACATGGCACCGGCCAGCGGGTTACCGTGTGATGGCGAATTCGACCTCGAACTTGGTCGCCAAGGCGAGGGGCGGACAGGGGCATGACGCGAAATGCCGCTTGTGTTGTCTCGGCCAGGAGAATCTAAGTGCGTCCGCCGCCTACACGGCGTCGATTGTGACACTCCCAAGGTTGCGGTCGAATTGAGGGAGAGCCGCGCAGCCAACACACCCCGGTTAGTGCGGCTTTTTCTTACTAGGCGCGGGCTCATCTATTGAGAACAAAATATATTTGGCATGCAAGGTCCGATACGGATCGGTGGTATGGTGGCATATCGCCCACTGTTTTCGGGCTCAGCGACTGAGAGAGACGAACACGCTCTGCCCAACGGGATAGGAGCGTTGCATGCCGCCTTTTGACGATCTCGCCAGCGGTGTGAGGGGTTCCGATCGGCGTCCGGCTGGACATTACACCCCCGCTCAGTCGGACGCACGGGCGGGGAAATGTGTGGACCTGCCGCGTGCCGACGCTGGTCGCCAACCCGCCGGCTTCTGGCGACTGGCTGACCGAGGTCAAGTTCGACGGCTGCGCGTCCAGCTCGTAGTCGACCAGAGCGGTGTCCGCGTCTTCACCCGGCGCGGCTTCGAGGAGGTGATGAACACCAATCATCACCTTTCCAAGCCTTCATGATTGGAAAGGTCGGTGCTTCTGGTACATTTGATGTCATTTGGCAGTCAATCAACCCGGTCAGGGCAGATGCTTGGAGCAAGTACCTACCCGACAGCGCAAAGCTGACTGCTGATTGGACATTTCCTTGGATATGCGGTGGTTGTACCGAACCGACCTTCAAGGATTGGTGAGGATTTGCGTCTTCCGTCTGCAAGGTCGTCTACTAAATCAGGCCAACGCATCCCGCACCTCCCGGATCAGCTCCCGCACCCGCCTGCGGGCTAGCCTCGCAAGTGAACCTGCCGTGCTTGTACTGGCCGTGAGCGGCCCCGCGAGGAGCACCCGCATGTGCGCCGTGTGCTCGGCAGACTTGCTTGCCTTTCATAGCAGGGGCTTTGCAGCGGTTGTGAGTGCGCTTGCTTTTGGCAGCGCATCGTGGGGCAGCGTGAGCCTTGTCCATGGGATTAGTTGGCATTTTTGAACGGACCTGCCACCCCACCCCCGCCGCCGACATTGCCGACGATGGCCTGTCCACGCTCGCCAACGTTGACACGCTCGACATACACGCGCTGCTCGCCTTTGCTGCGGTAGCGCTTCAGGGCCTCGACTTGCGCGGCAAAGGTGCGAGTTAGCCGATTGAGCGCACGTTCCTGCCGATCCCACGATTCCCAGGTTTTTGAGCCTGCGAGCCCCGCAGCAGACTTCATCGTGGCGGCATGGATTGCTGCCATCTGAACCGCAAGATTGGCTTCGACGACGTCCTGAGGCTTCACGCCGAGTGAGGGGGAGAGGAGCAAGTCCGCAGCGAGCAGCTTCTCCTTGCTGAGCAGTCCGGCATCCTTGAGCGCCTCGAAATCGGGGCAGGTCGCGCAACGTGTCGAGACCAAAGTGCGACAGGAAGGCCCTCACGACGCTCGCCTCAAATCAACCCCCACGCGCGAAACCTTCCCCTGCCCGTCATCTCGCGCAGGCCGAGCTCGCCGACGAGATTGAGCGCCCCCTGTTTTGTCACCTTTAGCGCGTCCTGGATCATGCCGGTCGAGACGATCGGCCGCGAGAGCACCAATTCGACCAGGTCGGACAGTTTTGAGCTGGCGCGGCGCTCACGCAGCCGCCGCTCCATCTGGCTTTTCGCCATCACCAGCCGATCGTGCTCCTTCAAGCCGGCCAGCGCTGCGTCCTGGATGGCGTCGACAAAAGCCAACAACCGATCGCGGGCGATTGCGCGCCCGCCGCCGCTCCCGCGGAATGTTTTTGGCGCCGAGATGCAGGCTGGCGAGATGGTTGGCGGCAAGACCCTCCTGCCGCAGCAGCGCGGCCACCAGCAGTGGCCCGAGCCAGGTGGCATGCTGCAGCACCTCGATGTCGGACCAGGCTTCGAGCAGGATCGCCGCGCGCAGTACCGCCGGCAGCTCCCGCGTCTCGGCGAGCACGGCCTGCCATTCGGCCAGCCGTTCTTCCTCGTTCCAGTCGAGGTCGTAGATCAGGTCCGTGCCGCTCCGTCCGGTCACGCGGCGGCCTCGCCGGCGTCACGTCGGCGCCGCCAAGAATCTTCGATGAGCGTGCCAGGACAGCATCGATCTCGGCAAATTCCTCAGCCAGAAGATCGTCCTCAGCGTCATCCCGAACATCGGCTTCAACGGCAGCTGGCTCCGAGTCCCCTCCCCTTCCCGGCTTTTTTGTCCCGCCGCCGGCATGGCGCCGCCGCGGCCGGTCAGGGCCAAAAAACCGTCGCGGCTGAGCGCCCAGTCCGGCTTTTGCGCAAAAATTCGCCGGCGGGTTCGCAGCACCGCGTGCGCCCGGGTAAGCTCATGGGTCGGGGAGCGGACGTCCATGTGGGCGTCATGCAGGACGAGGTCTTCGAGATGGACGAGCTCGCCCTCGAGCCACAGCGCGGCGGCCGCATCGGCAAAATTCTGGCGCTCGACAAAACCGTCGCGGACCGGCGAGCGCGCCAGTCGCTCGTCGAGGCGGACCAAAACCTCGGTCGCCTTCGCGACAGGCGCGATGAGGGTCGTCGAGGGACAAAAGACCGATGTCGTAAGCCATTGTTTTCATGATGGCTGATTCGCGATAGTCAAGCTATCTGGCATGTTAAGTTGACTTGCAGGGGATTTTCTCTGGCGCATTTGTCACTATCGATAATGACCTCTTATCGATAGTGATTGATCTCAGCGCACCGGAATCGCTAGAATCGTCGCAAATCACGGCCGCAAAGGCCTTGAAGCGCGCGCCGAAGGGCCAAATCATGCCGAAATCCTCCCCTGCCCCATCGCCCGGTCGAGATCGACGCGATCTTGTCACCCGCCGGGCCGAGGCGCTCGATGCGCTGGATTCCGTGCTGCCGTTCGACCGCCGCGACTTTTTGGCCGAAATTCTCTCCGACGACGACGTCGAGACGCTCCGCCATCTTGCGAAAGAGGGCATCGGCGAGAATTCGCTGCGGGCGCTGGCCTCCGATCTCGGCTATCTCGAGGCCTGGTGCCAGGCTGCCACTGGACAGCCCCTGCCCTGGCCGGCGCCCGAAGCGTTGTTGATCAAATTCGTCGGGCATCATCTCTGGGACCCGGCCAAACGCGAGCTCTTGTCCACGCACGGCATGCCGGCCGAGGTGACCTCCACCCTCAAAGAACGTGGGTTGTTGCGTGTCGACGGCCCACACGCCCCAAACACCGTGCGCCGGCGACTGTCGAGCTGGTCGACGCTAACCAAATGGCGTGGTCTGACAGGAAAATTCAATGCGCCGGGGCTGCAGAGCGCGACAAAGCTGGCGGTGCGCGCCAGCGCCCGGCCGCGCGGTCGCAAGAGCAAAAAAGCGGTAACGGCGGACATTGTGGCTGCGTTGCTGAAAGCCTGCGCCGGCGATCGCCTGGTCGACGTCCGCGACCGCGCTCTTTTGCTCACGGCGTTTGCCTCAGGCGGCCGCCGCCGCAGCGAGGTTTCTTCGCTGCGAGTCGAGCAACTGGTCGACCAAGATCCCGTGCCGGTCGATCCGAAAGAGCCAGACGGGCCGAAACTGCCCTGCACAACAATTCAGCTCGGCCGCACCAAGACCACCGAAGCCGATATGGACGCCGTTGTGCTTCTAGTCGGTCGGCCGGTCACGGCGCTGCGGGAGTGGCTGGCGCGCGCGAAAATCACTGAAGGCGCCGTGTTTCGCGGCGTCGATCGGTGGGGCAACCGCGACCGTCGAGCGATGACTCCGCAGGCGGTCAATTTGATCCTGAAGCGCCGCATTGCCGAGGCCGGGCTCGATCCGGCGACAGTTTTCCGCACACGGCCTGCGTTCCGGCTACCTTACAGAGACCGCCCGCCGCGGCATTCCCCTCGCCCGAGGCCATGCAACAATCGCAGCACCGCTCCGTTCAACAGGCCTCGCGCTACTACAACGACGCTGAGCGGCAGCTAGGACGAGCGGCACGCGTGATTGTTTAGTCTCAACGCGTCGGCACTGCGTTTGATGAAGAACCCCGGTTGGATGGCGAGCGCTCAAATGGACTGAGCTTCCCTCAGCAGTGGCGGCCGACTCTAAGATCGCCATCGTGCCGCGGCCGATCTGCGATCTTGCGGTCCGCCCGTCGGCCAGGACACAATCATTCCCGTTCCGTCGGGCGCCGGCTGGCTTTGCCCAGGCTGCGTCGTAACGCATCGCTGATTTCGAGCCTGTTTTCTGTGCGCATGACCTTTCCGGCTGTTTCAAACTTTGTCGCGGCCGTGTCGGCGCCCTCTCCCGCCAGCTTTGATGCGTCGAGTTTTGCGCGCAAAAGGGCCATGATCATCGGCCAGACCGAGAATTTCCCGTCCTTGGCCCTTTCCGTCAGGCTGCGCAAATAACCCCCGGCGCTGTTGATCTGCTCCTGCCGCTGGTAGATCGCCGCAAGCACGATCGCGGCCTGCTGCTCGCCCATTGCCGTTCGCGCCTCCTCCCAGGCGCTGGGGCTGATCCCCATGGCCGGCCGGGCAATTTCGGCGGCGGCCAGAAATTCCCGCCAGTTGCGGATTCCGCCGCCGCCCTTCACCAGCCAAAGCATGTTCGGGCAGGCGTCCAGCACGATCCCCAACGGTAGCTCGCGTCTTGGCAGGCTGCGTACGTTGTCGGTTTCCGCAGCGTTGCCGCTCACTTCATCTTTATTTCCTAAGCCGTATTCAGATTCAGATTTAGAGTCTGGGTTTGAATTCTGTATGTGGCGTTCAGATTCGGGACTCATTGGCGTTCAGATTCTGTGTTTTTACGAATGATTCCAATGCGTCACGTATCTTCAGCCCAAAGCTGTTCGAGCTCGTCGGCGATCTCTTCCAGGACCTGCCGCGGCGCCGTGCGTGGAAGCTGGGAGATAATCGCCTGATAGGCCTGCTGGATCCTGCCCCAGTTGGCCGGCACGCCCTCCTCAATGCCGGCATCGATCATCTTGACGATGTCGCGCCGGCATATGGTTAGCCGCTCTTTAACCAGCCGGTAGGCCTTTTTCTCGGCCTTGACCGCTTCCGCAAGGTCCTTGAACTCGACTCAGCGCGGGCGACGATCGGCGACAGATCGAAGCCATAGGCCTGCTCGATCTCACCGCCCTGCCCTTTCCGGGCGAAGCGCTTGCCGTTGGGACTGTCGCGACGGATGACCAGGCCGCAGTCGACCAAATTAGCCAGATGCCGCCTGAGCGTCGCCGGCGACATGCCGTTGGCCCGGGCGATCAGTTGCTCGTTCGACGGCCACACGATCAACGCGCTGTCGCCGTAGAACGCCGTGTCCGGATGAAAGGACAGCAGCGCGTCGAGGATCGCCAGCGCGCGATCAGTCGCGCCGAGTACGGTCCTGAGCTTCCTTGATGTCCCTGAAGACATGCCATTTGTGGACGGTTGCGTCCGCCGGCGCTGCCCTCGCCGCCACTTGGCTTGAAATCATGCCGAGCGACATCGACCGCCGCCCGAAGGGCGTCGTTGCTATATGCGTCCCCATTTTTCCTTCTACCTATCGCTAGGCAAAAGAAATCAGCTCGCCGAAACGACGCGTCGAACTCTTGACAGTGATTCGCGGATTTGCAATTCTCAGCTTGCTACAGACTTGAGAAGGGCTTCTGCGCGGTGACGTTCGGGGGCCTTTTTCTTTTGCGGGTTAGATCTCCGTTTTCTGCTCTTCCGATTTCCTGAAGGCCTCGTAGAGGCTATCCAGATTCCTAGTGAGCCATTCGCCGAAAGGCTTTGCTCCATTATCCGTGAACTCGAGCGAGAGGCCGCCAAGCGTTGGCTTGACGGCGACAATGAGCGATCGGTCCGTCGGAGCCCAGTCCCTCGACGTCGACGACGCTTCCGCCTTTTTGGGCTTTTTGGCGCTCTTCAGAAAGCTTAGGAGAAGGTTGAACCCTTGGTCGTTGCTTTGGGCTTTGAATTCGTCGGTCCCGACAAATTCGGCTGAGCGCCCCGCATTCGACGGGACCTGAACCAGCCGCTTCAGCTCCTCCCATCGATCTCGACCAACGCCCTTGGCCGCCCCGACCGCTCTCAGAACCGGCTCGGGCACCAGCTCCACTACAGACAACATGCGCGAGAGCAACGTATCATCCACCGTCAAAGCAGCCTTGATGGTGGCCTTGGTCATCCCGCTGTCGAGCAGTTTTTGGGCGAACAGTGCCTTCTCGATAAACGACAGGTCGGATCTGGCAGTGTTCTCCTGACCCTGCGCGATCACGTGCTCGATATCGGCGAGTGGCTTGACAACCGCACGGACCGGGATCCCGAGTTCTCGCGCAACTTTGGCGCGGCGGTGCCCGAACACGATCATGTATCGGCCTGAAGTGTTCGGGTGAGGGCGCACCAGGATCGGCGAAGATTGTCCGGATTGCCTGATCGCTTCCCTCAGCTGCACATACTCCTCGTCGCTTTGGTCTATTCGGTCGGAGACGAAGGATCCATCAAGATCGGCGGTGTCCACCGAGATCACCGTTTCACCAGACAGTATCTTGAAGCTGTTTTCGGCAAGCTCGTCGAGAGACTGCATCATCGAGCGTGAAGCGCCCTTCCGCGTATACTCGGATCGAGCCTCCGATGGCGAATGCGACTGCTCAGCGTTCAATGACGCGGTAACATTTGCGAGGAGATGTTTCCTGGCCATCAGTACGATCGCAAACCTAGAGTGAACTCTTTGAATTTGTGAGAAGAATAGCCAAACTGCACGGCTGTCAAACCACTCATCGACGTCCCCACGCTTTGTGAACAAGGGAGACGATCTCTGCGTTAACAGCGTTCAGGCTTTCTACAGCTCGCTCGTAGGTAGAGCGTGTGAACTGGCTTTTCTCAACCTCGTAGAGGGTCTGCTTAGTGATGCCCGCATCGGAGATTGCGGTGGATTTGAGCATCTGATTCTTCAGCATGCGCTTATTGAAGAGCGCCTGCAGGAATCCTACCATCTGCGCCTGAGGACCGTCGGTCGGCTCATAACGCGTGACCAGATAGCGAAACCATTTTAACCGAACCGCTGCCCCAGCCTCCTTGATGGATTGGAGGATGCCCCCAAGCATCAGCAGGAACTGGCTCATCGACATGACGTCGAGCATCTGCGGATGAACCGTGATCAGCACAGATGTCGATGCGGTTAGTGATGTCAAAGTGAGGTAGCCCAGTTGAGGCGGGCAATCGATCACAACGACGTCATAGCGATCGTCAACCTCGCGGAGAGCGCCAGAAATGCGTGTGTAAAACAAGCGTCCTTCTGGCGAGTTTCGGTTCGACGCCGCTAGAGGCGTTTCATATTCGTACTCCTGAAGATCCAGATTGGCAGGTACGATATCAAGCCCCGGGAAGTTAGTCGGGCGAATAATCTCTTTTATCGACTTCTTGTATTCGTCATAGCGCAGTGCCTCGTAGAGCGACGGGTTTTTGTCCAACTCGGGCTGTATACCATGAAGGGCCGACAACGACGCTTGAGGGTCTAGATCGATCACGAGCACGCGGTGACCGGTAAGTGCCAGATATTGCGCCAGATGGGCCGCGGTGGTCGTCTTTCCACTACCACCCTTGAAGTTGACAACAGAGATTACTTGAAGCTGCTCACCGGAGCGTCGGTATGGGACGTAACGCTTGAAATCCGATCGACCATGCTTGTCGAGATATTGACGCAGTTCCAACATCTGCTGCGCTGTGTAGGAACGGCGTCCCGAACTCGAAACTTCGGGCGCAGGGCCCTTTCCTTCGAGGTGGAGCTTTTTCGTGTGATTTTGAGTAACTCCAAGAAAGTCCGCAACTTCCGCCAACGAGAATCGCCGTAGGCTTTTCGTCGCGTCCGGTGGATACTGCTCTAGCCGCAGCATGTTCAGTTTGTCGGAAATGAGCTCTCCTTGCTCGAGAATCTCCTCGTCGAATTCGAGCTCAAGACCAATGTCAGGCATCAGATTCATAGTTGCCCATTTCCAGAATAACGCTTTTTCGCGGCTATCAGCTTCGCAAGCGTGATTAATGGGCGATTCGGGAATTCGGGCAAGAAGTTTTTAGTTAACAGAAAGTTAACCCCATTCCGGCGGCTAGGGAAGAACGGTAGACTCTCAGGAGGGCCTTCCGCTACCGTAAGAGTTAAGAGCACTTGGCCGTTCAGGGGCTTGGCGGTTATCCTCTTGATTTCCGTCATCAAATGGCCGTTCTGCACGGCTGTCAATCTTAGCCCACGGCGCGCCTTCAAAAGCTAAACCCGAACTGAGTTGCGTACTGAAAACGTGACCCTAAGAATCCCGTTAATGCGCTGCTACCATCTCGGTACATTCGGTCGGGCCTAGTCCGAATGTTATCTGCCATGCTCGAAATGTTGGACTCGCCTCTCGCGCACGCATATGCGGGGGCCTGGTCTCGATCTAGCTACCCAGAGGCGCCCTGTGACGCCACCGGCAGCGCATCACATTTCTAGGTCGTTGTCACGATCACGCGTCTTGCTGCGCTCGGCCGCCTGCTTCGCGTCTCGCTTCTGCGTTTCGGTGGCCTTGACCTCGCTAGCGGCCCTTCCCTTAGCTTCGCTTTTCAATCGGGCCTGCTTCATCGCTTCCTGTGACCGATTGAGACTGTCGTGCGCGTAAGTATCGGGCTTGCGCTCACGATCGAGCGTGTCACGGACGTTCTTGCGACCGCTGGTGGTCGTACCGCCGGCATTGGCCGACAACTCACGCCGACGTTCGTCCAGATCTGCAGCCAGCCTTAGCCTCGTCTGCTCGACTTTGGCACGAAGCTCTGGCGATTTCGCCGCCCTCGCAACCTCGTCTAGGTTGCTATTGATCTTTTGAACCTTGCGTTCAAACTCGGCTGGAGACAGCGCCATGGCGAATACTTCCTTCATCACGACTTCAACAGATTTAGTGTATTGGCTGCCAGAGAGCGGCGCAGTCGTAGGCGGGCTGCCTGCGCTCCCTGGAAGCGTGGCCAGCTTCTCGGCTGCAAGAACGATCCTCTGATCTGCAGCCGTCACTTCTAGAATGGTCTTCGCCTTCAGCCATGCGGCGTTAAGAGCGGCGTTTCCGACTGTAATGACGGCTGGTTCCAAGACCCCCGCCCTCTTCTTCTCGACACGTTGGCCGACGCGCGGGTCGACGGTGTAGCGCGGATTTCGCTTCGATCGTTCGTAGGCGCCGACCTGGCCCTGTGTGAACGGGCGCGAGGCTGCAACATCGGCGCGCCGTGTCGCGACCATATCGATGCCATGTTCGCGAGCTTTCGAAGCAAACAGCTCTCGCCACTCAGCGAGCTGTGGCTTCGAAAAGCGCAGCGGCTTCCCAAGAGCGCTGCGAGCGGCAATCATGGCATGCACATGAACATGACCTGTCTCTGGATGATGAGCGGTCAGCCATTTATGGCCTGGGAGCTGTTCCGTGAGAAAGTCGCGTACAGCGCGAACCATCGCCTCGGGTTTGGTGCCTGCGCGGGCCGAAAACACGACATGGAACGCATTGCGCGGATTCTCCCACCTCACCCTCCCCTCCCAGACGGACCATAGGCGGCGGGTGTGAGCCTTCGCAAATGCGCCCGTCTTGGTTTTGTCGCCGGAACTCGTCGTCCACTCTCGATGATCCCGAACGAACTTCTCCAGGAAGTATTTCGCCGATTTCGTCTTCGCCGTCGCACCGGTGATCGTTACGGGCGCGTCGATCCCCTGCCCTGCCAAGATCGCGCCGATCGCGGCTTCGGCCTTGGCCGCATAATCCGCAGTCCCCCCCTTTGCCTTACCGGCACGCGCGGCCAATGCGACTCCGAGCCTAGTCGATGATAAGTCGCTAATTCCGAAAACGTCGCACCGCTGTCCGGACATCGCGTAGACGAATGGCCGCTCGCCGAATGTCTCGTTGAGCGCGCTGTGCAGGCTTACATCATCGGTACCGGCCGGAACGGTGAACGACAGCGACACGATCGGCGCAACCATGTGGTTTTCGCGAAAGCGCGCCGTCCATTCCGCCAACACGGCACTTCGCTCTTGTGCCGTAGTGATCCCAACACCGTCCTGATCGAGGATCGGAATGCTTGCACGCTCGCCTGCCTCCGTCTCGCGCGTTCCAAGGTAATTGATCAGGTTTGCCGCTGACGCTCGCGAATGAACGGTTGAGATAACCTTGATTACGGTCGGTTGCGCGCCGGCAGCACGCGCCGCGAGATTGGCGACTGTTGCAGCTTGCCTACGGCCCCTAGCCGCCCGGTCGTGAATTCCAGTCGCGCCGCCGCCCCCTCCTCTGCCCTGTCTCCGCCGCTCTTCCTCGTTCAAGATCGATGTAGCTGCCCCGCGACTGCGCCACATCGGCTCGTCGTCTTCGAAAAGAGAAGCGATTGACAGGCCGCCTGCGTACACCGCGGACGGATTCGCCAATCCAGCCCCTGGAGCGAGAATCGCACCGACCGTGGCACTCCCCTCCCCAAGTGCTCCCGGCATGATCGAATGGGCTGCCGCGCCCGTCTTTACAAAACGCGGTCCTACGCTCGGTTGTGCGACAACGCCGTCTTTTCGAGCTCGCCTCTCGTCAGGGAGCGGTTGCACCATCGCCTGAGCCCGCCCAAGCAAGCGCAGGCGTCGCTTCCGGGCTTCCTCTTCGGCATCGCCAACAAGGATCCGAGCGGCGTTCTCGATGTCCTCGAGGAGATTAGCGAACCCGCTATGCATGGGAATTCGCAGGTTTGCGGCTTCGCGTGGTCAACGCGTCGATCTCGCCGCGAAGGTCGGTGACCATCGCCGCCAGTAGGCGCAACGCCTTGTCGAGACTTGGTTCGTAACCGGCCCTGCCCTCGTTCATTGCGCGGACAGCCTGATTTAGGTTGATACCTACGCGCCGAAGACCGTCATCAAGTTGCTCGAACACCGGTCGATCGACGCTCGCAACCGGCAATGGTAAGCCAGTTCCACTCCGCAACAGCCGTCTTATCGCCTCGCTTTGGGTGATGTTCTCGGCGCCGCACACGGAGGCAAGAGCGGCTTTCTCGTGGGGTTCAAGCCTCACGCGAACAACCTCTCCCTTCTTCAATTCGGCGTCAGCCACGAGTTTTCCCCAGGCCGGAACGGCCGCAGAGCGCCGCTAGGCGCGAACCCCAAGCAGGCCATTTAAGGCTTGCGCTGTCGCGTGTACCACAAACGTGACTATCCTGCCAATATAAAAATCTCCATCGTTCGTTCGAGGATCATTTCTTCAATGATCTGAAGCCAAACGAACGATGCCCATATATCTTAGCTACGCTTATGCCGGGGATAGTAGCATCATATTTTGGTACAAACCTATCACCAGACGGCTCTGCCACACCTGTATAATATCATATGCTCATACACGTATGATATTATTGCACGCGTGCGAGAACGCGTGACATCATTCTTGTGATGTTGTGCACGCATGATATCATTATCTTATGCAATTTTGATGTTGTGCACGGGTGATATGAAACTCTTATGCATTATATCTCACGACTTCATCGCTAAACGTGCATAATATTAGGCGTGTTCAAGATCATAGTAGGAGACACCGAATGATCGTATCCGCAGCCATCGCGAAAGGCGGCGTTGGAAAATCTACACTCATCCGGGCATTGGCCTCGGTGGCTTCAGAAAGAGGCTACGAGGTATTGGTGATCGATGCCGACGTTCGCAAGAACATGTCGAGGTGGGTGACTATGCTCGAGGATGCTGGCCGCAAGCCAGCGAAGCTGTCGCTTGTCGCCGCCTCCAATCCAAATGAGGTCGTTGCGGAAGCGAGGGCGAGAGATCACGAAAGGGCTGTCGTGTTCATTGACACCGAAGGAACGACAAATGACATGCTCATCGCGGGCCTCTACGCGGCCGATATCGTGATTGTGCCGGTGTTCTTTTCGCTCGACGATGTAACCGCCGCTGTTCAACTGGTCCACAATTTTATTCCAGTTGCCGAAGAGAGCCGGGGAAGGGCGCTGCCGGCACTCTACGTTCTGACCAAACAGACCGTCATAGATAGCAGGGCGCGCGCACTGAAGGAACTTCGCGCTATTATCCAGGAGAACGGAACCCCGATCGCGTCGCACTATTTGCAAAACCGCGTTGCCTATCGGGATCTTCAATCGGGCTCGACTTTGTACAACGCGCCGAACAAGGACGAGAAAGCCATAGCGGAAAGCGAAGGCGTATTCGACGATGTTGTTGCGACGCTGAGCGCAGCTCTGCAGAAGGCCGCATGATCATGACTGGGGTAAAATCAGACGCGTCCACGATTGAAGATAGCGAGGCGAAAAAGGCGCGGATACTGCGAGCGATCGAACCTGTCGCCTTGCCGAGCTTTCCGAAGACTTTCACGCAGGCGCCCGCGGAGAAGGTTCCGGAGAATGCTGCCGAAAAATCAGTAGAGCCAGAGCGTTCGACTGAAAGAGCGGCGCGAAAGGGGCCGGACTTTACCGGGATGCGCCGGCGAGGCGAACGCCGCGATCCCGTGGCGGGCAAAGCGCTCGTCGAAAAAGAACTCGTGCAGATGACGCACTATTTGACCGCCAAGGAACGGCAGAGTTTCAAGGTTCTGACCGCGATCAACTCGCATAGCATGAACGAGGTCATTCGCCGCGCTGTAAACGACTACATCGAGCTCCACAAAGACAAGCTTCCGAGAGGTTCGCGATAACCCGTGGGTGGGAGCCCCCGCCTAAGCGAGGGCCGATTTCCTTCTCAGTCGCGAATGATATCGTATACGTCCTCCTGGCCGGGGCGGCAGCGAAGCCGGGCTTTCACCTCGCCGAAGCCGACATCGACCGTTAGCCACAAGTAGCTCCCATCGGGCCCGGAGCGGTCGAAGATTTCGCCGACTGCGACTAGGAAGCCGCGCGATCTGGTGATGTAGATGCGCAGCATTGGAGCGGCGTGGTCGTCGCAAAAGGTGGGATACAACGTGAGAGCCAAGTCGTAGGCCGGAGAGGCGAGGTTGCCTGTCAGGTCCGAGAGGTTGTCGGATCTCACGCAAGCCCGCATTACCCGACCTGCCCGGCATTTTCGATGTTTCCGCGGGCGCATCCAACGCGTGACCTAACACAGTGAGAACCATGCCGCTCCCGTGCTGCGCATCTACATCACCAGATCGCGTGGCCGCGCGGTCGATGATGAGGTATCGCTGATGTCCTTTGCCCTTGATGACTATCTGTGGCTGACGGTCCGATGCTGGCTTCGGCGAGGTGAAAGCCCGGCTTCGCTGCCGAGAGAAAAGAATGTGACAGGCCTTCGCCTTGTCAAGGCAACCGCTGTGCGGCGCGAGAACCGCTGCGCGATCCTCGCGGCCTTGACCAGGCTCATTGCGGGTCACGGGGCTTTGGAACATCGACGGGGCATTCTGCCCGTCGATGCGAGCAGAAGACCACAAGACGCGCCGTAGGCGCGGGCGGCCGGCCGCAGAGCCGCGGAAAAGCCCCCCGCGTGAGCGGGGGGCTGGTTCCTGTCGTCAGTCGCGCCAGGGAATGATTGCCATCAAGCTTTCGTCGTCCTGGCCGGGGTAGCGACCGAGGTTGGCGTTGAGTTGCCCGTAGCCGGTGTCGATCGTCAGCGTGAGATACTGAGTGTTCTTCTTGCTGGTCTTCTCGAAGATCGCGCCGATTTCGACCTGGTTGCCGCGCGGCGACTTGCCGAAGATGTGATAAACCGGGGCCTCGCGGTTGTCACTGTTGATACGCTCGATAGTGACGTTCAGATCGTAGCTCAAAGACGCGATGTTGCCGGTCTTGGTGTCGAGGTTGATGAAGTTAACGAGATCGGACATTTGCTTTCTCCTTGGTTCGCGTTGCCGATGGTCACGAATAAGGGTCGGAAAGAGCCCGGACCGCACCGGAGGCCGGAGCGCAGCGGAGGAGCGACGACGCGCGATTTTGCCTCGCGAGGAATGCCCGAAGGGCAGGGGAAAATCGCAAGCGGAGGAAGCTTGCGGGGACGGATCGACGGCCCTAGTGATCCATCTTGAGGCAACGCGAACCAAGGAGAAAGCAACTCCAGATGCTCGCCAACCTCATCAACCGAACAACTGACCTGCCGGAATGCACCTGTCCATGAGCGGCATCTGACCGCATAGGCGGCGTATCGGGGCAGACACCCAATGCCGTCGGCGATTGTCGCCCTCGCATGACGCGCGGTTCTCGCCAAATTCGATCGGCTCTAATCTTCGTGGTGGCTTAGCTACCGGAACAGAATATCTGAGCGTGACGATCGACTCCGGCTCCGGCTGCTCGGCGCAACGATCATCGTTCTAATCCAGGAAGCGACGTGGATGAATCAATGCAATCATTGCCGCCGTAACTGACGACAGGACATGCCCCACACACAGCGGGGCTTTCCGCATTGCGCCTTACGGCCGGCCGCCATCTTCTGAGGGAGGGGAGCGCGAGCGAAGGGTCCACCGCCTCTCGCAAGGTCCGAACGCGCTCGATGCGCTGAGTACCGTCTGCCGGCAAGCCAAGTGTGGATACGGGTTCTCGTATCCCACTGGCGGCGTGTCGGCTTAGCCGATCTGGCGCGCCTGGCTGCGGCGCTCATAGTGCTCGATGTCGCTGCGCCAGATGGCGAATGTTTCCATGAGGTCGGGGTTTCTGAAGGCGAAGAAGGCGGCGCGGAGACGTTCGATGAGGCGCATGTTTGTAACTCCTTTGGTTCGATGAAACATTTCAGCGAGCGTCGGAGCGTGATCAAGGGGGGTGGTTCGGCCCGCAGCGAAGCGAGGACACGGCCCCCTTGAACACATAGCGATCGGGGCTCGCATGTTTCATCATCGAACCATGGGGGGAGACATATGCACCGTCGACCGTTTCGCGTCCGCTATTTTCGCCTTCAGGAACCCGGACGGCAAATGGAGACCGCGACGGAATCAGCGGTTCGACGGAAAACATGGCCTATGGGGCAAAGCGACATGATCGACGGTGGCAACGGCTCGGCCGGACTGCGAAAACGCTCTCCTACCTCGTCAAGGGAAAGAAACCCGTCAGCGGGTATGTGAAAGAGAGAACTAAATCGCCTGGTTGCTACTCACTAACACAGCGCGCCGCCTATGCAGCGCGCTCCTCCTCTATATGATCTCGGGTTTCGACAGCTTGCGGCTGAAGGGCATGAAGGAACGCCACGGCCTTTTCGGCATGTGACGCGGCTTGGAAGATGGCGCGCTTGTCGCCTTTGAGAACTTTGAGCCAATCCGCAATATAGGCGGCATGGTCGTCGCGCGGATCGATCGATAGGCCAAGGTCTGCAGCAAGAAACACGCTGCCGAGTTCGGCGACCAGTTCTTCGCGGGCGTAGCCTTGATCACCGAATGACCTGCGGCCTAGATCGCGATTGAGCCGGGAGGGGTGCCGGGTCCAGTGGATGCATTCATGTCCCAAGGTAGCGGCGTGCGCCTCGACGGATACAAAAGCCTCGAAAGGTGGCATGCCGATGAAATCGGCATCGATGCGATAGAAGGCATTGTTGCCGCCTTGGCGAATATCCGCGCCGAGACTGCCGAAGAACGCATCGGCGTGCGGGATGCGCTCCTTTGGCGAACTATCTGTGCGGGTGGTGGCACTACGGTACGTCTCTGGCAGGTTGTCGATCTGATCGGCGCAGAACACCGCATATCCCTTCATGAAGGGAATTCGGCGCTCGATCTCCTCGCCGTTGTCATTCGTTTCGCTGCGCTCGAGCACGTTGGCATAGACGACAAGCGTGGACTTCTCCCCCTTGCGGACCTGACCGCCCAACTGCTGCGCTTGCTGGTAGGTCATCCAATAGGGCGACGAGTAGCCTCGGGCATCGGCTTCATCCCACAGCAGAATAGTGTTGATGCCGCGATAGGGAATGCCGTTGTGCCGAAGGGGTCGCACCGGGATTGCTCCGCCGCTCCATGGTTGCATCCATGGCCGCGTGCCGCTCTCTAAGTCCGCAATGATCTTCGCCGTGATCCGCTCGTAAACGTCCGTGCGATTTTCAGCCGGTTGACGATTTCGCATAGTCCTCTCCGCCTTTCCTGCTCTTGCCCGAGGGGGCAGGAGCTCTGCTCCTGCTCCCGAGCTCGTGCGGAACAGCGGGGGAGAGGGGGCAAGGCGAGGCGGGCAGGGGGGACCACCCACCGGAAGGGCAGGCGCATGATCCGCGGATGCGGATCCGCGCCCTGTCCTGCACGGAGCGGCCGGAGGCCGTGTAGGAAGGATGGGGGATGCCCGCCGACCCTTGCGGGGATGAGGGGGCAGCGCCCCCCTCTCCCCCTTTTTCGGCGAAAACAGCGCTTTTTTTTAATTCTTCCACCGGAGCCCATGCGACGGCGCCGGCAGCTGCCCGCTTCTGCGGGCGCCGGCGTCCCGAAGGGTTACGCGATCAGCGGCCCGAGGGATGGGTCTTGCCTATTGCGATCGCTGCAGCGTCGCTCTTTATTCCTGCCACCGGAGCCCATGCGACGGCGCCGGCAGCTGCCCGCTTCGCGGGCGTCGGCGTCCCGAAGGGTTACGCGTCCAGCGGCCCGAGGGATGGGTCTTGCCTATTGCGGTCGCTGCAGCGTCGCTCTTTATTCCTGCCACAGGAGCCCATGCGACGGCGCCGGCAGCTGCCCGCTTCGCGGGCGCCGCCGTCCCGAAGGGCTACGCGATCAGCGGCCCGAGGGATGGGTTTGCCCATTGCGATCGCTGCAGCGTCGCTCTTGTTCCTGCCACCGGAGCCCATGCGACGGCGCCGGCAGCTGCCCGCTTCGCGGGCGCCGACGTCCCGAAGGGTTACGCGATCAGCGGCCCGAGCGATGGGTCTTGCTCTTGAAGCCCTAAGACGCGCCCGTTAAATCAGGCTCAGGCTCGTTCCATATCAGTCTGTGAAAAGTCGTTGCCTTTGAACAGCATGGGAATGCGGTATCCCTTGGCGCAAGCGTAGGCGAAACAATCACCGAAGTTCAGCCGTGCCGGATGGGCGACATGTTTCCCGTAGGTGCGCGTCGCATCAAGGGCGCGATTGAGGACGGTCCCGCCGATTGTGATTTCCTTCGCTTCCAGCACAGTGAGAAAACCCATGACCTGGTGCTGCGTGCGTTCGATCGTCTCCGGCTTTATGGGCGCTTGCTGACCGTCTGTAAGATTTGTGAGAATGCGCGCCAAGCTGACAATCGCTTCGTAGGCCGAAATGGCAGAGTAGTAGCGCGCACTGACACCCTTCTCGATCCTGGAAAGAAGGTCATCGGCGTCATCCTCCTGGGCGAGGATGGCAACGACTGCGGATGCATCAAGGAACATAGCTTACTCGTCGTACAAGCTGTCAGAAAATGCCTTTTGGTCGAAGCCGTCAGTGCGGCCGTCAATCCCCAAAGACATCTGGATTTCCTTGACACGATCACGCAGGGGGGTAGCGTTTTCGATACGCGCCAACTCATGCTTTAGTGCGGTACGAACGGCGTCCGTCTTGGTCGGAGCGCTCAACGCCTTGCGCAGCCGTTCGGCGAGCTGGTCGACGGAATCGTCTCGAATATAGAGGGCCATTTCAGTTCCTTTGGATATCCCGAATTGCATATACAGGATATGCGAAAATGAATATCCCCACAACTGGTTTTGCAGTCAGTGAGGCGATTTCCTGCGGCCAGGATTGAGCAATCCGGAGAGGCGCGCCAGCATCTGCCGGCTCATGATGAAGTCCTCGACCTGCAGTTCATTCGTACCGACATTCAAATCCACGACAAAATCGCCTTCCTCGTCGCTCTGCGCGGCGCATTCGGACTTGGCAACCGAGAACAGACGCCGGGCCTCAGCAGCATCCCGCAGGGGAAAATTCGCGATTGTGATGGGTTCGTCTCGCAATGGGTTGATACCGCAGACATGCAAGCCGACGCGGCACGGCTGATAGCGGGACATGGGTCAAACTCCGAAGGTTTCGAACATTGCAAGGCGCGGCTCCTGCTCGAGGTCTGCGCCGTTGGCGAGAAGGATCGCGGCGAAGTCCGTAACGCAGTCCTTGTAGTGGTTGCGGGGGAGGGACCGCCCTTGCTCACTCAGCCAGGCGGAAATTGCGGTGGCCGCGAATTCGACGACTTTTTCCTCTCGCGCATCATAGGAGGCGAGCGCAGCCGCCTTTAGAGCGCAGATTAGGTTGGGTATATCCGGCATTTCTGAAGTAGTTTGAGCATTCGGCGGTGCTGATGTCGCGCAGGATATCGCCCAGTGCGCGGCAGACGGTCTCGACGGAGCGTTGCGCGGCGTCTCGGAGCCAATGCTTGATCTTGGCGAAGAGCTGTTCGATGGGGTTCAGGTCGGGCGAGTATTTGGGCAGGAAGAGAGCCTTGCGCCAGCGGCGCGTATGGAGCGTCGAACGGCCTTGCCCTTGTGCGAGCCGAGGTTGTCCATGACGACGATGTCACCAGGCTTAAGTGTCGGGACGAGAACGTCGTCGACATCGAGCTGGAAGCGTCTCGCCGTTGATGGACAGTCGAGAAGCCATGGCGCATCGACACGATCGTGCCTGAGTGCGGCCACGAGGATCATGGTCT
>CAWIWT010000038.1:0-104461 GCA_963839725.1 uncultured Alphaproteobacteria bacterium | reverse complement strand
CATGGCCTTCATCAGGCGGGCAACCGTGCAGCGGGCGACACCGAAGCCCTCGCGCTGCAACTGCCGCCAGACCTTGCGAACGCCGTAGACGCGGAAGTTCGCCTCGAACACGCGTCGGACCTCATCCTTCAAAGCCTCATCCCGCTTCGCCCGAGCCGACAGCCGGGAGGGATCGATGCGCTTGGCGACATGGTCGCGGTAGGTCGACGGGGCGATCGGCAACACCTTGCAGATCGGCTCGACCCCATGCGCCTCGCGGTGATCGTCGATGAACTCGATCATGGCCTGAACCGGCGGTCGAGCTCCGCCTGGGCAAAATACGCGCTCGCCTTGCGCAGGATTTCGTTGGCCTGTCGAAGCTCGCGGTTCTCGCGCTCCAAGGCCTTCAGCTTCGTCGCCACATCCGTGGGCACACCGGCTCGCACGCCACTGTCGCGTTCGGCCTTCTTCACCCACTCATGCAGCGTCTGCGCCGTGCAGCCGATCTTGGCGGCGATCGACGAGACCGCACCCCAGCGCGAGGCATGCTCGCCTTCGTGATCCAGAACCAGCCGCACCGCACGGGTCCGGACCTCGGGAGAGAACTTGTTGGTCGTCTTGCTTGTCATGGCTCCACCTTCTCAGGAGTTGGAGCCTCCGATCAACCCGGGGCGGTTCAATTCGGTGGCAAGATCGATCTCTCGCTCTACACGCTGTTATCGCATTGCGCTCCGCTTCGGTAAATCTTACTCGGCGCTAGGCCGAAGTCGCCGCCGCGCGTTTAAAAACGATTGTGACTCGGGTTCCCTCACCGGCGCTTGAGCTTACTTCGAACTCGGCTTTCGCATTTTCCGTGAGAGAACGCGCGATCAGGGCCCCTAGCTTCCCGCTTTTGGGCCAAGTTTCCCCGGGTGGCAGGCCGATACCGTCGTCGGCGACTACAACCCGGCAGCCATCACCATTGACGACGCTGTGCAACGTGATCTTTCCTCCCTCGCGACCTTGAAATGCATGCTTGAGTGAATTGGTTAAAAGCTCGTTCACGACAAGGCCGGTGGGCATAGCGACGTTAATGGATACTGGGTAGGTGTCCACCTTCATGTCGAGCCTGATGCCTTCAACCGCATGCGATGTCATGACTGCCGAGGCGATCTGGCTGAGATATATACCGAGATCCACTTCCTCCTTGTGGTCATCGCTGGAGAGCGCGTTATACAGGATGGCCAGTGCATCGACACGACCAGCGAGCCGCTCAAACCGCTTCTGGTCCGGCTCAACAGCGTTCCGCGTCTCCATCCGGATCAACGCTGTGATCATTTGCAAGTTGTTTTTCACACGGTGCTGAAGTTCACGCAAAAGCATGTCTTTCTCGCGAAGTCGATCGTCTAATGACCGCAGGTCGCTTTGCCCATGGGCCGAAACGTCGACAAAAGCGACCAGCCGGAAACAGATCTTGCCATTATCGTCTTCAATCAGGTTGGAATAGACATCGACGATTGGTTGGCTAGAATCCTTAAGCTTCAATCGAAACGTACCAACAAAGTCATTTTCACCGACTATGGCCTGTGCCAGGCCATCTGCACGATTTGAGAGTGCGGGCCACCCATCCTGTGTCAATTGCACTCCAGTTAGCCCCGAAAGCTTTTCAAATTCCGGGTTTGCATAGACAACCCGCTCGCCGCCAGCCAGATCCGAGACAGCTATGGCAATTGGCACTTGATCAAGGAATTTTTTGAACTGCTCGCTTTCGAGAGCGCTCGCCAAATCAGGTGTGTCCAGCAATTTCTCGACCGGCTCGGGCTTATGGGGTTCTGGTACCATCAGGCGCTTCAATCTTTCCTCAAACGTGATCAGTAGCAGTGATCGATCGGTGAGGCCATTAACAAAGCTACCGTGTTCCGGCGAAGGTCGCCTAGCACGTCGCGGGTTGCCAACCCAACGTGCTGCGCTTCAAATCGCAAAGCTATTAAGTGGAACCTGCCTGGTGCTCCTCAACGGCAGTGACATCGTGAAGCGAAACCCGTCTGGATCGTAATTGAGCCCTATCTTCGCGTTGCATTGCACTGCGACAACCCTCTCCAGCAAAGTCCTACCAAAGCCGCGCTTTTTGGGCGGTTGGACCGGGGGACCATCACGTTCCTGCCAAAGCAGATTGACCAGGTTTGTGCCATCATGGCTTTCTAGGGACCATCGCACTTCAAGACGGCCCTGTGATCGTGACAAGGAGCCGAATTTCGACGAATTGGATGCAAGCTCGTGAAAGGCCATGCCGACAGGTATGGCGATATCGGCCACCAGCGCGACTTCTGGACCTGTGATGAAGATGCGAGGCTTGTCGGTCCTCTCGTAACGGCGTAGCTCTCCTTCCAACATTTTCTGAAGCGAGGCGGTTTGCCAATAGTGCGCATTTTGATGACGCGCAAGCGCCTCCTCTCGCCTCCATACACGGGGACTAGCTGCTCCATGCGGATGACCGCGTGACTGATAGAATGCAGGATCATGATCAGCAGTCAGATCATCAAGCAGCAGCACGTGGCGCGATTTAGTAGGCTTTTGAGCGCCAAAACCTGTCGGCGATAACGCAGCGAGCCTGTGACAGCAGCCTTATTTCGGACAGGGAGTTGAACACCACTCTATCTGGCTTCAACCGTTCAACTTCCGCGAGAGCTGCGTGGACGGTCTCCCCGAGTTCAAGATCGGACGAGTGCACAAGGGTTTGCAACTGAGAAGGGTCGAGACTGAGCTCGGGCGGAACAAGCTCGAAAATGACGATACCGTCGAGGTTCCAGCCATGCTTGTTCGCCACGGAAAGCAGTTCGCGCTTGCTCTCCAACAAGGTTATGTAGAGGCATTTCTCGCCGTGAGAAACACCCTCGATCAGAAACTGAAGACCCAGGGTTGTTTTTCCAGACCCTGGCCTCCCCTCGATGAGGTGAGAGCGGAATTTCGCATACCCACCCCTCAAGATGTAGTCGAGGCCTTGCACTCCTGAAGATATCGGCGATGCATCGTCTTGATCCAACTTGCCCTCCTTGAATTCGCAGGCTAACGATCGGGAATTCCGAAGGTTCCGATGGGGATTTGGCCACTGGGCAGAGTCGCGTAAGTCTTCCCCGTGAGAGCGCGAGAGGCGCCAATAACGGCTACGGTGGCACTCGCGACTGCAATGGTTAAAAGTTGGCATTGCGAGCCACCTGTCCGCAGCTAGGGTTAGGTGTCGCACAGACTGGACAAAACGCGTCATCTAAGGACAGGGAAATGCCGGCGCGGTCAGCTATTTCAACGGAAGGTCGCAATTTCGTGCGTCAGGTGATCCGCGAGGTCCGCCGGTGCGAACCGATTGGAGCGGCCGCGCGTGGCCAAGGCTGCGACCTGGCCTCAAGCACTTCACTATTGGTTGGCTCCCTCCTGACCTATCGCCCAGGCTAATATGGCCTCCCCCGATCGGAGTGTCGAACAAGCGGATTTTGATCGCTACGTCGATCATCGGGATCGAGCCGGATTGCAATACTTACCGGGCGGCCAAGGCTACTACCCCTGTTCGTCGTCTGGCTGATCCAGAACACCATAGTCGCGTGACTTGGTTCCGTTGCTCTCGCGGAAAACGTCATTTGCTTTTGCGATGCCCGCTATCGCGGCAGACAGCGCCCAAGACTTCGTTAACAAGGCCACGATTGGTGGGATGTTTGAAGATGGAGTCCAGCAAGCTCATCGTGGGGAGAGCCAACGATGTTAGTGTGAAGGATTTTGCAGCGATGATGATCACTGATCACGGCGCGGCGAATTTGAAGCTGGAAAAAGTCGCCGGTGAGCAGAAGCTATCTGTCCCGACCATGCTCGATGAAGCTCATCGAAGCGAACTGGAAAAACTTGCTGGGGTGATGGCCAGCATGATAAATCATACGTCGACATGCAGCGCGAAGCGCATTCAGAAGCGATAGCGCTTTTCGAAAGCTACGCCAAGGAAGGAGACAACGCGTCTCTGAAGGCTTTCGCTCAAGAAACCTTGCCAGCCTTAAAGATGCATAAGGAAGCGATCGAAGAAATCGCAGCCACAAGGAGCTTGAGGCAGTCAATAGACGGCGTCACGACGGGAGCTAGCAACTCCTCCGCACCGGTGCCGGGCGCTAACAGTTTTACCGAGGCGCAGGCCAAAGGCAGAATTGAAGAGGCCGGGTATTCTGGCGTCTCAGAAATCACCAAGGATGAAAACGGTATCTGGCGTGGTCATGCCATGAAGGACGGGAAGAGTGTCGTGGTAGCACTCGACTATCAGGGCAACGTCTTTGCTAGACGCCAGGTAACAGGAAGGAAAAGACCATGAAAACAGTTACAGCACTATTCGATGCCTACGCCGATGCAAAAGACGCCATACGTGAGCTTGAGGCACTGGGTATTCCAAGCGATGACATCAGCATCGTCGCGAACAATGCCGAGAACGCCTATGATGCCGAAGATCTTAGTGACACTGAGGAAGACGCTGCGACCGGGGCGAGCATTGGCGCCGTTGTTGGAGGCGCAGGCGGATTGCTCACCGGCCTGGGAATCATGGCTATTTCTGGGGTCGGACCGGTAGTTGCTGCCGGATGGCTTGCCGCAACTGCAGTGGATGCGGTAGCAGGTGCCGTCGCCGGCGGCGCTGCGGGGGAATTATCGGTGCGCTGACCGATTTCGCAGTTTCTGAACGAGATGCCCATGTTTATGCGGAAGGTGTTCGGGGGCGGAACCCTGGTTACCGCTCGTGTCGAAGAGCAGCTAGTTACTCAGGCCGAAGAAAATCCTCGGGCAATCCGGTCGGTGGATCTCTCAGCACGTCGCAGCGATTTTGAGGGCGATGGATGGAGCCGCTTCGACCCCCAACCCCCCAGCTACGCGGCAGACGAAGCCAGACACGTTCCGTGACGCCGTACCCAAGCTCCCGCGCAAGCCGCGGGAGCTTACGCCAGATATGAAGTTGCTGTCGCGTGCCCTATTCCATTTCCGGCGAAACACCAACCTTACAGGGATCGTACAGGGGCTTTGAACACTCTATTTTTGGGTTGTCTCCCGGTGGTTGACCGCACGACCGTTGCAGTCGCCAGTGACCTTTTGCAAGAACGGCGGCTGGTAAGGCTGGCCATACGCAACCGAGGAGGTTGGATGAGGCTCACTGTACGTCACACGACCACATACCGATATCAAAGGGCCGTCATGCTGCAGCCGCATCGGATGATTTTGCGCCCACGTGGTACTCACGATGTAGCAGTGATCGCGACATCGATATCCTGCTCACCACACGCCGATCTGGAGTGGACGCAAGACGTCTTCGGAAACTTAATAGCTAGGGGCTCCTTTTCCCAGCCCTCCCCCGAGTTGGTTATTATCAGCCATCTGACAATCGATTTGTTTGCCGCCCCATGGCCGGTCTTCAAGATTGAGCCTGCTGCTCACTCGTATCCATTCTTATATAGTTCGGACGATCTAAGCGGCCTCGGCACGCTCACAATTCCAGAAGCTGATGATCCCGGCGGCGATTTGAAGGCTTGGGCGAAGGCTTTCGTACACGGGACTTCGACCGATACACTTTCCCTTTTGAATGACCTCAACGCTGGAATACTGAATAACGTGGTCTATCGTACACGTGACGAGCAAGGCACACAGGCGCCGCTTGATACGCTGGCTTTGGGAAGTGGGTCCTGTCGCGATATGGCTGCTCTATTCATAGAAGCAGCTCGCGCATTAGGCTTTGGCGCGCGCGCGGTGTCGGGCTATCTCTATGATCCACAGGCGCCCGCAGACGATCCGGGCTCGACCCATGCCTGGGCAGAAGTTTTTCTGCCAGGCGCGGGATGGATAGCCTTCGATCCTACACATCGAAGGCTTGGCGGGGCACGCCTCATTCCCGTTGCAGTTGCCCGGAGTAATCGCCAAATCATGCCGATCGAAGGTGGCTATTCCGGACGGCCGGATGATTTCATCTCTATGGCAGTCGAGGTAAAGGTAACACAGCAATAGCGCCTCGTCCCCGGGAAGCAGTACGGCGCCGACGCTGCCGAGCCATCGCGAGACCGTATTCTGAAAGGGCGTTTTTGAGCGTTGAACTGTCCGTCGGGATGTCAGCGCGGTACTGTCGAACCAAGCGCTGGCCAAGCACATCGAAGTCCGCCAGCAGGGCGCAGGGTGTGGCATCGTGCCAAGAGAGGCAGCACAACGCCGCATAGCATACGAAACGTCTTAGTCGCCGATCGAGATTTGGCTGAACATTTGCGTCAAAGACGTCAATGGACAGCCCTGCGCCATCAGCTGTGATTGGTTCGGGGCGCCCGAACTCATTCGCTTTTTAGGCCGAGAGCGGCTCCAGAGCGCGAGGTCTTTTGCCTTGGCCTCGGCATCACGTCGAAGTCAAGTCCCTCCGCCATGCGCAGGAAAGTTACAAACTCGAATGGTCTGACGAAGTCGGCGTGACCGGTGGAACCGGCGCCACGCGCTTCTTGAACTCCTTTCCGGTCGACGGGATCAACGACTGTCCTCTGACGGACAGCACCCCGGTCGACATGGATCAGCTGTTGACACGCGGACCGCTCGGCACGGCGAAGATGCCTCCTGTGGCTGCCATTGTTGGCGCGCTCCTGACGCTCGGCTTTTTGGCCAAGCGGCTTTTTCTTCGGCGCCTGTCGGTTCACTCTAAATTCCTGTTCTGCCTGCTTGCACATGCACGCCGCGGCCTGGATCGCCATGCGATCTCGCCGGTCGGGCGTCGCCGTCGGATCGTTCATGACGTCGACCATGTATTGCAGCGGGGTTTTCTGCTTTCTCGGCGCCGAACACTTATCTTCAGCTTCCATCGGGCGGACCTCGGCGTCGATCTTTCCGTAGAGCGGTGGTTCGACAAACGTCGTCACCGGAATGCTGCTCTCCGGCACGGGCGGCTTCAGCGCCGGTTTGCGAAGCTTGCGTTGACTGGCCCCGTTTGTCATTGCTCTGTTCCTAAGTTGTTATTCGAGGTTCCCGCGTGTGTGCGCCTCGCCGACGCGGGCCGCAGTGTGGCCGTTCTTCTGGCTACCTCCGATGGAGAGAGGACATGATCGAACAACGGCCACCGACCTCCCGGTATCGCAGCGCTGCTGCGCTACCGTACGATCCGCGAGTACTGCTCGCCTCGATCGTCCACGATTTCAACAATTTTCTCACCCCGATCGTTACGATCATGGAGGAAATGCAAACTCAGAAGGTGGATTCGCCGGGACAACTCAGACGCATCGACGCGGCAATATTCTGCGCGTTCCGCGCCAAAACACTGGCGCGGCAGCTGCTCGATTTTGCCACCCCCCGGAAACTCCAGCCCGCGGCGGTCGACATCAGCCAGCTTCTGGAGTCCCTAGAGCCGGTCCTTGGGAGCGTGTTGCCTACCGGTATCATCATTCGGTTCGATGTTGCCGACGATCTTCCACTTGCCTTCATCGATCGGCAGCTAATGGAGCGGGCGTTACTCAATCTGGTGCTCAATGCTCGAGATGCGATGCCGGAGGGCGGGGAGGTCGTCGTTGCAGCGGCGATCGATCGACAGCCCGGCACCAGTGCCGGCTCGCGCGAACCAATGGTTCGACTGTCGGTCGTTGATACAGGTATCGGTATGAGCCGCGCGACGCTGCGAAGTGCGGGGGTGCCCTACTTCTCGACCAAAAGTCACGGAACGGGCCTCGGCCTGGCCATGGTGAGCCAACTGATGGAAAGTCAAGGCGGTGGGATGTCGGTCACAAGCACGCCACACCACCGAACTGCAATCGACCTATGGCTGCCGGTGATACCATCTTCCATTACCGGACTACGTTGACGATCGAACAGAAAATCGCGCCATGAACCTCAGGACCCTCATCTCACGGTTGGCAACAGCGTTTTGCGCAATCATGCCGGCGCGCTGCGCTGGCGTAACCTCACTCGACCATCTGGCCGGCGCTTGTTCCGTCGGGGTTGATCGATGTTGCAGGCGATCGACGAAACCGGAGCGACAGTGGTCGGGCAGGTCATGAGCGGTCGGCGTATCGCTCCGGCGCGCAGGCCTCGCGTCGTGATCATCGGGGCCGGGTTCGGCGGCATCAACGCGGCGATCGGGCTGAAGAACGTGGACGTCGACGTGACCGTCATCGACCGCCGCAACTACCACCTGTTCCAGCCGCTGCTCTACCAGGTGGCGACAGCCGGGTTGTCACCGGCGCAGATCGCTATGCCGATCCGTCACATCCTCAGGCGCCAGAAGAACGCGACCGTGCTGATGGACAAGGTCGATGACATCGATACCGCGGCGCGCCTGGTGATCACCGCCAACCGTCAAATTCCCTACGACCACCTCGTCATCGCAACCGGCGCTCGCCACGCCTATTTCGGCCATGACGAATGGGAGCAAGTCGCGCCCGGCCTCAAGACGATCGGCGACGCCACCGAGATCCGCGCCCGCATCCTGACCGCCTTCGAGCGGGCCGAGGTCAGCGAGGATCCGCTTTTGCGCGCCAGGTTGCTGACGTTCGTCGTGGTCGGCGGCGGCCCGACCGGGGTCGAGCTCGCCGGCGCCATCGTGGAGCTCGCCCGCAAGGCGATCGTCGGCGACTTCCGCAACATCGATTCATCCACCGCCCGCGTCGTGCTGGTCGAGGCCGGCACGAGGCTGCTGCCGGTGTTCCCGGAGCGCCTGTCGCAGTCCGCGAAGCGGCAGCTTGAGAAGCTCGGCGTCGAGGTGTTGCTCGGGCAAGCCGTGACGCAGACCGACGAGCACGGAATCACACTTGCCGACGACAGCAAGATCGGCTCGACCTGCGTGTTGTGGGCCGCAGGCGTGACGGCCTCGCGCAGCGCGCGGTGGCTGGAGGTGGAGGCCGATCGCGCCGGTCGCACAATCGTCGGCGAGGACCTTTCTGTGCCCGGCCATCCGGAGATCTTCGTCATCGGCGACACCGCACTGGTAAAGAACCCGGACGGCAAGTCGGTGCCTGGCGTCGCGGCTGCAGCCAAGCAGATGGGCAAATACGTGGCGCGCGTGATCAAGGCGCGGCTTGCGGGAAAGACGGTCAAGCCGTTCCGCTACATCGATTACGGCAACCTCGCCACGATCGGCCGCAAAGCGGCCGTCGCCGATTTCGGCTGGATACGGCTCTCCGGCTTCATCGCGTGGCTCTTGTGGTGCTTTGCCCATTTGTGGTTCCTGGTCGGCTTCCGCAACCGCATTATCGTCTTCCTCGACTGGGCATGGGCCTATGTCACCTATGACCGCGGCGCACGCCTCATCACCGAACGACGTAGCACCTGATAGTCCCTTGCCGCGGATGGTCGATGCCGCCAAGAACCGCGCTCGCCTTCGCCTGGTGGTCGTCGGAAATGAGTTCGGCGGACGGTGGACGCAGACTCAGCACAGCGCGAACATCTCGGCGAGCACAGAGTTTCGCTCGCTCGGATCGCGGCCTAACCGCTCCAGCGCGCGTGTGTTCGCCTAAACCCTCTGCTCCATTGCACCGATCACAGTTGGAATGAGCTCTGAGACCGTAGGGTGGATCGGCACGGCCCACTGAAGGTCGCGATATGGCGTTCCAGCGTTGATGGCGTCGAGTATGCCGTGGACGGCTTCGTCACCCCCCGGCCCCAAGATCGCGGCGCCGAGGATTTTGCCCGTCTCAGCATTAGCGACGACCTTCATGAATCCGAGCGTCTCGCCCTTCTCGACTGCGCGCCCGACACGTGTCATCGGCCGCGTGGCGATGAGAACGGGCAGACCGGCCTTCCGCGCTTCCGCCTCGCTCATGCCGGCGCGTCCCAGCGGCGGGTCGATGTAGAGCGCGTGGCCCGGCACGCGGTCGCCGACCTTGCGGTCTTCTCCGTCGAGCAGATTGGCGGCGACGATTTCGAAATCATTGTAGGCCATATGGGTGAAAGCACCGCGGCCGTTGCAATCGCCGAGCGCGAAGACACCATCGACACTGGTCGCTAGATGGTCGTCGACCGTGATGAAGCCGCGGGCGTCCCGCGCGATTCCTGCCTCCCTCGAGGCCGAGGTCATCGGTGTTGGGGCGGCGCCCGACGGCCAGCAACACGTGGCTGCCGACTACGTCGCGGGGCTCGCGCGCGCAGTGAAGGCCGACGCGGATTTCATTGCCGTGTGGCTCGAAGCGGATGCATTCCGTGTCCAGCCTGATCGCAATACCTTCGCGCTCGAGAATATCCCTGATCGAGGCGGAGATATCCTCATCCTCGCGCGAGACCAGACGAGGGCCTTTCTCCACAACGGTAACTTCGGCGCCGAAACGGCGGAACATCTGTGCGAATTCGAGCCCGACATAGCTGCCGCCTACCACGACAAGGTGGTGCGGCACCTGGTCAAGCGCGACCATGTCGGTGTTGTCGAGGACTTTGACCTGGTCGAGGCCGAGGATAGCCGGTTTCGCCGCCCGACCGCCGACATTGATGAAGATCCTCGGCGCAGAGAGCGTTTCGCCGCCGACCTCGACCGCGTGCGGGCCGATAAACCGGGCATGGCCGTGGATGACGGTGCAGTTCTCCATGCCGGTCAGCCAGCTCTCGAGGCCCGAACGGGCATCGAGCGTTATTTTGGCAGCACGCGCGTGGACCTTCTTCATATCAACTGCGATCTCGCCTCCAACCGAGACGCCGTAGTCGCCGGCGCGCCGGGCGAGATGCGCCGCATAGGCGCTGGCGACCATCGCCTTCGTGGGCATGCAACCGGTGTTGACGCAAGTTCCGCCAAAGAACTTGCGTTCGATCAGCGCGACCTTCATGCCCGCGGCTGTTAAGCGTCCAGCCAAGAAGGGTCCCGCCTGCCCGGCTCCGATGATGATCGCGTCGAAGCTATCGTTCATGACACGCCTCCCAGGATCTGCGCCGCGCCTTGATGGCAATCGCCGCCGTGATCAGTGCCGCGGGCAGGCTGCGGCCGAAACCGTCGGCGAGCCTTGCTTGCCGCCACGCCTGCCAGCATCCCGATGAGAGCGCCGACCGCGTCGGCGCGGCGGGGCGCCATCAAATCGAATTCGGATGATCCGGTCATCGCGGTCTCCTCTTGCTGGCGTTTAGCGGCGGACCTCCGCTTCCACGTCGGCCGCGCCGTAGCGTTCAGTCTTGATAATGGCTGGATCTATTCCAGCCGCGATCGTTCCCTCGGCCGCCGTCTCGACGAACGGATTTGAACCGCAAATCAGCACCTGGCGAACCGGCATCTTCATGGCCTTGACAACGCCGGCGATGAATTCGGCATCAATGCGCCCAGCCCGGAATGAGTGCGCGCCGGCCTCCCGTGTCAGTGCCACCATCAGGCTAAAGCCGTCGCCTGAGGCCACCAATTTTGAAAGTTCGTCGAAGAACAGAAGCTCCTCGCGCGATCGCGCTGAGAACACCAGCGCTACCGGAACCCGTGACCCGATCGCTGCGCGGTGGCGCAGCATCGACATGAACGGTGCCACGCCTGAACCGCCGCCAATGAAGAGGACGGGGCCGCCGTCCTCAGGGCTCCAGATAAAGTGTCCACCGATTGGGCCGCCTATCTCGATTTCATCGCCCACCTGCGCAGCATCATGCATGAAGGGTGAGACCTCGCCGTCATCGAACCTTTCGATCGCGAGTTCGAGCTCTTCTGCTCTACCAAGCCCTGGCGCGGAAGCGATCGAGTAGCTGCGCTGAGCGCGATAGCCGTCTGGCGCCGTCAGCTGCAGCAAAACGTGCTGACCGGGCCGGAACGAAATCGGCTCCGGAAGACGAAAGATGAAGCTTTTCACGCGCGGCGACAGCGCCTCGATGCGGGTGATGATTGCGTTCTGCCAATTCATGGGAGTGTCAATCGTTCGTGTAGCGCTGTTCGCGCCAAGGGTCGCCGTAGCGATGATAGCCGCGCAATTCCCAGAAACCGAGTTCATCGCGCTCGGTGAACTGGAGCGCATTGACCCATTTCGCGGATTTCCAGAAATAGAGGTGCGGCACAAGCAGCCGTGCCGGTCCGCCATGCTCCGCCGTGAGCGGTTGTCCGGCGTACTTGGTTGCCACCATCGCCTTGCCAACAAGGAGGTCAGCCGATGGCACGTTGGTGGAGTAGCCTCCATAAGAATGCGCAAGCGTGTAGGCGGTCGGCGCCTCCAGATTGGTCGCTGCAAGAAGATCGTCGATCATCACACCTTCCCAGAATGTGTTGAACTTCGACCATGTAGTCACGCAATGGATGTCCCGCGTCATTTTGGTCTGCGGGAGAGCGTTGAAGTCAGCCCAGTTCCATTTCGCCACGATGCGTGGCCCGACTTTCAGCCTGAATGTCCAATCCTCGGTGCTGATTCGGGGCGTCGGCGTTGCCGACAAGACCGGAAAGTCTGTAACGATATGTTGGCCCGGCGGAAGACGGGTCGACTGATCAGAATTGCCCCGCCTGCCTATAAAGCCGCGTGTGACCATCGCGATACTCCTTTCATCCCGTAATCCCTGTCACACGGCCTGCTTCAAGGCGGCGGTGTCGACGGGCAGTTTTCTCAGGCGCTTGCCAGTGGCCGCGAAGATCGCAATCTCCGAATTGTCGAGGCGAGGCCGGTCTAGTTGCTGCCCACACTTTAGGAATCTCGCCGGGGTCAGGCGAACAAGTTTGACTGACTGCGGCGCCAAATCTATTGCACGATGGTGTCGACGATACTTTCGTATTATTCGAGCTGCGAACACTTAGAACTGTTCATCGTACCCGAGGGCACGGGGGGCGCCTCTCGCCAATTCCAAAGTATCGGCGACACCATCGCACTGTCGCGCCGGCGCGGCTCCTCCTGCGTTCTTATTGCGTCCAGATGGACCGAATACAGGCCAGTTCAGGGAACTGCGGCGACGAGCCTGCCAAAGTCTGGCACCTCGACGAAGATTTCTACGTCCGAAAACTGCATCGCACTTTTCGGTCCGACGCTCACTCCTTCTCCTGCGTGTGCGCCTCCAGGAACCACAACAGCTTGTCGAGCGAGCGCGAGTAGGCGGTAAAGATGTCCGCGGTGTCGGCGTCGCCCGCCTCGTCGCTATCGTCGATCGCGGAGCGCGCCAGCCTCCCCGCTTGCGCATAGGGCTCGATGAGTGCCTGGGCTGGCCGGGCAATTCGATCACGCGCTGGCCGCTGCTTACAACGGCAGCTCCTTGCCGGCCTGCTCAGCTACCATGTAGGCGGCGTACCAATCCGGCCAGTTCTCGTCGCGGTAGCCGCCGTTGCGTTTCTCATGTTCGCCGTGAGCGGCCGACGCGCGCCGCATCGCGTTCGCGAGGTCGGAGGCGGAGGCGAAACTCGTCGTGTTGGAGTTGATCCGGCCCGGGAAGCGAACGGTAACCTCTTGCAACAGCCAGGTGTTGCCGTCCGGGTCGCTGAACGTGGCGTGGGTGACGTAGCTGCGCCGCTCCGGATCCCGGCCGGGGATCGGCGGATGCCCCGGACCGGCTACGTGGAAGATTTCGCTCACATCGACACCGCGGCTGACGAGCTCGGCGCGCGCCGCCTCGATGTCGGAGACGACGAGGAAGAGCCCGCTCGCTGAGCCTGGCGCGGCCGGTGTGACTCCCTTGCCGAAGTGAATCGAGGCTGGGGAGCCCGGAGGCGTGAACTGCACGCCCCGGAACGTATCGGCCAATAACGGTCAAGGCCGGCGAGGTGCTGTTCATCCCGTACGGACCCGCCCCCACGCGGTGAACAACGTCGGCAGCGGCAACGCGACAGAGCCTCGCCACCTACATCGTCGAAAAAGGTAAGCCGCTTGCCGTGCAGGGTAAGTGAACAGATCCTATCCATCATCAAGCCCAAGGAGAACAACATGACCACCAATGATTGAAGTGCGCAGCGAGGTTGCAATCGAGGGCACGCGACCCGTCGACATGAAGTTGGAGGTGACCGCCATCCCCGTCTCGGACGTCGATCGCGCCAAGCGCTTTTACAGCAGTCTGGGCTGGCGGCTCGACGCCGACTTCGTCTTCGTCGGGTGGCGGTGGATAGAGCTGAGGTTTCCGGGTGCCGAGACCGCACTGCATTTCAACCGGCGCAAGGACGGCGCCGCTTCCGACGAGCCGGTATTGGTGCTGGTGGACGACGACGTCGAAGCCACCGTTCTGCGCTTGAAATCAAAAGGCGTGCAGATTGTCACCGAGCCGCAGGAGGCGCCCTGGCAGCCGGGGCGCATCGTCGCCGAGTTTCGCGATAGCGAAGGCAACCGCATGGTGATCGGCAGCCGGTGAAAGGCTGCCACAGCTGACATTTCGCGCGTTTTTTACCGCACCGAGGAGCAAGAAATGCCGGCAAGTAGATTCAGGTTGGCCATCGCGGCGCTGGGAGTGCTTCTTTTCGCATCACACGCTGGCCCGGCCCAGCCCGCCGAGGCCTCGGGCAAGCCCCTCACGACTTCAAAAGCAACAGGAGTCGATGCCATGAACCACCACGCCAGGCCGTCCACGCTCAAAGTGCCGGGCGCGAGAATCTACTATGAAGTGCGGGGTCGGGCCCCATGCTGCTGATCATCCCCGGCGGCCCTCAGGACGCAGGCGTCTTTGAGGCATCGCGCGCCTCCTGGCAGACCGCTACACGGTTGTCGCCTACGATCCGCGCGGCAATTCGCGCAGTCGGTTCGACGGCACGCCAGAGGAGCTGCAGGTCGACCGACAGGCAGACGACGCCGCTGCTCTGATTGCGGCGCTTGGAGGCGGCTCGGCCTATGTGTTCGGATCGAGCGGCGGCGCCCAGATCGGACTCGACCTCGCGACCCGGCACGCGGAGAAGGTGCGAGCGCTGGTGGCGCATGAGCCGCCCGCGATCATGCTGCTCGAAGATCCGTCCGCAGCACTGGCCGCCGGCAACGAGATACACGACACCTATCTTCGCGAAGGCGTCGACGCGGCGATGGGGAAATTCTTTGCCATGAACGGTCTGGAGAACGAGGCGGGCGAGGGGGAGGCGCCACCGGAATTCGACATGCCGCCCGAAGCCGCCGAGACATTTGCCCGGGTCAGTGGAAACTTCGAATACTGGCTCGCGCACGGGATGCTGCCGCTCTCGCTCGACACGCCCGACATAGACACGCTGCGTGCGGGAAAACCCCGCATGGTCGTTGGCCTCGGCGAGGAGTCCGAAGGCCAGATGATCTACGGCATGGGGACGGCGCTGGCCCGTCGGCTGGGCGTCAAGCCGGTCATCTTTCCCGGCGACCACATGGGCTTCGAGCCTCATGCGGAAGCCTTCGCGGAGGTTCTGCACGACGCGTTCAGCGGAGAGTGACCGCTGAAGTATCCGCAGCTCGGTAGAGCGCCCGAGCGAGGCAGCAAAACGAAAACGGACCACGCCGGGCGCGGTCCGTTCCGGAAGTGCTTGCAGGGAGTGTAGCCCCGCTTTTCCGACTAGCGGAACAGCGACAGGATCGACTGCGAGTTGCCGTTGGCGATCGGCACATTCACGGCGAAGGGCATCAAGCCGGTCTGCGTGTGGAAGTTGGGCGTCCAGCCGCGCACCCAGAGCGGCAGATCAAGCTTCTTCAGATTGGGGTAATCACGCAAGCAGCCGTCGATGACCATGCCGGCGCCACCGCGTCCCTTGAAATAGGTCGACATCATGCATAATGCGCCTCGCTCCATCCAGCGACCTTCATCGCCTCGGTCAGCCGCCGACGTTGCAGACATCAATGCGGTTGAACTGGTGGATGTCCCGCTCGATACACGGCAGGTGGCAAATTCCGTGAAGAAGCGCTGTATGCCCACCGGCAGGGTCATCGATTCCTGCTTGGAGAGGATTGAGTAGGTTGACGTATGAAGGGCTTGGCTTGGCCAAAAACATGCCTTAACCTCCACCTATGGGCGAGACAACAACGGTTGAGCGACCCTCGGGGGGAAGCCTTCGACCAGCCGGGCTGGGTTTACGAGCGCATCCGGGATGAGATCGTGAACAGGTCCGCCGAGATGATCGAGAACAACGTCGCGCCGCATCCAGCCCGAGCGCTCTGCGCATGGATGGAGGCCAACCGCTGTATCAACGTGGACGACCTGCGTGAGCACAAGAAACTCGCTCGCGCCAAGCCGCATGACCAGCTTCATGGCCGCCCATTTTGCAGAACTTGACACACACAACCACGCTAGCGCGCGTGTTTCGAGTTGTTGGTTCGCTGCGATACCTGCGGTCTCGATACTAGGCTGCCCGCTGTGGACTCGGGGTTTGTGGCCCGTCACAACGATTGCTAGGCAGCATTTGCCACGGCCACCGATGCCACGATGTCCGCGGATAGCCGCAGTTCGCGCAATGGTTTCACCTTGCGCGTAGCCTCCGCGTAGATCGGATGGGCCTTATAGGCGGAGAGCGCCGCGTCGGTCTCGAACTCGGCATAGACCACCACGTCAATCGTATCGCAGAGCGGATCAACCTTGGTATTCCGCGCGACCTCGAACAGCATGCTATGTGGAATTTCGCCTAGCTGGCGCAGCCCAGTCTCGATAGCGTCCGCATCTTCCGGACGTTTGGCGCTGAAAAACACAATATGACGGATCAACATTACCTCCGCACTCGGTCGTGCGGTTCTATTTGCTGTGCTGAAATCCTGAGGTCAATGCAGCAGAACGCCACAAGCGGTGTGCACTCAGCTGACTTGGTCCACGACGGACTTTATCCCCACCAGAACAACCTTGATGTGGCGGCCGTCGAAATAGGCTGCATCGCAAGCGATGGCGCTGGTCAGGACCAGGATACCTATTAGGTAGCGCATTTTATTTCCAATGCCTCCAGGCCGTTCACTATGCAACGCAGCAATGAATCCTTCGTGATCTTTTATGGTTTTCATTTCGTGGCGATCCACGTCGAAATTGTAGCCGTATCCTCCGTCGAACGTCCCAACGCGGGCGGAGCGTCAACCGCACGAGCAATGGCGGTAAGCACGTCTACCGATAACGAGTCAGCCGGAATGCCGATTTGCGGGCACACGGAGGGCAAAGGCTTTGCCACAGGAAACATCCAGCTTCGGCAATCATCCTCGACCGCGAGCGGAGAAACTCGGAGAGCGTTCCGTTCGTATCGTCCCTTGTTACCGGCCAGCACACGGCCGGCTCAGTGCAATTGCATTGGATGTTGCGGGGAGGCAAATGAATGGCGGCACGCCTTGTTCGTTTCCCGTTCATGACATTGAAGGTGGTGGCTGGCATTCATTGGGAAGCTCTCAAACTGTGGCTCGACGGAGCAAAGTTCCGCCGGAGTCCTCCACCGCCTGCGCCTGCGAGCTATCGCGATCACGGTGCCTTCGAAGCCGGCGAATGAAGCCTGTTGCAGGAATCCCGCTTCCATACCATTCTGCACGCCGCTCCATATTGGCACATGCGCAGCGAGGGATAGGCATGGGTGGACAAGGCACTACCGGCATTGCCTCAGGCGATGCGATTGAGCTGACCGAGCACAATTTCGCAAAGCTGGCACGCGATCTGCCCGGCATGGCACGAAGGGTCCTAGCAGCCGCGCTCCACTTGCCGCGCGGGTCGCTGAAGATCGTGACGCCCGAGGGAAAGGCCTTCCAGATTGCAGGGAAATCGGATGGACCGGCAGCCGAAGTGATTTTGCACAACTGGCGCCTGCCGAGCCGTGCGTTTGCCGGCGGCACGATCGGCGTTGCCGAGTCCTATTTCGACGGCGATTGGGATAGCCCAGACGTCACCAGCTTCCTCGAGCTTTTTGTGGTCAATGTCGAAGCGGGAGAGAAGATGGCGGGCGGCACGAGCATGCTGCTGACCGCGTTGCAGCGTGTGCGCCACTGGTTCAACGCCAACACGCGGCGCGGCTCGAAGAAGAACATCTCGGCCCACTACGACCTCGGCAACAATTTCTACGGCAAGTGGCTCGATCCAGGCATGACCTATTCCTCAGCCATTTACACGGAGGGAGCCAACGATCTGGAAAGCGCGCAACGCGCGAAATACCGTGCGCTGGCTGTCGATACGGGGATCTCGGCAAAGGATCATGTTTTGGAAATCGGCTGCGGCTGGGGTGGTTTCGCCGAGTACGCCGCGAAGGAAATCGGCTGTCGTGTAACCGGCCTGACAATCAGCCGTGACCAGCATGACTATGCGCAGCAGCGCATTGCCGCCGCCGGACTATCCGACAAGGTGACGATCAAGTTGCAGGACTACCGCGATGAAACCGGTGTCTACGACCGGATCGCGTCGATCGAAATGTTCGAGGCAGTCGGTGAAAAGTACTGGCCAGTTTTCTTTTCCAAGGTGAAACAGTGCCTTAAGGCAGGTGGCACGGCCGGCTTCCAGATCATCACCATCAACGAGGACGCTTACTCTACCTACAGAAAGCGCCCCGACTTCATCCAACGCTATGTTTTTCCGGGCGGGATGTTGCCGACGGCGCGAATCCTGCAGTCACTGGGTGCGGATCATGGTTTGCGGCTCGCGCGCGAGCGGATATTCGCTCAGGACTATGCGCGCACACTTGCCGAATGGCGCGACCGGTTCCTCGCCTCCTGGGAAAAGATCGTGCCACTCGGTTTCGACGATCAATTCCGGCGCCTGTGGGAGTTTTACCTGCACTACTGCGAGGCAGGATTTCGTGCCGAATACATCGATGTCCGCCAGGTAATCTACCGGACCTGACGAAAGCAATGCAGGCGGAACGATCCGCCCGCCCATCCAGTCAAAGCGAATACGAAACTTGACGCAGTCACCCTCAGCTTCGCCAACCGCTTCGATCTCTGCTCCACGTCGGAGTCGATTTGGCGAGCAATCAGGTCCCTGTTCGAGCCAGATGGTTCGCAAGTTCCAGCTTGAACCGCTCGATTAGCCACTGCGCCGCCGGACCGAGCGGTTTGTCGGCGCGGTGAAAGGCATAGAGCGAGTATGGCCTGACAGGATATGGCTCGAGGTCAAGCCTGACGAGGCGGCCGGCGGCCACATCGTCCGCAATCATCCATGACGGCAAGCCTCCCCATCCAAGGCCCGACAGGATCAGCTGGTGCTTGGTGTTCATGTCGGTCATGCGCCAGGTGCGATAGGCGAACACGCCGAAGTCGCGGCCCTTGGTCATCTTCGACGGGTCCGAGACGACCAGCTGAATATGCTCGCGCACGACCGACAGTGGGACGCGCCCCAGATATCGCGCCAAGGGGTGATCGGGCGCCGCCACCGGTGTCATCGAAGCATCGCCGATACGGATCGACACAAGGTCCGCATTCAACAGGACCGGTGGCCCACCGAAGGTGACGTCGCTTTGCTCTGTCAGAAGCTGATCCCACACAATGCCAAGCGCGCCGACGCTGAGCGCCAAGGGAACGGTCGGAAATTTTCCGTCGAAGGCGTTGAGCACATCGACGAGCGCCGGCGACGGCAGTGACACATCGACTGTAATGGAAAGCTCGGCCTCAAGACCGGCATTGAGGCCCTCCGCGCGAGCACGGATGTCTTGCAGGACGCCGATCATGCGACGGGCGTCAGGCAACATCGCCTCGCCGGCCGCCGTCAAGATCGGTTCGCGCGTGCCGGCGCGGGAGAAGAGCTTCAGCTCCAACTGCGCCTCAAGATTAGCGATCGTGTAGCTTATCACCGACTGCGCCCGGTTCATCCGCCTCCCAGCCGCCGAGAAACTACCAGTCTCGGCTATGGCGAGGAACGTCAGCAACTGATCGAGTGTTGGATTGGCTTGCATGGCATATCCAAAATATCGATGTATATGATAGAAATTTTCCTGATTTTTCTAATGGATATCGCGTCCTATCTCAATGGTCAGCGGCCGAGGACTTTTGGCCGATTCCAATTGAAGGAACCAGGAAAAATGTCCATTCTGCTTGTCACCTCGAGCCCACGTGGCGAAGCCTCCCTTTCCACGAAGGTTGCTACCGAGCTCGCCGAAGAACTGCACAGCGCCCTGCCGGACAGCTCCATTGTCGCCCGCGACCTCGTGAAGAACCCGCTTCCACATATAGAGCCCGCCTATGCTTCCGGCATCTACACGGCGCCTGAGTCGCGCGACGCCCGCCAGTCAAAGGTCGTTGGCGTTTCCGATGAGGCTATCGACGAGCTGTTCGCGGCCAGCCACATCATTCTGTCCACCGGCATGATCAATTTCAGCATTTCGTCGACACTGAAGTCGTGGATCGACCACGTCGCCCGCTCCGGCAAGACCTTCTCTTATGGAGAGACCGGACCCAAAGGCCTCGTTAGCGGCAAGAAGGTCTACATCGTGCTTGCGTCGGGCGGCATCTATTCCGAAGGCCCTGCGGCGGTGATGGATTTCGCCGTTCCCTATCTGAAGTCGGTCCTTGCCTTCATCGGCATCACCGACGTCGAAGTGATCCGCATCGAAGGCGTCGGAATGGGCGAGGATGCCGTCAAACAGGCATTGGCGAAGGCCACTGCGTCGATCCAGAAATTAGTGGCCAAGCCCATCGCAAAAGCTGCATAGCAGGGAAGGCTCTCCCTCCCGGCCAGTAGCGCACGCTCGGCGAACCGACCGTGCGCTGAGCCGCTGCCGTCAAAGGGTAATGCGGTACTTGGCGAAGCCACCCTCGCCTTCCCTCGCCGGTTCGATCTTCACCGCGTCACGTCGGCGATGAAGTCCATGGCCTTCGGGCCGGTTTCAAACACTTCTCCTTGCATCTCTCGTTGCCGTTTCAGGCGCCATTTCGATCATGTTCATAAGTCCGCGGCCTAGTCGGCCCTCAGCGCGAGTTTCGCGCCGTTCACCAGCCAAGTCCAGCATCAGGAGATGACGCTCTGTGAAGGATGATCCGGCGCGATGGCGCGCAGCGATGTCGCGAATCGGATGCATTGGAGGGGCAATGCAGGCATAGGCTCGCCAACGTCTGCATCGAGCGGGGACATCTTATGGACACAGACCAATTCGGCGCGGAAGAAGCTTCCCCACCGTGCCTGATGAGAACCAGGCGGTGAACGATTCCCCAGCCGATCCAACGCTTTGGGCCGACATTCGCAACTGGCGCAAGGCGGAGCGCGAGCGATTGATCCAGACCAGACTTGCCATTTCCGCCGATATACGCACGGCAATGTCCCGACAAATTGCGGAGGGCCTCGACGCGGAGATCGGCGATGTCAGAGGCAAGTCCATCAGCCTCTATTGGCCGTTCCGCGGAGAGCCAGATTTAAGGCCGTGGTCGGCGACCGTCACCGATCGCGGTGGCCACATCGCGCTGCCGGTTGTCATCGAGAAAGCCCGGCCCTTGGTCTTTCGCGACTACCGGCACGGCGATCGGCTGGAGAAAGGCATTTGGAATATTCCCATCCCCGCCGAGGGGGCGGAGGTCCTGCCCGACATCATCATCGCGCCACTGGTCGGTGTTGACGCGCAAAACTACCGGCTGGGCTATGGCGGTGGCTTCTTCGATCGCACGCTGGCCGCCCTCCTAGGAGAGCGCCTTGTCATCGGCGTCGGCTATTCGATACAGCGCATTGCGACGATCTACCCGCAAGCCCATGACATTCCAATGGATCGGATTGTAGTTGGCCATCTGCAAGCGTAAAGCCATCATCAGCGTTGAAATCGCATCGGTAGACAGGTAGACTAGTCAAATGACTAGTCATTCTAAGAAGCCGCCTGTAAGTTGGGCTGTACAGGACGCCAAAGCTCGGTTTAGTGAATTTTTGGAGGCCAGCGTTCGTGAAGGTCCTCAGATCGTCACGCGACGCGATGTCGAAACTGCGGTTCTCGTACCAATCGACGAATGGAGGCGGCTGAGTGCCAAACCATGGCGAACACTGAAAGAGCTGTTGCTTGCCGAGGAACCACGCGCGGATTTGGAGCTGCCTAAGCGAGGCGAAGGTCGCTGGCGCGAACCACCAAGCTTCGAATTGGTGCTTGGTGTTCCTTCTGGATACGAATGTCGTCTCTGAAACACGTCGGCTACGCCCGCATGGGGGTGTCTTATCCTGGCTGCGATCGGTCGAAAGCTCCGCGCTTCACATTTCAGCGGTTTCGGCGGGAGAAATTCAAACAGGCATTGAGATCATCCGCCGACAAAACCCGATCAGAGCACAGGAACTCGAATTGTGGCTGAATGACATCCTCAACTCGTTCAGCTTTCTTCCGATGGATTCTCGCGTATTCATGAAGATCGCGACATGGAACATCAATGGCGTGCGGGCGCGGATCGAGAACCTGCTTTCCTGGTTGAAGGAAAGCAATCCCGACATTGCCTGCCTGCAGGAAATCAAAACCGTCGACGATCAGTTTCCACGCTTCGAGGTCGAAGCGTTGGGCTACCACGTCGAGACGCACGGTCAAAAAGGCTTCAACGGCGTCGCGCTGCTGTCGAAGCTGCGATTCGACGAGGTCAATCGCGGCCTGCCCGGTGATGACGCCGATGAGCAGGCGCGTTTCATCGAAGGCGTTTTCTCAACGAACAGGGGCGCACTGCGTGTCGTTTCGCTCTATCTGCCCAACGGCAATCCGATCGGCACGGATAAATTCACCTACAAGCTGGGTTGGATGAACCGTTTCGAGAAATGGGCAGCGGAACGGCTGGCGCTCGAAGAGCCACTGGTGCTGGCCGGCGACTACAACGTCATTCCAGAGCCGGGCGACGCCAGATTTCCCGAAAACTGGGTGAACGATGCGCTGTTCCAACCCGAAAGCCGTCAAGCGCTGCGCCGGCTGGTCAATCTTGGCTTCATCGACGCCACCCGCGCCGTCACAGATTCCAACGACGTCTTCACATTCTGGGATTATCAGGCAGGTGCGTGGCAAAAGAACAATGGCATCCGCATCGACTTCCAGTTGCTGTCGCCGGAAGCCGCCAACCTGCTTGCATCCGCCTCGGTCGAGAAGCATGTGCGGTCGTGGGAAAAGCCTTCCGACCACGTGCCGGTGGCGATCGAACTGGCGGCTTAGCTGGCCTTACCCGCCCCTTGTGGGGAGGGTCGCGCCGCAGGCGCGGGGTGGGGGTGGAGACCATTAAGTCGCGGCCCTCCCGGTCGATACTGCAGAGCTCTTGACCCCCACCTCGATCCGCTACGCGGATCGACCTCCCCACAAGGGGGAGGGTAACGCGGATTCAAGCCGACGTAATATGGCTGTGGCCGAAGAATACTGGATAGAGGCAGAGGTCGCGCACCAGCCGGTGTGAGCCGCGTTCGAACACGAACAAATTTTCCCAGTGGCCGGTTACGGCGTAATGCTCGCCATCGGGGAGCAGCGTGATGCCGCAGGGATAGCGCATGCCTATCTTGCGGGTGTCGATGCGCTGGACGATGCCGCCGGTCCCACCGTCGAAGATCATCAGCTGGTGGGCGCTCGGATAGCTGGCAAGCACCTGATCGTGGCGATCGTCGTAGCGGATCGACAAGCCGTGCTGCATGTGTTTGTTGGCCTTGCGGTCGCCCATCTTCGTCAGCTTCCTGGTGCGGGCATCGTATTTCAGTGTCGCCGCGCTGATGTAATTCAAGCCCGGCTCGCTCGTAAGATCAGCCTCGTAGGCAAGACTGTCCTCGCTGCGCTGCGACGCGTCCTCGCGGTCGCTGCCATAGGCCGACTGGATCGCGAAAATACGATCGAGGCCGCCTGCCGCCAGATGCCGCAATTCGATGCGCCCCGCCCCCGTCTTTTTCTTGTCGACCAGCTTGCCGCTCGAAACCTCGATCACCGTGATCGACGCCTCGACCACCGTGCGCGGCACCGTGTGTTCTCCGGTCTTCGGCGAGACAATCGAACCGTAATTCGCGGCGACAATATATTTTCCGTTGTCGATCAGCCTGATGTCGTGCGGATCGACGCCATGGGTCGAATAGCTGTCGCGGATCTTGAGCGTTTCTGGGTCACGCATGGTCAGGCGGCCATAGAGGTGCTGCAGTCCGCCCTTGGCCGGCTGCTTTGGCGAGCGCTCGGAGATGATGACCGTCTTGCCACCGTCGAGATAGACGGCATGTCCACCGCCACGCCAGCCATCGCGGAACGAAGGGGCGATGGCCGCCATCTCCAGCGTATCGGGATCGAACGAGCAATGTTCCGCACCCTCGAAACCGCACAGCACGCCAATTGAGCGGTCCGGTGCGACTTCGATATCGTGGGCGTTGACGGGAAGCAGCGTCTGGCGGACGGAGCCGTCCATACCAACGCGTGTGATCATGCGCTTGATGTCGTCGGATTTGCGGATGGCGCGATTGAAACGTCGATTCTGATCGACCGGCTTTCCATTGGCGTAGGCGACTTCCGGCATGTAGCCCGGCACGAAGACCGCCGACGCCTTCAGCGCCTTGGATGGCTTGGCCGGCGCCGCCTGCGCAGCATTCGGTTTCGCCGTCGCGCCCACCGCCAGCAGTGCACTGCCTGTCAGAACGCTGCGTCGACTTATCGACATCCTACCAAACCTCTGTGCGCGCTAAGATGTACGGCGACGATCCACGAACTCGACGGTGCGGTCAATCCGCCGGGCGAGTTCATACTCCGATGGTCATGCCGAAGTCATTCCCGCGCGACAGTTTCGGCAACTTCCTTCGACCGCAAGGTAAGCGATGCTGCTTACCGCTCAGTTCTGAGACTGCGCGGCTTTGGCGCGCAGCGGCATAGGTCACCCTGTCTCAACAGACACGAATTGCTCGGGCGCATTGGAAGACACCTGCTTTCCTCAATGCACCCTTGCGGTATTGTGCGGTTGACGTACCCGTATGTGCTCTTGATCTTTCGCCGGCGCAGCGCCAACTAACACTCGATAGTCAGGGGCTTCCTTCCGTGCTCATCAAGCCGGACCTTTCGGCAATAGGCGGAATGGCTTGCGCCCGCTAGAATGAGATTCGCGGTTGGCCTATGCGGCCGCGGAAGAAAGGTACTAAAATGGCCAAACTACCCCGCACACCCGGCAATGGCGTCTACGCAGTCCTCCCACTGCGCGACATAGTGGTGTTTCCGCACATGATCGTGCCGCTCTTCGTAGGGCGCGAAAAGTCGATCAAGGCGCTAGAAGAGGTGATGGGTGCGGAGAAGCAGATCCTGCTCGCCACCCAGATGAATGCCGCCGATGACGATCCGGAAGCGGACGCCATCTACGATGTCGGCACGCTCGCCAATGTACTGCAGCTGCTCAAGCTTCCAGACGGCACCGTGAAGGTCCTGGTCGAAGGTACCGCGCGCGCCAAGATAGAAGGTTTCAGTGAGCGGGCAGATTTCCACGAGGCGAAGGCATCCGTTCTTGCCGAGCCGGAAGAGGAAGAGGTTGAGGTCGAGGCGCTGGCGCGCTCCGTCGTCGCCGATTTCGAGAACTATGTGAAGCTCAACAAGAAGATTTCGCCCGAGGTGGTCGGCGCTGCCAGCCAGATCGACGATTTCTCCAAGCTAGCCGACACCGTCGCCTCGCACCTCGCCATCAAGATCCCAGAAAAGCAGGAGATGCTTGCCACTCTTTCCGTGAAGTCGCGGCTTGAGAAGGCAATGGGCTTCATGGAAGCCGAAATCTCCGTGCTCCAGGTGGAGAAGCGTATTCGCTCGCGCGTCAAGCGCCAGATGGAGAAGACGCAGCGCGAGTACTACCTCAACGAGCAGATGAAGGCGATCCAGAAGGAACTCGGCGAGGGCGAAGACGGCCGCGACGAGGCCGCCGAGATCGAAGCGCGCATCAAGAAGACCAAGCTCTCCAAGGAGGCCCGCGAAAAGGCGGAGGCCGAACTGAAGAAGCTGCGCTCGATGTCGCCGATGTCGGCTGAGTCCACGGTGGTTCGCAACTACCTCGACTGGCTTCTGTCGATACCGTGGAGCAGGAACTCCAAGGTCAAGCAGGACCTGAGCTATGCGCAGGAAGTGCTTGATGCCGATCACTTCGGCCTCGACAAGGTCAAGGACCGCATCGTCGAGTACCTCGCCGTGCAGAGCCGCCAAAAGAAGCTGAAAGGCCCGATCCTGTGCCTCGTCGGCCCTCCCGGTGTCGGCAAGACCTCGCTCGGCAAGTCGATCGCCAGGGCGACCGGCCGCGAGTTCGTGCGCATGGCGCTGGGTGGCGTGCGTGACGAGGCCGAGATCCGCGGTCACCGCCGCACCTACATCGGGTCGATGCCCGGCAAGGTCATCCAGTCGATGAAGAAAGCCAAGAAGTCCAATCCGCTCTTCCTGTTCGACGAGATCGACAAGATGGGGCAGGACTTCCGTGGCGATCCGTCATCGGCCCTGCTCGAGGTTCTCGATCCGGAACAGAACTCAACGTTCATGGACCACTATCTTGAGGTCGAGTATGACCTGTCGAGCGTGATGTTCGTGACGACGGCCAATACGCTGAACATCCCTGCGCCGCTGATGGACCGCATGGAGATCATCCGCATTGCCGGTTATACCGAGGACGAGAAGGTCGAAATCGCCAAGCGGCACCTTATGGCAAAGGTGATGCGCGACCACGCGCTGCAGCCCAAGGAGTTCTCCGTCGGCGACGACGCGATCCGTGGCATCATCCAGACGTACACCCGAGAAGCCGGCGTGCGCAGCCTGGAGCGCGAATTGATGAAGCTCGGCCGCAAGGCAGTGACCGAAATCATCAAAACCAAGAAGAAGTCGGTCAAGATCACGCTGAAGAACCTCGAGGACTATCTCGGCGTACCGCGCTTCCGCTTTGGCATGGCCGAATTGGACGATCAGGTCGGCGTGGTCACGGGCCTTGCCTGGACCGAGGTTGGCGGCGAGCTGCTGACCATCGAAGGTGTTCAGATGCCCGGCAAGGGTCGCATGACCGTCACCGGCAACCTGAAGGACGTGATGAAGGAGTCGATCTCGGCGGCGGCATCCTATGTCCGCTCACGGGCGCTCGATTTCGGTGTGGAGCCGCCTTTGTTCGACAAGCGCGACATCCACGTGCACGTGCCTGAAGGCGCTACGCCCAAGGACGGTCCGTCCGCCGGCGTTGCGATGGCGACGGCGATCGTCTCGGTGTTGACCGGTATTCCGGTCAAGGCGGATGTGGCGATGACCGGCGAGATCACGCTGCGCGGCAGGGTTCTGCCGATCGGTGGCCTTAAGGAGAAGCTGCTCGCTGCACTTCGCGGCGGCATCAAGAAGGTGCTGATCCCGGAAGAGAACGCCAAGGACCTGGCCGAAATCCCGGACAACGTGAAGAGCGGGATGGAGATCATTCCGGTCAGCCGGGTCGGTGAAGTGCTTCGGCAAGCGCTCGTTCGCATGCCCGAACCGATCGAATGGTCGGAGCCTGTGGACGCCGTTCCGGCGGCATCCGACGGTACCGACGAGGCCGGCAAAGGACTTGCCCACTGAAATCGGGCAGAAAGCGATAAAATCATGAAAGCCGGGCCTTGCGCCCGGCTTTTTCCTGTGACAAACGGCGGAACTCCGGGATTTTCGTCTTGAGGGACGTAAACTTCCGGCGGGGGAAGTTAGAGCTCGTGAAGCTCGTAAAACGGTCTTTTGTCCGGCGGTTGCGTCCCTGGTCCCGGATTTCTCAAGGAAGGAACTATTGATGAACAAGAACGAACTGGTTTCTGCGGTCGCAGATGCGGCAAAGCTTTCCAAGACCGACGCCCAGTCCGCGGTTGAGGCGGTGTTCTCGGTGATCACCGGGGAACTGAAAAAGGGCGGCGACATCCGCCTCGTCGGCTTCGGCAATTTCGCCGTGACGAAGCGTGCTGCTTCCACCGGTCGTAATCCGCAGACTGGCGCGGAAGTGAAGATTCCGGCCCGTACGGTGCCGAAGTTCACTGCCGGCAAGGGTCTGAAGGAAGCCGTGAACTAATTATTCCCGATATTGTGTCCGTCGCAGCGGAGTTTCTCCGGGCGACATTCCGAAAACCCCGCCAAAATGGCGGGGTTTTTGTTTTTGCTGTCGAAATCCGGCGCGTGCATAGTGCGCATTGCACCGACCACCTGTGAGATTTGTGACGATTCAGCAACAGTTTCTCAAGAAGGATTGAACTACAAATCCCGCAGCGGAGTTTGCCAATATCCCGCCATAAACCCGGCGCACCCGGATAGAAGTCCACAGGCGGGGCTGAAATCTTCGACAGCCGCGGCAAACGCGGCAGGGAAAAGAATGCGCGGTTTTGAACTTCATCACCTTGGCCGCATGCGCGGCGCGGAACGGCCATCACAGGCTGTCCGTGAAGGTGCCACCGTCCTCTTCGGCGTTGCAGCCAGTCACGCCGTGGGTCTGTCGGGATCCGCGCGCCCCACTTTGGTCCAATTGGAAAGGCACGATCTTCCCGCTGGCAACGCGGCCAAGGATTCCCGCAGCAGCATGTCTGCCAGCCTCAAAAGTGTCTCAGGCAACAGGCACGGTACGTTCGGGGAGCGCAACGCGGCGCCCACCGGCCTTGGAACTCATAACCGTCCACGGCGAGGCTGCGAGGCGGTCCCCAAGGAATTCCCTGGCGACAGGGATCGGACTCTCGAATGAAGGCAGCCGGCTTTCGGGCATTGGCGCCTCGACGAAACAAGGATCGGCGGCAAGAATTTCTGCAGCCGGGAGTATGAACGACTGCAATGCGTGACGTTTCGCACTTTGTAAGGTCGGGAGTTTTCACGGCCTTGTTCACCGCCTCGATTGTGGCGGCGGCGCCAGCCTATGCGTTCGACGAGCATATTTTTGACGACAAGGGCGCAGTCAAGGAACAGTCGAACCCTTGGGACGTGTTCCAGTTCGGCTATACGGCCTACAAGAACGGCCACAAGGACCAAGCAGTCGAAGCTTATCGCTATGCCGCCGAGAAAGGCCAGATCGGCGCAACTTGGAAGCTGGCGCGTATGTATGCGCAAGGCGATGGCGTCGATCGCAACGACTATGAGGCATTCAAATTCTTCAGCGAGATCGCTGAGAAGGACGTCGAGTTGGGCAGCCCGGAAGAGAGCTACATGTCCGATGCGCTGGTGGCGCTCGGCAGTTACTGGCAAACGGGTATCCCGGGTACCCCGATCGAGGCTGATCCATCCACCGCACAGCAGTATTACATGCGCGCCGCCACCGACTATCGAAACCCGAACGCCCAGTTCGAGATCGGCAAGATGCTCCTCAAGGGCGACGGCGCGAAGCGAAACCTAAAGCGAGCGGGCCAGTGGCTGCAGCTTGCGGCAGAGAAGGGCCATGCAGGCGCGCAAGCCACTCTCGGCAACCTCCTCTTCCAGAGCGGCAAGGTCGTGCGCGGGCTTGCGATGATGACTGCGGCCCTTGATCGCGCCGCCGCGTCCGACAAGCCCTGGATCCGCAACATGCAGGAAGAGGCCTTCGCGCTGACCCCTGAAACCGACCGGCGGACCGCAATTGCGCTGGCCGACGACTACATCAACGGCAAGCAGTAGCCGTTTTCCGCAGTCAGACCGCTGTGAGGCCGGCGAGCGCTGAATTCAGGCAACGGCGCGCAACTCATTGACGAACGGGCTGAACCCCAGCCATTTCTGAATGGCGCTGGCGATGGGGCGGTCGCCCTCCAGCACCAGATGCCCTGCCGCGATTTCCCTGGGTATCGGCGCGACACCCATCCAGATCGATGTCATCGTCAGCAGCGAGCTGCGAACCAGCAGGTTGATCTCGTATCCGGGGTCGAAACCGCACAGATCGACATCGCCTCCATCGATCACCAGCCACCAGTTTTTCTGCGCGTCTGGCAATTCGGGGTATTGAAACTGAATCGTGCAGCGCCCAGGCGGCAGCGGCTCCGGATTGATCTTGCGACGGATGTCCCACATCAGCAGCGAGGGGTCGAGGTTCTTCAACGTCAGCTGGGATTCAACCCAGCGATGCCCCCATAGCCCCACCGACATTATGATCGGACGCAACTCCTCGCCCGCGGGCGAAAGTCGATATTCCATGGCGCCATTGTCACGCGGCGTCATCACAACGATCCCGGCTTTCTCCAGTTCTTTCAAACGCTTGGAGAGAAGCGCCGGTGACATGCGCGGCACGCCGCGGCGCAGGTCGTTGAAGCGCCGCGAGCCATAGAGCATCTCGCGCACCACCAGCATCGTCCAGCGCGTGCACAGAACTTCCGCTGCCATTGAAACGGGGCAAAACTGCCCATAGCCACCGCGATCCTGCATGAGGTTCTCCAGAGGGCCGTACAGAAGGATAGCCGTGATGCCGCCACCTGCCAACCGTTGCAACGGCCCCGCTGTCAGGGATTGCCCACGCGACTAGTACAGTTCGTGAACTTGCCGGTTTGCGTTTCACGGCGGAATCTCGCGTTACGGCCCAAATTGCCGAAGGAGAAGTTTGCAATGACCAGTCCTATGAAGGCGGATATCGCCAATGCTCCCGGAAAGACCGATATTGTCGCGATCGCGCATCAGCTCGGCGCGCAATTCGCAAAGACCGCGGCTGAAAATGACGCCAACGACCGCTTTGTCGCGGAAAACTACAAGGCCTTGAAGGCGGCAGGCCTTGTGCAGGCCGGCGTTCCGGCAGAACTTGGCGGCGGCGGCGCCGATGTCGCCGAGCTTGCAGCCATGCTGCGTGAACTCGCCCGTCATTGTGGGTCGACTGCACTGGCTTTTTCCATGCACACCCATCAGGTGGCAATTCCCGCCTGGCGCTGGCGCCATCAGAAAGTCGCGGCGGTCGAGCCGCTGCTGCGCCGCATCGCCAATGACAAGCTCGTACTGCTGTCCAGCGGCGGGTCGGATTGGATTTCCGGCTCGGGTGAGGCGGTCAAGGTCGATGGCGGCTATCGCATCACGGCGCGCAAAGTGTTCACGTCAGGCGCCGAGGCGGGAGATATCCTGATGACCGGCGCAGTTCTCCGTGCCGAGGGTGAGCCCGATATGGTGATCCACTTCCCTGTGCCGATGGGTGCGCCGGAAGTGAAGGTACTCGATACCTGGCATACGCTCGGCATGCGCGGCACCGGCTCCAACGACGTCATGATCGACGGCCTGTTCGTGCCCGACGCCAGCGTCGCCGTCTCTCGGAAGAGCGGCGAGTGGCACCCGCTGTTCCAGATCATCGCGACCATCGCCTTCCCGCTGGTCTATGCCGTCTATCTGGGCGTTGCCGAAAACGCTCGCGACATCGCGGTGCGGCTGGCGAAGGATAAACGCCAGACCCACCATACGCTGCAGACCGCTGGCGAGATGGATACCGCATTGCGCGCCGCGCAACTGGCGCACCGGTGGATGCTGGATGTCGTCGAGCGCAACGCTCCGTCGGCCGAAACTATCAACGAGGTGATGATCGGCCGCACGCTTGTCGCCAAGAACGCAATCGCCACGGTCGAGCACGCGATGGCGCTCGCCGGCGGCGCGAGCTTCTACCGCCGCAACGAACTTGAGCGCTGCTTCCGCGATATTCAAGGCGCGCGTTTCCACCCGTTGCAACCTGGCCCACAGGCAGAATATGCCGGCGCGACCGCTCTAGGTTTGCCGATAGCAACGATTTTCTGAGGTACCGAAACGCAGCCTCGCCGTTCCCGGAGTTGGGAGCGGCGAGGCCCTGCCCTTGAATTTCGTTGCAAGGCAATCGCTCGAAGACGATACCCCCACCCCTAACTCGTCCCCTCAAGCGGGAGGGGGCCGTGCTGACCCGCTATGCCGCGCAAAACCATCGACGTTTGACGCCCAGCTGCGATGCCGCGAGTCCCCTCCCCTATGTGCGGAGGCGTTAGGGGGGTATTTCAGCAATACCTTTCAAGCGATCGCCCTTGCTTCTTTTTGACGTCGCGTTGCCGCACAGCTACCTTGTGTCCAGGCTGAGCGAAATCGTGACACAGCAAACACCATCACCACCCACAGAGACCGCGTTCGAGATCGTTCAGCGCGAACCGTCCGAACCGTTGCGCGGCATTGTCACCCGCATTACCGGCTATCGCGAGCTCGTGCGCGGCCACAGTCGCCAGCACGAATGTGCCTCACTGACAGTGCCGCTGATCATCAGCTTCGACGAACCTTTCGCCATCGGGTTGGGCCGCGCGCCCACGCAAGCTGATTGTATCGGCAGCTTTGCCGCAGGGCTCTATGCCGGCCCGGTGGTGATCGACTCCTTCGGAGCGTCGCACTGCCTGCAGATTGACTTCACGCCGCTTGGCGCCCGCCGCTTCTTTCTGATGCCGATGCATGAACTGGCCGATCGCATGGTGGTGCTAAACGATGTTCTCGGCCATGATGGTTTGGCGCTGCGCGAGCAACTTGGCAACACGCCCGACTGGCCCGTCCGGTTCAAGCTCGCCGAACAATTTGTGCTTTCGCGCATCGCGGAGAGCGCCGCCCCGTCCGCTGAAATCAGCCTTGCCTTCGCGCGCATGGCGGCGTCCGGCGGCCGGACCGCGGTCTCGCGACTTGCATCGAGTGTCGGCTGGAGCCGAAAACATCTCACCGAAAAGTTCCGTTCCGAACTTGGCCTCGGCCCAAAAGCTGTGGCGCGCATTATCCGCCTTGACCGCGCAATGAAGGAGGCGCGCCGCGGACACTTCGGATGGGCCGACATTGCCGCAGGATGCGGTTTTGCCGATCAGGCGCATCTCGCCCGCGAGTTCCACGAGCTTGCCGGCCTTTCGCCCTCGGCATGGCAGGCAGGTTACATTCCTTCAAGACCCATGGAACCGTCGCTGGCATAACGCCTTGAACCGGCTCAACGGCAGGAGACAGCGATGACAGCGCAAATAGAATTTCCACGCATCTATCCGACCTTTCGTTATCGCGATGCAGCCAAGATGATCGATTGGCTCGTCGAGGCATTCGGTTTCAGCGTGCATGCGAAGTACATGGAAGGCGATCAGGTCGCACATGCACAACTCGCATTCGGCTCTTCCATGATCATGCTAAGCAGTACCCGAGACGACGCCTATGGCGCGATGGTTGGCGGACCGGGCGAACATGGCGGCAAAAGCATCTATGTCGTGGTGGACGACGCCGATGCGCAATATGCACGCGCCAAGGCGGCGGGCGCCAAGATCCTCGAGGAGCCGACCGACCGCGACTATGGCAGCCGCGACTTCATCTGCGCCGATCCAGAGGGCAATATCTGGTGTTTCGGCACATACTGGCCGAAAGCTGAGGAGAACGCGTGATGCACCCTTGCCCAATCATGCTTGGTCCGGATGAAGGCCGCAGCTACGCGATGCCGTCCATGCGCGCGGTGTTCAAGGCCGACGGCGACGAAACCGGCGACCGCTACTCGGTCTCGGAATGGTGGGTCGAGCCGCATAGCAACGGCCCCGGCGCTCACAGCCACGAAGCCAATGACGAGATCTTCTATGTCACCGAAGGCACCGCCTCGGTGCTGGTTGGCGACAAGTGGGTGGACGCGCCGAAAGGCTCGTTCCTGCTGATTCCGGCCGGTACTACCCACGACTTCGCCAACCGTACCGGCGAGCCCGCCTGCCTTTTCAACGTGTTCATACCCGGCGGGTTTGAGAAGAACATGCCATCGATCGTGAAATGGTTCGCAGACAATCCGGCAAGCGCCGGTGACCGTGGGACGACCTGATTCCGCTGGCTGAAAGCCGGATACGCTCAAAACGCCTCCAGCCTGCGCCTGACCTTGGCCAGGAACGCTGCCCGCGATTGCGGCGTGGAGGCGTCCATCAGGTAGTGCGCAAGGAACATGGTGCGGCAGCGCTTTGCGCAGAGCGCGCGGATGCCGCGCAGGATGGTTTTCTTGCCGGGGTGGCCGATCAGGTGCGACCACCAACGTGGCGCACCACAGGTCGTGACAACGGCGATCTTGGTTATGTTGGTCATCAGCGGCGTGATCTTGCCCCTGCCGCTCGGCAGCCTGAATGCGACGTCGGTTGCCCAGACGCGGTCCAGCCAGCCCTTCAGCATGGCCGGCAGGCCATACCACCAGGTTGGATAGATGAAGACGATCGCCTCAGCCCAGCGCAGATGGTCGATATACGCCCGCAGTGCCGGATCGGCAGGCGGCTGATTGTTGTAAACCCGACGCTCGTCGCACTTCATCACCGGATCGAATTCTTCTGCGTAGAGATCGACCAGTCGGGCTTCGCAGCCTTTCGCATGAATCGCGTCGATCGCAGCGTCACGCAAAGCCGCGCAAAAACTCTCAGGAACGGGGTGGCAGTAGACGACGAGCACGCGCATCAAAAAGCGTCCATCTTCGCCGGCACCTTCGCCGTAAAGGCGGCGCGTGAGGCATCGGTGGAGAGATTCATCGAATAGTGCGCGAGATAGGACACGTGCGCACCGCGTTTCACCGTGGCGCGAAGGACCTGCTTGATCGGCTTGCGGGGCGGATCGCCCATCAGCATGGCGCGAAACCGGCTGCCGCCATAACTTGTCACCGCCGCCACCTTTCGGATGTTGAAGAGCGACGGCCGCACTCTGCCGTTCACCAGCCTGAAGGAAACGCCGGGCAGGAAAACGCGATCGAAAAAGCCTTTGAGAATGGCGGGATAGCCGTAGTTCCACACCGGGTAGCAGAGCACCAGACCCTCGGCATGACGCAGGCGTTTGACATAAGGGGCGACCGCGTCGCCGTCGCTGCGTGGCTCGTGATAGCCGGCACGTTCGGCGGCGGTCATCCGCGGGTCGAAATCCTCCGCGTAAAGATCGCAGTCATCGACCGCATGGCCTTTTGCCCTGAGGCGCTCGACGATCAACGCGTGAAGCGCAGCGTTGAAGCTGGTCTCGACCGGGTGCGCGTGGAGGACGAGGATTTTCATGGGCGGACTGCGAAATGAGGCGAATACACTGCTGCTGTTTGCGTTCTACGTTGCCCCCCTCTGTCCTGCCGGACATCTCCCCCACAAGGGGGGAGATTATGCGCGTCACGCTCCTCGTCTATCCTGCAACGTTGGCGATTGAGTGCGAACAATGGAGCGCATGATCTCCCCCCTTGTGGGGGAGATGTCCGGCAGGACAGAGGGGGGCAGCTTAGAGCGCTGCGCTCCGCCAAAGGTGCAAGCGGCGAAAAACTCACCCCACCCTCTCCAATCCCTTGAACAGAAACGTCCGGCCCGAGCGGAAATCATATCCCGGGTTTTCCCAGGCGATCATCTTGCCCGGATTGAGCAGGCCCCGGGGGTCGGCTTCGCGCTTGAAGGCGAGTTGAACCTCGTCGGTCTGCTTCATGCCGCCCTCCTCAAGCGTGTAGCGGTGCGGATTGAAGATCGGACAGCCATTGTCCTCGTAAAGCCGGATGATCTCGTCCAGCCGCTCCTCGGTGGTGAACCTCACCAGCGGCAGGCCAAAACAGGTGATGTTGCCGTCGAATCGCACGAATTCCAGATGCGACGTCACCTCGCCGGGGAACATTCCATCGACCTTCTCGACCAGTTTCAACTGGTTGGGAAACGGATACAAGGATTGCAGATAGGTGATCGACGGGTCGACGCGCAGCGCGCGCAGCGTCGTGTGGTTCCAGGCAAGCTCATAGGCTGGCGGAAGGCCCTTTGTGTCCTCGACCTGCGAAGCATCGAAGACGATCTCGCCCCTCTCCCGCCGCGTGAAGGCGCGGAATGCGTCGAGGGAATGCGGCGCGACCATAATGACAACGATGCTCCGGTTTTCTTTCAAGAACTTCTGGTGCCGCTTGAAGTAAAGCCACGGCGCAGGCGCGGCGATCGGCGTGATCAGCTTGGTCAGCAGACCGTCCTGACAAGCCAGCGCGTTCGCATAGCGCGCCGCCCCGGAAAAATCGTCGAAGCCAACGATCACATCCACCCAGTCGTAGGAGGCAGCCAGCGGCATCTCGACCTCGGTGATGATGCCGTTGGTACCATAGGCATGGGTGACCTTGTGAAGGTCCTCGCCGGTGAGTTCCAGCACCTTCGGCTCGGCCTCCATGGTAACGATGCGCAGCCGCAGAACGTTGCCAAAATCGCGCAGGCCGCCGAAATTGATCGAGCCGACGCCACCCGAACCACCGGCGATGAAGCCGCCAATGGACGCAGTGTTGTAGGTAGAGGGATGCAGCCTCAGCTCCTGGCCGGAATGCGCCCGGGTCTCCCGATCGATATCGGCAAGGATCGCGCCCGGCCCGCAAACCACCCTGCCGTTGGAGATCGATGTCACCGCGTTCATTTCAGCGAGGCTGAGCACCACGCCGCCCGACAGTGGCATCGCCTGGCCGTAATTCCCGGTTCCGGTGCCGCGCGGCGTAACCGGAACGCCGCGGCGGTGACAGGCGGCGAGGACGCGGATCACCTCCGCCTCGGCTTTTCGGCGAGACGATCAGATCGCCGGTGACATGCTCCAGCTGGCGCTTCAGCACCGGGCTGTACCAGTAGAAGTCGCGACTCTTCTGCTGGACGATCTTTTCGTTGTCGTCGATCTTCAGCCCGTCGAGATCGCGCTTCAGCGCCGCCAAATCCATGTTCACCTCATCAGATCGTCGAGTTCGGCATAGTCCGGCAGCGTGCTTTCGATCACGCGCCCTGCACGCACCACGATGCGGTCGCTTTCGGGCCGCGACAGAAGCTCCGTCCAGCTGCGACCCTTGAAGATCACAAGATCGGCGCCGGCGCCAACCGAAAGCACGCCAGCGCCCTCCAACCGCATCACTTCGGCGGGTGTCGCGGTGACCGCCCTTGGCCAGTCAGCCACCGGATGGTCGAGATGCAGGATGCGCGTCGCCATGCGATAGACTTCCAGCATATCGAGATCGCCATAGGCGTAAAAGGGATCGCGCGTGTTGTCGGATGCGACCGCAACGGGAATGCCGCGCGCCTTCATTTCGTGTACCAACGTAACGCCACGCCAGCGCGGCGTCGTGCGGCCACCCCGGCGATCCTGGAGGTAGAGGTTGCACATCGGCAGCGACACCACGGCCAGTCCCGCCTGGGCTACCTTGTCCAGCGTATCCTTGATCTCCCACGTCGGCTGGCGCGACAGCGCGCAGCAGTGGCCGACAAGGACTTTGCCTTCAAAACGATGCCTCAATGCCGCTTCCGCGATGTGGCGCAGCGACACGGCGCTGGTATCGGCCGTTTCATCAGCGTGGAAATCGAGGTCGAGTCCGAGTTCGCTCGCGGTTCGAAACATGCGGTCGAGCAATTCGTCGAGATCCGGAACCATGTAGGTGACAGTTCCAAGAACGCCCCTCGCCGCGGCCACACGCCGGGCGAGGCCTGCGAACCATCGCTCGTCGCGCACGGCCTCGACGCCTGTCAGGCAGGCAGCCTGCAAGTCGATGCGCCCGCGCCATTTCTCTCGCATCTCCGCGAACACCGGCCAGGAGATCTCCTCCTGAGGGGCGACCGAGTCGAGATGCGTGCGCATCGCCGCGGTGCCGTGGGCGTAGGCGCAGCGCAGCGAGAAATCCATGCGGCGCGCGACATCATCCGCGCTCCATCGCAACAGCCGATCGGTGCCGCTGGCGTCGAGCGCGCCGGCAAACGAGCCGTCCGGATTGGGCATGCGCCGCCAGATATGACCCTTGTCGATGTGGGTGTGGCAATCGACGAAACAAGGCAGCACGATGCCGCCTTTGAGATCGACTCCGCGCGGCGGCATCGGGCGGTCGCCGCGCGGCGCTATGCCGGTGACTCTGCCGTCGGCAACCGCAATGTCGGCGACTGCAAAGCCGTCGCGGTCGAGCGTGCCTTCCAGCCCTGGCGTCAGCGAGTAATGCAGCCGCGCATTGGCCAGAACATACCAGCCGGATTTGGGAATTCTTAGGGGCATGGAGTTGCTCCCATCCCGCGGAGGGCGAGTGCTCTGCGTTGCCCCCCTCTGTCCTGCCGGACATCTCCCCCACAAGGGGGGAGATGCGGCTGCCCCTGGCTTTCGCCAATCGCCGGCGCTTTAAGAAAGGCGCTTGGCGTGAAGCTGCTGATCTCTCCCCTTGTGGGGGAGATGTCCGGCAGCGAGCGGAGGGGGGTGCGAACGGAGCGCTACCGAGCACACGATATCGCAACACGCCAATCACCGCTCTGCCGAAAGCGCGCTTTCGTGCCAGCGGCGCAGGATGAGGTGCGATACCAGCGTCAGCACCAGGAAGATCAGGATGCCGGTGACAGAGATCAGGAAAAGAGCCGCGAAAAGCCGTGGCGCATTCAGGCGATAGCCGGCCTCGATAATGCGCGAAGCGAGCCCCGACGACTGGCCCGACGAGCCCGCAACGAACTCCGCGACCACCGCGCCGATCAACGACAGGCCGCCGGCGATCTTCAGCCCGCCGAGGAAATACGGCATCGCGGCGGGCAGTCGCAAATGCCACAGCTGCTGCCAACGCGTAGCGCCGTTCAGCCGGAACAGATCGATCAGATTGCGGTCCACCGAGTTCAGCCCCAGCGTCGTGTTGGAGAGGATCGGAAAGAAAGCGACGATCCAAGAACACAGCAGAAGCTTGGCGGTCTGGTTGTCCACATAGATATTGATCAGCGGGAAGATCGCCACGATCGGCGTCACCTGCAAGACGATGGCGAACGGGAACAGTGACATTTCCACCCATTTCGACTGGGTAAACAGCACCGCCAGGCCGACGCCGCCGACGACCGCCAGAAGCAGGCTAAGGAAGGTGATGCGCAAGGTGACCAGCAGCGATGAGAACAGCAATCCGGCATCGGTCCAGAGCGTCGCCAAAACCTCCCACGGACGCGGCAGGATGTAGCGCGGGATCTCGTTCCAAACGCAGATCTTGTCCCAGGCCCAGATCGACAGCAGGAAGATGGCGATCGGCAGCACCCACCGGCCGACGCGCTCCAGCTGCGCGTTGCGTAGCCGCCGCGCCTCTTCCGGGTCGAGCCGGATCGGAGCCTGTTCAGTGACCGTCATGGCCTGCTCCCGCATTTAGGTGGATCGCCGCCGCCAGCACGTCAGACGCCCTTCGGCACAGCGCCGCATAGTCGGCCGAGGTGCGGAACACCTCATCGCGCGGATAGGGCGCATCGACGGCAAGTTCCTCGAACACCCTGCCCGGCCGCGCCGCCATCACCACGATGCGGTTCGACAAAAACACGCTCTCGAACACGCTGTGGGTGACGAAAATCGCAGTGAATTTCTGATCCTGCCACAGCTCCAGCAGGTCGTCGTTGAGGCGGAAGCGGGTAATCTCGTCAAGCGCCGCGAACGGCTCATCCATCAGCAGCAGACGCGGCTTGGTGACCAGCCCGCGCGCGATCGACACGCGCATCTTCATGCCGCCGGAAAGCTCGCGCGGCATGGCATTTTCGAAGCCTGTCAGCCGCACGCGCTCCAGCAATTCGCGTACCGCCGGCTCCGCCTTGCGGCGCGACACCCCACGCAGCCGAAGCGGCAGCCAGACATTGTCGAAGACATTGGCCCACGGCATCAGCGTCGGCTCCTGGAAGACGAAGCCGATGCAGTCGTCACCGATTGCCTTCCTCCACTGCAACGATCCCAGTGTCGGCATCGACAGGCCGGCGATGATGCGCAGCGCCGTGGATTTACCGCAGCCCGACGGGCCAAGAAGGCTGAGGAAATCACCTTCGCGGATCGTCAAGCTAGCGCCGTGCAGTGCCGTCACGCCATTGGAAAAGGTCTTTCCTATATCGCGCAGGACAAGAAGTGGATCACCTGAATACATCATTTGTTTCGAATGGCGGCTTTCTTTTCCCGTCGTCGTTTTGACGATCGCTCCCCCTCACCCGGCCTCCGCTTCGCTCGGCCACCCTCTCCCCGCTGGGGAGAGGAGGTTCACCAACCACGGCGCTCTGCTTGCGCGGTGAAAAATGCGAGGCGGATAAGCGGGCGATCTCCTCTCCCCCAGCGGGGAGAGGGTGGCCAAGCGAAGCGGAGGCCGGGTGAGGGGGAAGCGTCTCGCCGTTCCCTCTACGATGGCCCGACGCTCTCACTTCTTCAGGTCGAGCCCGACGCCCTTGTTGACGAAGTCCAGCGTGTACGACTTCTTGATGTCGATGCCGGCCGGCATGATCTTCGACTTCACCATCTTGTCGTAGAAGCTCTGCATGCGCGCGTCGGTCATGGCGCCGATGCCGAGCTTTTCGGCATCGCCGGAATCGACAATGCCGAACTTCTTCATCTGGCTGATCGAGAAAGCGATCTGCTCGTCGGTGATGTCGGGATTGTCCTTCTTGATCGCCTCGTTGGCGGCTTTGTTGTCGCCATAGAGATAGTTGTACCAGCCCTTGGCCGAGCCATCGACGAAGCACTGGACGACAGCCGGGCGCTTGTCGATCGTGTCCTGCATCGCCTCGATCGTGGTCGAATAGGTGTCATAGCCATAATCGGCGAGCAGGAACTGGTTCGGCACGAAGCCGCCTTCCTTCTCGACCGCGAACGGCTCGGAGGTCACATAACCCTGCTGGATCGATTTCTTGTTGGCGATGAACGGCGCGGGGTTGAACGTGTAGGGCACGCGCTTGGCGAGATCCCGAAGCCGTATTCGGTGGCCATCCACAGCAGGAAGCTCTGGGCACCCTCGTCGCTGATGATGTACTGCTCGGCCTTGGGCAGGTCCTCCCACTTGTCGAGCCCCTCCCCGGGATGCGACATGATCACCTGCGGCTCCTTCTGGAAGGATGCGGCCACAACGCGCAGCGGGATGTTCTGCGCCACGGCGTCAAACGCCTGCTGCATGTTGGCGCCCATGTAGAAATCGATCTTGCCGGCAAGCAGGAGCGGACGTCCGGACACCTGCGGGCCACCCTGCTGGATTGTGACCTCCAGCCCGCACGCAGCGTAAGATCCGTCGGCCACCGCCTGGTAATAACCGCCATGCTCGGCCTGGGCGAGCCAGTTTGTCATGAAGGTGGCCTTTTCCGCCGCGGCCGCACCCAATGCCGACACTGCCAAAGCAGCGAACGCCACGGAGAATTTCGCGAGATCTTTATTCATAGACACCACCCTAATTTGGCCCCGCACAGGTGCGGCGCATCTGCATTCGCCTTTTTGCCAAGCAAGCCGCATGCCATCGGCCCGCTCACTATGGACCGCGCATTCCCGCGCGCCCGCCTCTTGCAAGCGCCCAGCCGTGCCTCCCATGCGCCCATCGTGCATATTTCCTGGGCAGCTGTCCAATGGTGAGTTCGGAAGATGCAGCACAGTTTTTGGACCACCGCGGCCATGGGTTGAAGCCCGCGCGCGATACTCCTACGCTTGCCGAAACACCGGAGTTTCTCATGGTTCGACATCTGACGCCGACCTCGATCCGTCCGCCTTTCGCAAAATATAGCCATGGCGTCGAAGTGCCGCCCGGCAAGCGGCTGGTGTTCTGTTCGGGGCAGCTCGGCATCGCCGCCGACGGCACCGTTCCGGAGGACGCAGGCGCACAAGCGGAACTCTGTTTCGCCAATGCCGCCGCCGTGCTGGCGGAAGCCGGCATGGCGATCGGCAACATCGTGCGCATCAACGCCTATGTCACCGATCGCGCCCATCTCAAAGCCTATATGGACGTTCGCAACCGGCTGGTTTCCACCCCGCCGCCCGCTTCGACGCTGATGATCGTCGGGGGGTTCGCCACGCCGGAGTTCAAAGTGGAGGTCGAGGTGGTAGCCGCGGGTGACTGACGCCTGATATGAGGTTGCCGAACCGCTAATCGGCCTTGATCGGGAGACGGAAACGCAAATGACACGCAGAGTTCTGGTGGGGAGACTACCGTACCACCGAGTACGCCTCGATCGATCCGGAGCGCACCATCGCCATCCTGCCCGTCGCGGCGATCGAGCAACATGGTCCGCATCTGCCGGTCTCGACCGATACGACGATCATGCAGGGCATGCTGGAAACGGTCATTGCCCGCCTGCCGGACGATCTCGACATCCGCATCCTGCCGGTTCAGGCGGTGGGCAAGTCGAATGAACACCTGTATGCCCGGGGAACGCTTACCCTGCCGGCTCCCGTGCTGATAGACGCCTGGAGCGAACTTGGTGCCTCCGTCGCCCGCGCGGGTGTGCGCAAAATCGTGTTCGTCAATTCGCATGGCGGCAACGAGGAGATCATGGGGATCGTCAGCCGCGAGCTGCGCGTGCGCTTCAACATGCTCGCGGTGAAGACGAGCTGGCAGCGCCTTGGCCGCCCGGCGGGCATGTATACCGAGCTGGAGGACCGCCATGGCATCCATGGCGGCGATGTCGAGACGTCGCTGATGCTGCATTTCCGGCCCGATCTCGTCGATATGAGCAAGGCCGAGAACTTCGTCTCGAACGTCGCCCGCGCCGAGAGCGATTTCGAGTTGCTGCGCCATACCGGCACGCACGCCTTCGCCTGGATCGCCACCGACCTCAACCCGCACGGCGTTGTCGGCGACGCTTCGATCGCAACACGCGACAAGGGCCGCCTCACCGCTGAATATCAGGCCGATGGATTCATCAGGCTATTGCGGGATGTGAGGAAGGCAGAGCTGGCAAAGTATCTTTCGTGAGATACCTCGTCACAGGTGGCTGAAGCGCCCCCTCACCCGGCCTCCGCTTCGCTCGGCCACCCTCTCCCCGCTGAGGAGAGGAGGTTTGCCAGCCGCAGCGTGCAACGGTGAAGGCGGGGCTGCGACGCGGACGGTCTCCTCTCCCCAAGCGGGGAGAGGGTGGCCGAGCGAAGCGGAGGCCGGGTGAGGGGGAAATATGGCTAAGCTAAAGCCCATCCTTCGCCGCTTCCACTAACCGCGCAGCATACCGCGCCATCGTATCGACTTCGAGGTTGACCCGGTCGCCGACCTTGCGCTCGCCCCATGTGGTGACCGTGAGCGAGTGATGGATCAGCAGCACATCGAAGCGCCTGCCCTCGACCTTGTTCACTGTCAGCGAAGTCCCATCGAGCGCGACCGAGCCTTTTGGCGCGATGAACTTCGCCAGATCCGCCGGCGCTTCAAGCGTAAAGCGCACCGCTTCGCCCTCGTCCTGGCGCGTCAACGATCTCCGCCATGCCATCGACATGGCCCGAAACGATGTGGCCGCCAAGCTCGTCGCCGATCTTCAGCGCCCGCTCGAGGTTGACATGGGTACCTTCCGCCCAGCCGGATGCAGTCGTCAGGCGTAGCGCCTCCTCCCACGCCTCGACCTCGAACCAGCGGCGATTGGAGCCTTGTTCCGGTAAATCGACCACGGTGAGGCAAACGCCGGCGGTGGAAATGGACGCACCTATGGCGATGGTCGCCGGATCGTATTTGGTCCTGACCCGAAGACGAACGCCCTTCGGCAGCGGCTTTGCCGCCTCGATCGTGCCTATGTCGGTGACAATCCCCGTGAACATCAGTCGATCCTCTCAAACTCGATCAGACGATCGCCGCCAAACCGGCGTTGGTCGGAAACTCTGAACCCTGGCGCACCGGACTCGGTTAGCGGCGACGCAATGCCGCCTCCGCCGATGACGATTTGCCCGACAAACAGCGCGATCCGGTCAACCACGCCGGATTCCAGGAAGCGCCGCGCCGTTTCGGCTCCGCCTTCCAGAAGCACGCTCTTGACACCCATGATGCCCAGCGAGCGCAGGATTTCGCGTGGATCGAACCGACCTCGGTAATCCGACGCAACGGCCCGCACGGCGGCACCCGCCTCTCGCAAGACCTCGGTCTCGCGACGCGTTGCCTTCTCACTGGTAAGTACCAGAACAGGATTTTGCTCTATTTCATTGAAGAGCTTCGATTTTGTCGGCGTTCTTGCAAACGGATCGATCACCACCTTCAACGGCGAGCGTCGCTCTAGACCGGCAAGCCGGACCGTCAGCAACGGATCGTCGGCAACCACCGTTCCGACCCCCACCATGATCGCCTCGTGCTCGACCCGCATCATCTGGACAATGCTACGGGCGACCGGTCCCGTGATCGCTACCTGCCCTGCGCCGCTTTTGCCGATCATTCCATCGGCGGAAACCGCGAGCTTGAGCGTCAGAAAAGGCCGGCCCCGACCCTTCAGCGACAGAAACCCCTCCATCGCCCGCTTCGCCTCGGTCTCCAGGCAGCCTGTCGTTACCGCGATGCCAGCTTTTTCAAGGATCGCGACACCACGTCCCGCCACTCGCTTGTCCGGATCGAGCGTGGCGATGACCACGCGCGACGCACCAGCCGCGACCAACGCGTCGGCGCAAGGCGGCGCCCGGCCGATATGAGAACACGGCTCAAGCGTCGAATAGACCGTCGCCCCGCGTGCAGACTCACCCGCCTCCCGCAGCGCCTGCAACTCGGCATGCGGCCGCCCTCCGGAGGCCGTAACGCCACGGCCGACAATCGTCGGGCCGTCCCCGCCATCGTTTACCACCAGTGCGCCCACCGATGGGTTCTCGCCCGTCAGCCCGCGATGCCACAGCGACAACCTGATCGCCGCCGCCATGAAACGGTGGTCGTCTTCCGGCAATGATTTCAATGGTATACGCGGCATTGTTCAGCCAGCGTCGTCTTCGGCCTTGAGTTCGCCGAGCACATCGTGAAAATCCTTGGCCTCACGAAAGTTGCGATAGACGGACGCGAAGCGGACATAGGCAACGTCATCCAGCGACTTCAGCGCCTCCATGACAAGGCGCCCGACCTCCGCAGACGGCACCTCCGTCTCACCGCTGCTTTCGAGCTGGCGGACGATGCCGGTCACGGCCCGGTCGATGCGGTCGGGATCCACGTTGCGCTTGCGCAGCGCGATCTCGACGGAGCGCAACAGCTTGTCGCGGCTGAACGGCACCTTCCGCCCCGACTTCTTGACAACGATGAGATCGCGTAGCTGAACGCGCTCGAAGGTGGTGAAGCGACCGCCGCAATCCGGGCAAACGCGCCGCCTGCGGATCGCCGCGCCATCCTCGGCCGGCCGGGAATCCTTCACCTGCGTGTCTTCGGACTGACAATAAGGGCAGCGCATGGAGAGCTCAGGAAATGTTCGGAGAGATCAATTTCACGTCGGGAAAGTAGGCTCGGTAGCGGGATACGTCACGGGTCAGGAGTTCATAGCCGTTCACGACTGCCTGAGCACCTATGAAGAAGTCCGGCAACACGCCTATTTTGACCCCACCCGCAGCACGGTAACGGGCGTGAGCCTTGGAAGCGAGAAATAATGACGCACGAGGCATCGGCATAATTTGAAGGCCAGTTTCGTCCACGAACGCGTCCAATGGCTCAATGGACGCGAATCGCGAGCTGATTTCCGCATAGATGACGTCGTTGATCCGAAGCGACCCGGCGATCGCTGCGGCATCGAGAGCGCCAAGCGACCATTCCGCCCAGATAGGGTCTCGCGTCAAGACATCCAGAAGAATGTTGCTGTCGATTAGAGTCAATCTTCACCGCGCAACATGGCCATGATTTCATCCGTGCTCGGACCAGGACCGGCATGTCCGAGAAATTTTGCAAACTTGCTCAGCGGCCGTCTCCTCCGTCCGCGCGCTCTAGGATAATTTCGCGGTTGGGACCATAACGAAACTTGACTTCGCTGCCCGCCTTGAGGCCAAGCAAATCCCGAACTCTTTTCGGGATCGTCACCTGCCCCTTCGTGGTAACTTTCGTGCTCATGGCGACCTCGGTAATACCTATTGCGCATAAGTATTACCGAGGTCGCAACAAATCAAGGCCGGCTGAGGCAAAGTGTCATTGTGGCTCCCCTCGCAGTCCGTTCATCCCAGATACGGATAGAGCGGGAAACGATCGGTCAGCGCCACGACCTTCGCCTTTACAGCGGCTTCGACGGCAGCATTGCCCTCATCCGAATTGGCGACCTTCAATCCGTCCAGCACCTCGGTGATAAGGTTGCCGATCTCGCGAAACTCGGCCGGGCCGAAACCGCGCGTCGTGCCGGCAGGCGTACCGAGGCGTACGCCGGATGTCACGAACGGCTTTTCGGGATCGAACGGAATGCCGTTCTTGTTGCAGGTGATGTTGGCGCGGCCAAGTGCTGCTTCGGCGCGCTTGCCCGTGGCGTTCTTCGGGCGAAGGTCGACCAGCATCAGATGGTTGTCGGTGCCGCCCGAAACGATATCGAGGCCGGACGACTTCAGGCTGTCGGCCAGCGCCTTGGCGTTCGCCACGATGTTGTGCGCGTAGGTTTTGAAGGAGGGCTTCAGAGCCTCGCCAAAGGCGACCGCCTTGGCGGCGATGACGTGCATAAGCGGACCACCTTGCAAACCAGGGAACACCGCCGAATTCATCTTCTTGGCGATTTCCTCGTCATTGCACAGGATCATGCCGCCGCGCGGGCCGCGCAGTGACTTGTGCGTGGTGGTGGTCACCACATGCGCATGCGGCAGAGGCGACGGATGTGCGCCACCGGCCACGAGGCCGGCAATATGCGCCATGTCGACCATCAGATAGGCGCCGACCGCGTCGGCGATCTCGCGGAAACGCTTCCAGTCCCAGACGCGCGAATAGGCGGTGCCGCCGGCAAGGATCAGCTTCGGCTTGGTTTCGTGCGCCTGCCGTTCGATCTCATCCATATCGAGCAGGTGGTCGTCCTTGCGCACACCATAGGAGACGACCTTGAACCACTTGCCGCTCATGTTGACCGGCGAGCCATGCGTCAGGTGCCCGCCCGAATTGAGATCGAGGCCCATGAAGGTGTCGCCCGGCTGGAGCAACGCGAGGAACACCGCCTGGTTCATCTGGCTGCCGGAATTCGGCTGGACATTGGCGAAGTTGCAGTTAAACAGCTTTTTCGCCCTGTCGATGGCCAGTTGCTCGGCGATATCCACGTATTGGCAGCCGCCGTAGTACCGCTTGCCTGGATAGCCCTCCGCATATTTGTTGGTCATGATCGAACCTTGCGCTTCAAGGACGGCGCGCGACACGATATTCTCCGAAGCGATCAGTTCGATCTCGTGCCGCTGCCGGCCAAGTTCCTTGCCGATCGCACCGAAAATTTCCGGATCTACATCGGAAAGCGACGCTGAGAAGAAGGTGTCGAGGTGATCGGAGACGGCGACGTTGGCCATGGGGCAAATCCTCGGATGACGCGCTGAATGCGCGGAACTGATCAAGACTTTCCGGCACTACTATAGACAGCAGCCGACCGCTACACTCTTTGCGCCAAATCCTGCCCTGCCGACGCGCGCCTAAAACGAAAAAGACCGCCCGAAGGCGGCCCTTAACACCCCAATTCTGTCAGCGATCAGAGTGCAGAGGTGATCTGCAACTCTTCGACGCCATCGCGTGCGTAGATGTCGTCGCGCAGGTGGACGACGCCTTCGCCCGTCGACCAGGCCGAGACATACGTAAAATACAGCGGCACCGGATTGACCACCTGGATCGGTGTATTCTCGCCACCCTTGATGGTTTCCTCGATGTGCTGGCGGGTCCAGCTGGGTGTGTCGCGCAAAATCCAGACCACCAGGTCACGCACATTCTGGACGCGGACGCAGCCGGATGAATCAAAGCGCATCAGCTTGTTGAACAGGCCTTGTGACGGCGTGTCGTGCATATAAACGCCTTCCGGACTCGGGAAGTTGATCTTCGTCGAGGCCATGGCGTTGATGCTGCCGGGATCCTGGCGCAAGTGATACTTCGCCGCTTCCTCTGTCGACCAATCGATAGACTTCGGATCGATCTCGCCATCCGGCCCGAGAATGCGGATATGATTCTTGGCCAGATATTCCGGATCCTTGCGCATCAACGGAATGATGTCCTTGCGGACGATGGATTCCGGCGCGTTCCAGTACGGGTTCAGGATGATCTCGGTGATATTGGTGTTGAGGATCGGCGTCTGGCGATCGATCTTGCCGACGATCGCGGTGTGGCGCGCAACCACGCGCTCTACCTCGACCGCTTCGATCTGCGCTGCCGGAATGTTCACCATCACGTAGCGATCGCCAAGGAAGCCGGACATCGACCGCAAGCGAACAAGGTTTGTCTCAAGTTGGCCAAGGCGAATCTGCGCGGAAACATTCATTGCCTTGAAGCTGTACTGACCCATGACACCATCGGCGGGAAGGCCGTGGCGCGCCTGGAAGCGCTTCACCGCCGCGTCGACATAGGTATCAAAAGCCGGCGATATGCCGGCATTGGCGGAAAGATCGCCGGAAACCATCAGGCGCTTGCGCAGCACTTCGACATCCGGATCGACAACGCCCAGCTTCAACTTCTTGTCCGCCGGCACAATCGGCCAGCCGCCCGCCGAAACGATCCCCTGGTATTGGCCGATCGCCGACTCGATATAAGACACTGTCTGCAGGCTGAAAATCGGCGTCCGCGATTCGACCTTGGCTCCGCCGGTCGCCTTTGCGTCGAACTGATCGTCCCAGTTACCACGGCGATCGGACTTCAGAACATCGCCGATGGCATCCTGCGCGAATGCGCTGCCGGTTGCGAGGGAGGCGGCAATGGATGCGGCACCTGTGAGAAACGTACGGCGGCTGGCGGTAATAGACATCCCAGACTGATTCCTGCTTTCAACTGCGGACAAAAAGTTCGCCCGGAGATTACGTCGGCCAATCTTAACAATTGACCAACCATAACGCGACATCGATACCGATTTTGATGGTCGCAGCCGGTTGGGCACTCCGCCAACACCGGCGAGCCTATCCAGGGTCTCGGATTTCAAATGAATATGGCGGCAGCGTGGCCGAATGCGACACAACGACGTTATGGCATCAATGTGTTGCCGTGGAGTCCGCCCGGTTTCATTTGCAGGTCAAAAGCCGGATGGCTCCTTGAACAGGTCGGAACTGTCGAGCTTGCCGACCTCGATGACCGCCTGAGTGCGGCTGAATACGTTGAGCTTCCGCAGGATTTCCGAGACATGCGCTTTCACAGTCGTCTCGCCGACCTGCAACTCGTACGCGATCTGCTTGTTCAGAAGTCCTTGTCGCAGCATCTGGAGGACGCGCAGCTGTTGCGGCGTCAGTGACGCAAGGCGCCTTACCATTTCGCCGCGATCCACCGTATCCGGCTCGGCCGGCGCCTCAGCATAGTTTTCCGGCACGTAGATCGCGCCTTCCATGATCGAGCGGATCGCGGCGGCAAGTTCGTGCCTGCGAGCGGATTTCGGAATAAAACCGGCTGCACCATAGGACAAAGCCTCGGCGATGATCTTTGGCTCGTCATATCCGGACACGACAACCACGGGCAGCTGCGGATAATGCGTGCGTAGAAGCAACAGTCCCTCGAATCCCTGGACACCGGGCATGCTCAGATCGAGCAGCGCGAGATCGAACGCCAATGACCCGCCGAGAATATCCAGCGCTTCACCTATTGACTTGGCTTCGAATGTATCGACGTCAGGATATGCGGTGTGGACAGCACTATGCAGCGCTTCGCGAAATAGAGGATGATCGTCAATGATGAGGAAGCGGACTGCTTCACCATCATGAACTCCTCTCTCACTATCGCCGGTTCGACCGGTATTCACTATTGTCTCCTGCCCGGCCGGTACGATTCTAATTTACCGTCCAACTTCCAGCACCCAAACCACTGATTGAAAAGAATCAATCCTTTGATAAATCGATATTGAGGCACTATCGCCGTAACAACTCGGGATTTACCCTATATTACCGCTGAATGAACGAAGGAGCCCATGACAGGATTCGTATTTGCTCCGCTTAAGCCAGTTTCTGCCGCAATAGCAGGCCAGATTGAGCGTTTTCCCGTACGCCGCATCTTTGCGTTGGCCGCAACTATGCGGCACATGCCCGCGAAATGGGCAAGGATCCGGATCGCGACCCGCCGTTTTTCTTCACCAAGCCGGCTGACGCAATTGTCGAATCTGGCGCGACAGTCCCTTTTCCGCCGCTGACCAAAAACCTTCATCACGAAGTTGAACTTGTGGTTGCGATCGGCAAGGGTGGCGCGAATATCAGCCTTCAAGCGGCGCTCGCCCACGTCTGGGGCTATGCGGTAGGCATAGACTTGACCGCCGCGACCTTCAGGAAGAGGCAAAAGCCACCGGGCGGCCGTGGGATTGGTCGAAGGGATTCGATTTTTCCGCGCCATGCGCGCCGATCGTACGGGTATCCACTTTCGGGCATCCCGCGTCGGGTCGTATTTGGCTTTCGGTGAACGGCAATATTCGCCAGGACGCGGATATTTCCGAACTGATCTGGCCGATCGCCGACATTATCACCCACTGCAGCCAGGCGGTTACCCTGCGGCAAGGAGACCTGATCTTTACCGGCACACCCGCCGGCGTCGGGGCGCTACAGACAGGCGATGAAGTGCGCGGCGGTATCGATGACTTGGGCGAGATCGCGATTGCGATCGGCGAGCGAGGCGCGTAGCTCACGTCAAACAACAGGTTTCTGCCGGCGTTCATACAGCATCACCAGCGTATCGGCGACGAGCGCGGGTTTCTCCTCGCTCTCGATCTCCATGATGTTGCTTGCCTTTATCAGATATTGGCCAGGCCCCTTGTCCTCGATCGATACAAGCGTCGTGCGAAGCCGAACGCGCCTGCCCGCCCGCACGGGCGCGATGAACCGCAAATGATCGATGCCGTAGTTGAACGCGCCCTGGGTGTTTTCCGGCAGGATGCACATTTCCTGGATGAAGGCGCCGATCAGCGAGAGCGACAGATATCCATGAGCAATCGTCGTCCGCACTGGGCTTTTGCGCCGTGCCTGCTCCTCGTCAACATGAATCCATTGCCGGTCGTCTGTGCAGCCGGCAAACTGGTTGATGCGTTCCTGATCGACGGTCTTCCAGTCCGAAATTCCCAGCTCCTGGCCGATAAGACCGCGCAATTCCTCGAATGTTGGCGGTACATCGCGCCGCATCCCACACCTTAAATGCATTTATTTTCCAGCGGTTTAGCCGGTCCGTTCGCTTCGCAATGTCACGCGATCGAAAGCTTCCGAAAGAAGCCTCTCACTTTCCCTTCTCATAGCGCTCGCGGATTTCCTCCATGGTTTCGCGGATGCGGCTTCGCAGGATCTCCAAAGACTCAGTGCTAGACTTCTGCACGATCTGCGCGGTCTCGCTGGCAGTCCTGACCGCCGTTTCGAAGGATTTGCGGACGAACTCGGCGTGTTTGGCCACTGCGTCCTGGGCACCACCGATGGAGTGGTAGTTTTGCGCCATCGCCGCGATCTCGCGCATCTGGTCCTGCAGCATCTCGCGCTGCTTCGCCATGGCGGATGCCGCACCCGACGCAGTTGCGGATGCTGACTTCTGCAATGCCTCCAGGTTCTTGCGGTGATCTTCGAGGATCTGTTCAATATCGACGTTCGGCACCTTCATCTGGTGACCGAAGGCGTTGAACATGTCCATGAAGGACTCGTTTTCCGGCTTCTTTGCCATGTTTTCCTCCAAGCTTATTGCAGAAAGAATAGGCTTCGCTGTCATAAGGTCAATTCGTCAGCAGCAGATGCTCGGTGGCATAGAGGACCAGGCCGGCAAGTCCGCCGATCACCATGCCATTGAAGCGGATGTATTGAAGATCGCGGCCGATATTCAGCTCGATCAGGCGCGTCAGTTGGGCAAGGTCCCAACGCTTGACCTGTTCGGCAATGAAACCCGATACGCCGCTCTTCTGGCTGTCCACGAATGCTGCCAGCGAAACCACGAAGCCCTTGTTCATGTCAGCGCGGATATGCGGGTCGGTGGCGAGGTGACGTCCGACGGTAACGAACATATCGGCAAGCTGGCTGCGGATCGCCGACCGCGGCGCGCCAAGGTCCTTCTCGATGATGCCGCGGATACCCAGCCATAGCTCTCCGGCGATCGACTTGAGTTCGGGCCGCGCCAACAGATCCTGTTTCAGCTTTTCCGCGCGCTCCGCATATTCCGGCGAACTCCGCAGGCGCTCGACGAAATTCTCGACGAAGCGATCGAATTCTTTCCGCAGCGGATGATCCGGATTGCCTTGCACATCCTCCAGGAACGAGGCTGCCGACGATATGATCTTCTTCAGCAGATAGGCGTCAGCGCGAAAAAGATTGAACAGCGACGGCAGCTCTGCGCGAATTTTCTCGCGGATGGCGGCCAGCGTCTCCTCATTGGTGAAGGTCTTGGCGAGTGCAGCCGTCAGTTCGTCGAGCAGCCTCTGGTGGCGCCCTTCCGCCGTCACAGCAGACAGGATTCCCGCAGTCAGAGGGGCGAGCGGCACGCGCTCGACCTGCTCGATCAGGCGGCGGGTGGCAAAATCACGCAAGCCCGACTGCTCTATGGCCGACAAGGTCTGCGGTGCCAGCCGCGCGACAAAGTCGGCAAGCCCGGCGGCGCGCTGCTTATCCGACAGCCAGTCGGCGACATGGACGGAAAAATCCACTTCCTCAAGCTTGGCGCGCACGGGAGCAGGCGCCAGAAAGTTCGCCTCTATGAAACGGCCGAGATTGTCGGCGATGCGCGTCTGGTTTTCGGGAATGATTGCTGTATGCGGTATGGGCAGGCCAAGCGGCCGCCGGAACAGCGCGACAACGGCATACCAATCCGCCAGCCCGCCAATCGTCGCGGCCTCGGCGAAGGCTGCGACCACGCCCAGCCATGGCCAACGGCTTTGCAGCAGCCTGGCTGCGAGGAACAAGGCAACGCAGGCGCAAAGCGCCAGAGTCGCCAGCAACTTCGTGCGGTTCAGCGCTGCGCGCTTCTCAGCATCGCGGTTGGCAATGGCATTAATCGCCGTATCGGTGCTCACTCATTCAACCTCACTGGAGGACTGCCCATAGCGCTATATAGGCAATTGCCCCAGCTTCGGAGAATTTGGAGAGGAGAGAGCGCCGCGCGCCCTCTCGGCTTTTGCCCGGAATTGCCCATGCAGCTTGAGCGTGATCTCGGCGACGCGCTTGCTTGGAATTTCGCACCTTCCAGCTCCTGCGCAGACGGCTGGCGCTTCCTGGTCCAGCTTGTAGTGTAGTAGGCAGCCTTCGCCACCGCTTCAGGAACCAACTCGGGAACGCGCTTGAGATTTGCGTGCATTGCCGGCTTGCGATTGGCGCGCTATCTCCGATCAGCGCAATTCTTGAGGGCTCAATGGCTGAAACCATTACCGCCGCGATGCTCGTCATCGGCGACGAAATCCTTTCCGGCCGTACGAAGGACCGAAACATCGGCCATCTCGCCGACATCATGACCGCGATCGGCATCGATCTGAAGGAAGTCCGGATCGTGTCCGACGATGAGGATGACATCGCGGATGCCGTCAACGCACTGCGCTCGCACTATACCTATCTGTTCACAACCGGCGGCATTGGCCCGACGCATGATGACATCACCGCCAATTCGGTCGCGAAAGCCTTTGGCGTGCCGTGTGAAAACGATGCGAAGGCGTTGGCGCTGCTTGCCGCGAGTTACGCCAAGCGCGAGATGGAGTTCACCGACGCCCGCAAACGCATGGCCCGCATGCCGCGCGGCGCCGAGCATATCGACAATCCGGTATCGGTCGCCCCAGGCTTCCGGATCGGCAATGTGCATGTAATGGCCGGCGTACCGACGATCTTCCAGGCAATGCTCGACAATGTCGTTCCCACACTGCGCACCGGTCAAAAACTGCTTTCCGCGACAATCCACTGCCCGCTTGGCGAAGGCGTCATCGGCGGGCCGCTGGGCGACATCCAGAAAGCCCATCCCGACACGATCATCGGCTCCTATCCGAAATATCGCGACGGCACCTTCTGGACGGAACTTGTGGTAAGATCGCGTTCGGCAGAGGCGTTGGAAGCCGCACGCGCCGCCGTGGAGGCCATGGTCGCCAGTCTGACTCCGGCCTCTTGAGCGCCGGAACAAACTCTGGACGCTCCACGTTTTGTTGCGAATTCGCTAGGCCGAATGAGGAGCGTTCCGTGAGCTACAAAACCATCGCCGCGATCCTTCAGAGCAGGGAAGACACGAAGCGCGTTCTCGATTGTGCCATTCCTCTCGCGCAGGCCTGGGGTGCACACATTATAGGTATCCATGCCGAGGCGATTCCGGTTGCCTACAGCGCTGCAGTGGGTTTCCCGGATGTTGGTCTGATCGAGACGGCAAGCGAGGCTGCCGAGCAGCGCACCAAGGAGGTTCAAGATCTTTGTACGCACCGCATGCAAACAGCCGGCCAAACATTTGACTGGCATAGTTTGCGCAGCTTTTCCGGAGACAGCGCCTACACGGGCGCATCCATCGCACGCTCTGCGGATCTGGTGGTTGTCGCGCAGCGCAACCCCGAATGGGCTTCAGAGGATGCCCCTAACATCGAAGGCGTTCTCTACGAGGCCGGTCGGCCGGTTCTCGTGGTTCCGCATTCAGGCGCGCTCACCAAGACATTTGGGCGCATTCTGATCTCCTGGAACGGCAGCCGCGAGGCCGCACGCGCCGCGTTCGACGCCCTGCCGCTTATTGTCGAATCGGAAGCCGTGGAGATTTTCATGATCGACCCGTCAGAGGATGACGATTTCGTAAGCGCGAGCGCTTCCGCGCTCGCTGCCGCCTTGTCCCGCCATGGTGCCGAAGTGGTGGTGGCAAGCGAGGCGTCGAAAGGCCGCCATGTTGATGAAGTCATCCGCGACCGCGCCACGGCTATCGGCGCCGACCTGCTCGTGCTTGGAGCGCACAGCCATTCGTGGATCCGCGAGCTTCTGTTTGGTGGCGTGACACAGCACATCCTTAAGACCTGTCCCATCGCCGCGCTGCTGTCGCGCTAGTCCTATCAATCCTTGTCATATGCCGGCATTTCCAGCTATTGGCGCGGCATTCCGCAGCGCAGGAGTGCCGCTATTGTCTCTTCCCGAAAAAGCCTTTCCCGTTTCGTGGGATCAGTTTCACCGCGACGCCCGCGCGCTCGCCTGGCGCCTGGCCGGCAGCGGCGTTCAATGGCGTGCAATCGTCTGCATCACGCGTGGTGGACTTGTACCCGCAGCGATCATCTCGCGTGAACTCGGTATCCGCATCATCGAGACGGTTTCGGTCGCCTCCTACCATGACTACACATCGCAAGGCGAACTGGCGGTCCTGAAGGAAATCACACCCGCGCTCCTCGAAAAGGATGGTGAAGGCGTGCTCATCATCGACGATCTGACCGACACCGGCAAAACCGCCGGCGTGGTGCGCGCCATGATGCCGAAGGCGCATTTCGCCACCGTCTACGCCAAGCCGAAAGGCCGTCCGCTGGTCGATACTTTCGTCACCGAAGTGTCTCAGGACACCTGGATCTACTTCCCCTGGGACATGGGCTTCACCTACCAGAAGCCGATTGCCGACGATCATGCAGGTTGAATCCTGACGGCTTTTGCCGCCCGGATGCTGCTATCCCGATGATTCTTTCCGTTTTTTTTACTTCTATTGCGCACGATTGAACCCTATATTTCGTAAGGCGGCAAACGAATCAGGTGGGCGGCTCCCCAAAGCAGATGATGATCGGTGACAGCGCGCGAAGCTACTTCGCGGAAAAGCTAAGGCAGCTTCTCGGAACCGAGCCTTGCCGGATCCAGGTTGCCGCCTTGCCTTGGCGCAGAGGCCCCAACGGAGTCGAGGTCATGCTGATCACCAGCCGGGATAGCGGCCGCTGGGTCCTGCCGAAGGGTTGGCCGGAGAAGGACGAGCGGCTCTGCGAGGCAGCGCTCCGTGAAGCCGACGAGGAAGCAGGATTGAGTGGCGCGGTATGCAACCGCGAAGCTGGCCGCTACCACTACGCGAAGCTTTCGCGCAGTGGTGAAGAATACCCGTGTGAAGTCATTGTTTTTCCGCTCGAAGTCGACAAGGTCGCCGACAAGTGGAAGGAACGGCGCGAACGCGAGCGCAAATGGATGAGCGCCGCCGAAGCGTCCCAGACCGTGCGCGAGTCGGGTCTTAGCAAACTGATCGCCGCGTTCTGCACCGATCCGCGCAAATACGCCGCCTAAAGCGCGTAGTCCCTGATGTTTCCCAAAGTTGAGTGACGTCGTCGCGCTGTAACACCACTGATTCGGACCCGCAGCGGCGAGCCGTTGAAGAAGCATCCGCGCAGATCGCCCGAAACGCGTCGGCCTTTTGGAAGGATCGTGTCCCAGTCACGTTCAAAGCCAGCCCCGGTTGTCTCCGCGGCCTGATCAGCCGGATCAGCCGGTTCACGATTCGGAACTTCTTCTCCCCGATATCCACACCCTCGCCCACAAGATGTTGGGGGTCATAAAAGTAGCGTAAACGAATCCTTGACGGCGAAAACCGAGTCGTCTCATATGGTCCATGTGCTCGCGTTACGGGCGCGGCTGGGGGAACTGCCGTCAGCCTTGTTATTCCGATTTCCCAGCGTTTTCAGGCCTTCGACGCCTTTCCGGCGAGTGAGAACCTGTGGGCGTACGGGTAGTGTTTTTTTGGCGTTTGTGGCGTCAAAACCATGGCAAAAAAGGTGTGGTTAACCTATATTTAGTGTTTACCGGCGACGATAACCGCTAGATGAAGTGACCAACCGATCTTGTATGAAGCCGGCGTTGGCCAAGGGAAAGAGGTCTGAGAAGGCGCTTTGCTTGGTGCCTCGGTCGCTTCATGGAACGGTTTTTCGAACGGTAACAGAAAGTTTCTGGAATTGGGGATGTCGCGACCATGACGGGCGCGGCAAGCGGTGGATTGCGTCTTGCCGACGAGGCCAGTGGAACGCTGGCGGCTGGGCGCTATATATAGAGATAGAGGATCGATTTCATGCGCATTGAACGGCGTTTTACCAAGTCCGGCCAGTCGCCTTATGCGGAGATCGCATTCCGCAAGGCGATCAGCGAAATCAAGAATCCGGACGGCTCGATTGTCTTCCGCCTTGCCGACATCGACGTGCCGGCGAAGTTCAGCCAGGTCGCTGCCGACATTCTGGCGCAGAAATATTTCCGCAAGGCGGGCGTGCCGGCGCGGCTGAAGAAGGTGGAAGAGACCTCCGTCCCCTCTTTCCTGTGGCGCTCCGTGGCTGACGAGGCGGCGCTTGCGGCCCTGCCCGAGACCGAGCGTTTCGGCTCCGAGACCGATGCGCGCCAGGTATTCGACCGGCTTGCCGGCACCTGGACCTATTGGGGCTGGAAGGGCAGCTATTTCGCTTCCGAGGAAGACGCGCTGAGCTTCCGCGACGAACTTGCATACATGCTTGCCACCCAGCGTGTCGCGCCGAACTCGCCGCAATGGTTCAATACCGGCCTGCACTGGGCCTATGGCATCGACGGCCCCGGCCAGGGCCATTTCTACGTCGATCCCTTCACCGGCAAGCTGACCAAGTCGAAGTCGGCCTACGAGCATCCGCAGCCGCATGCATGTTTCATTCAGGGCGTCGCCGACGATCTGGTCAATGAAGGCGGCATCATGGACCTTTGGGTTCGCGAGGCGCGCCTGTTCAAATATGGTTCCGGCACCGGGTCCAACTTCTCCTTGCTGCGCGGCGAAGGCGAAAAGCTTTCGGGCGGCGGCAAGTCGTCGGGCCTGATGAGCTTCCTGAAGATCGGCGACCGCGCCGCCGGCGCCATCAAGTCGGGCGGCACCACCCGCCGCGCCGCCAAGATGGTGGTGGTCGATGCCGATCACCCCGACATCGAGGCCTATATCGACTGGAAGGTGAACGAGGAGCAGAAGGTCGCATCGCTGGTTACCGGCTCCAAGATCGTCAAGAAGCACCTCACCGCCATCATGAAGGCCTGCATCAACTGCGAAGGCCATGACGACGACTGCTTCGATCCGTCGATCAACACGGCGCTGAAGCGCGAGATCAAGGCCGCCAAGAAGAACGCGGTGCCGGAAAACTACATCAAGCGCGTCATCCAGTTCGCCAGGCAGGGCAATACGTCGCTGGATTTCAAAACCTACGACACCGACTGGGATTCCGACGCCTACCTCACGGTTTCTGGCCAGAACTCCAACAATTCGGTCTCGCTGAAGGACGATTTTCTGCGCGCCGTCGAGGTCGACGGTCCGTGGAACCTGATCCGCCGCATCGACGGCAAGGTTCACAAGACGCTTCGGGCCCGCGACCTGTGGGAAAAGATCGGCTATGCCGCCTGGGCTTCCGCCGATCCGGGCCTGCACTTCAACACCACGATGAACGACTGGCACACCTGCGTGTCAGCCGGCGCCATCCGTGCGTCGAACCCGTGCTCGGAATACATGTTCCTCGACGACACGGCCTGCAACCTCGCCTCCATCAACCTCCTGCCCTACCGCAATGGTGACGGCACGATCGACATCGCGGCCTACGAGCACACCGTGCGGCTGTGGACCGTCGTGCTCGAAATCTCGGTGATGATGGCGCAGTTCCCGTCGAAGGAGATCGCCAAGCTTTCCTACGAATACCGCACGCTCGGTCTCGGCTACGCCAATATCGGCGGCCTGCTGATGACCTCCGGCATTCCCTATGATTCGGCTGCTGGCCGCGCCATCTGCGCCGCGCTGACTGCGATCATGACCGGCGTCGCCTATGCGACCTCGGCCGAAATGGCCGGAGAGCTCGGCGCCTTCCCGGACTACGACCGCAACGCCGTCCACATGCTGCGCGTCATGCGCAACCATCGCCGCGCCGCCTATGGCGACCGCGACGGTTACGAGAAGCTCGCGGTCAATCCGGTGCCGCTGGTCGATGCCGACCTGACCCAGCCGGAGCTTGGCCAACACGCCCGCGCCGCCTGGGACCGCGCCATCGAGCTCGGCGAGGAACATGGCTACCGCAACGCCCAGGCGACCGTGATCGCCCCGACCGGCACGATCGGTCTGGTCATGGATTGCGACACCACCGGCATCGAGCCCGACTTCGCGCATGGTGAAGTTCAAAAAGCTCGCCGGCGGCGGCTATTTCAAGATCATCAACGCCGCCGTGCCGGAAGCGCTGCGCACGCTCGGCTATTCGGAAAGCCAGATCGCCGAGATCGACGCCTATGCCGTCGGCCACGGCAACCTCAACCAGGCGCCGGGCATCAATCCGTCGACGCTGCGCGCCAAGGGCTTCACCGACGAGAAGATCGAAGCGCTCAACACCGCGCTGAAGTCGGCCTTCGATATCAAGTTCGCCTTCAATCAGTGGACGCTGGGCGCCGACTGGGTGAAGGAGACGTTCGGCTTCACGGATGAGCAGCTCAACGACTTCTCCTTCGAAATGCTGCCGTCACTCGGCTTCACCAGGAAGGAGATCGAGGCGGCCAACATCCATGTCTGCGGCGCGATGACGCTGGAAGGCGCGCCCTTCCTCAGAGCCGAGCACCTGCCGGTGTTCGACTGCGCCAATCCGTGCGGCAAGATCGGCAAGCGCTATCTTTCGGTCGAAAGCCACATCCGCATGATGGCGGCCGCGCAGCCGTTCATTTCGGGCGCGATCTCGAAAACCATCAACATGCCGAACGAAGCGACCGTCGAGGACTGCAAGAGCGCCTACATGCTTTCGTGGAAGCTGGCGCTGAAGGCCAACGCGCTCTACCGCGACGGCTCGAAACTGTCGCAGCCGCTCAACGCCTCGCTGATTGCCGACGATGACGAGGATGAGGATGACGCGCTCGAGGCGCTGGTGGCCGCACCTGCAGCCGCCAAGGCCGTGCAGATCACCGAAAAGATCGTCGAGCGCGTGGTGGAGCGTCTCTACCGCGACCGCGAGAAACTGCCGAACCGCCGCCAGGGCTATACCCAGAAGGCGGTCGTCGGCGGCCACAAGGTCTACCTGCGCACCGGCGAGTTCGGCGATGGCCGCCTCGGCGAGATCTTCATCGACATGCACAAGGAAGGCGCCGCCTTCCGCGCGATGATGAACAACTTCGCCATCGCGATCTCGCTCGGCCTGCAATATGGCGTGCCGTTGGAGGAATATGTGGAGGCCTTCACCTTCACCAAGTTCGAGCCGGCGGGCGTGGTCATCGGCAACGACGCGATCAAGAACGCCACGTCGATCCTCGACTATGTGTTCCGCGAACTGGCCGTCTCCTACCTGGCACGCCACGATCTTGCGCATGTCGACACCAGCGATTTTTCCAACACCTCGCTTGGCCGTGGCATCGAGGAAGGCAAGACCAACCTCGTCTCCACCGGTTGGACGCGCGGATACAAGCCATCGCTGGTCGGCAAGACCGCCGAGCCGAAGGGTTTTGCCGGCGGCTCCACCACCTCGCCAACCCCAACGCGCGCGGCACCGGTCGCCACGCCGGGCTCCAACCTGCGGTCGATCTCCGGCGGCACGGTGACGGCGCTGAAGCCGCTCTCCTCGGAACTGCGCGAGGAGGCCACCGCCTTCAAGCGCGACTATGAGGAACGGGCGAACGAACTGGCGGAGGAAATTGCCGAGGAGGACGCGCCGGACCTGTTCGACCAGCCCTCGCCGACCACGGCGCTGTTCTCCGACAAGGCGCAGGCCGACGCCTCGGCCGCCAAGGCGCTCGCCGCCGAACGCCGCCAGCAGGCGATGATGCAGGGCTACACCGGCAACATGTGCTCCGAGTGCCAGAACTTTACGATGGTGCGGAATGGTACATGTGAAAAATGCGATACGTGCGGGGCGACGAGTGGGTGTAGCTGAGGCAAATGCACTACTTTGGTGGCGCCTCATTTCTTTCAGCGGCTACGCCAGTACTACCTGGACGTAGCCGCAGTTCTCAATGGAGAAGCTCAAGCCGCCATGGTATTCCCAAACGGCGCAGACGTCGGCTCCTCTCGGGAAAAGATATATGCTGAGTTTCTGCGCCAACATTCACCGTCAGTATGTAATGTCTTTTTCGGAGGATTTCTCTTCGGAGAAGACGGTTCTGAGTTTGGTCAACTCGACATCATCGTCTCAAATAGCACTGCACCAAGATTCAACTTCTACAACCGGGACAATCAAGGGAAGTCCTTTTTCACCGGTAGAAGGAACGATTGCTGCTGTATCTGTAAAATCCACGCTCAATCAGGCGACCCGCCAAACGGTTCGCGTTTCATCGATCCGTCCCTCGCCGCTGACGAGAGGGCGCGAACTCTCTCCCAGCGGTTCCTTCTCTTCCATTCGGCACAGAAAGTCATTATATAAGACGCGAATCGAGTACGGAAGGCATTCATTTCAGGTTTGCATGGTACTTCCGAACTCATGCTGTGCCTTGCAGTACTGCGCTAGAATGGCGGACGCAACGCTGGATCAATCGTCAGCAATTGAAGGTTTGGTTCGGATTTCAGCCCTAAAGGCTGCAAGTGGCGCTTCCTGCTCGATGACGACCGCCCGTCGGACCAGCTCGAAACCGCGATCGTACTCCCGCATATGCTTAATCAAAGCGTTGCCTCAGATCCCCAACACGGTCGCATCGCCGTCGCAATGCGCAAGCGCGCGCGCGATGTAATTCGAAGATGGTAAGTCAGCGCCTGCTTGATATAGTGGATTGTTGACAAGAGCCAGCGTCGAGGAGCGCGCAAGCCCGTCGATGTGATATGAGCTGACTGTCTCTACCGACTGGAGATAGTAAGCTTGGCCGATTTTGAATGGACGGTCCTAATCCCGATTGGCGCGGGCCTGCTCGGAACATTGGTAGGCAGCGGCGTCAGCTACTTTGCGCAAATCCGGACTCGAGAGGCAGATCTTTCTGAGCGACGAAGGTCTTTGGCTCACGCGCTGGCTGCCGAAATCGAGGTCTTCCAGCGGATCGTCGCTAGACGGGACCTCCCCGGGCGGTGTCAAGCGGCGGCCGACTCCGCGAGGGCGGGGAACGAAAGCGCCGTTCGGGAGTGGTTAAGTGAGCAGGACGGGAAGATGGAAATCCTCCCGATCTACCACGCGAATTTGGGCAATATCGGCCTTCTTGGCCCTGCTTGCGTCGACCTGGTGACCTTTGTCGGTCAAGTCGAGGCCATCTTGACCACGATCAGGGGAGTTCACGAGGGGCTTTATAACAATCTAAATGGAGAGAAGATTGCCGATCTAATTGAGGGTGAACTGGAGTTGTGGCGCGTATCAGAAAAATTGGCCACGAAGGTAATTGCCGATTTGAGAGCTGTCACATGACCGGCCAGAGCACGGGTGGGCGAACGAGCTAAGGCTTCCTCGGAGATCGCTCGCTCGTTCGCTGGTTAGGATTAACCTAGGCCCTCGCCCGCTTAATCAGCCGGATTGGGTCTAGTTCGCGACCAAGGATTTCGTTAGTGCAGTATGCAGTTAGAAACTACAGGCAACGCTTCGACAGTTCGCCGATGGAAGATCGAGGACTGCCTGCCGACCATGGTGCGCTTCTACCGCCCGTTTGGGGATTGGTCGGGCGCTGGCAGAGCCATCATCTCGGATGCCGCTTCCGCGCGCCCTCCGCGCGTCTGGCTGTTCTGCGCGTGCAAGGACGACAGCGTAGCGTCGTCAAAATGGGCGGAGAATGTTCGATTGCAGACAAGTCGAATGTCAGTCTCCTTGCCCTGACCAATGCTGCGACGGTGACGTTGATTTTGCCAGTCGGCCCAAAATAATGGCATTTCGAACGACATATCGTAGTAGGAACCGTAGGCAGATGCGGAACATTTCCAACCATCAAAATCCGACCTCGGTTAGGTAGTAGGCTCGCAACGGTCCGCGCGAAACTAGGGCTGCCGGAATCTCTGCCCGGCTGCGGCGTGAGCGGCCGTGAGCCTTTCAGACAGCGAGACGCTAATTGTGCTGGACGAGACATGGATTGCGCGTTGGCCAAGGTTGCGAGCATGCCCTGGTCGCCATTCACCTCACTTTCGACGGCGTGGTCATCCGCCAGCGTGGTGAAGACGGCCTCGCCGCGACAAGCGTCCGCAACCTTGAAGGCAGGACCTGGCTCCCCCTTGGATCACTTCCTCGTCCTTGCCCGGCGTCCGATTGTAGTCGTCACATTGTGCCCGGCTTTGACGAGGTTTACCCGCCATACCGCGGCCCATGTTCCCGAGCCCGATGAAGCCGATGTTCTTCTCCTTCTCAATGTGACCAAGGCCGCACATTCTCCCCGTCCCGGCAGAGCCGGTTCGATGTAGTACAACTCGATGGTCCCCTCTCTTGCCGCCGTTTCCAAAGCAGTCTTCGCGCGGGCTTTAGCCATGCCATACCTGCGAACAGCCACCGCGATTTGGCCTTCGGCCAGCTGCTCTATGGTCACAAGAAGCTAATACGCAGCCTGCTTGGCTTTGTGGCGGTCGAAACTATCGCGCGCCATTTCAATTGAGATGCGATTTGATAGAGCCCATTCCGACAAGACGCGAAGCGGCCCTGTCAGCGATCGGCCAAGGTCCGACAGCTCGTAGTCGACCCTTGGAGGGATCGTCGTGTAGATCGTGCGAGTCACCAATCCGTCGCGCTCCAGGCCTCTCAGAGTCAGCGTCAGCATGCGATGGGACACGCTGGGGATCAGTCGCATGATCTGATTGAACCGCATCGGGCCGTCGGAGAGGGCCCCTACGACCATGACAGTCCACTTGTCGCCGATCCGGTCGAGAATCTGAGCGAGCGCCTTGCACGCTTCGTGTGGATCGGTGCAGGACATTTCGACGGACGTCTGGGTCATCCGAAGCTCCTTGCGAACCATGGGCACGAATAGGAACGTCACGAACAAGAATGTGCGTTCTTGCGGAACTTCCGATAACATTTGTATCGTGACACACAAATTGTTCCTACATCCAAGCAATGGAGAAATCAATAAGGACACGCGGCGCGTAGAGGAGCCCGGTATCCGGGCTTCCCACTTAGCCACCACGTTCGCCGGCAACCAATTCTCACGCCTTGCTGGCAGGTTCAGTATGAACAGCTCCAAAATGAGGTAGTCCCATGTCCAAGTTGAAAATTGCGGTCATCATCGGCGCCACGCGGGATGCGCGCTTTGGGCCGACGCCCGCCCAATGGATCTTCGAACTCGCCCAGAAACGAGAACAACTTGATGTTGATCTGGTCGACCTGAAGGAGGTCGACCTGCCATTCTTCAACGAAAAATCAACCAACCTCTGGGTGCCGAGCGAGGATCCGAAAGCCATCGCCTGGCAGAAGACGGTCGGCCAATTCGACGGCTACATTGTCGTCACGCCGGAGTACAACCGATCGATGCCGGCTTCTCTCAAGAACGCATTCGATCAGGCGTACAATGAGTGGAACAAGAAGCCGATCGGGTTCGTAGGCTATGGCGTGGTCGGCGCCGCCCGTTCAATCGAGCATGCGCGCACTACCGCCACCGAACTGCATATGGTCAACGTGCGTTCGGCAGTGCACATCGGCGGTTCGGAGTTCTACAAGGTTCATCCCGCCATGGGCAACCAGCCGATTTCGGCCATTGAGGAGGCGATCCTGCCTTCGGCCAAGGACATGCTTGACCAACTGATCTGGTGGGGTGAAGCGACCAAGGCCAAACGTGCGGAAGCGAAGGTAGCCTAAGGCTGCGGGACGAGCGTCTGAGTTGCCTGGTGGCGCGACGGCGAGACGAGCCCCGCCGTCGCGGACAGAACAGGACAGAACCGCGCCGTTCGCGATAATGCTTTGTTCATTCACTTCGAGGGGATGACGCAGGTGTCCCGTAGCCGCGCTGAGGCGGTTAGCGGCGATTGTCAGTGGTGCCCTCCGAGGCGCTCCCTGAGACGCGGGATCGAAAAGTCTAGGAAGACGCGCAGTTTGAGTGGTGCTTGGCGTTGGCTGGGGTAGATGAAGCTGACCGGCATAGGCGAGGGTTCATACCCTTCCAGCAATATCACGAGTGCGCCCGATCGTACCAAATCGTCGATTTGGTACGACAGCACCCGGGCAATTCCGGCGCCGGCGGTTGCGGCGCTGACCGCTGCTTCGACCGAGTTCACGACCAGCCGTGAAGGGATTGGTATGGTCTGCGGGGTACCCTTCGAGCGGCAGCTCACAACGATGCTCGCGCCGCCCTGAATGTCCGCTTTTGACGATCTGCAGCCGGAAGCTGCCAGTCCTCTGTCGGCCCATTCCAGTCTTTCGAGTGTTAGGGCTTGAATGCCGCTTATGCGCAAAGAAGTTCGGGAGGGTCGGCTTTTGAGCGAGGCTGATCTCCCGTGCTCGAAGCGCAGAAGTATCTGCGGCGCGCGGTTCGGTAATGAAATTTGGCTGCGGTTGGCCTGGCTTTGCCCGCTCCCACCAGTCAACGCGAATTCGGCGAGGACTAGCTACGATAGCGAAGTGCCTCGACCAACAGTGCTAGCGCTGGTGAGGTGTGACGGCGGCTTGGGTAATACAGATGATAACCGGCGAACGGCGGACACCAATCTTCAAGCACACGAACAAGCCGCCCAGAGGCCACGTGCTGCAGCACCTGATCTTCCGGTACATAGGCCACTCCAAGACCGTCTAGTGCCGAACTTAGCCGCAAGCCAAGATTGTTGAACACCAGTTGTCCATCACCCCGCACGTTGACATCGCGGCCGTCCTTCTCCAGACCCCACGGAAACAACCCGCCATAGGTGGGAAGCCGCATGTTGATGCATTTGTGCCCGGTAAGATCCTGCGGAATTTGCGGGACCGGAAAGCGGTCAAAATAAGCGGGCGAGCCGACTACAGCCATGCGAATGTTCGGTCCGATACGTACGGCGATCATGTCCTTTGCCACCTGCTCGCCCATGCGCACGCCGGCGTCATAGCCTTCCGCCACAATATCGGTGAGACCATAATCGACGATGATTTCCACCTGGACGTCCGGATAGCTGGGGAGGAATCGCTTCAGTGCCGGCTGCAGCACGGATATGGCGGGGTGCTCGCCGGCGGTGATACGAACCGTCCCGGCCGGAATATCGCGCAGTTCGTTCAAGTTAGCGAGTTCAGACTCGATCTCTTCAAACCGCGGCGCCACCGTGCGCAGGAGGCGCTCGCCGGCTTCGGTTGGGGCGACACTGCGTGTGGTCCGGGTCAGCAGCCTCAGCCCGACCCGCTCTTCGAGATTGCGGACCGTTTGGCTCAATGCCGAGGGCGAGACGCCCAGCTTGGCCGCAGCGCGCGTAAAACTCCGTTGTCCGGCTACCGTTGCGAATGCGGCGAGATCGTTGAAGTTTTGCATGGCTCGATTTGTTAGCCCAGCTAACAAGCTCATGCAAATTATACCGCGTTATCACACGGCCTTGCATGTCCTAACTTAACCGGTGTCGCAGCAGGGCGAGCGCTTTACAACCTCTGAATACCTCGCCGATTACCTGAGTACGAGTGCAGAAATGACCTCTGATCGCGCATTGAACGTGGACCGCCGCAGCTTTTTAGCCGTTGCAGCCGCTACGCCGCTCCTTGCCGCCGGCATTGCTCAGGCGTCAGCGCAAAAGGCTATGCCGGCCACCAGCAACGCAACGCTGAGCGGAGGGCGCAAGCTCGGCTCGCTAGAGGTTTCCAGCCTCGGCCTCGGCGTCCAAAACATGCACCGAACCTACCAGACGACGATCCCCCATCGGCCAGAGATGGTAAGCCTTATCCGCACCGCCTTCGATTGCGGCGTCACCTTCTTCGACACGGCCGAGGCCTACGGCCCGCACGAGTGCGAGCGCATCCTTGGCGAGGCCATCGAGCCTTTTCGCAACCAGGTCGTTATCACGTCCAAGTTTGGCTGGAACATCGATCTCGAAACTGGGGAACGGCGCCCTGGTCTGAATAGCCGTCCGGAGCACATCAAGCTCGCGGTGGAGGGTTCGCTGAAGCGCCTGCGTACCGACCGTATCGACCTGCTGTACCAGCACCGCGTCGACCCTCAGGTGCCAATCGAGGAAATTGCCGGCGCCATCAAGGATCTCATGCACCAGGGCAAGGTCCTGCATTGGGGTCTATCGGAAATGGGGCTCAACACCCTTCGCCGTGCCAACGCCGCCGTTCCGATAACGGCCGTGCAGAGCGAATACTCCATGCTGTGGCGAGGGCCTGAGCACGAGGTTCTGCCGCTTTGTGAGGAACTCGGCATCGGCTTCGTTCCATGGAGCCCTCTCGGGGTGGGCTTCCTTACCGGCGCGATGGATGCAAGGACGCGGTTTGCTGAAGGCGACATTCGCAGCATTGAAGGTCGCTTCGCACCGGAGAACTTGCCGCACAACCTGGCACTGGTGGAGCTTGTGCGAAGCTGGGCAGAGCGCAAGCAGGCGACGGCCGCGCAGATCGCGCTGGCTTGGCTGATGGCGCAGAAGCCGTGGGTTGTGCCGATCCCCGGGACCACCCAGGCAGGCCATCTCCTCGACAACATAGGCGCCGGCACCGTCGAGTTCGCGCCGGAGGAAGTTGCCGACCTCAACGCTGCGGTGGCGGCAATCCAGATTAAGGGTGCGCGCCTGCCGGATGCGGTGCTGGTCTATTCCGATGTCGAGGCACCCTCCAAAAGCTGACCCAACAACAGTTTGGAGCCTTGTCCATGAAGACGCGAATACTTGGAGATCTGGAGGTCTCCGCCCTCGGCCTTGGCTGCATGAGCATGAGCTCTGCCCATTTGACCGGAAAGATCGACGAGAACACCAAGTTCGATCCAACCGACTTCCGCAATGGCGTCCCGCGGTTTTCGCGGGAGGCACGCAAAGCGAACATGGCGCTGGTTGACATCATCAAGACCGTAGCCGAGCGCAAGCGTGCAACCCCCGCCCAGGTCGCGCTGGCCTGGCTGCTGGCCCAGAAGCCCTGGATTGTACCTATCCCCGGCACAACCAAGCGCCATCGACTTGAGGAGAACCTTGACGGCGTGGAAATCACGCTCACCCTGCAGGACCTGCACGAAGTGGTCGACGCCCTTGCCAAGATCGAGATCCAGGGCGAGCGGCTGCCTGAAGCCGCACTCAAGATGACGGGTCTCTGATTGGGAGCATGAGGATGATCGAGGCCGAGAAGCCGACACGACGGGCGATCCTGATGTCCTCCTTGCTCCTTCCGCTCGCGGCGGCGGGGAGAGCGGCCTCGGTCGGCCCGGCCGGCGCCGCATCTGACACCGGCAAGCTTCTGGTGGCGTACTTCACACGCAGTGGCAATACCCGCACCGTCGCCGGCCTGCTTAGCCGCGATCTCCAGGCGGACCTGTTCGAGATTGAGCCGGCGACGCCATACCCGGCCGACTACTTCGCGACCGTGGAGCGGGCGACGCAGGAACGCGAGCGAAACTATCTACCGCCGCTTAAGGCGCGGGTCGAAACCCTCGCAGACTACGACACCGTGTTCCTCGGCTTTCCAATATGGGGCGCTTCGGCGCCTCCGGTCATTAGCTCCTTCCTGGCGAGGCAGCACTTTGCCGGAAAAACCATCGTGCCGTTCAATCTGCACGGTGGCTATGGGCTGGGCAACAGCCGCGAGGTGATCGCACGTGTCGCGCCGCAATCTCGCTTGACCGAGGGCTTCGTGATGGAAGGGATGCAGGAGCGCCGCACGACGGAGCGCGTGCGCGAATGGCTGGCGCGTCTGACAATCGAGTAGGACGCAAACCGCGCGACAGACGAAAAGTTAGTCGGCCGATCCAGCGCAGCATGGAATATCTCACTCCATCTGGATATTCGTGTCGACGACCGGCGTCCACTTTTCGATTTCGGCCTTCACATGCGTCGCGAGCTCTTCGGGGGTAGAGCCGACAACCCTAGCGCTGAATTCGTCGAGCCGCTCCTTCACAGTAGCGTCCTTCATAGCTTCAACGGCGGCTTGGTTCAGCTTGGCAATAACCTCTGCCGGTGTATCGGTCGGCGCGAAAAGCGCGTTCCAAGTGTACGTCTCATAGCCCGGAATGGTCTCCGCGATGGTCGCGACATCGGGGAATGATTTGGCCCGATCCTTGGTTGTCACGCCGAGTGCACGCAGTGTGCCTCCCTTGATGTGGGACGACGAGGACGGCAGGTTGTCGAACATGATCGGCACCTGGTTGCCCAACACGTCGTTGAGTGCCGGCCCGGCGCCCTTGTAGGGGATGTGGGTCATGTCGACGCCGGCCATCTTCTTGAACAACTCACCCGACAGGTGCAGCGGCGTGCCGTTGCCGGACGATGCGTAGCTGTACTGACCGGGATTGGCTTTCAGCAGGTCGATCAACTCCTTGACGTTGTTCGCCGGGAGTTGCGGATTGACGACAAGCACATTGGGCACGACCACCAGCAGCGACACCGGCGCGAAGTCCTTCTCGGCGTCGTATGGCTTGGTCTTCAGCATAAGCGGGTTCAGCGCATGCGTCGCCACCGTACCCATGAGGATGGTGTAGCCATCGGGAGCGGCCTTGGCGACATTGGCGGCGCCGATGCTCCCGCCGCCGCCTCCAACATTCTGGACGACCACCTGCTGGCCTAGAATATCCGACATCTTCGCCGCAATGACGCGGGCCACAAGATCGGTCGAGCCGCCCGCCGCGAACGGCACAACCAGTGTCACCACGCGATCGGGATAATCCTGCGCTTGCGCCGGGGTACCCAGCATGGTTGCCGACAACAGCGAAAGAGCGAGCGCCAAGCTCGCCCGACGGGTCAATGTCGAAAACTTCATCCTCTCCTCCTCCCTGCATCCGTGATGGCAACAACGTCGCTGCCAAGCCTCCTCAACCCATCTGTTTTATCAGTATTCCTGCTTCACGCATCAGCGTTTCGCGATCATGGCCAAAGCGATCCATGAGTTCCTGCGCCTGGTCAAGCGAGATGCCGGCTTCCTGCGCGAAAAGCTGAACCTCGTACTTCTGTTCACTGCGAGCCTGGTTTCGGCTGTTGGTCATTTGCTTGGTATCGGTCATGGTCGTGACTCCTGTTGATGCTTGAAAACCCGCAAAGCAGGCACGTGGTTCCCTCTACGAACGGACTCGATATTGCCAATCCTCCGAAAACCGGGCTTCATGGCGCCTCTCGTGAAAGGGCATGGAGTTTCGGGCAGCGGCATAGGCGGCCCAGCGGCTTTGAACATTTTGGTTTTTGGATGGGAGGGAAGTCGATGAATTCGAATGTTGCTCCATCAGGCCATTCGCTCGGTGCCAACGTCGGGCAAGTTAGATCGAAATGGGGATGGTTCGTCGCGCTTGGCGTAGCGATGCTCATCTTCGGAGGCATTGCCTTCGGTAATCTCATGATCGCCACCGTCGCATCCGTTTATTGGGTCGGCGCCATGATGCTGGTTGCCGGCATCGCCGAACTCATCCACGCGTTTGGCGTCAAGACCTGGGGACGTTTCTTCTATTGGCTTCTGAGCGGCCTGCTTTATGCGCTTGCCGGCATCTTCGCCTTCATCAACCCGCTTCTGGCTTCCGCGGTTCTGACCCTGCTTCTGGCTTGCGCGCTCTTTGCTTCGGGCGTCTTGCGTACCTGGGTCGGCTTTTCGCACCGGCCGGAGAGCGGATGGGGCTGGATCGTCGCCGCAGGCGTCATCACGGCCCTCGCCGGCTTGGTCATCGCATTGCGTTGGCCAGTGAATAGTTTCTGGGTGCTCGGGTTGTTCCTGGCAATCGACCTGATTTTCCAGGGCTGGTCCTTGATCGCCGTCGGCCTCGCGCTCAGGCGTTGAGATTTTGCACGCGGCCGAATTTGCTCCAAGTCCGTTTCAAACGTGTCTTCGAGGGGCTTGAAACGGACATTTTGGCCTTGAAGCTTGCGCATTCCGATGTCACATGAGGCAATTGTCCCTCTCGCCGCCAAGAACCTATGGTCACTTATCTAGATGCCGACGTCGCGCCGGCCCGCAATAACGGTCAGATAAAGCTCTATGGCGAGGACGCATTCGCCGGGATGCGCAAGGCCTGTCAGCTGACCGCGCGTTGCCTCGACGAACTCGCTGACATGGTTCAGCCAGGTATCACCACCGAGGCGATCGACCGGTTTGTCTTCGAGTTCGGCATGGACCACGGTGCGATGCCGGCCACGCTGAACTATCGCGGCTACACAAAATCATCCTGCACATCGATCAATCACGTGGTCTGTCACGGCATTCCGGACAACAAGCCGCTGCGCGACGGCGACATCATCAACATCGACGTCACCTACATTCTCGACGGCTGGCATGGCGACTCAAGCCGTATGTATCCCGTCGGCGTCGTCAAGCGCGCGGCCGAGCGCCTGCTCGAAGTCACCCATCAATGCCTGATGCGCGGTGTGGCGGCGGTGCGGCCTGGCGCGCGCACCGGCGCGATCGGCGCTGCGATCCAAAGCTACGCCGAGCGCGAACGTTGCTCGGTCGTGCGTGATTTCTGCGGTCATGGCGTCGGCCGGCTGTTCCACGACGCTCCGAATATCCTGCACTATGGCAGCTCCCACGAGGGCGTCGAAATGCGCCCCGGCATGATTTTCACCATTGAGCCGATGATCAATCTCGGGCGTCCGCATGTGAAGGTGCTCTCGGACGGCTGGACAGCGGTTACCCGCGACCGCTCTCTTTCGGCCCAGTACGAGCACACGGTCGGGGTCACAGTAGATGGCTGCGAGGTGTTCACACTGTCTCCAGCCGGTCTCGACCGGCCCGGCCTGACCTCATAGTGTTCGTCCACAACTCCAAGTAACCGACGGCTTGCTCTTCATGGCGACTTGCTGAACACTTCTTCACTAGGGAGTGTGACATGGCCGATGACGAGATCGACGAGCGCGGTTTGTTTCGCGAAGAGCCGCTAAGACTGCCACCGGCCAAGATCCCGGGATCGAAATCGCGTCATTCTGGCCATCGAGACAGGTTGCGTCAGCGGTTTCGTGAGGCGGGTGTCAGTGCGATTGCCGATTACGAACTTCTCGAGCTCCTGCTTTTCCGTTCGATCCCGCGGGCCGACACGAAAGTTCGAGCCAAGGCGCTGCTGAAGCGATTCGGTTCGCTGGCCGAAGTATTTGGCGCGCCGGAACATTTGCTCCGCGAGGTCGAGGATATTGGCGAAGCCGCTGCGCTCGACCTGAAGATCGTTGCAGCCGCGGCGCAGAAGATGGTGCGGGGGGAAATCAAAGGCCGCGAAGTGCTTTCCTCGTGGTCGCAGGTTCTGGACTACTGCCGCGCAGCCATGGCGTTCGAGAGCCGCGAGCAATTCCGCATTCTCTTCCTCGACAAGAAAAACGTGCTGATCGCCGACGAAGTGCAACAAACGGGGACAGTCGACCACACGCCGGTCTATCCGCGCGAGGTGGTGCGGCGCGCGCTGGAGCTTTCAGCGACGGCGATCATACTCGCGCATAATCATCCTTCCGGTGATCCAACTCCGTCTCGTGCCGACATCGAAATGACCAAGACCATTATCGAAACCGCCAAGCCGCTAGGCATCTCGGTGCATGATCACATCATCGTAGGCAAAAATGGCGTCGCCAGCATGAAGGGGTTGTTGCTGATCTAGGGTCAGGACCTGTTAATCTGGTTGAAATGGTGTGAGGCCATCTGTTCGGATACGCGGAGCGAAGGCGCAGGAAGCCTTTCGGCTTTCAAGTCCTTCGCGACAAAGTAGCCGGTCAGATGGCCCACATCCGAAGGACGCCGAAGCGGCTGCGACCTGCGGCGTCGAACCGCTTGGCCGGGGGGTAGACCCCGACCTTCGCGCTTCTCCTTGCATCTCTTTGCCGTTTCAGGCGCCATTTCGATCATATTATCAGGTCCTGACCCTAATTGCAGCGCCTCAGTGCGGGCCGGGAAGATACGCCTTAAGCTCCGGCCAGCGTTCGTCGAACTTCGCCGCCCAGCGCCTCAGCTTGGTGCGGCCGCGTTCCCACTGCCCTTCGAAGCGCAGGTCGAGATAGGCCAGCGTCGAACGCAGCGCGATGTGTCCGCCCGTCGGAGTCTTACCCAGGCGCGGCAGATTGGCGTTGAGATAATCCAACCCCCGCACCACCTTCGACCACTGCGAATCGAGCCAGGGCTGATGCACTTTCTCGGCCGGGCGCAGCCGCCGCTCATAGACATGCGCCAGCAGGCAATCGCAAATGCCGTCGGCCAGCGCTTCAAGCCGCTCCGCCTCCAACCGTTTCGCTGCATTGCGTGGATAGAGCGCGTTGCCGGAGATGCGGTTCAAATATTGGGTAATCGCCCGACTGTCGAACACCCCCTGCCCTTCGTCGGTGACAAGGCACGGGATCTTGCCGAGCGGGTTGACCGCGACGAGTTCCGGCGGCTGCGAAGCGGCATCGGTCTTCACTGCCTCCAGCGCGATGCCCGCTTGCGCGGCGGCCATTCGCACCTTGGCGCTGTAGGGCGATGGGGGTGAATAGAGCACTTTCGGCATGGGAATCCCTCGGCTTGTTTGCCGGTGACGCTATTTCGGAGCGCCGCCCGTAGCAACGGCGGGCGCGCAATCCACAGCTATACCAGATCTAGATAAACGAAACCCCCCTGAGGATCGCAAAGGCGCAAGGCGTTCCTCACGCCTTCATCAGCCACTCATGCTCCGACGCGTTGTGAAACTTCCACGTACGTTTCGGACCCGCCATGACATTGAGATAGTACAGGTCATAGCCGTGGCAGGCCGCGCAGGGATGATAACCCTTCGGCACCATGACGATGTCGCCATCCTCCACCGCCATTGCCTCGTCGAGTGACCGGTCGTCGGTATAGACACGCTGGAAGGCAAAGCCCTGCGGTGGGTTGAGGCGGTGGTAATAGGTTTCTTCCAGATAGGATTCAGCTGGCAGATTGTCCTGATCGTGCTTGTGCGGCGGGTAACTGGAAGTATGCCCGCCGGGCGTTATCACCTCGACCACCAGCAGCGAATCCGCCGGCTCGCCCTCCGGCAGGATGTTCGTGACGTAGCGCGTGTTTGTGCCCTTGCCGCGCACTTCCTGTTTGACGTTATCCGGTCCTATCACCCGCGCCGGCAAACCCTTGCCGAGACCGGGCGCTTGGCAAACCGCCAGTTCCAGATCGGTTTCGGCGGTCACTGACCATTCCGAGTCCTGCGGGAGGTAAAGCGACCACGGCCGGCCCTCGAAGGGCGACATTCGCTCGCCCAGCGTGCCAAAGCTCTCGCCATCGGCGTGCGCTGCACCACGCCCCGTGACAAAAACCAGGCAGACTTCGTTTGAACCGGTGTTCGCCGCTGCTGTCTGCCCCGGCTTGAGCCGATGAAGCTCGAAGCCGACATAGCCCCAGCCGGCGCTTTCCGGAGTGATCCTGGCGACCATCCCGTCGCCTGCCTTGGGTTTTACCAGAAGCTTCGACATTGCGTTCAGTCCTTCTTCTCGGCCTGCTGATCACCGGGCTTGGGGTATTTGATGATGTAGACCCAGAGCGCATATGCAGCCATGCCGCCAAAGATCGTCGCCCAGAAAGGCTCGCCACTGTAGAGCTCAAAGGCCGCCCACACCGCGCAGAAGACAACGACCGCAACGCGGCGCCATAGGGGCCTGAACCAGGGATGCTCGCTGCCGTTGCTCATGTCAGGCCAGCAGCGACAAGGGTGCGAAGGTGCGCTTAAGCATTGGGAAAACCCTGTGTTTCAACGGTATAGCCGGCAGCAGTCATGACCCGCATCAGCTCCTTGTAGCCGACTTGCGCCATCCTGAGCGGCGGATTTTTTCTGGGGTCCTGCTCGGCCTCGACCACGAACCAGCCCTCGTATCCATGATCCGCGAACCTCTGGACTATCGCGCCGAAATCCAGCGAGCCATCGCCCGGCACAGTGAAGGCGCCCAACGCGACAGCGTCGAGGAAGGATTGCCTGATGCGGTCGAGCTTGTCGATGACCGGCATCCGCACGTCCTTTACGTGCACGTGATTGATCCGCCGGTGATGATTGTCGATTGCCCGCAGAACGTTGCCGCCGGCGAATGCCAGGTGACCGGCATCGAGCAGCAACGGGATGCCTTCGCCGGAATATTTCATGAAAGCATCGAGTTCCGGCTCCGTCTCGACGACGGCGGCCATGTGGTGGTGATAGGAGAGCGGCATGCCCTGACCGGCGCACCACTCGCCGAACTCGGTCAGCTTCCTGGCGTAGGCCTTCATTTCGTCGTCGGCGAGTTTTGGCTTGGTGGCGAGCGGCTTCGAGCGATCGCCCTGGATGGAGCGGCCAACCTCGCCATAGACGATGCATGGCGCATTGACCGCCTTGAACAGGTCGATCATCGGCTGGATGCGGTCCTTGTTCCTTGCAAGGTCCTCGATCCACCAGCGTGCCGGAGAACCAGCCGCCGCAGAGCGTCACGTCGGCGGCTTTCAGAATCGGCAGCATGACCTTGGGATCGTTGGGGAAACGCCGGCCCATCTCCATGCCGGTGAAACCTGCCGACCGCGATTGGCGCAGGCACTCCTCCAGTGATACGTCGTCGCTCAACTCCGCAAGATCGTCGTTCCACCATGCAATTGGGGACATGCCCAGTTTGGCCTTCACGTCGTCACTCCGAGTTTTCCGGTTCTTTACCTCCCCCTTGTGGGGAGGCCGCGCCGCAGGCGCGGGTGGGGGTTGAAACGAAAAAGCGAGGACCCCCACCCCGCCGCTTCGCGTCGACCCTCCCCACAGGGGAGAGGGTAAAGGGCTAATCCCCCACCGCCTGCAGCTTCAGAGCTTGCTCATATTCCTTGCGCTTGGCGTTGACTTCCTTGCGGGCACTGACTTCCGGCACAGCGACATCCCACCAGGTGCCACCATCGTCGGTCGAGATCAGCGGGTCTGTGTCGATCACGATGACCGTCGTGCGCTCATTTCCCTTGGCCTTGGCGAGCGCGGCTTCGAGGGCGGAAATTGACTCCACCTTCTGCGAAATCGCGCCCAGGCTGGCGGCATGCGCTGCGAAGTCGACTTCCGGCAGTGTCTCATGTCGAGTGTCGCGCAGGAGGTTGTTGAAGTTGGCGCCGCCTGTGCCCATCTGCAGCCGGTTGATGCAGCCATAGCCGCGATTGTCGAGCAGAACGATGGTCAGCTTGAGCCCGAGCATCACCGAAGTGGCAATCTCCGAATTGAGCATCAGGTAGGAGCCGTCACCGACCATGACGACGACCTCCTCGCCCGGCTTCGCCATCTTGACGCCCAGCCCGCCGGCGATCTCATAACCCATGCACGAATAGCCGTATTCGGCGTGATACGAGCCGGGCGCGCCCGCCTGCCACAGCTTGTGCAACTCGCCCGGCAGCCCGCCCGCCGCATGCAACAGCGTCACCCCGTCGCCCATAGCCCGCTGCACCGCGCCAATCACCTGCGCATCGGACGGCAGCTCGGCATTGGTCGCGGCGGTCACGCGGGCGGCCGCCTTGCGCCACTCGACCTTGCCCTGGCGTGCGTTGTCGCTCCAGCTTGCCGGTGCCTTCCAGCCGCCAAGCGCTTCCGACAGGGCGTCTAGGCCCTCGGCAGCGTCGGCGACGAGTGGCAGGGCACGGTGCTTGCCAGCGTCGAAGGGCTGGACGTTCAGCCCGATAATCGACTTGCCGGCGCCCTGGAACAGCGCCCAGGAGCCGGTGGTAAAGTCCTGCAGACGGGTTCCGACCGCGAGCACCACGTCTGCCTCAGCCGCAAGGCGGTTCGCCGCAGAGGTGCCCGTCACGCCGATCGCAGCCATGTTGAGCGGATTGACGTCGGGCAAGGACGACTTTCCACCCTGCGTTTCCGAAACCGGCACGCCGAACTTTTCCGAGAAGGCCGCAAGCTGCTTTGACGCGCCGGAATAGAGCACGCCGCCGCCGGCGATGATCAGCGGCTTCTTTGCCGCTTTGAGCGCTGCAACGGCAGCTTCCAGCTCAAGCCGATCGGGGCGTGGACGACGTTGCAGCCAGAGGCGCTCGGCAAAAAAGGTCTCGGGATAGTCGTAGGCTTCCGCCTGAACATCCTGGCAGAGCGCCAGCGTCACCGGTCCGCACTCGGCGGGATCGGTCAGCACCTGCATGGTCCGCGCCAGCGCTGGGATGATCTGCTCGGGGCGGGTGATGCGGTCGAAATAGCGGGAGACCGGCCGGAAGCAATCGTTCGCAGACACCGTGCCGTCGCCGAAATCCTCGACCTGCTGCAGCACCGGATCGGGCCTGCGGTTGGCGAAGATATCGCCGGGCAGAAGCAGCAACGGTAAGCGGTTGACGTGGGCCAGAGCGCAAGCGGTTAGAAGATTGGTCGCGCCCGGTCCGATCGACGTGGTGGCGGCCATCACGCGGCGGCGGAAATTTGCCTTGGCGTAGGCAATCGCGGCATGTGCCATCGCCTGCTCGTTGTGGGCACGGAAGGTCGGCAGCTGGTCACGGACCTGATACAGCGCCTCGCCGATGCCCGCGACATTGCCGTGGCCGAAGATCGCCCAAACGCCGCCAAACAGCGGCAGCTTCTTGCCATCTATTTCCGTCATCTGCGCGGCCAGAAACCGCGTCAGCGCCTGTGCCATGGTCAGGCGGATCGTTTTTGTCATTCCTGTTCCTCCCGAACCTCTTTGGGATGGTGTTGCTTCGTCACACCCCCTCTCATGCAGCTTTCCGCTTGCGCGCCGTCATCCATGCATTCGTCAGTCGTTCGAAACGCCCGGCCATCTCGGCGATTGCCTCCTCGTCACTGATCTTGCCGGCGAACCAGCGTTCAGCCGGCTCCATGAATATGGTCCGGCCCACTGCGAAGCCCTTGACCACCGGGGCATCGGCAGTCGCGCGGAACGCCTCGATCAGTTCGTTTTCCGGCGCCTCCAGGCCAAGCAGGACAACACCGCGGCAGAGCGGATCATTGCGCTCGATGACCGCGCCAATCTGCCGCCAGGCGGACGCGGAAGACTGCGGTTCGAGTTTCCACCACTCCGGCTTGATGCCAAGCGCGTAAAGCTCTTCCATGGCGCGCGGGATCGTGTCGTCCGCGAGCGTGCCGTGCTTGCCGGCGATGATCTCCACAAGCAGCTCGCGGCCGATCTTACGCGCCGCCTCGAACAACGCGAGCAGTTTCTGCTGCTGCTCCTGCTTCAGTGTGGGCGGATCGTCCGGATGATAGAAGCACAGGCACTTGATGCAGTGGTCGACCGGCCATTCGACCAGCTGCGAGCCGATATCCTGGCTGAACTCGAAACGCAGCGGTCGCGAGCCGGGCAATTCGACCGGCCGGCCAAGCCAGCTCAACGGATGGCGCGCAAACTCGAACATGGCGTCGCGGCCATGCTTCTCATCGATCAGCATGCCGTAGCCCTCACGGCCATCGGCGACCCGCGCGGCGGCCTTCACGGCGAGCACCTTGAACGGGGCGATCTTCTCCGGCCCGACGCCTGCCGCCTTGGCGGCATCCTCGAGCTGCATTCGGTGGTCGATCGCCAACGCCATCATCGACGGAATCTCGCGGCGGCGAGTCGTCGCCCAATGGATATGATTGATCGCCTCGTCCTTGCGCAGCGCGCGATGCGGGCTGCCATTCTTCAGGAAATACTGAAGCTCGTCCCAGGTCGGATATTCGGGCGAACACAACAGCCGCGATACGGCGAAAGCGCCGCAGGCATTGGCCCAGGTCGCGGCAGTAGCAAGGCTTTTGCCGCCCAGCCAGCCGCGCAGCAGGCCTGACATGAAGGCATCGCCTGCGCCAAGCACGTTGAACACCTCGATGGGGAAGCCGTCACCGACGATGCCGTCCTCAAGATCGTCGCTGATTGCACCGTCATAGACAATGCAGCCCATTGCTCCGCGCTTCAGCACCACCGTCGCCTGCGACACCGCACGGATTGCCTTGAGCGCACCCAGGGCATCATCGGCGCCCGATGCGATCATGATCTCTTCTTCTGTGCCGACGATCAGGTCACAATCCGGCAGAACTGATTTGAGCTGCTGCGAAACGCGGTCGGATTTCACATAGCGCTCGAAGCCGGCAGCGTGACCCGCAAGGCCCCAGAGGTTCGGACGGTAGTCAATGTCGAACACCACTTTGCGGCCATTCGCCTTCGCAATACGGATGGCCTTGCGTTGCGCCGCCTCGGTGTTTTCCCGCGAGAAATGCGTGCCGGTGACGACAATGGCTCGCGCAGATGCAACGAACGCCTCGTCGACATCGTCTGGCTGCAGCGCCATGTCGGCACAGTCCGAGCGGTAGAAGATCATAGGCGAAACGCCCTCTTCCTCCACCGCAAGCAGCACCAGTGCCGTCAATCGCTCCTTGTCGCTGGTCAGGCCATCGGTAACGACGCCTTCGCGGGCAAGCTGCTCGCGGATGAAGCGGCCCATCTGCTCATCACCGACGCGCGTCAACAGCGCCGAGCGCAATCCAAGACGTGCGGTGCCGATGGCGATGTTGGCGGGACAGCCGCCGACCGATTTCGCGAAGGACGCTATGTCTTCAAGACGCGAGCCGATCTGCTGACCATACAGGTCGACGGACGCGCGACCCATGGTGATCACGTCGATCTTGGGCACACCCGCCGGATCCGTCATGACTGCCTCCCAATGCCGTATTGCGACCGTTCAAATTGCGGTTCGCCTGCCTCCTTGAGGCCCCCAATATGAAATGATAATTCCATACAATAGTCAATATGGAATATGCATTCCCTTATTTCGGAACACGTGTTTTTGCCCTTACCGACTGTGACCGGCGTTTCTCGGCAACGCCAACAGAGAGCGTCATGGAAAGCGCCATCGTGGCCGAAAGCGACCGGAACCCGCCATAGTCCGCCTCGGCGACCTCGAACCAGATACGAGCGAACTGCGCGAGCGGGGAAAATGCGCTGTCGGTGATCGCAACCACCGGAACGCCTTGCTCCGACAGTAGCCGGGCCTCTTCGATCGTTGTCGGGGCATAGGGCGAAAAGCTAATCGCCAAAGCTGCGTCGCGCGGCGTGGCGAAGGAGATCAGTTCGGGATTGAGGCCCGATGGCGAGTTCGACAATCTGGCTGCGCACCTTCAACTTGCCCAGGGCATAGGCGATGTAGCTTGCCACCGGATAGGAGCGGCGGCGCGCCAGGATGTATATCGTCTCGGCCTCGGCAAGCATTGCGACAGCCCTGTCCAACGTACCGTCATTTACCGTGCGGGCCATCGCTGCAAGCGAGGTCTCCGAGGCGGCCAGAAAGCCTTTAAGGATGCCGCGATTTGTGGTGCCATCATGGCCGGCGGCACGAATACCGCTCAGCCGTTCCTCATAGGAGGTATTGCGTTCGCGCAGACGTTCGCGAAACACCGACTGCAGGCTGGTGAAACCGGCGAAGCCAAGGTGCTGGGCGAAGCGGATCAGTGTCGAGGGCTGCACACCGGCCGATGCGGCAATGCTTGCCGCCGTGCCGAAAGCGATTTCATCGGGATTGTCGAGCGAATAGGCGGCGACCTGCGCGATGCGCTTGGGTAAGGTCTGCCGGCGGTCGAGGATGAGCGCGCGCAGGGAATCATAGTCCCGCGGCAACTCCTCCTGTTCATCAAGCGTAACGTCGCTCATCCGGCCTGTACCCTGTTTGTCCCCCGTATTATGAGACAGGGATTAAAATAAAATATCCATTCCATTTCAACTGAAAATCGACTAACTCGTACAAAATCATCGAAAGCGCTGGGAGGTTTCCGTATGATCGGGGTCGGATTGATCGGCACTGGCTTCATGGGCAAATGCCATGCATTGGCTTGGAACTCCGTAGGCACGGTATTCGGTGACACACCGGAAATAAAGCTCGTTCATCTCGGAGAAGCAAACCTCGATCTGGCGAGCAAGCGCGCGAGGGAATTCGGTTTCGCCAGGGCTTCGGGCGATTGGCGCGCAGTGATCGCAGACCCGCAGGTCGACATCGTGTCGATCACAACGCCCAACCAGTTCCACCCGGAAATGGCGATCGCAGCGCTGAAGGCGGGCAAGCATGTCTGGTGCGAAAAACCGATGGCGCCCGCCTTTGCCGAAGCAGAGGCGATGACGAAAGCCGCCAAACATTACGGCAAGGTTGCGGTGCTCGGCTACAACTACATCCAGAGCCCGGCCTTCCGCCACATCCGTGCGCTGCTCGACGAGAAGATCATCGGCGACGTAAACCATCTGCGCATCGAGATGGACGAGGATTTCATGGCCGATCCCGAAGCGCCTTTCTTCTGGAAGCACGAAGCGGCCTCCGGTTACGGCGCGCTCGATGATTTTGCCGTCCACCCGCTGTCGCTTATGTCAAAGCTTTTCGGACGCGTTTCGCGGGTCATGTGCGACATGGCCAAGCCCTACGCCGACCGACAGGTTGCCGGCGGTGGGCGGCGCAATGTCGAGACCTATGACATTGCCAGCGTGCTGATGCGGCTGGAGAACGGCGTTGCGGCAACACTGCTCATCAACCGCTCGGCTTGGGGCCGCAAGGGCCGAATCGCGGTGCAGATCTTCGGCTCGAAGGGATCGATCCTGTTCGATCAGGAGCGGTTCAATGAGTTGCAGCTTTACGTGACCTCCGACCGCGCGACCGAGCAGGGCTATCGCACGATCCTGATCGCGCCTCAGCACAAGCCCTACGACCGCTTTGTCCCCGCACCCGGGCATGGACTCGGCTTCAACGACCTCAAGACCATCGAATGCCGCGAACTGATTGCCCGCCTCGGTGGCAAACCCGCCAATGTCATCGACTTCGACGAGGGGCTGGAGATCGAGCGAACGGTTCACGCCATGGCGCAGTCCTTCGCCGAAGGCGCATGGCTGGATGTGCGGGAATAGCCGGTGCTACCCCTTACGCCACCGCGAATGACGCCTTGATCAACTTCTCGACCTGCGACCGCCGGATGGTCGAGCGGCCGTTAGCCTCATGCATGAAATTCTCGCGCTCGGCGCCGCCGTCGCCATGCATATGGTCGCAGTTGGCGCCGTGGCCGATCTCGTGCACGAGATCCATCATGTCCGCATTGCCGGTGGGGAAGATCAGGCAGCCCGGAGTGACCAGCTTGAACCATTCCGGTGTGATGCCGTAGCCCGAATGCTCATACAAGCAGAACACCGCCGGCATCACCACCGAGAAGCCGCAACGCCCGCGGATTTGCTCGTTAACGCGCTTGCGCAGCGCCGCATAAGCTTCCTTCTTGTGCGGGATCGGAGCGTTGATGTCGCCGAGAATGTTGCCGCCGCCCTTCTTGCCGCCATCCGGCCAGACGCGAAGCTCGATGTTGTAGTTGTCGAGCACTTCTTTCGCCTTGGCGACGGTGCCCCGATCGTCGGTGCCATAATGGCTGCCCGCATAGAGGACGGCGATGTTTAGCGCGACCCGTTTCGGGCTGCGCCAGTTTGTTTCTTCGCTCATTTCACTATCCCTCTCGCACGAAGCAGTCTGTAGTGGGCGGATATCGCCATTGTGTAACCGGATCGTGCCGTGCAATGTGGCTTTATGTGGCTTTTTGTTGCCAACGAGCAAAATCTGAGGCCTTTGTCTCGATTTCGGTCAATTCCTTCTCTTAGCAAAAGCTTTCCATACAGTTTGCGCTGCTCGCAATATCGTCGCTTGCGCAGGCCGCATTTTTGCAGCCGCCAGTCGCTTGACTCCGCGTTTGGACTGATCCTCGCACTCCTGCTGGACAAGCCGTTTCATGGCCGCGGCTTGGTGCAAGCGCTGGTTTTCCTTCCGTGGGCCGTTCCCAGTTTCCTGGGCGGCCTCACATGGGCATGGCTGTTCAATCCGGTCATCGGACCGTTGCCACACTGGCTCCACGCCATTGGCATTTTGAGCGAGCCAAACAACATTCTCTCCGATCCGCATCTCGCCATGTGGGGACCCATCGTGGCCAATGTCCGGTGGGGTATCCCTTTCTTCGCAATAACCCTGCTAGCCGCCCTCCAGGCCATACCGCGTGATCTTTACGAGGCCGCCGCGATCGATGGAGCAAGCCCTTTCCAGCGCTTCAAGTCGATAACGCTTCCGTTCCTCGCGCCGACGATTGCGATCACGATCCTGCTGCGCACAGTATGGATCTCCAATTTCGCCGACCTTATTGTAGTCATGACGAATGGCGGCCCTGCCGATCGCACACAGATCGTTGCAAGCTACATTTTCACACAGGCGTTCAAGCGGCTTGATTTCGGCTACGCCTCGGCAATCGCATTGGTTCTGCTGATCCTGCTGCTCGCTTACTCCATGGTCATCGTGGTGCTGCGGCAGACATTGCTGAGCAAGGATTGAGGCCATGTATAGAAGCAGTCTTCTTATTGTTGGCGCACACCGCGTGGCGATCCTTCTCTATATCGCGGTGGCGCTTTTCCCGCTGTTCTGGCTGCTGAAGGTATCCGTCACGCCAAACAGTCTGCTGTATAGCGAGGGGGTACGGATGTGGCCCTCGCAAACGACGTTTGAGCACTTCAAGTTCGTGATCGCGCACAGCGCTTTTCCGATCTTCTTCCGCAACAGCCTGATCGTTGCCGGTGCGACTGCGGTGATCGTCACCGTTCTCGCCTCGCTATCGGGTTATGCGTTGTCGCGTTTCTCATTCTGGGCAAAATACTGGATCGTCGGCCTGATGCTCGTCACCCAGATGTTCCCGCTTGTGATGCTGGTCGCGCCGATCTTCAAACTGCTTTCGCCACTTGGCCTTACCAACAGTCTCGCCGGGTTGATCATTGTCTACACCGCCTTCAACGTGCCTTTCGCCACCTTCCTCATGCAATCATTCTTCGACGGCATACCGAAAGACCTGGAGGAGGCTGCGATGATCGACGGCGCGACCCAATTCATGGCCTTTCGCCAGATCATCCTGCCGCTGACGCTGCCCGGGATCGCCGCTACGCTAGGCTTCGTTTCACTGCTGCGTGGAGCGAGCTGCTTTTCGCGCTCATGCTGATTTCGGGCAATGATGCGGCGACCTTCCCTGTAGGCCTATTGACCTTCGTTTCGAAATTTTCGGTCGACTTCGGGCAGATGATGGCAGCGGGTGTTCTCGCACTCATCCCGGCCTGCCTGTTTTTCCTGCTTATCCAGCGTTACCTTGTGCAAGGCCTGACGGCTGGCGCGGTCAAGGGCTGAAAAGGTTCCGGTATGGCTTCCATCGATATCCATAGCGTTCGCAAGAGCTACGGCACCAACCCGGTTCTCCACGGGGTGGACCTTACCATCCGCGAAGGCGAGTTCATCGTGCTCGTCGGCCCATCCGGCTGCGGAAAATCCACGCTTCTGCGGATGATCGCCGGTCTCGAAGAGATCACGTCGGGTGAGATCCGTATCGCCGGCAAAAGGGTCAACGAACTGGCTCCGAAGGACCGCGACATTGCCATGGTCTTTCAGTCCTACGCGCTCTATCCGCACATGAGTGTCGCCGACAATATGAGCTACAGTTTGCGCCTGCGGAAAACCTCGAAGGAAAAGATTGCCAGCGCTATCGGAGCGGCGGCCTCCAAGCTGGGGCTGGATCCATTGATGGAACGGCGACCCAAAGCGCTTTCCGGGGGTCAGCGCCAGCGCGTAGCCATGGGCCGCGCCATTGTGCGCCAGCCAAAGGCGTTTCTGTTCGACGAACCATTGTCGAACCTTGATGCCCGACTGCGCGAGCACATGCGCTGAGATCAAGAAGCTTCACGGCGACCTGAAGGCAACGTCGATCTATGTTACCCATGACCAGATTGAGGCCATGACTTTGGCAGATCGGATCGTCGCCATGCATGCCGGCATCGTGCAGCAGGTCGGAACCCCACTCGATCTCTATGATCGTCCGGCCAATCTGTTTGTCGCCGGCTTCATCGGCTCTCCAGGCATGAACTTTATCGAAGGCACCTATTCGGTTTCAGGTAATCGCACTGGCATCAGTCTCGCTGACGGAACGATGATCCCGGTCGAAAAGCAGACGGAGTTAACGCGAGGGGCCAAGGTTACCCTCGGCATTCGCCCCGAGCACGTCGCCATCGTCCAGACCAATGGTATCGAGGCAGCGGTCGAACTCATCGAACCCACCGGTTTCGGTATCATTCTGCATCTTTCCCTAAGAGGAACGCCATTCAAAATCTTCACGCTCGACCGGGGTTTGCTTGATACTGGACCCAAGCTGAAAGTAAGTTTCCCGCTAAAGCATGTTCATCTGTTCGATGAGACCGGGAGCCGGCTGGAACAGAGCACGGCAGGAGGCTTGTTGGGTCCGCAAAGGGACTTCGCCTAAGCCCAAAAAATTCCTCGTCTTTGTTGGTGAGCTTTCACGCCATTGCCCGCAATCGTTTCCGCACGCATTTCGACATTTCGGATCTTGCCCGTCACGGGCATTGGATAGGATGTGACGAAGCGAACAAGCTTAGGAATTTTGATGGGCAATCCGGCCGCGTCAATCGCAATCCACATCCTCCGCTGACATATATGCGCCTTCCCGCACGCCTGTAGCCGCGTAAGGATTTGTACGGCACTTGGATGGTCAAAATGCTATCCAGGGTGGGAATGACGGGTCTTCTCGATGGGTTTTGAGACTGGAATGCAGAGATGGCGAAGCCTTTTCCGATTCGAGCAGCCGGCAGCAAAGCGCGACCGTCTCAAGATCGATATGAGCGGCAAGGTCGTCTACGCGATCGGCGATGTCCACGGCTGCTTCAGTGAACTCAAATCGCTGGAAAGCATCATCCAGGCTGACTCGCTCGCCTTCAACCTACCGAAGCTCATCATCATGCTTGGCGACTACGTCGACCGTGGCCCGGAGTCCGCGTATGTGCTCGATCATCTCTTGCGACCGCCTCCCATCGGCTTCCAGCGCATTTGCCTGGCCGGCAATCACGAAGTAGCAATGCTGCTCTACCTCGACGGCAAGTTGCCACGCGAGGCGTGGCTTGCATCAGGTGGGCGAGAGACGCTGTTTTCGTACGGGCTTGACGCAGACCATCTGGCGAAATTGTATGGCAGCACAGAAAAGGCCGACGAATACGTTAGACGCGTCATACCGGATGACCATGTCCGGTTCCTACGCTCCTTGCCGATCATGGTCTATTCGAGCAGGCTTGCGTTCGTCCATGCCGGTATCAAGCCGGGTGTGGCGCTCGAAGATCAGGAAGAGAACGATCTTCTTTTTATCCGCACCGAGTTTTTCGACAACACCGACTTGCTCGATCGGTGGATTGTCCATGGACATACGCCTATTCGCTTCCCGCGCGCCGCAGGACGGCGCATCAACATCGACACCGGCGCATTTCGCAGCGGTCGCCTGACTGCGATCAGGATTGCAGGAGACAAGGGCAAGCTTTTGTTTTCCTGAGTAGAAGCACCTTCTTACGCGGCAGCTTTCGGGCGCGGCGCGGACTTTTCGAGGTAGTAGCTCGAATATTTGTCGAAGAACTGTTCTGAACCGCCAAAGCTACCAAACTTGGTGAGCTTCTTCATGTCGACCTTGCTCAAAATGACACCGATTATCTTTCCCGCAATGTGCGGTTCCGAATGGAGTACCGACCGCACCGTGGCGCGAGGCGTGCGACCCCACTCGGTGACGAGAATGAAGCCGTCTGCCAGCGGCGCGAACGCTTTCGCATCAACAACCGGGCCTAGAGGCGGAAGGTCGACGATGATATGTTCGAAGTATTCGCGCCCTTCGTCGATGAATCGCCTCATGCCGCTGGACGACAGCAACTCGCTGGTATGACCGAACTGGCCGCGGACGCGCGCCGGCACGATTGCGAGCTTGGTCTGCCGGTCGATCTTGGCGACGGTTTGCCATGGCTGCTTGTTGACCACGGCGTCCATCAGGCCGGCTCTCGCCCGCATGCCGATACTCCGGGTCAAACCCGGGTTGCGCAGGTCGCCGTCGATGAGCAGTGTTTTCGATCCGCTTGCCGCCAAAAGCTGCGCCAAATTCGATGCCACCGTGGACTTGCCTTCGCCGGGCAGCACCGAGATGATACCTATCACCTTGCAGGGCGAGGCTAGCAGGACCACATCGCTCGCTATCTTGGCGCTTCGCAGCGTTTCCGCAAACATCGACGCCGGTGCATCTACGGAAAGCCGCATTCGCGCTGCCGCGTCCGCCTTCTGCGCCGACGCTTGCGCGTTGTCTTTAGTTTCACCCGATTGCTTCTTGTATTTGACGGGAGCGTCCTTGTCCGCCGATTCGAACAAGGGAAGATAGCCGAGGAATTTTAGGCCGAGCCTTTGCCTGACGTCTTCGGCGGTCCGGAAGAAACGCTCGTTGAACTCGTTCAGCGCTCCGAACGCCCCTCCCATCATCAATCCCAGGATCAGCGACAATCCGAGCACCATGGCCTTGCGCGGGCTGGATGCGCCCACAGGCACGGTGGGTTCCGAAATAGTGCGGACTTTGGAGATCGGGAACGATCGCTGTTGTGACGCTTCTCCGAAGCGCGCGAGAAAGTTCTGGTAGAGCGTGCTCAGCGCATCCGCCTTCTGCTCGAGTTCCCGCAGCCGGACTTGCGACTGGTTCGCCTCTTTATTCTCGCCGGTGGCTTGCGAAACACTCGCCTGCAGCGTCGTCTCGCGGGAGCGGGCTACTTCGTAGTCGTTGCGGGAACTCGCGGTAAGTTGCCGCAACTCCTCGAATACTTGATTGCGAATGTCCGCCTGTTCCTTACGCAGCGCCACCGCTTGTTGGTGATCGGCGCCGAATTTGTTGGAAATTTCCTGCTCGCGTTTGGAGGCTGCAAGGTACCGTACCTTTAGGGACGACAAAATGCTGCCACTCGCCTGGTCGCCGGATATGGTGGCGTTTTCGACAGCGCCTTCCGGGCCGTTGCTCATTATTGCCTTGTACTGTTCGTAGCGCGCCAGCGCGCGGGCGCTGTCCGCCCTCGCAAGAACCAGTTGCCCGCTGAGGTCGGACAGTTCCTGTTCCGCGATGAGTTCGCCGCGAGCGGCGGTCAGACCGTTCTCAGCCCTGAACTTCTCGGCTTCAAGGGCAGCCGCCTGCGAGCTTTCCTGCAGTTCCCTGAGCCGTCCCTCCAGCCACAAGGCGGCGCGCTCAGTTGCATCGAAATTCGCCTCCAGCTGATCGGCAAGGTATGCGTCCGCATAAGCCTTCGCGATCGACGTGGCCAGTAACGGATCGTGTGCTCGGTAGCCGATCGAGATGACATAGCTGCGCCCGCTACGCTCCGCGATTACATTCGCCTGCAGCATCGCGGCGGCTTGTTCCTTTTGCTCAGCCGTTGTCTTGGCTTCGCGGGCGGCATCGTCCATCTCGGCCTCGGCTTGGCCCGGGGCGCTTGGCCCGAGGCGCAGATAGTGGGTCATGCCTCTCAGGAATCCGACAGATTTCTGCACCAATGAAGATGGTGGATCAAGGAAGCTGTCGTTCTTGTCGAGGTTCAGCTTGTTGACCACGACTGCTGCCAATCTCGCAGAACCCAGGATCTCGAGTTGGCTCATGATCTCCGATTCGGTCTGCAAATTGGTTGGCCTCGTTGAGACCTCGTCGACGATCTTGTCCAGGCCTTCATCAATCAGAACCTTGGCCGTGGCCGTATATGTTGGCGGCGTGGTCTGGAGATAGAGCAAGCCAAAAAGAAGACCTACGCCAGCGCCGATCAGCACGACTTCGAGTTGCCTTTTGGCCATCGACAACAGATGTTCGAGGTTGATGAAGCCATCACCCTCCCTCTCCTCGACACCTTGTGGTGCGGGCATATTGGTGATCGGGGAGGTGAGGTAGTTCATCGTCACTCCAGTCCAGGTTTGTCTGCAGCCGATGCAATCGCCGCCCTGGTCCCCTCCTGTGGCAGCGCCGCGTATTGCTGAAGTTCTCGACCGCCGAGCAGACCGCTGACGACGCCTGCATGCATGATGCCGCGCAGCGCACTGCGATTTCTGCTGACGGGGCTGACGGCAGCGAGAGCCGCCGCGCCGAACGAATAGGCGAATTTGGTCGAAGCGAGCGCCAGTTCCCAGGCACGCCGGATGACGCCGACCTCATCCGCGATGAGTTTGCCATGAGTCTGGCCCATCCGAAAACGACGGCGGGCCAGCCACCCGAACGTCGCACGGTTTGGCGTCACCGGTTCCTCGACCCAAGCGTCGTCGGCAAACGTGATGCGGCCACCCAAGTTGCAAACCTGGTGAAAGAACTCCGTGTCCTCACCCCCACTTTTGCCTCGCGCCAGGCTGAAGCGGCGGCCTCGAACACTTTTTGCGCTCATTCGCAACAACACGTTGCACGTGTAGCCCGTCCTGATTTCCCCAGCGACCCATACAGGTCTGGTTGAATGAAAATCGCCCCGCCGCATCCAGTTCGGCGCGTCAGGTCGGTAGACGGCCCTTACCGGGCCGAGCACCGCATCGGCTCCCGATGTCTGCGCGACCCGTACCAACTGCTCCAGCCATACGTTCGAGGCGGTTTCGTCATCGTCTATGAACGCAACGAAGTCGGCTGAACTGGCGTCAAGACATGCATTCCGTGCAATCGATATGTTTCGCGCCGGGCAATGCACGTATCTGATCGGCAGACGCCGCGACTGCGCTCTGGCTTTCGCGGCCAAAGGCTCGGCAGTTGGAAAATCGTCATTGTCGGCGACGATGATGGAAACACGAAAACCCGACGGTATCTTCAGCGCATCGAGCGAGCGCAGCGTCGCCACGAGTTCGGGTCTGCGAAAGGTGCAGACACAGATGTCGATGCTGCTTACGTCACGCAGAGCGGCCATCATCCCGCCTCCTTGTGCATGCGCGATCGGAGAAGTTGAAGCCAAAAGCCGGCCGACCAGCCAAGATGCATGATCATCGCCGAGATGCCTGCCAGAGCGAGATGCGGATTTCGCTCAGTCGCGGCAAGCCACAGCCCGTAGCCTAGGCACACGGCTACCCAGATGGCCAGAGGTACAGCGGTTATGCTGCTTACGAAGGCAAGGGAAGCCAGCAAGACGATCGGACAGACCATGAGCGGAATCAGTTGCCGCAACTTGGGAATTGCGCGGTGCTTCAGCACGTTCTTCGCGCGTCCCCGGCCATAATTCAGATACTGCAGATAGAGGCCATAAAGCGATGAGCGCGGATAGTAGACCATATGCGTGCGGCCACTCAACCAGATGCGAAAGCCGGCCTGTCGGAGCCGATGGTCGAGTTCAGCGTCTTCGTTGTGGCTGAAGGTTTCGTCATATCCGCCGACCACCTTGAACGCGGAGATTTGCATGAGCGCGTGATGGCCGTGATCCACCCAAGCGCCAGTGGAGGCGTGGCGATGACTGGAACCTCCGGTCCCGAGCCGGGAATTCTGGGCAGCAGCCGCTGCAAGCTGGATCGCACCGGTTCCGGTCGTGCGCATGGACACCACGACAGAATCGGCGCCGATGGCACGCGCCTCTTCCACAAGCCGGTCGCAATAGTCGTCCGGGTATCTCCCGTGCGCATCGATGCGGATCAGAAACTCGGCACCGCCAGCGTACAGGCTGACGGCCAGATTGACCGCCGCGCTTTGGATGCGCTTCGGATTGTCCAGAAGGACGATGCGCGGGTTATTCAGCGAAATCTTTTGTACAATCGCCTGGGTTCCATCCGAGCTGCCCCCGTCAACGACGACGACGCGCGCTTTCAATCGTTCGGCGGCGGGCCTGAGCTGGTTCAGCAGGGCGCCAATATGATCGGCCTCATTGAGGCATGGAATAACGACGAGGCTGGAAGCGACGGCGGGGTTTGTCATTGTTCGCTCCTCCCTCCCTTCTAACCATGTGCCGCTTGCGCCGAAGGTGGCGTCGCAATCGACATCTCTCCAAGCCTTGCCACGAGCCTGCGACAGTCCGATGTGTCGTAGGCCCAGGTTTTCCGGTTGGAGTTGGCCACCTTGTGCTGCAGGTGCGAAAAGCGATCTTCGTTCATCGTGCCAAGTTCCTGCGCCAGCGCTTGCGCCGAGGCATTCTGCAAAAGGACCCCGATGCCCTGCTCTCTCAGGAATCGCCCGGTTTCGGTGTCGGCCATAGCGATCGGGACAGCGCCGAAGCGGCACCCCTCGTAGAGCCTGTTGGGCAACAGCCATTTCGAATTCTGACCCTGTTCGAAGAAATCGATTGCCCAGGCGAAATGCACCTCGCGATATATTCGCTCCATGTCCTCTGGATTTCGGTACGGACCCGAGAAGGACATGTACGGCTCGATTTCGACAAAACGGTGAAAGTCTGTAAATTCGGAGAGAGCTGGCCGTCCGCGCAGGACAATTTCGAATTGGCCACCCATGGCGCGCGAGAAATCGGCAAGCATTTCCAGCGACTGGCGACACCTCAATGCGCCAAACCAGCCGATACGCCATGGTGGGGATTTGCAATCCTCCGTCGATGGGGCGGTGTCGGCTGGCGTGACGGCTTCGTAATATTTGTTCTCGATCAGATCGATCGGCGCTGCGATTTGTCCGAAGCGCTGAAAATATTGTCGAATGAACGCCGGCGAACTCGTCAGCAACAGCTTGATGTCGCGCCCAAGCAGGCGCTCGGCGAGCCGCAGCCCCCCACCAATAAGATCGTCCCGCAGCACGAGACGGTGAATGTCCAGGCATTCATATACAATCGGCACTCGGCCTGAGAAGGCGGCTCTGGCGCGCCGCGCCAAAGCGAGCATTTCCAGGTTGCGCGCGATGATGACGTCCGGGCGTGGCACTGTGCTTAGCTTGCGCACGGCAGAAAGCGCGGCCCTCGCTATCGCCGCGAGGCGCTGGGCAAAGCGGCCGTCTTGCGTCCTGCCGAGATCGATGGGCCTGACCCCGTCGATGTCGGGGACAGCCTGTCCGCTGCGGCGAAAGCCGGCCAGCGTTACCTCGGCCCCGCCCGCCCGCAACATGCTAATTCGCCGGCGGACTGCAGGATCGGAAACGTCATGCACTAGGTAAAGCACTTGAAGCATTCATGCGACCAGTTGGCCAAAAGGATGGTAGTGCAGCTGTTGCTGCGCTGCAACATATTTGCTGCCATGCAGCACGAGCGACGAGGGGCAAAGCTTCGCGCTGAGCATGTTCTCTATCGTCCGGACGGGCTTCGCGCAACGGAGGATCACCTTCTTCTTCGCGCAATTCGGTTCGAATGGTTCGTTCTCGCTTTACATGACAAATTTTCCGTTCATTCTGCTTGTGGCGGCTTTTCTTGTTCCCGAAACCAGGCTTCCGGTAGCCCCGCTCCCGGCTGATTGTGCTGGTCTTGACCTTGCCACCCGTCCTCTTCGCCTATGCGTATCTTACCGAGCATCGAACGGCCGCAATGCGCAGCCGGGTGGCGGCCGTGGTCGATAGAGCGCGGACAATTTTCCCTGCAAAGACCCAGCCGCGGCATCCGGGCGCTAACGGCGGCGGAGCAAAACTGTTGCGCTCATCGCTGCATCGCAGCATAATTGCTGTACCGAAGCAAATCGAACATGCCGCGTTCTTCGCAGTTCGAAACAGCAAGGTATCCAACTTGGCATCAGTTGCGTTTGATCGCGTTCCCGCCGCTCGTGCCCGCCCATCGCGGCTGGACGAAATCGATGCGATGCGAATGATCTGCTTCATCGCCATCGTAATAATTCACGCGGTGCCACATGGGCCGCGCGACAGCGTCATCAATCAGCTCATTGTTGCGGCAACGCGGTTCGCCGTACCATTTTTCTTTATAACGAGCGGCTTCTTCCTATCCACCAATGCGCCTTACGCACGGATCATTTGGCGTGCGCTGAAACGGCTTGCGCCTATATTTGTCTTCTGGCTGATCGTCTATGTGCTGGCGATGGGGGCTGACTTTAGCTGGCTGTTCAAGCCGGAGCTGCTCGCACGATATCTCATCACCGGCGGGCCGGCTTATCATTTGTGGTATCTTCCAGCGCTCGGCTGCAGTTTGGCCATCGTCGTCGCGATGCGTGGCTACCCAGTCGCGCTTATCTGCGCAGCGACAGCCTTCTTCCTCTTTGGGCTGGCCTTCGGATCCTACAGAGGGTTGCTTTCGCTCCCGGATTTGCCGATCAGCACGCGCAATGGACCCTTTTTCGCGTGCCGTTCGTTGCGCTGGGATATCTCTGTCGCCGCAATGATTGGCGGCCTTCGCTGGAACCTCGCTGGCTCTGGCGGCAGTGGGTTTAGCGTTGCAAGTCGCGGAACCTATCTGCTAGCAGATGGCCAAACCCCCGCCTCGGACTATTATTTTGGCACCCTCCTGTTTGGCGTCGGAGTATTCTACGCTGCTCTGCAACTGGAGCATGTCCCGCTGTCGAGCGCGCTGGCGGTGCTCGGCCGCGTCGCCCTCGGAATGTACTGTGTACACGCCTTGTGGCTGTTGTGGCTCGCCAATTGGTTCGATGCCCATAAGCCGAGAGGGTGGCGTTCCTCCGCCCGCTGGTTAGCTAACGGTTGGATCGCGATCCCTTGCGCCGATACGTTCGCGGATAAGGTTTTGAGCCTGGTAACGATTGTTGAACGCTCGCCGGTTGGCGCTTCCAGGGAAACGGTGGTAGTTTTGTTGCATTGCAACAATCTGGCCGAGGAGTAACAGGAACAAAGGTGATCGGAGTGGACAGCACATTGCCTTCAGAACGCACGCTCCTGGCCTCGAGGGCAGATCGGCAATGACGGTTACGCTGTACGGAACCGCGTTGGCGCACGAGCGCCCCCTCAGGGTCAACCTTCCCGGCGTACTCACCTTCACCGCGCTCTCGGCATTGATCCTCAGTCCGTTCTTCGGATCACTGGCCGCATTAATTTTCCTGGTGTTCGGCCTCCTGTTGATAGCCGTCAGCCTTGAAAAGAACCTCCAGGCCTTTCTGCGCTACTGGTACATTCTGCTGATCCCGCTTTTCTGCCTGACCTCGGTGCTTTGGTCGCAATTTCCGTCCTTGACCATGCGGTATTCGATACAACTGACTGTGACCTTGCTTATCGCCATCGCAATTGGTGCATCCGTGACGCCCGCAGGCCTGTTGCGGTGTATGTTCGGCGCCTATGGCATCGGCGTCCTTGGCAGCGTCCTTTTCGGTCGCGTCCGTGATGATATTGGCGCATGGCTTGGAATTTTCGGCAGCAAGAACGCCTTTGCTTCCCACATCTCGGTGTTTACGCTCGCGGCGATTGCCGTGCTTTTCGACAGGTCGGCATCACGCCTGCTGCGGTTTTCCGCCCTCTGTGGGGTGCTGGCTGCCGGGCCGCTGCTGATCAATGGCCAGTCCGTGGGGGCGGTTCTGGCATTTTTCCCAGCGATATTCGTTAGTTTGCTTGTGATCTTCAGCCGGTATCTCAGCAGGTTCCAGAAGGTCGTCGCGGGAGCGTTGCTAGGCACCGGCGTGGCAATTGTCGCCGTTGTCGCGCTGGTTTTCGGCGCTGAGATCTTCGATGCCGTGCTGGTATATTCAGGCAAGGACGTGACGCTGACGGGCGCACCGAATTGTGGGAGTTCGCTTGGCAGGTTATCGCCGACAACCCCCGGTTCGGGCTGGGCTACCAGGCTTTTTGGGTACAAGGGTACGACCCGGCAGAGATGCTGTGGGACGACTTCGGCATCACCTCGAGAAGTGGTTTCAATTTCCACAACACCTACATTTCAAACGCTGTTGAGATCGGTTTCATTGGCCTCGCACTCGAGGTTTTCATCCTCTATTCCGCCCTGCTCTCAGTCCTGATTTGGGCGGCGCGGTCACCGCAACCGGCCAACGCCTTTCTCGCGTCGTTGCTTGTCCTGACCGTGCTCCGCAGCTTCGTCGAGGTAGAGGTGTTCTATCAATTCAATGTGGCGACGATCATGGTCGTGACGTCGCTCGTCTATGCGCAGCGCCAAAGCCGGCAGAACGGCCCGCAAAAAAGGGCTCGGTAAGTCGATCAAGCTTCCCAGCAGAGGCCTCGCATCGCGGTGCCACATTCTAGGCTCATCCGGCAAAATCTCTGTAGCTTCAGACCTCGCCAACGATCTCGAAACGCCTTTCTATGAAGCGGATGCTGTGAGGGGGTAATGTCTACCAAATTACTAGACATTACCGTGGCGCTCCGTGGTGATGCGTCCTGTTTGGACTGACCGTAAAGAGGACGGCTTCCTTTCTTCTAACCCTCTTCCTTAGTCTGTCCCCCAAGTCCCTCCAGCCAAAGCAACGCGTCGCTCGTTTCTGTGCTTAGTTGATGTTGTTGGGAGACTAAATTGGACTGGTATTACGCTGATAACGGCGAGGCTGTAGGCCCTTTCTCCGTTGAAGAGATTGGAAATCTAGTTAGATCAGGAGTACTCGGGCCGGGTTCGCAGTGATTTCAATGTTACCGACGACATGATGCGACTGGAGAACGCCATCTTCACAGCGCTGACTGTGTGGTACGCTCGCCTCAGGTGCCTTCGCGTCCAATTCGACTGGCTTGCCTGGCTCGCAAGCCCGGCGAGGCCATTGTGAAATCGCGGTCGCTGGGAGCAAACTTGACGCATGCCCGCCGCCCGCCGACACCTATGCTCGCGAGGTGAGCTTGAGCCTCCAACCTCGCCCCAATGATGGGAGGTTAAATGCGAAGAGTGAAAAGCGTCTTGAGTTTCCATCGATACCTGTCACTTTATTTCAAATACCGAAACGACACGATGATCCGGCCAAAACCTTTCGTCGAAAATTTGGCCATTGCCGACAGTGTACTCAGACATCTCGATGGTGCCGTGATCGAATGCGGCACATGGCGCGGCGGCATGTCCGCTGCGTTGATGGAGCTGGGTGGCCCCGATCGGCCATATCGGTTCTTCGATTCCTTCGAGGGATTGCCTCCCGCCGAAGAGATCGACGGCAAATCGGCCAACGCATATCAAAAAGACACGCAGTCGCCGTCGTATCACGACAACTGCACCGCGAGCATTGAGCAGTTCAAGGCGACATTATCCAAGACGCGGCGCACCCTCTAGCGATATCCAAATCGTCAAGGGTTTCTTCGAGAAGACGCTTCCTTCATTCACTCCGCAACCGATTGCCGTCCTTCGACTGGATGGGGATTGGTATTCGTCAACAATGCAGTGTCTGACTAAGTTTTGGGACGCCGTGCTGCCCGGTGGCGTCGTTCTTATCGACGATTACGAGATTTGGGATGGGTGTACCAAGGCAGTCCATGATTTTCTGCTTCGAGAAAGGCATCAGAGGGTATCAGGCGAGGCCCCCTGGCCGGCGTGGCCTTTCTGCGAAAGGGACCCATAGTGAGCGCTTAGTCGACTGACGTCGAAGGTGCGCTGAAAGTCTGTCCGTCCGTTTGCCATCATGTTCTCCGTCTCATCGGCTGTGCCTGTTCCAACGCCTCGATACGTTCGGCCAACTCCTCGGTCTCCATGGCCTTGCGTTGCGTCTCGATCAGGGCGGCAAGGCTTTGCGCGATGTCATCAAGAAGGCCAAGAAGATGGATCGGGTGGCGAAGGCGATTGCCACGGAAGTCGAGCGGCCTGAGGAGCGGGACCGGATTTTTGGCAGGCCGAATTGCGCTTCCTAGGCGAATATCAGCGTGCCCTTCATAAACGCTATTGCGGAAAGCTAATAAAAGCGAATACCGTTTCCCGGCCGCACGCCGCAGTATTCGGATGAGATTATCCAAAATATCAGACAATTGGCGGCTGTCGTCACTCCACTCGCAATAGAACACCGCTGTATTCGCCTAGAAGGATTGGACAATGTCCTACACAGAGCAGTTTTTCGAAAGCCAGCAGCAGGGTTCCATGGCCTCTGCTGAGGTGATCGTTCCGATTATTACGTCGCTCTTTCCCGTACGATCGGTGATCGATGTAGGTTGCGGCGTTGGTGGATGGCTCAAAACCTTCGGCAAGCACGGGGTGACCGACCATCTAGGCATTGACGGCGACTACGTGATTGAGCCAGCTGAAGATTTCACCGAAACGCTTCGTGCCAATGGACCTGACAAAGCCGTTCAAGATAGACCGGACGTTCGACTTGGCATGCTCGCTGGAAGTAGCCGAGCATTTGCCAAGGCTTTCCGCTGAAGGGCTGATAGCTTCGCTCGTCAATCTGGCGCCCGTGGTCATGTTCTCGGCAGCTGTGCCGAATCAGGGCGGACTCAGCCACATCAACGAGCAGCCGCAGTCATTTTGGGCAAGGCTGTTCGCTTCGCATAATTACCTGGCGCTGGACTGCATCAGGCCGAAGGTCTTCGGAGCAAGGAACGTCGAATGGTGGTACAGGCAAAACACGCTGGTCTACTGCCGGCCTGACAAGTTGCCGGCAGGCATGTCTCCCGTGAGCGAACCCTATGAATCGACCGCATCGTCGGAAATAATCGAGAACACGATGCATATCCGTTTCGCACAGAAGCGATGGAGCGCCGGAAGCAGGCTGGCAGCGCGCTACTGAGCTATTCGATGAGAAGGGCTGGACTGGGCAGATAGGGTCTTTGGTTGTTGGCTGTTCGCGCGGACCTCCGAACCATCCGGGGGTAGTTGCATCACCGCCAGGTCACATTACGCGACGGGATGTATTTTCGAAGGAGGCGGACTTCGCCCGTGCCACTGGACAAGGAACTCTACATGGGCGACATCTCATCGAGAATTTCTTCTGCAAACTCAAAGAGTTCAAGCGCATCGCCATGCGCGCCTGCAAAACCGATCAGAGTTTAAAAGGCAATGATCTATCTCGTCGCAGCCGCCATAAACTCACGGTGAAATCTCAACAGGCCTTAGTACGCAAGTTCGCGAAGAACCTCATACAAATGTACGCAACCTAGCAAAGACCCTCATACAAATGCCGGCCTAGTGCTCCTTACGGGTCTTCCCTACGATCAAAGGCCGGCCCCGCCGCGCTGGGGCATCGTGAGGGGCGTGTGGGGTCAGCGCGGCGGGATGGTGCGGGAATGGGGCGCGCATCAACTACTTAATGTGTCAAAATGTTCCGCGCCTTTAATTTGGTAGGCCGGCAGGCTCCCATTCCAGGAGTTCGTCAGTCTCGCGGTCTTCCCCGAGGCCAGCCGCAACCCAATCAGTAGGTTCCCGCCCCGAGGCAATTTCCCAAAGACGAACCTTCCTTATTACCTGCTCGTCAAAGTCGCGTTCTGCGGCAGCATGGTCCCCTTCGTAGGCATCGTCACACGCCGCGCAAAAACAGCTCCATCGCCGGGCCCCCAGCAGCCGACAGCCCCTAGGAGAGGCCACTGGCTCGGCGAGCGAGAACTCTTCAGCTATGGCGCTGTTCATCCGGCGGTATTTGAGCAGGTTGTGAAGATACTCGGCAGGTGCCCCGCGCAGCAGCCATGGCGGGTTCATCTCCTGGAAAAGCGTGGTCGCGCCGCTCGCGGATTGCGGATTGGCGATCCTGTAGATGGCGCCGGGAAACGGCAGCGGCTGCAAGGGAATGCCTTGAGCATCGAGGTCGTCGGCAATGAAGCGATGGCTGCCCAGCCACCGCTTCACCTTCTCTTCGTCAGGCTTGCCGGTCGGCGTTTCGAGCTCGCGGTACTTGTCGCGGCGAACGATGAGCGATGTTCCGCATAGATGATTGAAGCGGTCTCGGTGAAGTAGTGCCTCGACATGCCGTAGACATAGCCACGATCGAGGAACCATTCCGACGCGCTGGTGCGCTGACCGGTGAACGCCGCGACTCTCCGGCTGATGTAGTCGTAATCGACGACCATCACATCGGTCATCGGATCGACATCGTGCATGCCTTGATAGACGCGCAAGCCCTTGTCCCGCCGGAAAGCGTCGTAAAAGGCCTCCGGGTTGCGCTTCTTGTCCGGCAGGCTTGGCGGGGGCAAATCGACGAAGCGCGCGGAACAGCGCTGCGGAAGCGGTGGAAGGTCGGCGCCTTCGCTCGCGATTACCCTGCATTCCCAATTGTCCGAAGTCTGCCCGGCAATGGATCGAAGCGTCTCCGCGAGATATTGCTTTACAGGATGCCAATTCGCGACCGCCAGATGGTGCCGGACCGGAACGACGAAGACGATATCAATTGGCATATGTGCTTCCCGTCCCATCCTAAGCCGCCTCGCCCCTCGACCTGCGCATAACCAACTGTTCCACCGCTGTCCTGGCGCGCTCCGTGACGTCGCTGATCCTGTCGTCGCGGCTTAGTTGCGGTTCGTGCCGCGCAAGATTGATCAGCCGTTGGGCCGCGCTATAGGTCAGCATGGCGTTGACGGGCCGAAGGATTGCGCTTCGATTTACTGGCCAGCGCGGCCGCTCGGGTCCCCCTCCCCCCGGTCGCCCGCACATATGCCTCCAGAGCGCTGGACGGCCACAATGTATGCTGCCTCAACGGTATATCCAGCGCCTCGGACCAGTCGTACCATTTCTGGTGATGTGTCGATTAATCTATAAGAATTAAACTTACGATAGAAATAACTAAGGAGATAATTCCAGTTTCTTTTGAAAGAAAGCAAAGCCCCGTAGAGATTCCTATTCCATAAAGGAGAAATAATGAGTTTTTTCGGTAATATAGTATAATTAGTAAGAGATGAGTACAAAGAAAAATGACATTGATACATCAACAAGTGCCTGTTTGGAGATTGATATATGATAGGGAAGTAAACTAAGGATAGTAGAAGATATTACGGCAGTTCGTTGATTATATAGAAATTTAGCAATAAAATAGGATATTACTATACTACTACAACTCAAAAGCATAGGAACGATTCTGGCAGTAAATTCATTTATCCCAAAAAAATAAAAGGAGATAGACATCATAAATTGCAATAATAATGGATGTGCTCTGAATATAGAAAATTGTTCTTGATATTCACTAAAATTTGCAAGTGAAGCAGCCTGTCCAGCGTATATTGCTTCATCATTATTAAGAGCCTACCTCACCTAAATCGTAAAATCTAACGATGAATGTAATAACAAAAATAGAGAAGATAACACATATTTCTTGTTTTGAAACAGCAAAATTAACATTCGTCGATAAAAAATATTTATAATTCAATATGTATGTTAATTAGAGCAGTAAAATTGCTTAATATATTTCCATTGACCTAACGAGAATATGTAAATAAAAAATAATTATTAAGGAACAGGTAATGGTCTTGGAAATGGTGGTTGTTCTCCTGTTACTGTAACACTGAACCACTTAGTTAAAGGCCCAGGGTTGATACAAGTTAATTTTGATGTAGACTCATTCGGTCCTACTTCTATCTGACGATAATCTTTTGTATAATTAAATGTCCATGTTGAGAAATCACTAGAGCCGCCTGGTCCTGTAGGTGTCACTATCTGAGAAGGTTTTTCATTATTCCAATCAACATCTACCACGCAATCCCTGGACGCAGTGTCGCTTGAAGTTCCATTAATAGTAAGATCGCCAGCAGGAACCACGTCAGCATTTTTATGAGATGTAATTTTCACATACATTTTAGGGGTAAATTTACCTTCAGAAGATGGTGTCGATTTATTGGTTTTTTGAGAATCCATTGCTGGACCATTCAATTGGGAATCTTCCACTTGAGGATATGCTTTTTCTATAGCAAATCCCACTATAGAAATTATTGCTAAGAGTAAAATTGTAAATAAGTATTTTTCATGATTTTTCAATAAAGTAGGAACAGAATACTGTTTCATTAACCTTGAAAATAAGAATGTTTATTTAAAAAGTAATGTAAAAATGGATAGAGCAGTTGAAGATATATTGCTTATTGTCCTCTAATTCTTTTATATCGATTATTTCTTTCCATCATAAAAGTAAAAAAAATATTACTAAAAGAGTTGCTCCTACAAGGATTACAATGAATCCATTAATAGTCCAATTTGGATTATTATACATACAAGAGCGTTTAGGTCCTACAAAAGATTTACTTTGTAAATAAAATATCGTTCCGAGAATAATGAGAAGTAGACTTAAAATAGCAAAGATAATATCATAACCTATTTCTATAAAAATATAGAATTAGGATAATAATCCTTTCACTTTTGCTTTTTATATTTAACTTTAAGAATTTCCAATTATCAGTATCTAGTATCTAGATATGTCCGGATGATGTATATACATTCTATTTAATTTCAATTGCTAGTTCTCAAATAAAAAAAATAATGACATTTAATAATATTAGGAAACCGTCTATGAATTGAACAAATATCACTTGACTCAAGATTGCAGAAAATGTTTTCTGATAACCCAATAATTACCTCATGGTATTTTCAAGCAACTAATACAATCATGTGGAATTTTAATTATAAATCTATAATCTTTAAGATAATATTATAACACACAAAATTCTAAAACATATAATGAATTTGTACTATATAATATACTAATAATTTATGAAAATGGGTATGTGTAATTTTTTACAATGCACAAGATTGAAATCAAGTATCCACTTTTATTGTATTATGTTACATGTTCCTGCAGGAATTTTTACAGTTTTTTTTAAAAATCAAGTTTTTGAAAATAGTCGTTCATGTTCTTCTAGCATACATCTGTTATATACAAATTCGATTCCATTTTTTTTTGCCACATCTTCAGCATGTTGATTAAAAATACCTTTTTGTAACCAGATTAACTTTATTCCTTTTTTCTTTAATAAATCCTCTACTACAGGCATAATATCATCTGATTTTCGAAATATATCTACAATATCAACATCTTCTTTAATCTCAGAAACAAGTTTGTAAGATTTTTTTTCTAGGATTTCATCTGTTGTGGGATTAACCGGTATAATATTAAAACCATTTTTTGCTAGATATTTAGGTACAAAATGGACTGGTTTTTCTTCATTTTTTGACATGCCAACTACTGCGATATTTTTAAAATCATAGAATTTTTTTAATTCTTCATCTGTGTGATTATCGGTAACCATTATTTAAAATATGTACCAAAGTATTTATTGTTTTTTTAACTTGTAGTATGATGTTTTCAATAATTCTCAAGGTGTATTATCAATATATTTAGTAAAAGCTATCCCGCACCTTGCTTTGATTTATTTTAATTCATCTTCAGATAATGGAAGAGAAAATCCACCTTCTTCTAAGGGAATATCAGCCATTGATATAGCATCTAATAAATTGGAATCCAAATCCATAGATTTAATTTTATTTCTTAAAACTTTAATGAGATCGTATGTAGTAAGTATTCCAATAATATCGTTATTTTCATGAATAGCCAAATGCTTTATTCTTTTTTCAACCATTAGTTTTGTAGCATCATTTATTGTAGATTTTTTACTAATTGATATTAAAGGAGAAGACATTACTTTCTCTGCAGTTAACGTATTTGCCAAAAGATTTTTTGCACATATTTCTTTTATCAAGTCTTTCTCTGTTACAATTCCTATAATTTTATTGTGATTATCGATTATGACTACTGAACTAATTCTCTGTTTTACCATGGTTTTTGAAATTTCTAACGCTGAAGTTTTATAACCAATCTTTACAACATTTTTACTCATTATTTCATGAATATAGATTGATTGAGAGTCATCGGAAGTATGCATCAATATAAATTTCAAAGGGTTATTAATTAAATTTTATTTAATTAAAAAAGTTCATAAAGGAGAATAAAAAGTTGGATTGAAAACCATACTTTTATCATGAACTTTATTATGGTGTTACGATAAATTACAATGTGGGAAGATGGGACAATGACTCTGGTAGAACTTCACCTTTACGACTAAATAAAAAAAAAATAAAGTATATTATGCTTGCTGGTATTGTGGTCGTTGCTATAGTTGTTTTATCAGTTTTTATTCCCAGAGCAGGACTAAACGTAGAAATTATCGAAAGAAACGATGCTACGCATTCTATCAAAACAATAAGTATAAAGGTAAACAATAATAGTCCTCAGGAAATCAAAGCTGTTATGGTACAATTTGGTGATACCGGCAAACTGCATTCTTTTGGCAATCTTGGACCATTCAGTGGAATTTTTATAACACCTGAACCTGATGAATTGAATTTTGATAGAGTGACAGTATCTGCAAATGGTGGAAATATCAAGACTATAAAATATAGATAATTTGATTTTCTATCAAGGGGAAATTAATGAACGCAATAATAGAATTACATTGCTTTTTCGTTCTCGCAACCTTCTCAGAGAATAAGGAAGCCAATTTCGACCGTATGGTAAATATTCATAAACATTAAATCCCTTTAATAATAAATTAATTTTAAGTTTTTCCCGAATTCCCTTTAGAAATTGGAATTGTAAATGCTCTTTTTTAAAATCGTATAAAAAAAGTAGATCTAGTGATTTTTGAATTATGTTAGAATCATGTGTAGCAATGGCAAAAATTTGGTTTTCTCTAAGATCATTTTTTTTTTGAAAATAAGAGTTTAGCCATTTCGATGTAATTATTGTCAATTTCATGTTTAGTTTGAAATGCATATATCTCTTTTTCATGATAAGCTCCCTTTACTAGCCTTATATTTGAGCCATAAATCAATAACTTACTCAAATCATAATAACTTCTTTTAAGATTTGATTGGAGAACAATACCGATTTGGTCTATTTCTTCAATAACTTTTTTATAAATAATAATAGTCGGTTCAACATTCTCAAAAGATTCCATGTCTATCCATAAAAAAATATTGTTCTTTTTTGCGATCGAAGTTATTTCTAGTAATTGGTCTAGACAGAAATTCATATCCAAGGAGAGACCTATTTGTGTCGGTTTTATCGAAATCGAACCTTCAATACCACATACTTTCATGTTTTTTATGAGATTTTTATATTCAATTACTGTATTTTTCACCATTTCTACATTTTTTAAATCCTCTCCCAAGTAATTGATAATACATTTCAAACCTCTTTTATTCGCACCAAGAGCATAATTTAACGCAGCATCTATATTATATCCAGCAATCCATTTTTTAGATAATGTAAAAAGTAGTTTATCTAACAGGAAAGGCTCTCTATGATAAGAATGAGGGTATTTATTGGAAAAATGATCGTCATCGATAGAAAAATTCATAGTATATAATTTATTTTATTTTTATTAAGGTTATTTCTATACTGAGATTGTGATTTAACTAGAAAGTGTCCAAGCATTTTATAAACTAAGGTTAATTCCATCTTTAAAAATTTCTCTATACAAGATGTAGACATTCTTTTATATTCATTTGTTCTATATTTAATAGAATAATAATGGGTACCCAGATGACAAGTGCAAGAAGAGGCATTCCGACAGAGGAAATGGTTCAGGTTGCAAAAGATGAAGATATAGATATTAATCTCTTAATCCAAAAAGTAGCGAATGGTTCTGTAATTATTCCTAAAAACAATATTAGAAAACAAAATATTAAAGTTGTTGGCATTGGAAAGGGACTAAAAACCAAAGTTAATGTTAACATTGGAACCTCTACCCTATATCAGAATTTAGACGAAGAAATCTCAAAGGCCAAAGTTGCAGTCAAATATGGAGGAGATACTATAATGGATCTTTCTGATGGTGGAAATTTAGATTTGATCCGAGAAAAACTATTAGAGGCAGCACCAATTACCTTTGGAACTGTTCCTATTTATCAAGCCTATGCCTATGGTGTCGAAAAATACAAAAATCCTTTGAATATAACTGAAGACGATTTTTTAAATGCATTTGAAAAACACGTCAAAGATGGGGTTGATTATACTACTATTCATTCAGGTATAACAAAAGAAATAGCAAAAAGAGTTTTAGAGGTGAAAAGACATGCTGGTATTGTATCCAAAGGGGGTACAATTACGGCTGCATGGATGTTAAAATACGATAAAGAAAATCCATATTTTCAACACTTTGATTACATGTGCGAAATAGCAAAAAAATATGATGTAACTTTTAGCTTGGGAGATGCTTTAAGACCTGGGTCTATTTTGGATTCACATGATGAGCTCCAAATACAAGAAATGGTAAATGTAGCTAGATTATCCAAGAGGGCACATGAAAAGGATATACAGGTTATGATTGAAGGGCCTGGTCATGTTCCATTAAATGAAATTGCAGCAAATGTTAGATTGGCAAAATCATTAATTGGAGACGTTCCTTATTATGTCCTTGGACCATTAGTTACCGATATTGCAGCAGGATACGATCATATTGCGAGTGCGATAGGTGCCGCAGTATCAGCTTCAGAAGGCGTAGATCTATTATGTTATTTAACTCCAGCAGAACATCTATCGTTGCCCAATGTTGAGGATGTAAAAGATGGATTAATTGCCTACAGAATTGCTGCTCATGCCGGTGATTTAGTAAAGATGAGAGATAAAGCGATCAAATGGGATAGAGAAATCACAAAAGCAAGGAGAACTCTAAATTGGCAAAAGCAGATTGAACTTTCCATCAATCCAGAAGAAGCAGAGAGAATCCATAATAGACAAGGTCAGCATGAAGGAAATAATGTTCCATGCACAATGTGTGGAGGAGCTTGTGTATATATAATGTTACCTCAACAAAGAAAATATGAAGATAAAGATGAAATTGTAAGTGAGGTAAAACCAATCAGAGAATAATGATTTAGAATAGAATAATCTATACTTATTGACGAATAACTTTTATTTTAAAGTCAATAAATCTTAATTATAG
>CAWIWT010000037.1:0-30659 GCA_963839725.1 uncultured Alphaproteobacteria bacterium | reverse complement strand
CCGTAACGATGGCGACGCGGTCCTTCAGGATCATTCGATTCCTCCCCGTGGTTCTTGTTTTTTTCCCGCATCAGAAGCCGCGCGGCGAAGATGAGGAACAGCGAGGCCACCAGGACGGTGGTCGCAACGGCATTGATCTCGGGCGTTACGCCGCGGCGGATCGAGGCGAAGACGTAGATTGGCAGGGTCGTGTTCGGCCCGCGACGAAGAAGGCGACGATGAAATCGTCGAAGGAGAAGGTGAAGGCGAGCAGGAAACCGGCCAGGATCGACGGCATGATCTGCGGCAGCACGATCTGACGGAATGTCGCCAAGGGCTGCGCATAGAGATCGGCCGAGCCTCCACGATATCGCGGCCGAGGCTCGCGATGCGGGCGCGCACGATCATCGTCACGACGGCCATCGAAAACAGCCCGTGCGCGGCGATGATCGAGCCGTACCCTAGCCCGAATTGTGGCGGGATGTGCCCGGCCAGATGCCGGCGATCGCCGGGTTGAGAACCGAGAAGACGCGACGAGCGCCACTAGCGTTGCAATGCCGATCACCACGCCGGGCACGACGATCGCAGCGGCGAACAGCCCGTCGAAGACGAGCCGCGTGCGGGGGCCCATGCGCTCGATGGCGAGCGCCGCCATGGTGCCGAACACGGCCGCGAGTGCCGCGCTGCGACAGCGAGATCAGGCTGTTCTGCAGTGCCTGGACCAGGAAAGTGTTGGAGAATGCCTTGCCATACCAAGCAACGGAAAAGCCTGTGAACTCGCTGGCGCTGCGGCCGGCGTTGAACGAGAACAGCACGACCAGCGCGATGGGCGTGTAGAGGAACAGATAGACTGCAGAAACGAAGGCGCGCATCAGACGAGATCAACCCGGCGCGCGCCGGCGAAACGCCAGGCGATCCGCATGGCAACAGTGAGCACCACGACGACGACCAGAACAAGCGTCACCGCGATGGCCGAGCCGAACGGCCAGTTGCGCGACTGCAGGAAGAGGTCGACCAGCGCGTTGCCGATGAAGAACACCTTGCCGCCGCCGAGAAGCTGCGGGATCAGATATTCGCCGAGCAGCAGGACGGTCACAAGCGCCGTTCCTGTCATGACGCCCGGCATGGACAGCGGCAGCGTGACGCCGAAGAATGTCGCTACCGGCCTTGCGCCGAGATCGGCCGAAGCGTCGAGCAGGCGGCGGTCGAGCTTCTCCAGGCTGACGTAGATCGGCATGATCATCAGCGGCAGGTAGCCGTAGACGATGCCGACCAGCACCGCGCCCGGCGTGTTCAGCATCCGCACGTCGGGCAGGCCGATCATCGCCAGCAGGTTCGGCAGGCCGCGCGAGCCCAGGATGTACATCCACGCATAAGTGCGCACCAGCAGGCTCGTCCAGAACGGCACGACGATCAGCGAAACTAGGACGAGGCCGGTGCCGGGGTCGGCGTGCACCGCGAGATAATAGGCGACCGGATAGGCCACGAGCAAGCAGAGCAGCGCGCCCGAGGGGCGCGAGCATCAGGGTGTTCAGGAAGGCCGCCGCGCGCGACGGCAAATTCGGAACTGCTCGAAGGTGAAGGCCGGCATGATAGCCGCCTTCGGGCGCCCGCCGTCCGAAGGCGAAGACCACCATGGCGATAAAGGGCAGGACCAGGAAGAGAACAGCCACAGCGCGGCCGGCGCCGCCAGTGCCGCCGTCACCAGGTTGCGTCTCTCTCCGTGCCGTCGCGACCGGTGCGATCAGGCCGACTTGAAGCGGGCCATCACCTCGGCGCGCGCGGGATCGGTCAGCGTCACTGCCGCGCCAAATTCGAGCGGGTCAGCGCCGCTTCGTCCGGGTAGACGATCTTGTTGCTGGTGACCTCTGCCGGCAGCAGCGCAATCACCGGCTGTCGGTGGTCGGCGCGCCGTTGGCGATGTGCTCCTTGACCGCGTTCTCGGGGGTCATCAGGAGTCGAGCAGCGCATAGCCGGCCGGCTTGTTCGTCGCACTCGTCGGGATGGCGTAGAAGTCCGACCAGATCTCGCCGCCGTCCGTTCCGAGCGTGTAGGCGATCTCCGGCATGTCGCGGTTGAGTTGAGCGCCGTCATTCGTCCAGCACATTGTCAGCCACGCATCGGTCGCGCGCATGCCGGGCTGGTAGTCGCTGTTGATGGCGAAGAGGTTCGGCTTCACCTTGATCAGCAACTCCTCGGCCTTGGCGAGTTCGGCCGGATCGATCGAGTTGAAGTCTAGCCGAGCGAGACCAGTGCGTTGCCGATGGTCGTGAGCTGATAGTCGTGAACCATGGCCCGGCCGTCCGCCTCGGTCTGGGCGATCTCGAAGAATTCCTTCCAGCTGGTTATCGGCGTCTTGAGCTTGGAGGTGTTGGCGGCGATGCCGGTCGTGCCCCAGTTCTTCGGCACGGCGTAGGTCTTGCCGTCAATGATGCCCTCACTGGTAAAACGGGCGTTCTCGGTCTGCCGGGTCATAGTTCGAGAGTTTCGACAGATCGAGCGGGTCGATCAGGCCGAGCTTGGCGTAGGTGGAAATAGTGTAGTTGGTCGGGACGAAGAGGTCCCAGCCGGTACCGCCGGCCTGCAGCTTGGCCAGCATCTCCTCGTTCGAGCCGAAGACGTTGACCTCGACCGCTACGCCCGTCTTGGCCGTGAAGGCCTCGAAGGTCGCCGGGTCGTGGTAGTTCGGCCAGGTCGCCAGCGACATCTGCGTGCCGAGATCCTGAGCATGGGCGTCGACGAACGAAGGCGCCGGAGCGGCCGGAAGCACCGCCGTCGCGAGGCCGAGGCCAGTGACGCCGAGGAAATGCCGGCGCGTGACCGAGCCGCGCTTGAGGCGCATGAATTCGGCGGTAAGCTCAGAAGCTGTGATCGGGGTAGTTCTGATGCTTTGTCATCTCGTGTCCCCTTTTCTCTTGAGATGCGGCCCCGCCAAAGCTAGGCGGGGAAGAGGTGGATGGCGTTCGGATTGAAGTCGAGCGTGACGCGCTCGCCCGGCTCGGCGGGCACGTTTGCGGCACTACGTTCGGCGGTGACGAGGATATCGCCCAGCCCGTCGACAGCGACCGAATATTCCACCGGAGCCAAGGAAGATGCGGTGGGTCACCGTGCCCGACAAACCCGAGCCGATGGCCGCCGACGCAGCCGGATCGCCTCGGGCCGCAGCAGGCAGTCTACTTTGCCGCCGGTGTGATCCTTCACGCGCAGCGCCGTGCCGTCCGCCAGCCGCAGGCTCGTCGCCAGCCTCGATATTGCCGGATAGGCGGTTGGTCTTGCCGACGAAGTCAGCCACGAACAAGGACGTCGGCTGGTCATAGATCTGCCTGAGGAGAAGCTGTCTGCACCACTCTGCCCGCGTTCATCACACAGACCATATCGCTCATCGACAGCGCCTCCTCCTGGTCATGTGTCACCAACAGAAAGGTTATGCCAAGCTCGCGTTGGAGGCTCTGCAATTCGATCTGCATGGCGGTACGCAGCTTACGGTCGAGCGCGGCCAGCGGCTCGTCCAGCAGAAGCACTGCCGGGCGATTTACAATGGCGCGCGCGAGCGCGACACGCTGCTGCTGGCCGCCGGACATTTCGTGGATCCGCCGCTTGCCGAAGCCACCCAGCCGGACAAGTTCAAGCGCCTCGGCCGATCGCCGCGATATCTCGGCGCTACCTATCTTGGGGCGCATCTGCCGCAGCCCATAGGAGACATTTGCCTCGACATCGAGATGCGGGAACAAGGCATAGTGCTGGAACACCATATTGACCGGGCGGCGGTAGGGCGGGACGCCATTCATCGGCTGGCCCGTGATGAACACTGTGCCTTCGCTGGGCTGTTCGAAACCGCCAATCATCCGCAGACAGGTGGTCTTCCCGCAGCCGGACGGCCCGAGCAGAGCGACGAAAGCTCCCTTTGGCAGCGCGAGATCTATTCCGGAAACGGCGACGAAGTCACCAAAGCGCTTGCTAACAGCGCGGAACTCAATGTCGTTGGTCGATGTAGCCGTCACGCGCTTTCTCTTGGACAGGGACGGCGTTGCCATCCATATGGTTACCGTAGCGAGATATGCGGTGCGCGGTATATACCCCAAGAGAGGTATTTTTCGCACGTAGTCGATATCAGGATATAGCCACATGCCGGCACGGATCGATCTCGCAAGTCTGCTTGGCGCGTTGACTCCGCTGCTTGCGGGCGAGAACCAAACCGATGCCGCAGTCGGCGAAGCTTTCCGGAGCGTAATGCGGGCGCTGGTCAGCTTCGACCATGTGGTTGTCGAGGATGGTCTTTGCCGCCATCGAGTCGCCGCCCTTCGCCTTCTCAATCTGCACCTTGACGATGTCTTCGACTTCGCCTTCACCCAGCGCATCAAGCGCAACCAAGACCTTCGACCGCGACCCGGTTGGACGCCCCTTTGCATTGCCAGATTGGCCCAGCTTGAAGCGCGTATCATTGGGTTGTTCATCTCCAGTCATTTTGCGCGCGTAATCCTGTAATCAGCCTGATTTGGCAGGTGGTTCGGCCGTTCGGCCTGTCTACCAAGATTTTAGGCTTCCAAGGAGCAAATGCAACGCGCGAAGCAACTTAATGGTAACTATATCAATAGTTTGTCTGAATTTGTCCTGCTGTGTCCGGGTGTGTCACGGCTCGTTCAGACTCAGCATCTTGGAGGACGCGGATTCCGTGGGGGCTAGGGATGGAAAAGGCCGGGAAAATTGCTGCAAGCCGTCGTCTGATCGGTGAGCGCCGAAGGCGCCAGATTTTGTCCGGGCCTTTTGTGGGGTTCCGGGCCGCCCTTTCGGTCCCCTCCTGGGGGGGGAACTGAGTGCGGTCACCCGTCTTGCGGCCAGTTTTGGCCCAATTTGTCCCCCGTGTATCGCGTGCCGCAGTCGGTGTCGAAACTGAAGGCGAATTAAAAATCGCTCGAGAATGCGTTAGGCAATGTCGGGACCGAGGCGTTGCCGGAGGCCGTGTGTAGCTTCCACAGACGCTGAAGGCGAAAATACGGAATCGATGCATCCGTATAGTCGGCATAGCGTCGACGACGCAGGGTTACAGAGGCAATCAGCGTTCTGTCGGCGATCTCACCAATGCCGATGCCCAGGTGCTTCAGGTCAAGAAACATCTGTCGGTACGTGGGCTGATGGCTGTTCATTGCAGAGCGGCAAGCAGGGACGAGAACTGATGCGACGCGGTGGGTATTCGGATACTTTGCCGCGCCGGTATTGGCTGAATTGTTTCCACATCGCATCCCCTGAGGCACCTCGATACTGCGCCAATTTGGTTAACGTTGCATAAGGTCGCGCCATGAACCGACCCCGTCTCCTGAGATCGGCGCGCTGCGATTTTCGCGGTGCAGCGGCAGGCGGCAGGCGAAGCAATTCCACACTTTGCCTCGTCGGGCATCACGGTCTGCAACATGGGGGATGCACGAACGGCGTGCTCCGGCAGCTTGTCAGTTGATTCTAGCAGACTGGGTAAGGTCATGGAATATAAGCAGTTTTTTGCGCCACTACGCTCCCTCCCGCAGAACTGCAATGGCCCCTGCACGTCATGGGTCCCTCTTGTCGGCCATCCGATGAGTGTCGCGGTCGCCCTTATGCGGAGGGTCCTGTTTCGGTTGTTACGCTTGTTACGGCTCCCAAGGGAGGCAAGCGCACGGAGGGCGGATTTACGTTTGCTGAACAGCCTCCGAGTGTGCGCGAAGAAGAAAATAGACCGGCATCGGGCCCTTGCCTTTGATGTCGATCACCCCGCGCTGCTCAAAAGCGTATTCTCGATGGAGTAGCCTGTAGACAGCTTCGGTCACCTGGATGCGGCCCGGCGATCCGAAGGCTTCCATGCGGGCCGCCGTGTTCACGGTGTCTCCCCAGACGTCATAGAACAGTTTCCGCTTGCCGAGTACGCCAGCGACCGCCGGGCCGGTATGGATTCCGATCCGCACGGATACTTCTTCACCGATCTCACGGCTCAGACTGCTGACCGTTTCCAGCATGTCGAGTGCCATGTTGGCGGCCGTCGCCACATGGTCGGGCTGCGCCTCCGGCAAGCCGGCAGCGACCATGTAGGCGTCGCCGATTGTCTTGATCTTCTCCAGACCATGCTTCTCGGCCAGCGCATCAAAGGCCGAGAAGATCCGGTTGAGGAAGGCGACCAGTTCTTCCGGAGATAGAAGGCTCGCCTTGGGCGTGAAATTCACCACGTCCGCAAAGAGAAGCGTCACCTGATCGTACTTGTCGGCGATAATGGCTTGCGGCTCCCGCTTGAGCCGCGCTGCGATCTTGTCGGGCATGATGCTGCGCAGGAGCGCTTCCGAACGAGCATATTCGGATTCGAGCGCTGCTTCAGCCTGTTCTGCCATATGCATAGCCAGATAGACGAAACCGGCAATTATGAATGCACCTCCGAAGACCGCGATGCTCTTGATGACAGCAGCAACCGATGGCGTGATGGGCGCCGTGTCGCTGAAACGCGGGACCCAATACTCGATGGCGAGAAACGTACCGACCAGGAAGCATATCATGGCTACTGATGCTGGGAGGCGCTCGGTCCCGTAGAAGACGATCAAGCTCCCGGCGGCCAAGAGCCAGAAGTGCATGCCCGCGGCGGAACCCACGATCAATGAAAAGAGCAGGAGCGCGAGGGCGGCGTGAATGGCAAGGTAAGTAGCAGCGGCGATCTCGCCGTAGCGGTGCAGGAAGGGCGGCACGAGAAAAAGCGGCACATTTGCCAGGAGTGCAAAAATGAGCAGCTTCAGGGCGGGCCAGTCCAAAGCTGCGTAGAATGCGGCGAAGAAAAGGTACGAGACGACCATGAAGGCGTTCAAGAGATTGACTTGCCGCAAGCGCCTTTGAGACACTGGCGGGTAGCCTTGGATGCCGAAGTCACGAACCCACCTTCCGAAGTCGGCGAGGCGGCCAAAACCCGCTAGCCTGACTTGACTCGTAGATTCCCGTTCGAAGTGGACAACCATCCGAGTGTCCTGGGTTTTTCCGAAACGATTATGCCCCTGTGGTGGGCAGCAGCAAGCGTAATTGCCGGCTCTGGCGGTCAGCTCTCGGCGCTGAATCCTCGGAAAGCCTCTTATAACTCGCCTCGTGTTTCGCTTTTTACGCTTGTTACAGTTCCCAAGGGAGGCGAAGCCAGATACCGGCTCCAGGCATCGCAGAAGTCTGAGCGCTGATAGCCACGCACCGTGGTGGTGCCGATCCTCGGACCGGGCTAGCCCGTTCGCTTACCAGAATGCGAGAAGACATAACCTGCGTGAAGCGTTTGTTGATCGCGCATAGCGCTTACGTCTCGCTCGCTTAGCGCCACTAAACTGGATGCGGCTAACAACAGGCGGGCAAGGCGCTCACGCGGCTCCATAAGCGGGTGTGGCGCAGGTCGCGGCCGTCGAGTTGCAGACGGGCGAAAGCCACGAACGCCAGCCGGCTCGGCTCGCGGCCAATCTCGCCTCGAGTTCGGCGAATAACGAGCTGTGCTGCTCGTCCATCAGATCATCTCAGCCCTACATGGTGCCGCTGCTGAAGCGCTAGTTCGGGCTGCGGAGTTGGCCGATGCGTTCAACCTCTGCGTCCAGGAAGGCTGGTTCGACCATACCGGAAAAGTCCACCTTCACCCGCAGGTTCCGGTCCGGACGGCTGAGCTCCCGCCCCCCGTGCCAGAAGCGCCAGAGGTCGTGGATCAGATTGTCGATGGCGTCGCGGTTGAAGCGGTAGGCATGCATGGGCACGTAGTTCTCGCCGGGGGCCATCATGTGCTCGATATGGCCATCGAATTCGCCCGGGTGAAGCTTCATCGCGCCGAGGTCCTCAAACCCGGCGGCCAGGAGCGCATGAATCGGGCCGAGGTTGCCGTCGACAACGTGGGCGACGTAGTCCTCCTCCGTGTCGCTGGTGCGCAGGACGGCATAGCGGTGGATCAGCATAAGTTTAATCATAAGGCCAACGACCCCGATGCCGCGGGCGGCGGGATGCACCATGAGAGCGCCTAGTTCCTCTTCCCGGCGATGCCCGTTGGCTTCCTTAAGAGTATCCTGCAGCATCCCAGCACCGATGACCCGCTGATCTTCGCCGACCACAACGTCGTAGAGGCGTTGCGTGCGTGCCGCCTCTTCGAACGTTCGTGCCGAGCGGTCGAACAAGGTCCCCTCGTTCAGGGACTCAACGAAGGTGTAAGGTATGCGGTATTCCGACGCTGGCGTTTGCCGAAACGTCAGAATGTCGGTGTCGCTGAACAGAGGGGGTCTGTGAATTGCCATGGTCCGAGACCTCCGAATGATGAGACCCTGCAACGACAAGATCCAGCATCGACAGACGATTGGTCAAGGCCAGAATCCTGACGGCGAAGACATGGTCATCATGCGGATTATCGTGCCGGCTTCTGGACGGACATTGGAAGCGCGTCCTCCGAGAATTGCTGTTCACCGGCACCCTTAGTCGCTGTGATCGTCAGGAGGCGTTCGTCACCAATCACGCCGCTGAGCCGTTTGGTGCCCGGCAATTGGGGTCAATAATTGCGCTTCGCGGACATCTGCTTCGCGCAGGAAGCCGACGCGATTGCCATGCTCCTCTGCTTTGCCCAGCCGGGTGGGTACAACGAGTCCTTCGGATCGCTCGGCACGAAGTTGATGGCATACCCGAAACCGGGCCGGTCCGGCAAAGCCTGCCGTCGCACGGGGAGCAGCCCCTCGGCTGTGGCGCCGGGGGTGAACTGGATCGTGTAGCCGAACCCAGGCCGGTCCGGCAGGGCTTCGGCTGCAAAGGCGCCCGACCCCAAGGCGGTGGAAGCGTGGATTGCCAGTCCGAGAAGGAGCGTGGCCTTAAGATTCCAATGAGGTTGCATGGCGCTGTCTCCAGGGACCCATCACCGGGTCGTTTCACTTGACCTAAGCATGCCAGAACGCCGAAACGCCCGCTTTGCGAACAGCTTGGCTTTGTCGTGGCTTTTCCTTGGGATGGCCTCGATTTTGGTATTTCTATGTGGGTGACACCGTTGGCAGACTCGACGCGCCGAGCTGGAAAATTGCTCTATTCCTTCGACGAGTATGTGCTGGATACCGACCGACGCGAACTGCGTCGTGGCGGCGGACTGCTGCCCATAGAACCCAAGGTCTTTGACCTTCTGGTGTATTTGCTCGGTGGTCGGCACCGCGTCGTCACCAAGGACGACTTGATGGCCGAAGTGTGGATGGGTCGGGTGGTATCGGACTCGGCGCTAACTAGCTGCATCAATGCTGCTCGGGTCGCGATCGGAGACAACGGCCGGGAACAACGCCTGATTAAGACGCTACCCCGCAAAGGCATCCGCTTTGTTGGCAGTGTGCGCGAGGAGAACGGTCCGTCAGGCCGTGTGCCACCGAGCGTCGCATCTGAGCTGCCAAGACCCCCGCTTGATCTTCCGGACAGGCCCTCGGTGGCCGTCCTGCCGTTTACAAATCTCAGTGGCGAAAGTGAGCAGCAGTACTTTGCTGACGGCCTCGCCGAGGAGATCATTACACGGCTTGGGCGGCTTAAATGGCTCTTCGTATCCGCTCGCAATTCGTCGTTCACGTACAAGGGTAAGCAAATCAATGTAAAGCAGATCGGGCGCGAGCTCGGAGTTAGCTATGTGCTCGACGGCAGCGTCAGGCGCTCCGGGCAGCGCCTCCGGATAGGGGCAGAGTTGAGTGAGGCCTCTACCGGCCTGCAGGTCTGGGCCGAGCGATATGACGTCGACCTCGCGGACTTTTTCATCTTGCAGGATCAGATTGCCGAAAGCGTCATTGCTGCGATCGAGCCTCGGCTCTACGCGGCGGAGCATCAGCGCTTCCAGAGCCGGTTGCCGGAGAGCCTCGACGCCTGGGGGTTCGTCATGCAGGCAATGCCCTATGTGTGGGATTGGGGATCTACGCAGGAGATCGAGATCGCCCAGGCGTTGTTAAAACAGGCCATCGACATCGATCCGGAGTATCCCCGAGCCAACAGCCTGCTCGCGTGGAGCCACGCAGCGCTCGTTCAACTCGGATGGGCAGATGCGAGTGACGCCCTCGACATTGCTCGCGCGATGGCGCAGCACGCAATCCAGCGCGATTCCGAGGACCCATGGACTCATCTCGCGGCAGGCTACGTCAACATGATCTCGCGGGACTTCGACGAAGCGGTTAATGAACTAACCGAAGCCATCGAGTTGAACCCGAGCCTCGCCTTCGCTCACGTGGTTCTGGGAGCCACCTACGGCTATGGAGGCGTGTCAGAGGATGGCCTGCACCATTGTGGGCTGGCGGCGCGGTTGAGCCCGCGCGACTTTACGCAAGCTGTCAACTTTTCAGTGAGGGGGCTGTGCCACTTCATGGCTGGACGTTTTGCTGAAGCTATCGAATGGGAGCGTCGGGCGGTGGAACTCCGGCCGCATTTTGGCAGTGCTTGGCGCACGCTGGCAGCGGGTGCCGGGAATGCTGGCAAACTCGAGGTGGCTTCCCGCGCTCTGTCTGAGGCGAAGCGCCTTCATCCGTCGTTGTCGGTTGAGTGGGTCGAGAAATATCATCCGATCGTGCACGAGAAGGACCGTCTAGTTTACATCGAGGGGCTTACAGCAGCAGGCCTAGAATAGACTGGCCAGCAGCTTCCACCCGCGAGGGCTGAGAGGATATTTTCGAACATGGCGTTCTGAGCATTCCCAGCGCACGGCAAGGCTCCTCGGCGAAAATGCCCCCTAGGGGTGTCCAAGGGAGGCTCCGCAGCTATTCGTGGAAGCCGGCGATCCCCCCGTAACCTCAGACCTGCGGCGGTGTCTCTCAAAATCTCATTTGCGTGAACACGGAACGCTCCGCTGCTAGCGCTGTTGAGTTAGATGAACAACTCTGACCATCACAATTACTACGAACCGAACAATCCCAGGTTCTTCGTTGTTATGTGTGTGCTGCTCGCCATCCTGGGGTCGACTGTCTTCGCGATGCTGATCCTGTCGCATTGAAGTGGGGGCCCAGTTCAATCGTTGCGACGGGTGAGTTGATTGGCTCAAATGCCGATTCGAACTGCGTCCAATACGGAACATGATATCCACTTAGCACCTTCCGCGCCTTTCCCATGCGTCCCTGCGTGATACGCCCAGACTGTGCGGAAAAGTTGCGGAAGGGCGCAAATTTATGCTAGCTAACTATCGGGCGGGGCGCTTTCGAGGAGGGAGGCGTGCCGTGGGAACGGTCCAGCGTATAACTGCGGTTAGTTTTGTTCTGCTCGCCGGCGCGAGCGGTGTAGTTGCGATTCTGCTAGCGGCAGAGTGGTTCAGGTAAGAGCAAATGCCGCACCGTCACTGGAAGAAATTCCAGTGAGCATGCGCAAATTTGCGCACCCTACGCCGCTTCGACGGTGAGGATGCCGCGAGATTTTAGTCGGAATAGGCAGAACTATTCGGCACCGGCGGCATCTACCAGCCGCACCGCTCCGCGCACAGCGGCAGAGTGTCATCGAGACCCTCATCATAATCGCCTGCCTGGCCTGGATGTGGTGGCTTATATTCATAGCATGCGAGCGGTAGAAACGCGGCGCGAACGCGCCCGATGCTGATCATGATGGTCTTGATGGCCGGGCTTGTCACGCTCTACTCATTCGCCGTCATTTTCATGATGACGGGACGGCGGGTGACGGCCGATCCTTGCCGGTGCCGCTCTCCGTCGCTCCAGCAAATCTCCGGGTGATTTCAGTGGCCGGGCGCGAGCATGCGCACGCCCAGCCCGAGAGCTGAGATGGCTTGTCCTCCCCGTCTGCAATGACACGTGAACGACGGCTCCGCCATTCGTACGTTGGAAACCATTGCCGCTCTACAAGAATTAGCGTCGCCTGCTTCGTTCCCGTCTTGCGAGGATAGCGGACACCCGTCCAGTGCTAGAGGTTCGCTTCGGGCGATAAGTACATCATGCGACCCTCTGAGCGATGTCGTTGAAATCCGATCCGATCTCAGCGGGGGTCCAGATGACGCACTCGCGGTCTGCCTTGGTCCAGCGGATCGCGCACGTCTCAGCTGCGCTGTTGCCCGCCTGCCTGTATTGATTGCCGTGAAGCCGCGGATGATCGTTGTCGGCAAAGACCGTCAGACATTCGACGCCGGACAGGACCGGGAACGCCGCCATCGCGGATGCAGAAAGCGTCGCCCAAACGGGCCGAAACCCAAAGTTCCCGATCACCGCCAATGCGGTTTCGATGCCCTCGGCGATGCCGAGTCCTTCTGCGACGTCGTCGTCGGGGCACAATTTGACGCAAGCATTCCGGCTGGAACCCAGCATCTTCTTAGCAATCGGCAATCCGTGAATAACGGCCTTGCCGTTGCCATCGAGCTGTAGTGCAGTTCGATGAACGCCGCGGAATTTGTTGGTGTGGATGTCCACCATTTGTCCGAGCAGCGCGGGTAGACGGACAGTCTCGCCACTCTCGAGCTTGAACGGACACGCCTGATGAAAGCGCAGCGCCTCACCGGAATACGCACAATCTGGAACCGGAATGCCACGATCCTTGAGGTAGTTTCGGCTGGTGTTTCACCGATGCGCTTGCCTTGTGCCCACAGGGCCGCGGCAAGGTCCGCTCGCTTCGCAGTAACCATATCCCGCGGCGAAGCCGCTGTGCGCGCAACACTGCTGAACGAACCGTTTGAAATTCGAGCTGACCTCGAATACTCCGAGGTGAAGGCATTGCCTTACATGCTGACGGCACACCCGCCAATCGTCAGCGGCGAAGGAATGGGTGAGAAAGCCCTCAGGTGCCTCGCTGTCAAACTTCACCGATAGTGACCTGTCCTGGCGGTCATGGCCGGGACCAGGACAGAGGACGGTATCCTCACTGACGAGTTCTCCGCCTAGGAGATGACCCGCGAGCCTCGAGTCATCTATTAGAAGTTGGTTGCGCACGGTCGCACCGCCTCACGCAGCAGTCGATGTGGATTTGCGGGCATTCGAGGCCAGCCATGCGTCAAGGTCGTCCGGGTCATAGACAACGGTTCGGCCGAGCTTGATGTATTGCGGCCCGCCGCCGTAGAGGCGAAGCTTGTTGAAGGTCGAGACCGTGGAGCCGCAGTAATACGCCGCCTCTGGTGAAATCTGGTCTCAATCTGGTGCGCTTTTTTCTCATGCGCTAGGTGCCTTGGCGGTGGCGCTCCGAATGTGGTGAATTGGGAAAGCAAGTGGACCGGCAGCCCCTGATTGACGCCATAGACGCCGCCGAGGTCTGGGTGGGCTGCAAGAATGGTCGTAAGCACGTCCCGCGCTTTCTTTCTGTCCCAAGCCGCGACTTGGTCAGCCACCAGCTCGATATCAGGATAATGCTGCTTCAATCCGTCGATGAAACCGTTGGTGCGCTGATCGCGGATGATGATACCGGGAGGCGCATTGAGGATCGCGACCTTACCCTTTCCACCCATGGCCTCGCCGAACGCATTGGCGATGTCCATCGCGCCGTAATAATGGTTCATCTACCGCATGCGGCTCGGTGGCGACGATGTTCAGTGTGATGACGCTTATGCCGGCGCGTTTCGCCTTGGCGATCGAGGGCGCGAGTGCCACGCTATCGATGGGCTGTAGGAAGATTACGACGCGCCCTGTTCAATCAATGTCTCCATGAGGCTGTCCTGCACCTCGACCTTGTTCTGCCCGTCGAGCAGTTCGTAGTCGATGGTCTGCTGTGTCTTTAGCGATTCCCTTGGACCAGGCCGCCTGCACCGTGTGCGGCTGCCTTTGGATCAACGCCATCTTCTGATTACCCCGCGGCCGTCGCTTTCGGCACACCGAGTGCGGTGTGCTCGAGGTCTGTGAATGCCCAGTGGCGCCCACCGCGACCGATCCGAGCACCACGCTTTTGAGAAAATCGCGACGACGGCCATCGGTGATGAAGTCTTCCTTCATTTCAACCTCCCGTTGCAGATTTCAATACCTTCGCGTCCGTGCCCGCGAGCCCCGGACATCGATCATCGCCTTGATCAGGCCGGACTTCTGGTTCGACCAGTGCGCAATGTCGCGCGGACTGTCGCGCAGCGTCGTACGGTGGGTGACAATCCGGTCGACCGGTATCCTGCCCGCGCGGATCGAAGTGATGACGTGAAGAAAATCGGCGCGCGTCGCGTTGCGGCTGCCGATCAGCATCATCTCGCGTTTGTGGAATTCCGGATCCGAGAAGGTGATGTCGTCCTGGACGACGCTGACCATAACCATAACGCCGCCGTGCGCGACATAGGCAAAGGCGGCCTGCATCGAATGGCTGTTCCCAGTCGCGTCGTAGACTACGTCGAAGCCCGCCCCGGCGGTCCGCTCAGCTATCGTCTCCAAGACCTGTCCCTTGGATCCGTCTATCGCCAGAAACCCGAGTTGCTTGGCCGCGAAGGCCAGGCGTTCCGTGCTGACGTCCATGATGGTGACCTGCTGTTTTGCAATTCGCGCGAAGAGTGCAGTGCCAAGTCCGATCGGACCGGCCCCGATCACCAAGGCGCGCTGGCCTCCGACGACCATAGACCTACGGACGGCGTGAGCGCCGACGGCCAGGAACTCGACGGTCGCCGCCTCGACCAGCGACAAACCGTCGGCCGGAAGCAGGTTCTGCACCGGCACAAGAATCTGCTCGCTCATCGCGCCATCGCGGTGCACGCCGAGCACCTGGATGGATATGCAGCAGTTCGGCTTACCCTGGCGGCAGGCTACGCACTTGCCGCAGGAAAGATAGGGGTTGACGATGACGTCCTGCCCGACCGCGACGTCTGCCGGACCGTTGAGCGCGGCCACCGTCCCCGAAACCTCGTGGCCCATCACGCGCGGATAGGCGAGATAAGGGTGCTTTCCCTCGAATATGTGGTAGTCGGTGCCGCAGACCCCGACATGACTGACGTCGACGAGGGCCCATCCCTCGGGAGGAGCACCTGGTGCCGGCTGCTCGCCGAAGACCAGTTCTCCCGGCGCGGCGCAGCGGACGATCTTAATGCTGGCGGTCATGGAGCGGCATCGCCTCCGGTGTCAGCTAGATAAGTGCAGTTCAACTGAGGGCCGGCCCAGCGGATGACGCCGCAGGGCCGGTCCCGTTCACTCAAAATCCTTGACGTTAGCGGCCGTGACGAGGCCGGCGCCGGTGTCGACGTTCGCCTCGACCTTTTCGCCCTTAATTGCCTTGACAACCGTATCGATGCCTAGTTCGCCCATCTTGGCCGGGAATTGGGCGACGGTCGCATCCTCAACTCCGGACTTGATCGCCTCGATCTCGCCGCAGCAGGCGTCGAAGCCGACTAGCACGAACTTGTCGCTGGCGATGCCGGCATTGGTGATTGCCTGCGCGGCGCCGGCGGCCGGCGGACCACACGCGGCGTAGATTGCTTTCAGATCGGGATTGGCGGTGAGGATGTCCTCGGCAACCGAAGTGCCGAGCTCCTGGGTGCAACTGGTCGCCCCCTTGCCAACGACCTCCACCTTCAGACCACCTAGACCTTCCATCATGCCGTTGACGCGGTCGTCGAGTGCCGGCACGCCCGGCACACCCTCAAGGATGCCGATCTTGTCGCCCTCTTTCAACACGGTCTTCAGATATTCGCCGGCGATGCGGCCGCCGTTGAGGTTGTTGGTTGAGACCAGCGCCGTTTGGCCCTTCCAGTCGGGGATGCTGTTGTCGATCAGCACCACCTTGATGCCAGCCGCGACCGCCTTGTCGAGCGCCGGCGCGACGGTCGGGTCGACCGGTGTGATAGCGATACCCTGAACACCCTGCGTGATCATGGATTCGATCAGAGCGATCTGACCCTCGATGTCGGTCGCGGACTGCCCTTGCCCCACGACCAGTTCGACGTTGTTGCTTTCCGCGTATTTCTTCGCGGCATCTTCCATCGTCGAGAAGAACGGAACCGGGAACTTCGTTATCAGCGCGACCTTCACCTTGTCCGCCGCATTAGACGGCGCTGCGAACGCGACTGCGATCGCAAGCCCCCCGAGTAGTCGATGCTTCAGCTTCATTTCCTCCTCCTGCGTTGCTGACCCGCCTTCACATGGAAGACGGCTGCGGGCCATCCTGGCCCACATTCCTTCAGGTCAGGCCCCGACAATCATCGAGACCATCGCCTGCCTATTACCGTCGTTCGGCACGATCTCCCCCACCTTGCGGCCCTGCCTCAGCACCATCGCGCGGTCGGCAAGCTCGCAGACATGCTCTATGTTGTGGGTGATCAGAATCACCGCGTTGTCCTGCTCACGCAGCGTCGCGACGAGGTCCAGGACCTGCCGGGACTCGCGCAGGCCGAGAGCCGCAGTCGGCTCGTCGAGGATCACGACCTTGCGCGCGAAAACCGTGGAGCGCGCCACCGCTATGGCCTGCCGCTGCCCTCCCGACATCATCGCCACGACGGCGTCCAGCTTGGGTAAGGTTACCTTGAGCCGGCTGAGGACCTTCCGCGCTTCCTCGTCCATCTCGCGCTTCTTAAGCGAGCGCAGGCCGCGCGGCAGCCAGCCCGGCCCGGCCATTTCGCGGCCGGCGTAAAAGTTCTGCGCCGGCGTGAGATTGTCGAACAGCGCCAGATCCTGGTACACCGTCTCAATTCCGGCAAAGCGGGCATCCGCCGGCGTGCGGATGGTGGTTTCCAGCCCGTCGAGCCGGATCGTGCCGGCATCCAGATGGTGCAGCCCGCTGATGCACTTAATGAGCGTCGATTTGCCCGCCCCGTTGTCCCCAAGCAGGGCCAAAATCTCGCCACGGCGCACCTCGAGATCGACGCCTTCGAGCGCCAGGATTGAGCCGAACCGCTTGGTCGCGCCGCGCACCGACAGCACCGGCCGGTCGGCTGCGTGCTCCGGTGTCAGAGCGGCGGCGCTCATCGCGCTCTCCCCGCTTGGGCGACGCGCACGCGGCCTTCAAGGTGGTTGCGCAGCACGTCACACTCGACCGCGATCACGATAATGACGCCGATGACGATGAGCTGAAAGAAGATATCGACGTTGAGCAGATTGAGCGCGTTGCGGACTACGCCGATCATGATTGCACCGATCACAGCATGTCCTAGATGGCCGCGGCCTCCGAGGAAGCTCGCGCCACCGATAATGACAGCCGCGATCGTATCGAGCTCCAGGAGGTTGCCGAACAGCGGCGACCCGGCGTCCGTGCGTCCGGCAAGGATGACAGCGCCGATGCCGGCGCACGCGCCCGAGATCACGTAAGTAGATACCAGCACCCAGTTCACTGGAATGCCCATCGCGACCGCTGCTTCAGGCCGTGCGCCGACGGCGTAGATCCAGCGACCCCACACCATCGTTCTCGTCAGCACAAGGAGCAGGAGGCCGACGCCGATGACAACGAAGACCGAGCTGGGCAGGCCCCAGAAGACAGTGCGTCCGAGCACCCGGATTGCTTCCGGCATGCCCGGAATGGCGCGGCCGTCGGCAAGCTGCAGTGCGATGCCCCTGCAGATGCTAAGCGTCGCCAGCGTGATGATAAATGGATGCGGCAGCCGCCCGAAGACGTAGAATAGCCCATTGACCGCTCCCACCAGCGCGCCGGACGCGATCATCGCAAGGATGACAGCGGGCGCGGCTCCGCCCGTATGGAAGAGCAGCGCGCCAACAACCGATGCCAGAGCGAGGTTCGATCCGACGGATAGGTCGATGCCTCGTGTCAGAATGACAACGTGCTGGCCCATCGCAACCACGGTGATGACCGCCGTCTGGGCAAGGATGTTGCTGATGTTGCGGGGCGTCAGGAATACCGGCGAGAGGAAGCCGAGCACGACTACCAGAAGGGTCAGGATTAGCACCGGACCGATCCCAAGCAGCGCCAGTCCGACGTCAAGCCCGGAATTGGAATTGGTGCGGACGGACTGCGAAAGACTGTGCGTTTTCCCGCCCATCTAGTGCTTTTCCACCTTCTGACAAAACCACTCCCTTCGCCGAACCTATCGGTCTCGGCGTCACAGCAGTCTTCGTGCTTGCTTTCTATCGATAAAAGTCAACTCAGTAGGCGCTTGCGTCAAGTTGTTTTTTATGCATAAAAATCGCAAGAAAAAGACAGTATGAAGGGCTACTCATGAAACCCGACACCGTCTACAAGAGGGCGCTTAACGCCACCCTGAACCTGCTTGGTACCGGTGAGTTCGCTGCGGGGCTCCCCTCTGAGAACCATTTGCGCGTAAGAATCGGGGTCAGCCGCACGACCGTGCGCAAGGTGCTGCTCGAACTCACCGAGCGCGGCATCCTTGTCGAGGCCGGCGGGATCAGGCTTCCGGGTCGTCCGGTCGGCAAGGACGATCACTACAGCGGACCCGAAACGACCTCCCGCACCGAGCATGTCGAGCAGCAATTCATGGAATGGATGCTGCGCGGAGGCGCCAAGCCCGGCACTCTGATCAACGAACTAGAACTCGCGCGTCAGTTCGGCGTCGCCACTAATGGCATTCGCGAGTTCCTGATTCGCTTCAGCCGCTACGGGCTCGTGGAGAAACGATCGAACTCAGGCTGGCTGTTCAACGGGTTTACGGAGGCCTTCGCGCTGGAACTGTTCGAAGTCCGCGTCATGTTCGAGCTTCGCTCGGCGCGGCTGTTCGCCGAGTTGCCGGAATCGTCGCCACTATGGGCTCGCCTCAACGCGCTGAGGCGTGAGCATCTCGAGCTTCTGGAAAACGTGGACGCCAAGTTTCACGATTTCTCCAGCCTCGACAACCGCTTTCACCGGTTGGTCGCCGAGAGTTCGCCGAACCGCTTCATCAGCGACTTCTCGGACATAATCACATTCATCTTTCACTACCACTACCAGTGGAACAAGGCAGACGAGAAGGAGCGCAACAAGGCTGCCATCATGGAGCACCTAAACTACATAGGAGCGCTCCAGTCCGGGAACCGTCGCGGGATCGAATCCGCATGCCGAAAGCACTTGCGATCAGCGCGCAACACCCTCTTGCGATCGCTGGCGAAGTGATTGGGTGTTTACAGGTCATGGCATCGCCTGCGATAGCCATCCTCCAGGACCAGCCCTGTCTAGCGACGCGGCAAAGAGCTTCAGGAGTACGGGTACGCACCCCCTTCCAGGCGTGGATGTGCTTACTTGTGCAAAGCCGCCCGCCTATGGCCTTGGCGCCAGCGAGGATGTGGCCGCCTGAATGTCTGACATTGTGGCGCAAAGGTGTCCGGCAGCCTTTGGGCCACAGTTATGCGAGTTGTTGCAGGCCTCAATGCCGATAAGACAGGCCGCAGATTCGCAAAGAGGGCAGCACACGGCTTCGTGTCTGCCGTAGCCGGACCACTACCTGTCCGCCTCCATCCACCCATGCACAACAACCTGGGGGTCACCGTCACGCGGGTCATCACCGACAGTGGCTCAAGCTACAAAGCGCGCCTTCGTCAACGCTTGTCGCGATCTCGGCCTGAAACACATCAGAACCAAGCTGCTGAGGCTCCACATCTAGCGGCAGAGCGCGAGGACGGCGGCAGTGGCCCTTCGCTCGAATTCTCCCCGAGCCTAGTGCCGCGCGATTGCGCGCAAGGAATCTAGATAGCATTCGAATATGCATCTGCGAAAAAACGCGGCGTCAGCCGCTCTGCCCGGGACGTAGCGTCAGCGGCTTGAGCTTACAGACCGGATTCTGGGCCAAGGCACCCGGGCGCATGTTGCTGACCAGCGCAGCTGCGAGTTCCTCGCCGAGTTCGTGCAGGGAGGCGCTGAAACAGGTCAGCGAAGGGCTGAGGAATCGGACAGTCGGCTCGTCGCGGAAGCCGATGATAGCAAGATCCCTGCCAGGAACACTGCCCAGCTCGGCGAGCCGCCTGTAGACCCCGATGGCTGTGATCTCGTAGATCAGCAAAACCGCCGTGGGCGGGTCGTCGAGGGCGCGCATGCGGTCCACGAGCTCCGTCCCAGCCTCCTCGTTGCGCCTTGTGACAAAGGTCAGCTGCGGGTCGAACGGGATCCCGTGCCGCTGCAACGCCTTAGCATATGAATTGCCGAAGATTGGCCCGAAGTTGATTCCGCCGAACGGGAGGGTCACTGCGATACGGCGATGTCCGTGCGATACCAACCGGTCGACGGCAACGGCGGCGACGCCCTCGAAATCCATGTCGATCCATGGATAGCCGGTCCCGGAGCTGCTGCGGCCGAGTGTAACGAAAGGCATGCCCGCGGACTCCAGAAGGTCGATGCGCGGGTCTATTTGCTGAGTTGCGGCGAGTATCATCCCGTCGAAAGCCCCGCGGGCGACATACCGCTCCAGGAAGGAGCGAGAATCCTCCCCCGTTGGCCGCGGCAGAACGAGCAGGTCAAGTCCGTGACGCGTCAGCACGGACTGGACGCCGTCGAACACGCCCATGAAGAAATACTCGCTGCTGGCCGCTGACTCGCGGTCGAGATCCATCATGAACCCGACCGACCGCGTGCTCCCCTGCGCGAGCGCACGCGCCGCCTGGTTCGGCGCGTAGCCCAGCCGCCGCGCCGCCTCCAGCACCAGACGGCGGGTATTGTCGTTGACGTCGGGCTTGCCGTTGAGAGCTCGGGATACCGTTCCCGTCGAGATGCCAAGCTCCTTGGCCATTCGTGCAATGCCGCGCATGCGAATCCTCAATAGACGAAGCGTATTGACACGGAAGGTTGCGGAATAATAGCATCGTAAGCGCTTACGGTACTCTCGTGAGCGGTTACGGAGGCTGAAACGGGAGGAGTTCGTGGAGCGTGCCGTGCTGGTGGGTGCGGAAACATGGCCAGGGCCTGGCTAAAAACGCTGGCTAGCTCTGCTCTTTCCGACGTCGTGGAGAATGTTGGGCTGGTCGATATAGACCTTGCCGCTTCCGAAAGCCTTTGCGGCGAGGCCAAGCTCGACAAAGGGGTCGCCGGCTGCGATCTCGCGGACATTCTCGGACGCTGCAAGCCCGTCGTCCCCGACGCCCGTCAGGCCAGTTGATGAGCGGTGCCGGCTCAAGCGGAACGGCATGTCGAAACGTGCGGAGGCACGAAGGGAGGAGTATGATGACCATCTCTGGGAAAATGCTGAAATCCATGGCGGTTGCGGCCGTTGCGATCGTTGCTTTTGAAACCGCCGCCAAGGCAGACCCGCTGCCGGAAAAATGGTGCTCGGACGTTCATATCCGCTTCTTCACGGGCGGAGGCGAGGGCGACGCGTTCGGGACAATTGTCTACAACGGCGCCAAGCAGGCTGCCGCGGACACGGGCGCGAAGGTGGATTTTCTGTTTTCCAAGTGGAACTCGGAGACGATGATCCAGCAACTTCGCGAGGCCATCGCTGCCAAGCCGCAGGGCATTGCAATGATGGGCCATCCGGGCAACGCCGCGATCATGCCGCTCGCGGAGGAAGCCTCCAAGGCGGGCATCAGGATGATGTACCAGAACGTTCCGGTCGACGATGTCGTCGCCAAGTTCGGCGGCGGTTATGTCGGGGCCCAGCAGAAGGAGCAGGGCCGCGCGCTCGGCGAGGAGGCCTTGCGCCGTCATGCGTTCGAGGCCGGCGACGGCGCCATCGTCATCAGCGATTTCGCCCAGATCGAGCGCGCCCAGCGCGAGCTCGGAATCGTCGAGGTGTTCGAGGCCGCTGGCATGAAGGTCGTCAAGCTCCAGCAGCCGGAGGAGATGAAGGCCGATCCGAACGCCGGCATCCCGATCATCACCGCCGCCCTGGCGGCCAACCCGGAAACGAAGGTCATCGCCTATGCGGGCGGCCAGCAACTCGGCACGGCGCCCGCCTACATGAAGGCCGCTGGCAAGAAGCCGGGCGAGATCGTCAACATCTCGTTCGACACGAGCCCGCAGATCATCCAGGCATTCAAGGACGGTTGGGTACAGCTGACCGCCGACCAGCAGCCGTTCCAGCAGGGATATCTGCCGATCCTCAGCCTGTGCGAGCAGGCCGTGCTCGGCCTCGGGCCTGTCAACGTCGACACCGGGGCCGGGTTTGTCACCCCGGAAAACTACGAGGCGGTCGCCAAGCTTGCCGAGCAGGGGCTGCGTTGACCGCCACGGAATCCGGCCGCCGACCGGATTCCCCACTTCGTGAGGCAAGCCATGAGCGATCGCATCATAGAACTCAGGGACGTGAGAAAGTCCTACGGTCAAGTCTACGCACTCGGGGGCGTGAGCCTGCACGTTGACAAGGCCGAGGTCGTCGGCCTCGTCGGCGACAACGGCGCCGGCAAGTCCACGTTGATCAAGATCCTCGCCGGTGCTGTGCGGCCGTCCAGCGGCGAGATCCTTGTCCGGGGCCAGCCGGTAACCAACTGGAACGCGGCGAAGTCGAGACAGGCGGGCATCGAAACGGTGTTTCAGGACCGGGCGTTGGCGGTGCAGCAGACGATAACTTGGAATATCTTCATGGGTCGCGAGATACTTGGCCCGCTGGGTTTCCTCAAGATGAGGAAGCAGCGCCAAGAGGCGGCTCGCCTGATGCGGGAGATCGGATTCACCTCGAGGGTCTTTGGGCCAAACTCGATTGTCGGCCAGCTTTCCGGCGGCGAGCGACAAGGCGTCGCGATCGCACGTGCACTTTACAACCAGAGCGATCTCATTGTGCTCGACGAGCCCACCACCGCGCTATCGCTCACGGAGACCGCCAAGGTCTTCCATTTCGTCCGGCAGGCGCGCGCCGCCGGCCGTTCGATCCTGTTCATTGGGCATAACATCCATCACGTGTTCGACATCGCCGACCGCTTCGTCGTGCTCGATCGCGGCCGCGTCGCCGTTCAGGCGACCAAGGCCAAGGTCAGCTCGGCCGAGAGGCTGATAAAGTTCATGGAAGATATAGCGCACCCGGCCGAGGCCGGACGCGAAATATTCGGAGAGGTGTCGACATGACTGACTCGACCAGGAACCAGGAAGCAGCGGGCGCGGGCATGGGCGACGCAAACGCGGCGCGCCGGCTGGCCGAAGGCAAACATTTCGACCAGTCCCGGCTGCGCCGGTTCGCAGCAGGGAATCGCGCGGCACTAGGTTCGGCGCTGGTGGCCGTGACGATGCTGGTCATATTCTTTGCCGGTAATCCGGCCGTTTTCACCCAGTGGACTATCTACAAGGCTGTCTTCACCAGTCTTCCTGTAGTCCTCTTCGTCGTGGTGCCGCTGGTTTTTGTGGTCACCGTGGGCGAGATCGATCTCTCATTCCCAGCGACGATCGGTATGGCGGGATGGGCCTTCGCGCTCGTCGCCCAGGCCGGATACGATCCCTTCCTGGGTATCCTCGCGGCGATCGTCACCGGCGTGCTGCTCGGCCTTTGCACCGGTTGGCTCGTAGTCTATGCCAATCTCTCGTCCCTGATCGCCACGCTTGGCATGAACTTCATGTTGCGCGGCCTGATCCAGATCAAGACGGAGGGAATCTCCATCGCCCTCGTCGAACTGCGCAACAGCCTTGCTTATCGGATACTCGGCGCCGATCTGTTTGGAATCCCTGCCCAAATGGTCTGGGCCCTGCTTTTCGTCGTGATATGCGCGTTGCTCTACAACCGCCACCGCTTCGGTATGAGGGTGCATATCGTCGGCGACAATCCCGATGCGGCCCAGCAGATGGGCATCAACGTCAAGCGGGTCCGGCTACAGACCTTCGTCTTCGTTGGCCTCGGCGCCGCGCTCGCGGGCGTGTTCTCGGTGTTCATCAACTTCACCTGGTGGCCGACCACCGGGGACGGCTATCTGCTGCCCGGGCTCGCTTCCGTGTTCGTCGGGGGCACGGCGCCTTGGGGTGGCATAGGAACGATCCTCGGCAGTGCCATCGGCAGTTTTACGGTGTCCTTCATCCAGACGGGCGTCGTGGGTGTGGGGCTTTCCGGATTCTACACCCAGTTCTTCTACGGGCTGATTATTATCCTGTCCCTGCTCGGCCACCGCTGGAACCAGGTGCGCTACCGCTAGCGATCCTTGACTGAACCGTCCGCAGTTGGAGTTGACAGATCATGCGCATCTCGGGCTTCGAATTGACGCGGTTCCAGTTCCCTCGCGACAGGGTCGTGGGAGACAGCCAGGTCCGCACGGACGAGGTCAACGCCGCGGCGGTGGAACTGATTGACGAAAACGGACAGAAGGGACTCGGCTTCGTGCAGATGCTCTTCGCACCCCTTCCGCCGGCTGAGGAAATCGAGCGCGTCTTCAGGGCGGAGGCCTGGCCACCATTGGAGGGTCAGGCGCCTCTTTCTCTCGTTCATCGAGTTCGAGCTGCCGCGCGGCGGCAATCGGCGCGCGGCGACGCTTCCCTTCCACGAGGCCGTGCAGGTAGCCCTCTGGGACCTCGCGGCCAAGCAGGTCAGGATGCCCTTGCACAAACTGCTCGGCAGTTGGCGCGACCGCGTGCCTGCCTACGCGTCGGGATTGGACTTCCACTTGAGCGACGGGGAGTTCGTGACGTTGTTCGGCCACGCCGATTCGCTCGGCTACAAGGCCTTCAAGATCAAGGTCGGACATCCGGACTTCGGGCGGGACCTTCACCGGCTTGATCTGCTCAGGAGGACGGTACGGCGCGACGCACATGTCATGATCGATGCCAATGAAGCTTGGGGGGCGAAGGAGGCGACCGTGAAGATCGAGGCGATCCGGAAGGCCGGCCACGACCTGCTCTGGGTCGAGGATCCTATCTTGCGCGACGATTTCGACGGGCTGCGGATGCTCCGCTCGGCCCTTCCCCACACCATGATCAATTCCGGCGAATACCTTGACGTCGCGGGCAAGCGGCAGCTACTCCTTGCTGGCGCCACAGACATCCTTAATGTTCACGGCCAGGTGACCGACGTCATGCGCATCGGCTGGCTCGCCGCCGAGCTTGGTGTGCCGGTGAGCATGGGCAACACCTTCCTGGAGGTCGGCATCCATATGGCCTGTGCGCTGCCCGAGGTCAGATGGCTTGAATACTCCTTCCAGAACTTCGATCAACTCGTCGATGACCCCATTGTCATAAGGGACGGCTACGCGATCGCACCGGACAAACCGGGGCACGGCCTCGTTCTCTCGGAACACGCGCGAAGTGAGCTTGCTCGACCGAATTTGATTGCTGAGACCGCACCGTAAGAAGTTTCATCAAGCCACCAGATAACTCTCTGTGGAAAGGTTCATCAATCGGGCGATTGGGCCGTCAGGGACGTGGTCGGATGTCTGCTTCGGGGCAGTCCTACCAGTCGCCTGAACGACCGGATGGTGAAGGTTCGGGTGCCGTCAGGCGTACGAAAGCCTTTCATGCAGGAACCTGCGGGCCGCACGCGGTGCGCTATGGGATTTGTGTTTCGGGGTGTGCTAGCGTCTGTCAGTGACAGCCACACAGGATGCCTAGGGCGAGTTGAGGGCGGCTTCCAAGTGGGTCGGAGAGCCTGCCGCGTTGACTCCGACGGGTTTGCGAGCCTGACTACTGGCGCCACAGTTCGGTTTGGCTTGGCTCGAACCTCGGCGACAATCGAGTAGGCGCAGGCAGGTTCAGATGTCAGCTTTCGGAAGCGCGAAATTACACGTCCGCGACCGAAATGAGGCGCCAAGAGGTCGGTTGGCGTACGTCGCCTGCGGGTGTGCAAAACGCGCCACCTAAGCCAGAAAGTAGAATCTCGTTCTCAGAGAACATCGCGCGAAGACTCCGAACAGCATCCGCATACTCATTTTCCATATAACCAGGAACGACATTCTCAAGATTCGCGCCGGCGCCGAGTTTTCACATGACGTCGGTCAGAAGCAGACGTTCGAAGCGCAGCTTTCGCCGTTTTGTGGACAGCGATGCCTACCGAAGACCGAAGAAAAGCCCGCTGTCGGGGGGATGATGACAGCGGGCTATTCAGACAACGGCGCAGGAGGAGGGTGCGCCGATTCTCAGTCGGCATCGCATCTGGGAGGAGTAGACGGCCGACCCCGGTATGCTAGCAAATGGTGACTATGTTGCAACGCGCCATTTCGTGTTCGCAAATGCGAAGGTCGCTGTTTTTTCTGAACTGGTTCGCCGCCGACAAAAGCGTACCGGATTTCCGCTCCAATGGTGGGCCATAACGCCAAAGTCGCGTCAGCGAGTCCGCGTGGCGGAAGGTAGCGTCGTTCCGGTCGGTCGATGCTGCCCGCGAGGGTTATGTGACGCCTGCCGAAGTCGGGCGCATTGCCAACGCCGCGCCTGCTGCTGTCGGCCCAAAACGCGACGTTGAGAGATCGCTACGGCGAGGGTAGCTTCTGGGCCGAGAGCAGACCGGCAGCTTCGGGCTCCGAATATTCAAGAGCGGACATTCAGGTTGGTGTGGCGATAGTCGTGACCTGACCCAAGGCGGACCTTTCGCTCTCGGACCATGCAAGGTCCGACCGGCGCAGCCCTACCGTCCAGGGGCTGCTCCGATCGTGACGCAATCGACGACCGGTCGTGAGTGGATCTGATAAGCCGCAGGCTGCACTTTGGCGGGCAGGCCAGCAATTTCATTCACGAGCTTGTTTCGGATCGCTTTTGCAAAGTCGGCTGTGTTCTCGACAGTGACGATGAAGGCGCCGGGACCGCCGGTGACGCAGCTTTCATAATATAGCTCAACGTAGCGTGGACCAAAGCTGTCGAGCGTGTCGGCTGCGTGCAGCGAGATCGCCAGTCCGTTGATGGTCACGCCGGCGGCAATGAGTGCGTCGCGCACGGGTTGAAGCGGCAGACCGGCATTGTTGGGTCCGTCGCCAGAGACATCGATTACCCGGCGGTCGCTTGCCGGCCCTTCGGCCAGTAGCTTGCCCGCCGCCAAGAGCGCCCTTGAAATTGAGGTGCCGCGTCCTCTGACGATCGGCTGAGCCCGCAGCACCCCGCCGAAGGCGGCCGCATCTTCGGGCTCGTCGAGAACAGTCCATGGTATCAGCACGCTCTGGTGATTTGCGCCTGCCCACTCGACATAGGCTACGGCAATTCTGCCACGCCGACCGGATTCGATGGACTGCAACACTGCGGGATCGTGCAGTGCGCTGACATATCCTTCCCGCTGTAGGCGTTGTTCCGCCTCGCTCATTGAAGACGATACATCGACGCAAAGAACCAGTTCGAGATCCACTGAGGAAACCTGCTCCGCCGTAGCCGACAGCGACGTTGTCAGGCTAACCGCGAGAGCGAATAGCCCGCCTCTTGCCCGTCCGGGTTCTTCTCGCCCAGCGAAGCGTGGAACGAAGGGCATCATCTCGGGGAGGGTGCTGCCGGCGACTTTGTCTCGCATCACCCGTACGGGTGAACCGGGGCTGCGCTTTTGCTGGTAGTGTGCGCCAGCATCCAGCACGCTGTCTCTCCGAGGCACAATGTGCTAAAATTTTGGTTACCCGACCACGGAGTTGGTCGATGCTTGTGGAACGAACTGAACGGGCCATCGAGGCCTGTTATGATGCGGTCCTTGCGCCAGCCGAGTGGCCTCGCGCCCTGCAATTGCTCGCGGAATCGCTAGGCGCCGAAAGCTGCACCTTCTTCTCAGACGACGAAGAGGCGCCGCCGAAGATGCCCATCTCTTCCGAACACGCCGGATTCCACGAATTGTGGCTGCGCAATGAAGGCGATGCTCCGGACCCGCACGTCAGAAGAGCGCCCGCATTCCGCCGGGCGGGCTATACGACGCTCATCGAAGATCAGATCTCCACGGAGGAGGAACGCAGGACGCTGCCCTATTACCAGGAGATTGCCCGTCCCGGGGCACGGGATTGGTATGCGTCAACGCCCTTCATGGTCGATGAACATCGCTGGAGCCTGCCGCTTTATCGTGGCGCGCGCCGTGGCAGGTTCTTTCCCGAGGAAACCCGCAGTTTTGCGGCAGTTGGCCCGCATCTTGGCAGGATCGTAAGGCTCGCCAAGCGGTTCGCCGCGTTCCAGCTGGCGTCGGAACTCTCGTCGCTTGAACGAGCAAGCTGCGCCGCGCTGGTGCTCGACGCCAAAGGTCGCGCAAAGCACATGAACCTTTCGGCACAGAAGCTGATCGGCGAGGACTTCTACCTTGTCAGAGGTCGCCCGGCGACCAACGACCCCGGCAGCGACAACCGGCTGCGGCAGCAGCTCTCCCGCGGTCTGCGTAGCCGGCGGTACGCAGCACCTCCGGCCGCGCCGGTGGTCATCAGCCGCGGCGAAAGGCCCTGGCTTCTGGCGGAGGTGATGCCGCTGACCGCATTCGGCAGCGATTTGTTCACGGCCGGCTGCGCCGTCCTCCTGCTGACCGACCTGAGGTCTCTGGCGCGCCCGGATGCACTGCGCTTGAGCGCTGCATTCGGCCTGACGGCGGCCGAGGCCAGACTGGCCGCGCGCCTCGCGTCGGGCGACGGCATCAATGCGGCGGCAATTGCACTCGGCATCGGCCGCGAAACCGCGCGCACCCAGCTCAAAGCGGTATTCGCCAAGACCAACACGCACCGCCAGGCTGAATTCGGCACGCTGGTCAGCCGCCTTCGGCTGTTAGGCAAGATGACCAATCCGTAGGAGCGTATCGCCGACCGGAGGGGGCCGGCCTGCGATGCTGGCGAGTAGTTGCGGGAGAGCGCCATGGAAGTTCGTTTCCAGGAAGTGATCACAAGTCGCGAGCGCCTACGCCAACTCGTCGAACTGCCCAGTCATCGGGTGGCCCGGAAAGCCATCGACCACATCGATGATATCTGTCGGCGCTTCATTGCCGCCTCTCCCTTCGTCGTAGTCGCCTCGCGGGGTTCCGATGGACGGCTTGATCTGTCTCCTAAGGGAGATCCTCCTGGCTTCGTGTCGGTCTTGGACGAACGCACACTTGCGATCCCGGACCGGTACGGCAACAACAGACTGGACACATTCGAGAACTTGCTCACGCACGCGGAGGTTGGACTGTTCTTCGTCATCCCTGGAAACAGCGACACCTTGCGGGTCAGCGGGAAGGGCCAGATTGTTCGCGACCGCACGCTGCAGAGCACGTTGGCCGTCAACGGCAAGGCGCCCGACCTTGTTTTGGTTGTCACTGTCAACGAGGCATTTATGCACTGCCCGAAATGCATTGTCCGATCGAAGCTATGGAAGCCGGAAGAGTGGCCGGATCGCAAAAATGTGCCGACCTTGGCCGAGGCCATGGTTGCACACGCCAAGCTTTCGGATTCGATAGACGAAATGCAAGCTATCATCGACGATGACGGCGCGACGCGCCTCTATTGACCAATCGTTCGACACCGATAGCCCTCTCGTTCGATCACTGCCTCCAACTGCCGAAACGGATCGATTTCCAGTCCTTCCGCGAGCTAGCAATGAATGTCGCGAGATGGCGCAACCACGACCTCCATTGTGATCTCCGCCATGTCTGCTTTCAGTCGGTGACAAGGCAGACCTCAATGGCCGAGATGCGGCGCATTTCGGACACTCTCGCCGCGCTTTGTAAAGGATTGCATTGCGCCGCATAAAGGTCGCGAAGAGCTCCGTTGCCATTTCCTGAAAGCGGACATGGCGGCGACTTCGGCGCCAGGTCGCGATTTCGACCGATATTGTTCTCTAATGGGTCAAGGGCGACGGCTCGATTTTTTGGCGTTATCGACGCTTTCGGGTGCCTTCGTTCTCTGCGTGCTCACGTTTGGCACTTGATGGGGTCGGCTGGGTATGGAGCGGCTCGGTTGAATTCGCAGTCGGCCGACCTGGTCGTCCGCATGCTACAGTATCGGCGCCGTCTTCCATGCCCTCCCTCGGGCGTCGTTCCCGCTCGGGAACTCGTTTCGGTCTCCTTTCCGGTGCCGGCTAAGCCGGCCTGAACTCGGTGCCGTGCCGCAGCATGGCGTGCATGATGATGGCGAGCCGTCGGGCAAGCGCGATCCGCGCCTTGCGCATCGTGGACCTCGCTGCGATGGCCAAGGCCCATTCCCTCAGCTTCAGCCGTCCCCTGTAGCGCGTCAGCATGACGTTCGCCGCTTCATAGAGCAGCGTTCGGGTTCGCCGATCGCCGCACTTCGAGATGCTGCCTGTGTAATCGACTTCGCCGGATTGATAGCGGCGCGGTACCAGCCCGAGATAGGCGCCGACGTCGCGGGACCGCCGAAAGCGTTGGGGATCGTCGACCGCGGCCGTGAAGGCCAGTGCGGTGAGCTTGCCGACGCCGGGAATGGTCATCAGCCGGCGACATGCATCCGAGGTCCTGGCCATCTTCTTCATATGGGCATCGATTGCCACAACGGCAGAAAGCACCGCAGACCGAGCGGCGACCAGTCCGCGCATCGCGGCCGACAGGCCGTTGATGCCTTCGCTGGCCCGCAATGCCTGATCGATGAAGCCAGGGCTGAGCGCGCGCGGCAACCGCGCGCCGAACACCACGGCGAGACCGCGGATCTGGTTCTCCAGCATGACCCGTTGCCCCACCAGCTTCTTGCGCGCGATGATCAGCGCGCGGATGGCGTGCGCCGGCAGCGACTTCACGTACGTCGGCTTGAAGAACCCGCTGCGGGCGAGATGGGCAAGGCCACGGGCATCGTTGCGATCCGTCTTGTGGGTCGCGAGAGTCTTCAGCGCCTGGTAGGCCGCCGGCTCTCGATGCAGACGATCGGCAGACCAAGCTCAGCGAGCCCATGGTACAGCATCGGGGCCATGCGTCCGGTTTCGAACACGATGCGCCGACAAGTCGGCGCTTTTGCCAACGAGGCCGCGATCGCCTCCGGCGTCGATACCGTCTTCTGCTCGTGAACCACTTCACCGTCACGATCGAGGACGCAGATATGCGTCTCTTCCATCGAGATGTCCAAGCCTGCAAAATACTCCATGATCGGTCTCCTCTTTCAAATGACGGAGCCGATTCTATCGGCCTCCCTAGGAGAACCGACGCCCATTACCCC
>CAWIWT010000036.1:0-34779 GCA_963839725.1 uncultured Alphaproteobacteria bacterium | reverse complement strand
GCAACCCACATCTGGTCGTTCTCGCGCGGGTGCCAGGCTCGCAGCCGATTCCACCAATCAAGACTGTTTGCTAGCGGTAGCGTCGGCGAAAACAACGCGCTTCAATCAGCGACGAGATGACCTTCACCCACATCGCGGAGAACTATTTGGGCGAGTTGGCTCCTCTCCGACGTTCTCACAGCGCTGGGAATCTCGCGTTCCAACCGGGCAAATTTGGCTCGCCGCAACTTGGGATCCGGTATCGGGACCGCTTCAATCAGGCGCCTGGTATAAGGATGACGAGGATCTGAGAAAACCTGCTCGCGCGTGCCTGCCTCGACGATCTGACCGAGGTACATTACCGCGACACGGTCCGAGATATTCTCAACCACGGCCATGTCGTGCGAAATGAATAGGAACGCGACTTCAAATTCGCGCTGCAGTCCTTCATCAGCCTCAGTACGCGCGCCTGTACCGACACATCCAGCGCCGAGACGCTTTCGTCGGCGATGATCAACTTCGGCTTCAACGCAAGTGCGCGGGCAATGCAGATGCGTTGCCTCTGACCACCGGAAAATTCATGCGGATAGCGATCCATCTGATCAGCCGATAGACCGACATGTTCGAACAGGAAGGCCACTTGGTCGCGGCGCTCCGCCTTGGAGCCATCCGGTGGATGAGCAACGGCTCGGCCACGAGGTCGCCGACGCGCATGCGCGGATCGAGCGAGGCGTAGGGATCCTGGAAATCATCTGCACGTCGCGACGGACTGCGTTGCGCTCGGCGCTCCGAGAGGCCGCCCAAACTGCGTCCATTTATCGCTATTTCGCCTGAGTAAGGTACCAGTCCCGCGATCGCCTTTGCGGTTGTCGACTTGCCGCAACCGGATTCCCCAACCAGCGACAACGTTTCGTTTGGGCGCGATCGAGAAGCTCACCCTCTCTACCGCGTGGACGCGTCGGTCGACACGGCCGAAGAAGCCTCCGTGCAAGTCGAAACGGACCTCGCAGGTCCGCACCGTGGCGACCGCGGAAACGTTGTTACGCCTCCTGCCGCGCCTCGGCAGCCGCCCGTCCTCCGGGTTAATCCGCATTCTCGGCACCGCGGCCAGCAGTTCGCGCGTGTAATCGGTGCGAGGCGAAGCGAAATGTCGATGACACTGCCTTGCTCGATCATGCAGCCATCGCGCATGATGATCACGCGATCGGCCATTTCGGCGACGACGCCCATGTCGTGGGTGATCAGGATAAGGCCCGTGCCGGTTTCGCGCTGCAAGTCACGCAACAGTTCCAGCACCTCGCCCTGGACCGTGACGTCGAGCGCTGTGGTCGGCTCGTCCGCAATCAGGATATCGGGTTTCAGCGCCATCACCATGGCGATCATGACGCGCTGACGCATACCTCCCGAAAGCTCGTGAGGATATTGGGCCAGCCTGCGCTCCGCGTCAGGTATCCGGACCGAATTCAGCGCGTCAATCGCGCGCTGGCGGCGCCTTGCGGGACAGTGGCGTGTGGACTTCGATCGCCTCTATGATCTGTCGCCCGATCGAGCAGGACCGGATTGAGCGATGTCATCGGCTCCTGGAAAATCATCGCCATGCGGTCGCCGCGAAAGTGACGCATATGGCTTTCAGGCAGCCCGGCGAGATCGAGCTTATCCATGTGGATCGAACCCGTGGAGAGGCGGGCAGCGGGTCGCGGAAACAGGCCCATTATGCGAGCGACGTCATGGACTTGCCGGAACCCGATTCTCCGGCGATGCACAGTGTTTCCCCGCGTGAGAGAGAGAACGAGAGACCGGAGACGACCTCCCGCTCCCCATCCTCGCCGCGGACGGCGACGGTCAAGCCCGTCACTTCGAGGACCGGCGCCGATTTTTCGGCAGCCGGCCCGATCGTGGTCCCGGACTGAATGACTGCGATCATTCGAAGACGCAGCGCGGGAAGTAGAACGACACGACCCAATTCGGCATGTCGACGATCTCGCTGATGCGAAGATCGCCGCAGACCGAGCAGAGCATATAGGCCTCCACTGGGTCGAGGCCATGCCGGCCGGACAACAGGTCGACCATTTGCGCGACTGCTGCCCTGGCGCCCTCCATCAGGTCCGGTCCCACGCCCGTCGTCACCTCGTAGCCCTTGGCGTCGAGATGCCGGCTGACCGGCCCGGGCGTCGTGAAGCGAGGCATCTTCAGCCGCACATCCTTGACGAGATCGATCGTTAGCACCGCGTTCATCTGGCTCTCGATCGCGGTGCCGCAGACTTCGCCGTCCCCCTGTGCCGCGTGGGTGTCGCCGACCGAGAACAGGGCGCCGGCCACCTCTACCGGCAGGTAGAGGACCGTGCCGGCCGCAAGATCGCGTATGTCGAGATTGCCGCCCATGCGACGTGGCGGCACCACCGAGTGCAGTCCCGGCTCGGCCGGCGCGTTGCCGATCGTGCCGGCAAACGGCTTCAGCGGCACGCGCGCTTTCTTTCCGTAGAGCGCGGGCTCGAGGGAGTCCGCATCGTACTTCCAGAGGTTCAGCGCCGGCTCCTTGAATTCGTCGGCGAGCAGACCGAAACCCGGGATGTTCGCTGTCCAGCCAAAGCCGGACGGCTTGAACGCTTTGATGGTGATTTTCAGCGCGTCACCCGGCTTGGCCCCATCCACGTGGATGGGGCCTGACACCGGATTGACCTTGCCGAAGTCGAGCCTCGAGACATCGGCGACGGTGCTGTCGGGCGTTAGCTGCCCGCCAGATGAATCAAGACACTCGAACTCGATCGTGGAGCCGGGCTCCACCCGTTCGACCGGGGCAAAACTATTGTCCCAGCCGAAATGATGGTGGCGTCCGTGGATGGTGTAGTCGCACTTATTGCACATCGTTCACGTACACATAGTCGTAGTTGATCGGGATATGGACCGGATCGACGTAGAGGTTATCGGCACCGGCCATGCGAGGCGAACGCATTGTGAAGCGCTGCTCGTTGAAGACCGGCACCCAAGGCGCGTCCTCCATGATCTTCTCGTAGATCGCGCTCCACTTCTTGTAGCGCTCATCGGCCTTCGCCGGATCGGTGATGGAGTTGGCCTCCGCCGCCAGTTTGTCGAGATCCTGCGTTGCAGTACCAGGACCAGTTCCAGCCGCCCGGCACCGCGCCGCCGCAGCCCAGGATCGGGCCGTAAAAGTTCGAGGGATCGGGGAAGTCGGCGATCCAGCCCATGCCGCCCGACCAGATCATCGGCGCGCCGGCCTTGTCACCGCCGGCGGCGATCACGTTGGCCTGCGCGAGCGACTGGATGTTGGCCTTGATGCCGATTGCCGCCAGATCCTGCTGGATCGCCTGGGCGATACGCGGGTTGGGGTCGGTGTTCATGGCGAAGAGTTCGGTCTCGAAGCCGTCCGGATGCCCAGCCTCCGCCAGCAGCGCCTTGGCTTTGTCGACGTCATAGGCATAGCCCTTGTACTCCTTCGAATAGCCGGGCATCGACGGCGGCAGCGGCTGGTTCGCCGGCACCGCCCGGTTGTTGATGAGCTGGACGATGCGGTCCTTGTTGATCGCCATGTTCACGGCCTGACGCACCTTGACGTTGTCGAACGGCGCCATCGTCGTGTTCATGGTGATGTAGCCGGTATGGAGCTGGCCGCCTTCGACGACGCGCTCCTTCTGGGCGGCGTCGGCCATCACTTCCTGGAACTTGGCTGGCGGAATGGGGTCGCCGGGCAGGTCGACCTCGCCCTTCTGCAGGCGCAGCAGCGCGACGATGGGTTCCTGGCCGACCTCGAAGGTGATCTTGTTGAGATAGGGCAGGCCCTTGTTCCAATAGTCGGCGTTCTTCTCGAAGACCAGGCGCTGGCCGAGCGACCACTCCGCAAGCTTGTAGGCGCCGGTGCCCACCGGGTTCTTGCCGAAATCAGCCCCGTGCTTGTCGACCTCTTCCTTGGGCACGACATGCGAGAAGTTGATTGCCATGACATGCAGGAATGTCGCATCCGGGCGCGATAGCTCGATCTTGATGGTCGCCGGGTCGACCACGGTTACCCCGGCCAGGCTTTCGGCCTTGCCGCCGGCGACGTCGTCGTAACCTTTGATCGATGCGAAGAAGCCCGAGCCGGGGCTCTGCGTCTTGGGGTTGGTCACGCGGTCGAGCGTGTACTTGACGTCCTCGGCCGTCATCTCGCGGCCGTTGTGGAACTTGACGCCGGTGCGCAGCTTGAAGGTGAAGGTGGTCCCGTCTGGGGAGATCTCGTAGCTCTCGGCGAGCTCGGGCCGGAGAGTCGTGGTGCCCGGCTCGTAGTCCATCAGGCCGTCGAACAGGCTCTTGATCATCGACCAGTTTTGCCAGTCGTAGCCAATTGCCGGATCGAGCGTGGACACGTCGTCCTTGTAGGTGATGACGATTTCACCCCCGGGCTTGGCGTTCGGGTCGCGCTGTTCTTGTGCGGCGGAAGGCGTCAGGCAGAACATCAGCGCAAACGCCGACGCGGCCACGGTCGTCGTAAGGTATCTCTTCATTTCGGTGTTCCCTTCTTTCTGTTACCAATGAGGAAGTCTTGGTTCAGCGCAGCTTGATGCGTGGATCGATAAACGGCGCGACGATGTCGGCGAGGAGGTTGCCGAGCACGATCGCGCAGGCCGAGATCAGCGTGACACCCATGATGATCGGAATATCGACGCGCTGGATCGCCTGCCAGGCAAGCTGTCCGATGCCGGGCCAGCCGAAGACGCTCTCGACCACCACGATGCCACCCATGAAGATACCTATGTCGATTCCGACCATGGCGACGACGGGGAGGATCGCGTTGGGAAGCGCGTGGCGGATGAGGATCGTACCGCGCGCGAGGCCCTTCGCCCGCGCCGTCCGGATGTAATCCTGGCGCAGCACATCGATCATCGACGAGCGCATCATACGCGCGTACCAGCCGGCGCCGAGGATGCCGAGTGTGAGCGAGGGCAGGACGAGATGCTTCCAGGTGCCGTAGCCGCCGATAGGGAACCAGCCGAGCCGCACGGCGAAGATGTAAAGCAGCATGAGCCCGACGACGAACTGCGGCGCCGACACGCCGACAAACGACGTCAGCATCAGCGCGTGGTCGGTGGGATTGCCGCGCTTGACGGCCGCGACGAGACCCAAGGTGAGGCCGACGGCCAACTCGCATACGATGGCGCCGACCATGAGGAGCAGGCTGGCTGGAAGACGGGCAGCGATCAGTTCGCTGACTTCCGAGCGCTGGATGTACGAGCGCCCGAGGTCGCCGGCCATCAGGTTCGTCAGGTAGTGCCAGTATTGCACGACGAAGGGCTGGTCGAGGCCGAGCTGCTGGCGGATGCTTTCGACCGTTTGTGGTGTCGCACTGTGACCGGCGATCTGGCGTACGGGGTCGGCGGGCAGCAGGTAGAGAAGCGCGAAAGTGATGATGGAGACGCCAAGCAGGATCAGCGCGGACTGGATCAACCGGCGGCCGAGATAGGCGATCATGCCCGGCCTCGCTGCGTGGGGTCGAGGATATCGCGCAGCGCATCGCCGACGAGGTTGAAGGCGAGCGCCAGCGCCAGGATCGCGGCGCCGGGGAAGAAGACGAGCCACGGTGCGACCTGGAAGTAGGTCTGGTTCTCGAAGATGATGTTGCCCCAGGACGCTGTCGGCGGCTGCACGCCGATGCCGAGATAAGACAGCGTCGCCTCCAAGAGCACGGTGGTCGAGATGCCCAGCGTCCCCCACACGATCAGCGTCGGCAGCAGGTGCGGCAGGATGTGGCGGAAAAGGATGCGCTGCGTGCTTGCACCGATCGTGCGCTCGGCATCGATGAACTCGCGCTCGGCCAGCGAACTCGTCTCGGTGTAAATGACGCGCGCGGTTTGCACCCAGTTCACCAGCGCGATCACCAGTGCGACGATCCAGAGGCTGGGCTGGAGGATGGCGGCCAAGCAGATGGCGAGCAGCAGCGCGGGGAACGCCATCATCAGGTCGGTGAAGCGCATCAGCGCGCCGCCGATCCAGCCGCGGAAATAACCCGCCGTGATGCCGACAAGGGCGCCGATCAGCAGAGCGGCGCCGTTCGCCACGATGCCTATGACCAGAGAGGTCCTAGCGCCGTAGAGGATGCGTGTGGCGAGGTCGCGCCCGAGCAGGTCGGTGCCGAGCCAGAATTTCTCGCTGGGCGGCAGCGGCGCTCCCTCAAGAGTCAGCCCGTCGAACATCTGTTCGTTTGGATCGTACGCTGTCAACCACGGGGCGAGGACGGCGCCGGCAAGGGCGACGGCAATCAGGGCGACCCCGAGCAATGCCAGGGGGCGCTTCAAGAGTTGGCGCCAGATGCCGCTGCGTGGCCTGACGGGCCGCAGCGGGGCCGAAAGGTCAGGCGATACTGGAGTGATCATCGCCGTCCTCGGTCATGGCCACAATGCGTCGCGCCGCCTGTTCGACGCTCACCCGCCAGCCCATCGCCAGCGAGCGGAGCTGTGCATAGGCGCGGCCGTCTTCCACACCTTGTGCTGACAGGGCCGCGACCGCGCGTACGATCGTCTGGCGCTCCGCGACGCGAGTCTCGAGAGCCGCTATCTCGTCGGCGAGGCGGCGGCGGGCAACGAAGGACTGCCGGGCGATCAACAGCGCGCTGTAGACGCCTGCCGTACCAACCGGCTTTAACAGCTGAGCATCGGCCTTGTGAGACAGCGCCCATTCGATGCGGCCGGGCGCATCGGAGCCGATATGGGGCCACGAGGGGCATGGGTGCCTCTCCAGGCGCCCTAGGGAACTGCTCGTCGAACCCGAGGTGTCGACGTCGAAGAATACGAAGTCGGCGGCCAGTGCGTCCGGTGGCAGCTCTGGCCAGTACTCCCGAAAGTCGAGCCCGATGGCCACCAGCTGGCGCGAGAGCGCGGTCACAGTGGCGTGAGGCCGGTGCAGGATGAAGGCGGTCGCCCCGCCGAGATTGGGGATGCGCGCGCCCCGGCTCATGGCACCACCTTCAAGCGCGGGCGACCGAAGACGTCAGCGCGATCGTAGCGGGAAAGGTAGGGATCTGGCGCAACACCCTCTGTTCGGCTCACGGTCTCGAAACCGTCGTCTCCGATCTGGCCGATGACGACGGGGAGCGTCGCATGCTGGGTCTGCGGGTCGATGATTGTGTCGCCGAAGGGCGTCTCAAACGTCGTCTTGGCGAAGACTAAGGGAAGGTCGGCGAAGGTTGCGTGCGCGTTGCCGGCGAGCACCTTGGCGAGGACGCGTACGGAAGCGTAGGCCGCGGCCTCGAACGACGATGCCGGCTGCGGAGCATCCCCTGCGGTCGTCTTCTCCTCGGCGTCGACCGGCACGCGGAAGTACGGCCCGGCGGCGAGGTGGCCCTTGGCGGTATTGCCCAGGGCGGGGAGCTCGCATTCGGTCAGGTTGCAGGAGAGAAGCGGACAGTTCTCGGGCCGGAAGTACGGATCGCGCCAGCCGAGTTCGGCATAGGCCGCGATGAAGGCGTACGACGACGTGCCGATCAGGTTGTTGAGAATGAAGTCCGGCCGGGTGGCCCTGATCTCGTCGATCAGCCGCGAAACGTCGGTCTCGCCGATGGGCAGATATCGCTCGGCCAGCACGGTGCCGCCGGTGTCGGCGATCAGGTCGCGCGCCACCCGGTTGGTCTCCCAGCCCCATATGTAGTTCGAGCCGAGCAGAAGACCGTTGGCGCCGAAGCGCGGCACGACATAGGCCAACAGCGGTACCAGGTGCTGGTTCGGGCAGGCGTGCATGTAGACGACATGCTCGTTCGCCTCGAAGCCTTCATAAGGACAAGCGTACCATAGCGTCGCACCGGACTTCTCGAGGACAGGAATAACTTCCTTGCGGCTCCACGACGTGACGCAGCCGACGATGTGACTGACGCCGTGCTCGCGGATCATTTCCTCACAAAGCGGCGCATATCGGTCAACGTTGCCTTGTGGGTCACGTTCAACGGGAACAAATTCGATTGAACTTCTCGCATCGCCGTTCACGTCGGCAATGGCGCGAAGAACGCCCTGGCGACACGAATCCGAGATCAGGCTGTACGTGCCTGAACGCGAATAAAGCAAACCGATTCGGATCAAACGTCTCAACGCGAAGCCCAAATAAACAATGCCCCGCTGCCCGCACCGTCGATGGCGAGGCATGCGAGGCATATTTGCCGACCGGCGAACGAGGCCGGTATGTGCCTTCAGCGTAACGGCGGGGTTGTCCGAGTCAAGCCATGTTGTGTGCCGTCGCAACGAACGGCCGCTGGTGGCGCAACCTCGACCTATAGCGTCGTTGCCGGCGATGGCTGCTTTCAGGAAGCACCATCGCTGATCTCAACGGCCGACATGCGGCGCATGGCTGCCCTGACTGACTAGCTTCGGGAAAGGCAGCTTTCCGCCGAGCACAGCCGTCTATCCAATGGCGCCCTCAGACCGGGCCCGGCGCCGCGCGGGCAAAATGCGGCTTCTTGCGTTTTTGCTAGGTTGGGCGAAGATTGCATCCTCTATGAGTTGAGCAATGGACGACAGCAACGTCATTGGCGCGTTTGGCGAGGAAGACGCCACTCGACTCGCCAGCCTGTCAGTTGGTCAGCTCCAGATTTGGGATCGCTCTGGCGGGCGACCAGACGACAGCAGGAATTTAGGAGGCAGAAACCTATGATCATTTCGCCATCGCTGGCCAAAGAGTATCCGCAGATTTCGATTTGGATTTGCGACAATCTTCCGAAGGTACGAGATAAACCGAAGATATTTAAGGCATTTCAGAAATACGCGCGGATGAACGAAAAGGTGGCTGAGCGCGCGATCAAGCACGGGACGCCACCGAATATCGACTGGCGGTATATGCCGGCCGACAACGGCGCTTTCTTAAAGAAATATCCGACTTCTGTCTTCATTTCCCAGACGATCTGCGAGAAGTTCCGCGACGCGAATTCGACTGACAGATCAGGAATGTCCACCCTGATCGAATCGACCATCCTCCACGAAATGGTTCATTGGGGCAACTCGCTGGACGGAAAAGAAGATTCTCACAGCGAAATGGGAAAGGCTTTCGAAAAGGAGGCATACGGTAAAGATATCCGCGCGCCGTGGTCAAGAACTCCATAACAGTTTTGTTTGTCCAAGGCGCCTCCGGCGCCCAGCAATTTAAGAAAGCGATCTTGACCGCACCGCGGCGCTCGTTCGCTACTTAAAGAGAGACATTTGGGCTGCGCCAGTGGTGACCCACCTGCGCGCAAGCCAACCGGCTCGCAGGCAGAGGTATTTGCGCGGCAGCACGCCGTCAGGGCCGCACTTCTAAAACCATGTTGAACGGCGTCTCGGCGGCGCGACGGAAGCGCGTAAAGCCACCGCCCGTAACGACCTGCCGCAACCGCGCCTCTCCAGCTTGCGCGCCAAGCCCAAGGCCGACTTCCTGTGAAAGGGACGCCGGCGTGCAAACAAAGGTGGAAGCGGCATAGTAGACCCTTCCCACAGGATTGAGATTGGCCGACAGGCAATCATGCGCGAACGGCTCGACGATCATCCACGTACCGTCTGGCTTGAGCGATTGGTGGACGTGAACAGCTGCCCCCTCCGGGTCTCCCATGTCGTGCAGACAGTCGAAGAAGGCCACAAGATCATAGGTTCCTGGATAGCTCTTGGCCGATGCGACCTCGAACCGCGTGTTGCCGGACACTCCGGCTTCATCGCGCGCTACCTGGCGGCGCTCGACCGCGCCGACCGGCAGGACGATGAAGTCGCCGAGGCCAAGACGGTGCGCCTCAAGGAGAAGATCGAGGGCCTGCGCCGGCAGATGCAATCCCTCAAGGAGATGGGCGAGCAGGTCGAAGCCGCGCCCGACAAACAGGTTTCCCTGACCGATCCCGATGCCGTCGATGGCGACCAGCGGCAAGGGCACCGGTATCGTCGGCTACAATGTCCAGGTGGCCGTCGATGCCGAGCACCATCTGATCGTCGCACACGAGGTCACCAACATCGGCAGCGACCGGGCGCAACTGACCTCGATGGGGAAAAGGCGCTGGATGCGACCGGATGCGAGCAGCTCACGGTGCTGGCCGACCGCGGCTACTACAATGGCGACGAGGTGCTGGCCTGCGAGGGCACCGGCGTTCTGCCCTGCATTCCCAAGACGCAGACATCCGGCAACGCAAAGCGCGGCCTCTTCACCGTGGCGGACTTCATCTACGACGCCGAGAAGGACCGCTACACATGCCCGGCCAGCAACCACCTGACCAGGGAAAGGTGCGGTTACGGGGCCGACGCTTCAGAGCTGCGCCGATCCGGATTCCCGTAAAAGGCGAGGACTGAGCGCATCGTCCCTTCGGCGAGACTATGCAGTTTATCACGCGTCCAGCCGGCACGCGCACGCAGCGACAGGCTGTGCAGCGTAGCCCCAAGCTGCGCGGCGAGCAGCGGAAGATCGGCGGGCCCTCTGCCTTTTTCCTTCTCCAGCCGCTCGAGGAACAGGGCGTCGATGTCGTGGAGCGTTCGATCGAGAATGTCCCGGACGACGGAGTTGGTCAGCGTCTCGGCCGGGGCTGTCGAGGTGATGAAGCAGCCGTTCGGTCCGTTTTCCGTGTAGATGTCGATCGCAGTCGCAAAGGCATTCATCAGCGCGGTTGCCAGATCCTCATCGGCCATCGCCTCCCTCATCCGATGGTCCATCATCCTGCCATATTGCGCCGCAGCCTTCGCGTAGATGGCGTCCTTGTCGCCGAAGGCCGCGGCGAGGCTAGGCCGATTGAGCCCGGCCGAGCGGGCGATCCCTTCGATCGAAGTACCGGAAAGCCCCGTCGTCCACAGCTGCCGCCGCATCCTGCCGAGCGCTTCGCCCTCGTCGAACTTGCGCGGGCGACCTCCCCGATTTTTTTGTTTTGTACGGACTTGCATAAAACCTAGCTCATACTATTTTGTGCAGTGCTGTACAAAATAGCGCATGACGCGGCGCGATCAAGTCGCATGAACCTGTTCGGATTGTGGAGACGAGGGAATGACAACAGGCAACGCACCGAACGAAAACAAGAGGATCGTGCTGGAAGCGTTCGACACGCTGTTCAACCGACGGGACTTCGAGAAGGCCGCGACCTTCTGGTCGCCCGACTATATCCAGCATAGCGCGCATATCGAGCCGGGCCGCGACGGCCTGTTCAACCTGGTCAAGTCGACATCGGACTCGCTGCGCTACGAAAATGCACTGATCGTGGCCGAGGGCGACCACGTGCTGCTGCATGGGCGCTTCAGCGGAGGCGGGCTTGACCCGGCATGGGTCGTCGTCGACATCGTGCGGATGGAGAACGGCCGGCTTGCCGAGCATTGGGACGTCATCCAGGACGAGGCAAGGCGCGAGCAGTCGAAGAGCGGACTGCCGATGCTCGGCGACGAGTTTCCGGCCTGATCCTTCCCCCAAAACCCAATTCAGGAGAATGAGCATGAAGCTCTCCGGCAACACCATTTTCATCACAGGCGGCGGTTCGGGCATCGGGCGCGGCCTCGCCGAGGCATTTCACAAGCTCGGCAACAAGGTCATCATTTCGGGCCGCCGGCGCGCCAACCTGGACGAAGTGATTGCCGCCAATCCCGGGATGGAGGCGATCGAGCTCGACATCACCGACCCGGCCAGCATCGATGCGGCCGCAGCCCGCCTCATCGCCGAGCATCCCGATCTCAACGTCCTTATCAACAACGCCGGCATCATGCCGTTCGACGATGCCGCCGCAGCGATCGACGACGAACAGGCGCAGGCGATCATCTCGACCAACCTGCTGGGGCCGATCCGTCTTACATCGGGTCTTGTCGAGCACCTGAAGGCCCAGCCGAGCGCAACCATCATCCACAACAGTTCGGTAGTGGCTTACACTCCCATTGCGCAGACCGCCGTCTATTCAGCCAGCAAGGCCGGCTTGCACAGCTATTCCCTGTCCCAGCGGTTCATGCTTCGCGACACTTCGGTCCGTGTCCAGGAGATCGTGCCGCCGTGGGTCAATACCGATCTGGTCAAGAAAACGGACGATCGACGGGCGATGCCGCTCGACGAATTCATCGCCCAGCTCATGGCTCAGATATCGACCGACGAACCGGAACTCGTCGTCGAGGCGGGTCGCCAAATGCGCGACAATCCGGGCCCGAACGAGCACGCGCTGGTTCAACAGCTGAACGAGTTTCTCGTCGCCAACCCCATTCCCATCTGAGCGGGCGATGACGGGCCTTGCCTGGCCTGTCGCTCGGCGGCCGTGAACGCACGAAAGGAAGGACCATGTCTGTTGCCGATGGAACCATCTTGACGGTGGAGGAAGCGCGCCGGATCGTCGCGCCTCTCTATGACGCGCTCAATCGCCCCGGCGAAAAGGATGTGTCGGCGCTGCTGGCTCAGGCCTGCCATGACGACTACCAATCCTATCACACCAATCAGGATTACCTGACGCGGGACCAGCTGGCCGGAGTGTTCCGCGGGGTTGGGTCCGCCGTTCCCGACCTGGCATGGGAAATTGCCGACATCCGCGTGGTGAACGATCAGATCATAGTGCGAGGCGAAGCGACGGGAACGCCAGCCGCCGATTTCTTCGGTGCCGCACCGACCGGAAAGTCCTTCCGGACCATGGCGATCGACCTGTTCACCGTTCGCGACGGAAAACTGGCGAAAGCCTACCACATCGAGAACTGGACGGCTGCGCTCCAGCAGATCGCCGCCTGACGGAAGCGTTCGCCGCCGATCTAACCCTGTCCATGGAGCGCAATATGAGTGAAAGTGAATATCCGGCCTTTGCCCGTGCTTTGGCAGTCGGCCGAAAACTGGATCTGGATTTGCCCGACAGCCGGGCCGTTCAGGACGCCTATGCGCAGGCACAAGCCGAATCGTCGCCCTGGCTTTTCAACCATGTCATTCGCTCGTGGCTCTTCGGCGCCAGGCTGGCACGGATTCGCGCGCTGGCCCCGGACGCCGAGCTGGTCGCGGTGGCGGTGCTCCTGCACGATATAGGCCTCGCGCGAGATAGTGTTCCCGACCGTCGTTTCGAGGTTGTCGGAGCGGATGCCGGCCGGGCATTCGCGCTCGCCCATGACATGGGCGAACGCCGCGCCGAGACAATATGGGACGCGATCGCACTGCATACCACGGCGTCGATAGGGCGACACAAGGGCGTCGACGTCGCCTGTTCCGGGATGGGCATCGGGTGCGACTATGGCGGCTTCGGCTACCAAGAGCTCGGTGATGGGGACAAGGAAGCCATCCTGTCGGCCTATCCTCGGCTTCAAATGAAGGAAATGCTGACGACCTGCCTGTCAAACCTGGCAAGACGTCAACCGGATACCACACGGGACAATTTCATCGCGGACTTCGGCACGAAATATGTGCGAGGCTATGTGCGATCTTCAGCCGTCGACCTGCTCCATCACGCACCGTTTGCAGAGTAGGACGTCGGCGGGCCAGATCCCCCGGATTATCGTATCGTCATCCGGCGGAGAGAGAAGCTGCGGAATGGCTGCAATGGGGTCAATTCCCGACCACTGCGGACGTCGCGGTTGCGGGCCGATCCGGACCTTCAGAGGGCAGTCCGGTTCCTCGAAACCTGACGTTCGGCCGTACCGGAGATCCTGACCCCAAGGGGGCTTTCCGCGCAACGGTGTCGAATGTCCGAATGCGTGAATGGAGCAGTCACTTCCCAGGTATGGCTGCGTTTGACGGCGAACAATAGCCGGTATCGATTTCAACCAAGTCGCTTTGAGCAGAATCGAAATTTCCTCTTTCCCGTGTGTTCCTGCTATCGTGGAGACGAGGAGACGGGCCATGAGCGAGAACCGCAAGCTAGCCGCAATCCTGGCCGCAGATGTTGTTGGTTATAGCCGGCTCGCTAGCGCAGATGAGGATCGTACCCTGGCGAGGTTGCGGGCATTGCGCAGCGACCTGATCGATCCGACCATCGCCGTGCACAACGGGCGCGTGATCAAGCGCACAGGGGATGGAGCTCTGGTCGAGTTCCGAAGTGTGGTCGACGCCGTGCGCTGCGCAATCGAAGTGCAGAACGGCATGGTCGAGCGCAATGCCGGCGTGCCGCAGGACCGTCGAATCGAATTCCGGATCGGCATCCATCTTGGCGACGTGGTCGAAGAAAGCGACGGCGACCTGATGGGCGACGGCGTCAACATCGCCTCGCGTCTGGAGGGTGTCGCGGCGCCAGGCACCATCTGCCTGTCAGAGGACGCATATCGCCAAGTCAAGGCGAGGCTCGACCTCTCGGTCAGCGATCTCGGCAGTACCCAGCTCAAGAACATCGCCGAACCCATTCGGGTCTATTCGCTGCAGGTCGGCAGCGCCGGGACAAAGCCGGCCGCGACCTCGGAAACCGCCACGGGCCGGACGGCGACGGCCGCGCCGCCGAAGCTGTCGATCGCGGTCCTGCCGTTCGCCAACATGAGCGGCGACGCCGAACAGGATTATTTCGCCGACGGCATCTCGGAAGACATCATCACGGCGCTGTCCAAACTGTCGCAGCTCTTCGTCATCGCCCGCAATTCGTCGTTCACCTTCAAGGGCAAGAACGTCGATCTGCAGGAGGTGGGCGCGAAGCTCGGCGTGCGGCATGTGCTCGAAGGCAGCGTGCGCAAGTCCGGGAACAGGGTGCGCATCACCGCGCAGCTCATCGACGCAACCTCGGGCGGCCACCTTTGGGCGGAGCGGTTCGATCGCGACCTGACCGACATATTCGCCGTGCAGGACGACGTGACGCAGCAGATCGTCGCCGCGCTGGCGCTCAATCTGACCGAGGGCGACTGGCAGCGGCTGGCGCCCGAGCACAGCCGCAATACCGAGGCGTATGACTGTTTCCTGCGTGGCCGAGAACTGTGGTATCGGACGACGAAGGAGACGAACGCCGCAGCTCGCGATGTTTTACGACGCGCCATCGAGCTGGACCCGAAGTTTGCTCCCGCCCACGCGTTTTTGGCCCTCGCAAGCGGGTTGGACTATGTAAACCAGTGGAGTCAATCGGCGTCTTCATCGCTGGATGAAGCTGAAGCGTTTGCGACGCAGGCAGTCGCGCTTGATGATCGCTATCCTTACGCACATTGGGCGATGGGCGTCGTCAATATGTTCCGTCGACGGCATGAAGTGGCCATCAGCCAGTTCGAACGCGCGATCGAGCTTTCCCCAAATCTTGCCGAGGCACACGAAAGTCTTGGGAACGCGCTGCACTTTTCAGGCAGGTCGGAGGAGGCGCTTGTGTACTTCGATCGTGCAATGGCCCTTAACCCGAACTACCCGGACATTTTCCTTCACTTCAGGGCACAAGCAATGTTTCAGTTGGGCAGATACGAAGAGGCAATCGGCATCCTGAAACGACGACTGGTTCGTAACCCTGGCACCGACATCTCACGCGTACTCCTGGCGGCGAGCTACGGCCACCTAGAGCGCTTCCCAGAGGCGCGCGAGCAGTGGCAAGAGGTTTTCCGCATCAACCCTGACTATTCTCTGGAACATCGTCGTAAGATACTGCCTTACAAGAACCCTGCCGATTTTGAGCTTATTGTAGAAGGGCTTCGCAAGGCTGGCTTGGTATAATTTCCAGCTCAGGTGAGTGTCCGGTCTTGGAACCTCTGCAGCACTAACGCGAAGGAGAACCAATGGCCGGTGTTGGCGCAGATGAGCCGATGCAGAGGGACCGCGCTCCCAAGCGAGCTCTGAGTAGAAAAGGGTCGTTTGGGGCCGACCGCGAGGGCGGACGCGCTGTCTCCCGTCATTGAGAACAGGGAGCGTTCGAGCACGTCAGGCTCAGCCTCTCGCCGCCGCTTCCAGGCCGGCGATGTCGAACTTCACCATCTTGAGCATCGCTTCGGCGACGCGCTTGGCCTTGCTGCGGTCGGGATCGCCCATGAGCTCGCCAAGCCGCTTGGGCGTGATCTGCCAAGAGAGGCCCCAGCGGTCCCTCAGCCAGCCGCATTGCTCTGTCGAGCCGCCCTCTTTCAGCGCGTCCCAGAGACGGTCGATCTCAGCCTGGGTTTCGCATTCGACGATGATCGAGAAGCTGTGGTTGAACGGATCGAGGGGACCGGCCTCGATAGCCATGTAGCGCTGGTCGCCGAGCGTGAAGGCTGCGATCTTGACGCTGCCCGCAGGTCCGCTCGGGCTGTCGGCAGGCAGGCCCGAGATCCAGTGGACCGACGAACCGGGAATCAGGGACGTGTAAAAGCCGATGGCGGCCTCCATGTCCTTTTCGAACCAGAGATGCTGAGTGACTTTCATAATGGTGATCCTTTCTTCTCACGCCGGCCGCGGCCGCACGTTTGGAATGCTCTGAACAAGCGCGGCGGCCCCGACGCAACCGGCAGCGCGCGACCCAAGGACGAATGAGGCGGCCGGCTCCCGACAAGCGGAGCGATTGTTCACACGGAGATGCCTGAGTTCCCTCGGCGCTGGGATGGGTCCGAATCCGGCCGCCGCGTGACCGTCGGCTTACGAAAAGGGTCGGGAACATCGGCTCATGGCGCTTCTCGTTCCGATTATGGGGAAGGTACGGCGCAAAACCGACCCAATCCGGTCATCCCCACCGCATTTTGGCGTTTCCAAAGCGGACACTCAGCCAAGCCGGCGCTGATGACCCAAGCGGACATCTTGTCGAAAGAGCATTCCGTTCAGAATTCGTGGATGGAAGGATCGGCGCGTTGCGCATACCGAGTAATCCCGCCATCCTATAGAGCACGGTCGCGCACACTCGCGTCCGAAGCAGGACTAGAATAGGCTGAAAGGCAAAGTCGCTACGACCGACCAGGGAAGGCGCACGGCACGTATGGACCGACGGCTTACGGCAATACTTGCTGCCGACGTGGTTGGCTACAGCCGCCTCATGAGCGAGGACGAGGTAGGAACGCTCGAGGGACTGAAGAGCTGCCGTCGCGAACTGATCGACCCCGAGATCAAGAAGCACCACGGCCGCATGATCAAGCTCATGGGCGACGGCGCGCTCGTCGAGTTCGCCAGCGTCGTCGATGCCGTCCAGTGTGCTGCTGTGATTCAGCGCCGAGTGGCCGACCACAACAAAGGCACCGCCGAAGCTCGGCAAATCCGGTTTCGCATTGGTGTCAATCTCGGCGACATCATTGTTGAGGGTGACGACATCTACGGCGACGGGGTAAACATCGCCGCGCGCCTGGAAGCGATGGCAGAGCCCGGAGGTATTTGCATCTCCGGCACGGCGTTCGATCACGCGGTGCACAAAGTGGATGTCGGCTTTGCGGACCTCGGAGAGCAGCGCCTCAAGAATATCGCCGATCCGGTTCGCGCCTATCGGGTTCTGCTCGATCCCGGAGAAGCTGGGAAGATCTTGGCGGCGCCACGCCGGCCGGGCTCCTGGATCGTGATTTTGGCAGGAATCGCGGCAGTCCTGTTGATCGCCTTGGCTGTAGGCACCCTTGCCTGGCAAAAGCCCTCCGCGCTCGGAAAGCCATCCGTTGCGGTTTTGCCATTTACCAACCTGAGCGGCGATCCAAGCCAGGACTATTTCGCCGACGGCATCACCGAAGATTTGATCACCGACCTTGCGAAGCTTTCGGGCCTCGATGTCATCGCCCGCAATTCAGTTTTCGCCTACAAGGGAAAACCCCTCGTTTTGGCAGATGTCGGGCGTGACCTTGGCGTGCGCTTTGTGGTTGAAGGAAGTGTCCGCCGAACCGGCGATCAAATCCGCCTCAATGCCACGCTCGTCGATATCGCCACTGTCGACAATCTGTGGGCCAATCGGTTCGACCGCGGCATCGCGGATGTGTTCGCTGTCCAGGACGAGATGAGTCGGGAAATCGCCAAGGCGCTCGGCGTCCAAGCTTCGGCAGCCGAAAGCAAGCGAATGGCACGCCCGCCGACTGCAAATCTCGAGGCCTACGATACCTATTTGCGTGCGGAACAAGAGGCGCGCACAGGCCGGCGCGACGGATTGCGGGACGCGCTTGCGCTCTATGAGAAGGCGCAGAAGCTCGACCCCACCTTCGCCGAGGCCTTCGCTGCTGACGCACGTACGAGTGTCTATGTTTGGCGTACTGGCTTCGACGACATCATTCAGGGCGCGCTTGCGAGAAAGAGAGCTTATGAGAAGGCAAGCAGGGCTTTGGAGCTCGATCCGGCGTCTTCGTCACCATATGCCGTTCTCGGCATCATGCAGGTCATTGACCGCCGCTACGAAGATGCGATCAGCTCGGCTGAGCAGGCCGTCGCATTAGGCTCCGGAGACGCTGCGACGCAAATTGCCGTTGGTTATATCCAGCTGTTCGCCGGCAATCATAACGAAGCGGCATTAGCCGTCTACGGGAGGTTCCCATGCCGCTCATGCGTGCTGTTCAAGTGAAAAACGCCAATGGTCCATTCGAACTGGTCGAACGCGAGGTCCCGAGCCCAACTGCAGGGGAGGTCCTGATCAAGGTGCAAGCGTGCGGGGTATGTCACAGTGATGCCTTCACCAAAATGGGGTTATTCCCAGGCATCAATTATCCACGCGTGCCGGGACACGAAGTTGTGGGGCTTGTCGACAAGGTCGGCGAGCGTGTGCCCAATTGGCGGCCGGGGCAACGTGTCGGCGTCGGCTGGCACGGTGGTCATTGCGGTCATTGCCCCACCTGTCGCCGCGGCGATTTCATTACCTGTGCGAACGGGCAGATTCCCGGCATTAGCTATGATGGCGGTTATGCCGAATACATGATCGCGCCGTTCGAAGCCCTGGCTGCGATCCCGGACGACCTTCAGGCCGCCGAGGCTGCACCGCTGCTGTGTGCTGGCATCACGACCTACAATGCATTGCGGAATAGCGGAATCCGTGCGGGAGATACTGCCGCGGTGCTCGGCATCGGCGGTCTCGGTCACCTCGGTGTGCAATTCGCAGCCAAGATGGGCTGCCGCACAGTCGCCATCGCGCGTGGCGCCGACAAGGAGCCGTTGGCGCGCGAGCTCGGTGCTCACTACTATTTCGACAGTACCATCCAGGATGTCGCCGCCGAACTGAACAAGCTGGGCGGAGCTCGCGTGATCCTATCCACCGTCACCAACTCGCAGGCTATGAGCGCAGTGCTTGGCGGACTAGCTGTCGACGGAAAGATGATTGTCGTTGGCGCTTCACCCGATCCGATCGAGGTCTCGCCGCTCCTGCTGATCGGCGGTCGCCGGGGGATCCAGGGATGGCCTTCCGGAACCTCGGCTGATTCTGAAGACACACTGGCCTTCAGCGCCCTCGCCAACATTCGGCCGATGATCGAAACGATGCCGCTCGAGCGGGCGGCCGACGCCTATGAGCGAATGATGAGCGGCGCGGCCCGGTTCCGGATGGTCATAACGACCGGGCATTAGTCCGGTCGTTATGCACGTGAGGGAACGTCCGGCTGCTTGGCGGCCGCGGGAAGCGGCGGTAGTGTGCTGAGAGTTCTGCAAATTCGCTGAGCGAGGGCGGTCATGGCAGGCTGGTGATGTTCAACGTCACCGATTCCCGCGAAGGGCGTCGAGCTGGTCGTGTCCGACGACCATGCCGGTCTGGTCGCCGCGATCGGCGAGGTGGTCCCCGAAGCGGCATGGCAGCGCTGCTATGTGCACTTCCTCAGGAACGCGCTCGATCACCTGCCGCGCAAGCACGGCGACGATTGCTTGCAGGAGTTGCGCTGGCTCTACGATCGGCGCGATCTCACCGAGGCCAAGGCCGATCTCGCCGCATGGCTTTCCAAATGGTCGGCCCGCTATCCGCGGCTGACGACGTGGGTGGAGGAAACCATCGAGTACACGCTGACCTTCTTCCGCCTGCCGCGCCAGCACCATAAACACCTGAAGTCCACCAATATGCTCGAGCGGCTCAACGAGGAAATCCGCCGGCGCACCTATGTCGTGCGCATCTTTCCCAACGCCGAGAGCTGCCTGCGCCTGGTCAGGGCACTGGCCGTAGAAACCAACGAAAACTGGATGGAGGCCAACCGCTACATCAACATGGACGACCTGCGTGAGCACAAGAAACTCGCTCTGCGCCAAGCCGCATGACCAAATTCATGGCCGCCCAAATTGCAGAACTTGACGCACACAACCGAAGCGGCGCGCGAGGGCACGGCTTTCGGCTACTGCGACATTGAGCTAGGGCCTGGCTATCGCCCGCAGCCACGATTGCCAATCCCATTGGATCAAACCCGCCACGGTGCCTTGGAATGCAGTTGCACGGGAAATGCACCAGGCTCGCTGTCCGGACGAAACAGCGGGATAGGTTGCGAGTGGATAGAGTCCGGCTGAATGGGTCAAAGCCCAGAGGGACCTGCCTTTGAGCATGAACCGTAGACCCACGAGCCGGCGCCTGTTTCCTTCACGAGAAGATGCAGCCCACCCCCGTCCGCATGGCGACCAGGTTTCGCGTGCTTGACCGCCATCGCAGTGAGCGCATTGCTGAGTTTGCGGGGCATGCGTGTCCGTTCTCAAATCCGTTCCCCGATAATACGTTGGTTTATGGGAACGCAACCGGACACATGCGGACGGAACAATCAGGATATGCCTTGCAAATCGATGGATTCCTTGCCGTCTTGAGACGTCACCGCACTGTTGCGGACGATAGTTGGGCGGACGTTCGGGTCCGCCCCGGCTCACGCAAACGCGCCGTGGCAATGTTTGAACTTCTTGCCGGAACCGCAAGGACAAGCCTCGTTCCGGCCGACCTTACCCCAGGTCGCGGGCTTTGACGGGTTGCGGTCTTCCGGCGCGACAATACGCTCTACCGCGACGCGAGTCATGAGTTCGCCGTCGCCGAAGCTGTTCTCGCTGAAATCGTCCTGGCCGGTGGTCGCGTCGATGTGCAGGCCAAAAGTCTGCGGCGCTACCGGGGGAGGGGCGCCGGCGGCCTCGCGCACGACTTCGACGCGCATCAGCTGCGAGGTCACAGCCTGGCGCAGATTGCCGAGCAGCGCCTGGAAAAGCTCGAAGCTCTCGGACTTGTATTCGTTCAATGGATCGCGCTGCGCATAGCCGCGGAAGCCGACAACCGAGCGCAAATGATCGAGGTTGACGAGATGCTCGCGCCACAAATGGTCGAGCGTCTGCAGCACGACCGAGCGTTCGACATAGTTCATGACGTCCGGACCAAAGCGGTCTGCGCGTTCCTTGGCGATTTCGTCGGCAATCTTGGTCAGGCGCTCGCGGATGACCTCTTCGTCGATGCCTTCTTCCTTCACCCATTCCTCGATCGGCAGGTCCAAGTTGAGGAACTGGCGCGCGCCTTCCTTCAGACCGGCCGCGTCCCATTGCTCGGCATAAGCGTTCTCTGGAATGTGCTTCGCCACGAGGTCGTCAATGACGTCCTGACGCATTTCGGCGACGGTTTCGGACAGGTTCTCGCCGTCCATCAGCGCGATGCGCTGCTCGAACACAACCTTGCGCTGGTCGTTCTGTACGTCATCGAACTTCAGCAGGTTCTTGCGGATGTCGAAGTTGCGCGCCTCGACCTTCTTCTGCGCCTTTTCGAGCGCCTTGTTGATCCAAGGGTGGATGATCGCCTCATCCTCCTTAAGGCCGAGCTTCTGCAGCATGCCGTCCATGCGGTCGGAGCCAAAGATACGCATCAGATCGTCCTGGATGGACAGGTAGAACTTCGAACGGCCCGGATCGCCCTGACGGCCCGAACGGCCGCGCAGTTGGTTGTCGATGCGGCGTGATTCATGGCGTTCGGTAGCTAGAACATAAAGGCCGCCGGCAGCGATCGCCTTTTCCTTCAGGCGCTCGATGTCGTCGCGGATTTCCTTTTCAAGCCTGTCGCGCTCGGGACCTGGCTCAACACCGGCGAGCTCTTCGGCAACCCGCATGTCGGCATTGCCGCCGAGCTGGATGTCGGTGCCGCGACCGGCCATGTTGGTGGCGATTGTAATTGCGCCCGGCCGTCCTGCCTGGGCGACGATGCCGGCTTCCTGCTCGTGATAGCGGGCGTTGAGAACCTGGAAATCCTTGAAGCCTTCCTGGCGCAGGCGCTCGGCCAGATGCTCGGACCTCTCGATCGAGGTGGTGCCGACGAGGATAGGCTGACCCTTCTCCGCCGCCTCGCGGAGGTCGCGGATGATTGCCTTGTACTTCTCCTCGACGGAGCGGTAGACCTCGTCGTCCTCGTCGGTGCGCAGTACAGGCATGTTGGTTGGAACCTCGGTGACTTCAAGGCCGTAGATGTTGCCGAACTCCTCCGCCTCTGTAGCAGCCGTGCCGGTCATGCCGGCGAGCTTTTTGTACATGCGGAAGTAGTTCTGGAAGGTGACCGAAGCCAGCGTCTGGTTTTCCGGCTGGATCTGCACGTGTTCCTTGGCTTCCAGCGCCTGGTGCAGGCCTTCGGAATAGCGACGCCCGGGCATCATGCGGCCGGTAAACTCGTCAATGATGACAATCTCGCCGTTACGGACGATGTAATCCTTGTCGCGCTGGAACAGGCGATGAGCCTTAAGCGCATTGTTGACGTGGTGGACGATGGCAACGTTCTCGACGTCGTAGAGCGATTCGCCCTTCAGGTGGCCAGCGGCGCGCAGCAGGTTTTCGAGCTTTTCCGTGCCATCCTCGGTGAAGATGGCAGTGCGCTGTTTTTCGTCGATCTCGTAGTCAGGCGGCAGAAGCTGCAGGATGAAAGCGTCGATGGTGTTGTACATCTCCGAGCGGTCCTCAAGCGGACCAGAGATGATGAGCGGGGTGCGGGCCTCGTCGATCAGGATCGAATTGACCTCGTCGACGATCGCATAATGGTGACCGCGCTGAACCATCTGGGCGCGCTCGTATTTCATATTGTCGCGCAGGTAGTCGAAGCCGAGTTCGTTGTTGGTGGCGTAGGTGACGTCGCAAGCGTAAGCCGCGCGGCGTTCCTCATCGGAAAGGCCGTGGACGATGACGCCGGTGGTCAGACCGAGGAAACCGTAGACACGGCCCATCCACTCGGCGTCGCGCTTAGCGAGATAGTCGTTGACTGTAACGACGTGGACGCCCTTACCCGCCAAGGCGTTGAGATAGACAGGCAGCGTCGCTACCAGCGTTTTGCCCTCACCGGTGCGCATCTCGGCGATGCCGCCATTGTGCAGAACCATGCCGCCGATGAGCTGGACGTCAAAGGGCCGCATCCCGAGTACGCGGCGGGCTGCCTCGCGGACAGTGGCGAAAGCCGGAACCAGGAGGTCGTCGATTTCGGCGCCGTTGGCAAAATCCTGCCTGAATTGTTCCGTGCGGGCGCGAAGCGCCTCATCGGACAGAGCCCGCACTTCGTTTTCCAGACCGTTTACCGATTCGACCCGGGGTCTGGTGGCCTTCACGCGCCGATCGTTGGAGGAACCGAAAATCTTACGGGCAAGACCGCCGAGACTGACCATTCAATGGCTCTTTCAAGTGTGCCAGCGCTTCGCTGGCCGGACCCGCAGTCCAAAGCGTCAGCGGATCGCAATAGGAGTGGGCGCCCGGAAATCGTTCTGGACGCAAAGACGAAGGACAGATAAGAGGGGGCCCATTCGATGTCAACGTCGCGGTAACGCTTGAAGCAGCGGCAAATCCAGCCGTTCTCCCGCATCTCCAAAGCAGCGCCGTTCCTTCTCGCCGGAGACTATAGCATGATATTCCGCTCCCGCCGCGTTTCGCTGGTCAGCCTTTCGGTGGCTGCAGTGCTCTCCCTGTCGGCAATTGATGCAGTGCAGGCCCAGGAAGCGGCGGCGCAGGCCGAAACCGCAAAGCCGGTTGACCCCTCTACGGTCGTAGCGACCGTCGGCACCGAGAAGATCACCGAGGCCGATATACAGGAGGCTCTTGCCGACCTTGGCCAGCAGTTTGCGCAGTTGCCGCCGGAACAGCGCCGCGCCGCTGCCCTCTCGGCCGTGATCGAGATCAAGCTGCTCGCAGCGGAGGCGCGAGCGAAGGGCTTCGACAAGTCCGATGATTTCAAGCGCAAGATGCTGTTCCTTGAGGAACGAGCCCTGCACAGCGAAGTCATCGAACAGGAGGTTGTCACCAAGATTACCGACGAGGAGATCCGCAAGCGCTACGATACCGAGATCGCCAATACACCGCCGGTCAATGAAGTTCACGCCCGTCACATTCTGGTGAAGACCAAGGAAGAGGCGGACACCATCGTCAAGCAGCTCAATGGCGGCGCCAAGTTCGAGGAAATCGCCAAAGAGAAATCAAGCGATCCGGGTTCTGGCGCACAGGGCGGCGACCTCGGCTGGTTCGGTCCGGGACAGATGGTGCCGGAGTTCGAGAAGGCCGCGTTCGCGCTGGAGCCGGGTTCTTACACCAAGACACCGGTGCAGTCGCAGTTTGGCTTCCACGTCATCAAGGTCGAGGATAAGCGCGCCAAGCAGCCGCCGGCTTTCGAGCAGGTCAAGGACCAGTTCCGTTCGCTGTTACTGCGCGACAAATATTTCGCGCTGGTCAAGTCGCTTCGCGCTACCGGCAAGGTTGACGTGACTGACCCGGACCTGAAGAAAGGTGTCGACGCGATCGACAAGTCTCAGTAAGCGACGCTCAATAATCCGGTGTTGCCCATGTCCGCTACCGTTTCTCCGCTCGCCCCGAAGAAGTTTCCGAAAATGCCGGCGGTCGAGGGTGTTCGCATCGCTGCCGTCGAAGCCGGTATCAAATACAAGAACCGCACTGACCTGCTCGCGATGGTCTTCGACGTGGGGACGACGGTGGCGGGTGTGTTCACCCGGTCCAAATGCCCCTCGGCTCCGGTGGATTTCTGCCGGCAGAATCTCGGCGGCGGCAAGGCGCGGATGCTGGTGGTCAATTCCGGCAACGCCAATGCCTTCACCGGCAAGAAGGGCCGCGAGACGACCCGCATGACCGGCGATGCTGCGGCAACAGCGGCGAGCTGTTCCGAAGGCGAAGTGTTCCTGGCTTCCACCGGTGTGATTGGCGAGCCGCTTGATGCGCGCCGGTTTTCACATTTCCTTGCCGATATGGCGAAAGAGGCGAAGCCGGATCGATGGACGGATGCCGCCAAGGCGATCATGACCACCGATACCTATCCGAAGGTGGCGACGGCAACGATCAAGCTTGGCGATGCCAATGTCGTGATCAATGGCATCGCCAAGGGCGCCGGCATGATTGCGCCCGACATGGCGACGATGCTGTCTTTTGTCGCAACCGATGCGCCGATCGACGCGCCTGTCCTGCAAACGCTGTTGTCGAAAGCCGTTGGCGGGACGTTCAATGCAGTCACCGTGGATAGCGATACATCGACAAGCGATACGCTGATGCTGTTCGCGACGGGAGCGGCTGCAAAGCGAGGCGCGCCGCGCATTTCCGATGCAAAGGATTCGCGGCTTGGCCAGTTCAAGCGGGCGCTGAACCGTATACTCAAGGCACTGGCGCTGCAGGTGGTTCGCGACGGCGAAGGCGCGCGCAAGCAGGTCGAAGTGACCGTCACCGGTGCCAGATCGGCGCGTTCGGCCAAGCGCATTGCGCTGTCGATCGCCAACTCGCCTCTGGTCAAGACCGCGATTGCCGGTGAAGACGCCAATTGGGGTCGCGTTGTCATGGCTGTCGGCAAGTCGGGCGAGCCTGCGGATCGCGACCGCCTCGCCATCTGGTTCGGCGACAACCGCCTGGCCTTCGAAGGCGAGCGCGATGGCGCCTATTCGGAAGAAGCGACCTCTGCCTATATGAAGCGCGATGAAATCGTCATCAGGGCCGATATCGGCCTTGGAAGGGGTAGGGCGACGGTCTGGACCTGCGACCTCACCAAGGAGTATGTCGCGATCAATGGCGACTATCGAAGCTAAGAGCCTTGTCCAGCGATATCATTGACCTGCCCGAATTGACGACGGTGCGACGTTTCGTGGCCGCAGGATTTCGCGCGTGGCCGGCAAGCTCCGTTCATTATGACGGCGCTTGGTCGATCCGCCTGACACCCGGCCATCCAGCGAAACGCCTCAACTCCGTCTGTCCGCTCGATCCCGGCGATAAAGCAAGCATCGAGCCGCGCCTCAGGCGGGCAGCCGAGCGCTTCCGGGATGCTGGGCGGACGCTGACGATGCGGATGACGCCGCTTGCCGCGGATGCCGTCTCATACCATCTCGATGCCAATAACTGGTCGCGTTTTGGCGACTCGTCGGTAATGCGGCTTTCACTGGCTGAGACGGCTGTAGACGATGCGATGAACCAAATTCCGTTGAAGGATGTCGGCCGGTTCGTTTCCGCGGTGGTCAGCGTCCATGAGTATGATTTATCGTTGCATGCGGGATTGGCCGCGTTGATCGAGTCCATCGAGCCGGAAGCCGGCTTGTTTGTGCTGGAAGAGGATGGCGAGATACTCGCGACGACGATCTGCATCCACGACGGCGACTTGGCGGGGCTGTTTGAAGTCGCGACCTCGCGCAGCGAACGCGGCAAGGGCTATGGCCGGCGTATCGTTTTGTCTGCACTAAAGTGGGCGCGGCTACGCGGCGCGCACACCGCCTGGCTTCAGGTAGAAGCCGATAACGCGCCAGCGCTCAAACTTTATAACAGCATCGGATTTGAGGAGCTTTTCCGATATCACTACCGGCAGCCGCTGGACGCCGAGAGATGAGCCCCGGCGCTGCAAAGCCAATCCTGCTGGTGTCAGCCTGTGCGTTGGTCGATACGGATGGGCGCGTCCTGCTGTCACAACGTCCGGAAGGCAAGTCGCTGGCCGGCCTGTGGGAATTTCCGGGTGGAAAGGTTGAAGCCGGTGAAACGCCGGAAGCAACCCTTATCCGCGAGTTGCGGGAGGAACTGGGCATTGAGACCCAGACGGCGTGTCTGGCACCGCTGACCTTCGCAAGCCACTCCTATGCATCATTCCACCTGCTGATGCCGCTGTTCGTCTGCCGTCGATTCTCCGGCATACCGACGCCTCGCGAAGGCCAGATCTTGAAATGGGTACGGCCAAAAAAGATGCGGGATTACCCGATGCCGCCGGCGGATGAGCCGCTCATTCCGTTCCTGATCGACCTGCTCTAAAGAGTTTCCAAGAAAAGTGCAAAGCGGTTTTCCAGTTCGGAAACGCGACAAAGCAACGATTTAGAGCGGCTCATCAATTCCGTGAAATGATGAGCCGCTCTAGCCGAAAAAGCTGGGGTTTAAAGAAAACTTTAATCGAAGTATGTGCAAATGCAGCGATGGATAGGTTGCAAACTCGGCTGATTTGATCGGCGGCAAGGGCGGAAGATGGCATCGGGGTATCCAGAAGACGAATATACCAGCCGAGAACGGTTGGAATATGCGGGCGGAAGCATCCTTCGCGTTGCCCTTTTGTTCGGATCGGTGAGCATCGCCATCGCAATGATTGTCACGCATCTGCTCGACAACAGCATCATCACGCAAAGCGCGTCGAACGGTCTCGACTTCGGCGCGACCGCTTCAATCGGTTCGAAGGAACGGTATATAATTCGTAAAAGCGTTCTGCAGACGGACCCGAATTCGGTCTGCATCATCCGCGAGAATGGAACGTACAGCGGGGATTGCTGACCTAAACGCCCGGAATCCCAGCCAAAACCCGTAAAATTGGCCGCCAATTTCATGGGTGGTTAATTGTGCTGCCTTAACATTCCTTAACACCCCTGCCCTAGGGTACAGGAAACGGCTCGGGTATGGCCATGATGATGATGATTGTACGATTTTTCAGGGATGAAGCTGGCGCGACGGCGATCGAGTATTCGCTGATCGCCGTTTTGATATCGCTTACCGTCATCGTTGGAGCAACCGCTATCGGCGGGGAGTTGAACGAGATATTCAACAACGTAGCAAACGGTTTCTGATCCGTTGCTGGGCTCAGTGATGGTGCCGCTTACGGAGCAGGATCTCCCTGCTGTAGATAGTCGGCCAGCGATACCTTCGCCGATCCTGGCTTGAGCGGCTTCTGCTGAGTTGGAGCAGGCGCCCAGCCCGACATCCAGACAATCGCAAACGTGGCCCTGATGCGCCCATCCGGATCGGAGAAGCGCTCCGCATAGGTCCGCGCCGCGCGCGCGAACAATTCGCGGGTTGCCGGACGGCGTGAACGTGCGGCAAGGGCGTTGGTGACGCCCATTGCGCGCAGATCGCGCATCAGCGCAAACATGTCGTCGTAACGAACGGTGATCGCCTCTACATCCGCGACAGGCAGCGCAAAGCCTGCTCGTTGCAGCAGTGCACCGACATCGCGGACGTCCGCGAACGGGACGACGCGAGGACTGGCGCCGCCATAAAGCTCACTCTCGGCGGCGAGCAGGCTTTCGCGCAACTCGGCCAACGTGCCGCTGCCGGCCATCGCACCCAGGAAAAGCCCATCTGGTCTCAGCGCCCGACGGATTTGGATGAGCATGCCCGGAATGTCGTTTGCCTCCTGCAGGGACAGGATGGAAACCGCAAGGTCGAGGCCTTCAGGCGGAAAAGGGACGGTTTCGGACGCGGCGAGCGAGCCTTCGGCGCCCCGCAGGAACGCCGCATCGGCTTCGATGCGGGTAACCGTAGCGACCTTGCCGCTTTCAAGGATCGCGGCTCTCGCATCGCCGGTTATGCAAAATAGGGTTGCCGCGGCATCGAACCTCCGGTGCAGCGTCGAAAGCCGGTCTGCGAGATCTTCGGCGGCGCGGCGCATCAGGAAGTCAGCACCAGGTACGGCTTGTGCAAGCGCACGCCGTTTGCGTGCCAGAGCAAGTTGCGTGTCGATGATTTCTTTCAACCTTGGTTTGCTTTCTTGAGTGGACGCTTGCCGTCGTTTGGCTATGCTTGCCTGCGGAATGTCATGGCTGATTGGGGGACATACATCAAGGACACTGCGGCGGTTGCGCTCAGTGCATCCGCGCGCCTGCTTTTCCCGCCAGTGTGCGCCGGCTGCGGCTGCCACATCGCTGAGTCCGGCTCGGTCTGTGGAGCTTGCTGGCCGAAACTGCGGTTCCTGGACCAGCCGTGGTGCCCCATCATGGGGACCCCATTCGCGGCGGATATGGGCGAGGGCATTCTTTCAGCGGAGGCAATTGCCAATCCGCCGACCTTCGATCGCGCACGGGCGGCGGTTGCCTACACGGGTGTCGCACGCCAGATGGTACAACGGCTGAAGTATAATGACCGCACCGATCTCGCGCCGTGGATGGCGCGCTGGATGGTTCGTGCCGGGTTCGAATTGTTTGCCGACACCGATCTGATCGTGCCCGTGCCGTTGCACCGGCGGCGCTTTTTCCAACGTCGGTTCAACCAGGCCGCGGAACTTGCCCGCTTTGTCGCGAGATCGGTGAAAATTCCGTTCGACCCTTCGGCGATACATCGCATCAAGCTCACCCGGCAGCAGGTCGGCCTTGGCCAGCGGGAACGCGAGGAAAATGTGCGTGCCGCCTTCGCCGTGGCGAAGGAACACGTCGCAAAGCTTCGTGGCAAGCGGGTATTGGTGATCGATGATGTCTACACGACGGGCGCGACGGTGACGGCGGTGACACGAAGTTTGAAGAAAAATGGCGCAAGCGCCGTCGATGTGCTGACCTTCGCACGTGTCTTGCCCGGGGACTTCCTGCCGGAAGAGTGAGGCACTATATAGATTTCATGACAGGGCGATGACGGCATGGCCGAGGTAACGATCTATACGCGGATGATGTGCGGTTATTGCGCGGCAGCCAGGCGGCTGCTTGACCGAAAGGGCGTAACGTATACCGAACATGATGCGAGCTTTTCGCCGGAACTCAGGTCGCAGATGATCGCTCGTGCAAATGGCCGTTCGACTTTTCCGCAGATTTTCATTGGCGGCGTTCATGTCGGCGGTTCGGACGAACTTCATACGCTCGATGCACAAGGCCGGCTTGACGCTCTGCTTGCGACCGGCTGATCAAGGAGTTTCTACATGAGTGTTTTCAAAGCCGCTGCGATCCAGATGCGGTCGGGTATCGACCCGAAGCGCAACGTCGCCGATATGGAAGTGCTGGTGCGCGAGGCGGTCGGCAAGGGCGCGACCTATGTGCAGACGCCCGAGATGACCGGTGCGCTTGTGCGAGACGAGGAGGCACGGGCGACGTCCTTCACGACGGAGGAGAAGGATGTTGTCGTTGCCGCAGCGTCGCGGCTGGCGAGCGAACTCGGCATCTATTTCCATGTCGGCTCCACGGCAATCCTGCGTATTGATGGCAAGCTGGCCAACCGTGCCTTCCTCTTCGGCCCCGATGGCTCGATGATCGTGTCCTACGACAAGATCCATATGTTCGATGTCGATCTGGACAATGGAGAAAGCTGGCGGGAGTCGTCCGCCTATGAGGCGGGCACCGCTGCCACTGTTGCCGACATCGGTACGGCCCGGCTTGGTTTTGCCATCTGCTACGATTTGCGGTTTCCGCAGCTCTTCCGCGCGGAGGCGCTAGGTGCCGCCGATATCCTTACAGTGCCGGCCGCCTTCACCCGGCAGACCGGCGAGGCGCACTGGCATGTGCTGCTGCGTGCGCGGGCGATCGAGAATGGAGCGTTCGTCATCGCCGCCGCACAAGGCGGCAAGCATGAGGACGGCCGCGAGACCTATGGTCATTCGCTGATCGTCGATCCGTGGGGGCGTATACTTGCCGAAGCGGATGATGCTGAACCGGGCATCGCTATCGCCGAGATCGACACAGCGTTGTCGGCGCAGGCGCGGCGCAAGATTCCCAATCTGAAGAACGCTCGCGAGTTTTCCGTGCGGCAGGTTGCACCGGAAGCGGCGTTGCGGGGAGCCGCATCTTGATCCGCTTTGCGCTTCACTGTGACCATGACCACGAGTTCGAGGTCTGGTTCCGCAGCAATGACGATTTCGACGAGCAGAAAAAGCGCGGCTTTGTCGAATGCCCGGAGTGCGGGTCGAAAAAGGTCGACAAGGCGCTGATGGCGCCTGCTATTTCAAGTTCGCGCAAACAGGAAAAGATGGCGCTTGCCATGGGCGAGGCCCAGAAGCAGGCAATGGCGCAGTTGAAAGCACTGTCGGAAAAGATGCGTGAAAACGCCGACTATGTTGGCGACAAGTTCGCCGACGAGGCGCGCAAGATTCATTTCGGTGAGGCCGAAGCGCGCGGCATCTATGGCGAAGCAACGACCGAGGAGGCCAAGGGCCTTGCCGAGGACGGCGTCCAGTTTATGCCGATCCCGGTGTTTCCGGACGATCGCAATTAAGAACCGAGCGTCTTCTTCAGCACAGTCGGCGCGACGTTGCGCCAGGCCATCAGGCAGGCGCTTTGCAGCGTGGTTTCATCGCAAGACGAAAGATTGACCTGGGTCCAGCCTTGCCGGCCCCAGCCGCCCTTGATCGGGTTGAAAATGCTTGGCTCGGCCTCGCTCAGCATGGTCTGCTCCTCCAGCGTCAGTTTCAGCACTGCGCGATGCTCTTCCGGCAACGAGCCGAAAATCTTGTTTCGGACGCGGAAATCGGCCTTGCCGAAGTGAGACTTTTCTTCTGCCTCGGGCATACCGAGCGCAACGCGCCGGAAATCACTCGCGTTCATGGTCGTCTTCCTGTTGCGTAGCGGTCGATACATCCGCTGCCGTTGGCCGGATATTGCACCGCCCCAGAGTGCTTCGCTTGAAGATTTGTAACGTAGGCGGCTGCGTTCCCGAAAACCCCGTGCTGGTCCATGCCTTCGGCGTCGACTTCTGGTCAGGTCGCGCAACTCAAGCTTCGTCAACGGGATGCGATGAAATCAATCTGGAATTCAGCCCTCGGGCTGCTGTTGATAACCGGCGGGCTGCTTGGCTTGACTTTGCCGTTCGGCAAGATCGCCACCGAGCAAGGTGTGGCCGCGATCGTCTGGGCGTTCGTCATCTCCTGCGGCGCCGGCAGCGTGCTGTTGGTGGCGCTGCTCCTGCGGAGCAATCGCTTTCAACTCACCCCGCATCGCCTGCGCTACTATCTGATCGCGGCGGCGATTTCCTATGCGATCCCGAACCTTCTGATGTTCTCGGCCATTTCACACCTTGGTGCAGGATACACCGGCATCATGTTCACATTGTCGCCCGTCATCACGCTGGTGCTCTCCATCGTTCTTGGCGTACGCCGGCCGAACCTGCTCGGCGTGGCTGGAATTGCCGTTGGATTCGTCGGCGCCCTCATGGTTACGACCACACGCGGCGAGGCGGGTCAGCCGGCGGCGCTTTTTTGGGTGCTGATCGGGCTGCTCATCCCGGTCAGCCTTGCCATCGGCAACGTCTACCGCACCTTCGATTGGCCGGAAGGCACCGGTCCGATCGAACTTGCGGTCGGCAGCCACCTTGCCGCTGCTGCGATGTTGATAGTGGGCATCGTCGTTTCAGGGCAGGGAGGAGCGTTCAACGCACTTACCGGCCTGCCATTGCTGGTGGCCGCGCAGATCGCCTCGGCATCGGCGATGTTTGCCTTTTTCTTTCGCTTGCAAGCGGTCGGCGGGCCTATATACCTCAGCCAGATCGGCTATGTGGCGGCGGCGATCGGCCTGTTGTCCGGCACGCTGTTGCTTGGTGAGCGCTACCAGTTGCTCACTTGGACGGGTGCGGCGATCATTTTCGTCGGCGTGTCGATGACGACGAGGGCGCAAAGCAGAAGCTGAAGATCAAAGTTTGCGCATGTCGGTGCCCCAAAACCGCGAGGCACTTTTGGGCGACATGCGTCAGGCGGCGGGCCGCTTCTCCGCCAAAACCATGTAGTTAACATCCATGTCCTTGGACCGCTGCCAGCGGTCGGCAAGCGGATTGTGATACACCCGTGCGGTCGGCGATCGACATGCCCGCGTCTGCCAGCGCCTTTTCGAGTTCGTCCGGACGAACCAGTCTGCCATATTCATGCGTTCCGCGCGGTAGCCAGCGCAGGACATACTCAGCACCGATGATGGCCAATCCCAGCGCCTTCAAGGTGCGGTTTATGGTGGCGACGAACATGATGCCGTCCGGCTTCACCATCTCAGCGCAGCGTGAAATGTAGAGGCCGACATCGGATACGTGCTCGACGACTTCCATGTTGAGGATGACGTCGAATTTCTCACCTGTGTCAGCGAGGTCTTCCGCCGCCGCGGCGCGATAGTCGACAGTGACGCCGGCTTCGGCGGCGTGAAGCCTTGCGACCTCGATGTTGGTGGCCGATGCATCCGCGCCCACAACGTCCGCGCCAAGCCGCGACATCGGTTCGCAGAGCAGGCCGCCGCCACACCCTATGTCGAGAATGCGCAGGCCGGCGAAAGGGCGGCGGCATGCGGGTCGCGCCCGATTCGCGCCGCAACCTGATCGCGGATGTAGGACAGCCTGACGGGATTGAATTTGTGCAACGGGCGGAACTTGCCGTTCGGGTTCCACCATTCGGCGGAAAGGGCGGAGAAGCGTTCCACTTCTCCGGCGTCGATCGTGGACCGTCGAGCCTCAGGCATTGAGTCTTCTCCCTTGCGGCGAACTAGGTGGTGAACTCATAATCTGGTCGGATGTCGGAATGGTGTGAGGCCATCTGTTCGGATACGTGAAGCGAAGCGCAGGAGGGCTCTCGGCTGTCAAGTCCTTCACGACAAAATATCCGCACAGGGACCACTTCCGCGGGACGCCGAAACGGCTGCGACCCGCCGCGTCGAACCGCTCGGCCGCGGACTAGACCCCGACCTTCGCGCTCCTTGCATCTCTTTGCCGTTTCCAGCGCCAGTTCGATCATATTTATGAGTTCACGACCTAAAGTCTGCTATGAAACCCAATCCCGCCGAAATAGAGGAAGTCGGGCCAAGCGGCTCCAATGTCAAGGCATGGTATCGCTACCTTGCGGCATCTACACGTTTTGAGGCATTTGACGGGCGCTGGCCGCTATGACGAAATGTGGCTCCGGTCCAAAGGGATGGAATGGATCATCAGGTTACTCTGATCGCCACCGTAGCCGTGTGCTTCGTATTCGCGTCGGTGTTCGGCTACATCGCCGATCGCCTGCGCTTGCCGCCGCTCGTCGGGTTTCTCGTCGCCGGCATCATGATAGGTCCATTCACGCCGGGCTTCGTCGCTGATAGCGAGTTGGCCGGCCAGCTTGCCGAAATGGGCGTGATTCTCCTGATGTTCGGCGTCGGTTTGCTTTTCTCCGTCTCCGACCTGCTCGCTGTGCGCGGTGTCGCCATACCTGGCGCGGTTGGCCAGATTATCTTGGCAACGCCGCTCGGCATCGCTCTCGCCTGGCTTTGGGGATGGGGGCTTGCCGCGGGAATTGTGCTGGGCCTCAGTCTTGCTGTGGCAGTATCGTTCAGCTAGGCGCTCGAGGAACGCAATCAGCTCAATACGCCTGCCGGACGGGCGGCTGTCGGCTGGCTGATCGTCGAAGACCTGGTGACAGTTCTGGCGCTGGTTCTGTTGCCGATACTGGCGGAGGCGTTTGCCGGAGGCGGAGGCGGCGCAAGTGCTGCCGGGCATGGCGTGGATGCCGGCGATCAATCGCTGCCGCTTACGATCTTCATCACGCTTGCCAAGGTCGCGGTCTTTGCCGGCCTGGCAATGATGTTTGGTCCCAGGATCGTGCCATGGGTTTCGAGAACGGTGGCGCGCACCGGTTCGCGAGAGCTCTTCACCCTCACCGTGCTGGCGCTGGCGGTTGGGCATTGCCTATGGCTCGGCTGAGAGTATTCGGTGTGTCATTCGCGCTCGGCGCATTCTTTGCAGGGCTGGTGCTTGGCGAGTCCAATCTGAGCCACAAGGCGGCCGCCGAATTGCTGCCGCTGCAGGACGCCTTTTCCGTGCTGTTCTTCGTCTCGGTAGGAATGCTGTTCAATCCGATGGTCCTCGTCGAAAAGCCTTTCGATGTGTTCTGTGTGGTGGCGACGATCGTCGTCGGCAAATCGTTGATCGCCTTCGCAGTCATCCTGTTCCTGCGCTATCCGGTGAGCATGGCGCTGACCATTACCGGCGGGCGCGCACAAATCGGTGAATTCACGTTCATCCTCGGCGGATTGGGTG